>NC_015581.1:1200000-1932455 GCF_000214825.1 Thiomicrospira cyclica ALM1
ATGCGGTCAGGACCCGGATCACGCAATTCACGACGCAAAATATCGCGAACATCTTTTTCATCCGTGGTAGCAAGATCAATCATTTCATTTAAGCCATCCATGCCGGTTTCTAAACCACGCAAGGCTTTTTGCAAAGACTCTTTGAAATTACGCCCCATCGCCATGACTTCACCAACCGACTTCATTTGCGTCGACAAGCGCGCCTGGGCCTGCGGGAATTTTTCGAAGGTAAAACGCGGCAATTTAGTAACCACGTAATCGATCGAAGGCTCAAACGAAGCCGGTGTTGCACCATTAGTAATGTCGTTTTTCAATTCGTCAAGGGTATAACCTACCGCCAGTTTGGCCGCCACCTTGGCAATTGGAAAGCCCGTTGCTTTAGACGCTAAAGCCGATGAACGTGATACACGCGGATTCATCTCAATCACAATCATTCGCCCGCTTTCAGGATTTAACGCAAACTGTACGTTGGAACCACCGGTTTCAACGCCAATTTCACGTAACACCGCCAACGAGGCGTTACGCATGATTTGATATTCTTTATCGGTTAGGGTTTGTGCAGGAGCCACTGTAATCGAGTCGCCAGTATGAACGCCCATCGGATCAAAGTTCTCAATCGAACAAACAATGATGCAATTGTCCTTTTTATCGCGAATAACTTCCATCTCGAATTCTTTCCAACCCAAGATAGACTCTTCAATTAACAACTCTTTTGTCGGCGACAAATCAAGACCAAACTTACAAATCTGTTCAAATTCTTCACGATTATAAGCAATACCACCACCCGAACCACCGAGGGTAAATGAAGGGCGAATAACCGTTGGAAATCCAACTTTAGCTTGAATTTGCCAAGCCTCATCCAAATTATGCGCAACTTCAGAATAAGGCATATCCAAACCAATTTTGGTCATAGCTTTACGGAAACGATCACGGTTTTCCGCCTTATCAATTGCGTCTTCACTCGCGCCGATCAATTCAACATGGTATTTTTTCAGCACACCATTGTGGGCCAAATCCAACGCACAATTAAGGGCTGTTTGTCCACCCATCGTAGGCAAGATCGCATCGGGGCGTTCTTTCGCAATAATTTTTTCAACAACCTGCCAAGTAATTGGCTCAATGTAAGTCGCATGCGCTAAATCCGGATCACTCATAATCGTGGCCGGATTTGAGTTAACCAACACGACACGATAACCCTCTTCTTTGAGTGCTTTACAGGCTTGGGCGCCAGAATAATCAAACTCGCAGGCCTGGCCGATAATAATCGGGCCGGCACCGATAATTAGAATTGTTTTTATATCTGTTCTTTTTGGCATGGGAATTCCTTGATTCGTGACCTTTACGCTGAGGCCGAACGATACTGATTAATCTGGACAATAAATTGGTCAAACAATGGCGCTAAATCATGTGGCCCCGGACTCGCTTCTGGGTGACCTTGGAAACTGAACGCAGGTCTGTCTGTCAAGGTAATACCTTGTAATGAACCATCAAACAATGAATTATGGGTCACTTTAACGTGCGCAGGCAGAGTTGCGGGATCAACCGCAAAACCATGGTTTTGAGAGGTAATCATTACCCGTCCAGTCTCTAGCTCTTGAACGGGGTGATTGCCACCATGATGACCAAACTTCATTTTTAGCGTTTTCGCACCCGCCGCTAAGGCTAATAACTGATGTCCTAGGCAAATACCAAATACCGGTACTTTAGCCGCTAAAATCTCACGAACAGCCTCAATAGCATAATCGCAAGGCGCGGGATCACCAGGTCCGTTAGATAAAAACACGCCGTCTGGGTTCATAGCTAACACCTCAGCGGCTGAAGTTTGTGCTGGAACTACCGTTAAACGACAACCACGATCAGCCAGCATCCTTAAAATATTACGCTTAATACCATAATCAAAAGCCACAACATGTCGGGTTGCTTGCGCCGAACGATCAACGTGCCCCTCACCTAATTGCCAGGTACCTTCATGCCAGGTATAGGCCTTACTGACCGTAACTTCTTTAGCTAGGTCCATACCGTTTAAACCTGCAAAGGCCTGTGCTTTTGCTACGGCAGCAGCAGCATCAATTTGCACACCAGCTACAATAACGCCACTTTGTGCACCTTTTTCACGCAGAAGACGCGTCAATTTTCGGGTATCAATATCCGCAATAGCGACAACATTTTGAGCTTTTAAATAATCAGGCAAGCTCTGCGTTGCCCGAAAATTACTCATCACTCGAGGGCAGTCCCTTACAACCAAGCCCTGCGCCATAATATTGGGCGACTCTCTATCATCATCATTAACACCAACATTGCCAATGTGTGGGTAGGTTAAGGTTACGATTTGTTTATAGTAAGAAGGGTCTGTTAAGATTTCTTGATAACCTGTCATTGAGGTATTAAAAACCACCTCTCCCACACATTCACCTTGAGCGCCAATAGCTCGACCCCAAAAGAGCGTGCCATCGGCTAGTGCCAGTAACGCTGATGCTTCCATGTTTTGCCCCAAAAAGTCTAAATTTGCTTATAAAAAAACGGAGTTAACCCCCAATTAAGGGTCAACTCCGTCCTAAATAATGTCTGTAAGATGACTTCATGCCAACCTTTTATTTTTAGTCATAAAATCAATTTTAAATTGGGCGAATTTTAATCGATAAGGCCTAACAAGTCTAGTTGAAATCCACACTTATTCCAAAAACTATCGCAGACCTAACACATCTTGCATATCATACAGCCCGTTTGGTCGCTCTGCTAACCAACCACAGGCCCTAACCGCTCCCTTAGCAAAGGTCATCCGACTTGAAGCTTTATGGGTAATCTCAACACGCTCGCCAATGCCAGCAAACATTACGGTATGATCACCGACGATGTCACCTGCGCGCACGGTAGCAAAACCAATCGTATTTGGGTCACGTTCACCCGTATTGCCTTCACGACCATACACCGCACAGGTTTTTAGGTCGCGACCAAGCGTGTCAGCAACCACTTCCGCCATACGTAGAGCCGTTCCAGAAGGAGCATCGATTTTATGGCGATGATGCGCTTCTATAACTTCAATATCAAAACCGTCATTAAGCACTTCGGCCGCCATTTTTAGCAACTTTAAAGTTAGGGTCACACCAACACTCATATTGGGTGCAAACACCAGGGGTATTTTTGAAGATGCTTCATCAAGCGCAGCCAGGCCGGCTTGATCAAATCCCGTCGTACCAATCACCATCCGTTTATTCGCTTGGACACACAAACTCAGCGCTTGCAAGGTAACCTCTGGGCGAGTGAAATCAATCAGAATATCAAAGTCATCAACGACATCGGCTAGGTGATCAACCACCTTAACACCTTGTGGACCGGCACCAATTAAATCACCCGCATCAACCCCCACCAAAGACGAACCGGGGCGTTCGACAGCCGCGCCAAGCACCAGGCCTGGTTCAACCAATATCGCCTCTAGCAGGTATTTACCCATACGACCTGAAGCACCTAAAATGGCTATCCGATTAAACTGACTCATTTTTTATCCTTTTTCTGCGTCTCAGCCTCATCATCGCTGGTAAAAAAAGCTTTGACGGCATCAAAAAATGAATGTGATTTCGGGCTATGCTCGGCCTGCTTGCCATGCAAACTATCATCAAAAGCTTTTAACAGCGCTTTTTGCTCATTGGTCAATTTTACCGGTGTTTCAATACTGACTTCGCAAATTAAGTCACCCACACGACTTGAACGTACTGACTTCACCCCCTTCCCGGCTAGCTTAAAACGTTGCCCTGACTGGGTTCCCGCTGGAATTTTTAAACGCGTTTTTCCACTCAAACTCGGCACTTCAATCTCGCCACCAAGGGTTGCGGTTGCAAAAGACAAAGGCATCGCACAGAACAGGGAGTCACCATCACGCTGGAAAATCGTGTGACGCTTAACTCGAACGCGTACATAAAGATTACCCCGCGGCGCACCGGGCTCTCCCATGCCACCTTCTCCTTGAAGACGAATCCGATCGCCACTATCAACACCGGCAGGAATCTTAACCGACAAGGTTTTATGTTTAGTGACTATACCCTCACCTTGACATTTTTTACAGGGTGACTTGATAATCTTGCCACGGCCATGACAGGTCGGACAGGTGCGAGCTACTGAGAAAAAACCTTGCTGAATGCGAACCTGTCCCTCACCACCACAGGTGTGACAGGTCTGAGCGGTAGTGCCCGGTTCTGCCCCCGAACCACCACACGCATCGCAATTATCTTCATAAGGAATCCGGATATCTACTTCAGTACCATTAACAGCCTGCTCTAGGGTGATTTCTAGGTCATATTGCATATCATCACCGGCGCGTGGACCCCGACGGCCGAAACCGCCACCGCCAAAGATGTCGCCAAAAATATCGCTAAAGGCATCACCAAAACCAGCACCACCATAACCACCGCCTTGAGCACCACCCTGTACCCCAGCATGACCAAATTGATCATAGGCGGCACGCTTCTGCTGATCGCTTAAAACCTCATACGCCTCCGTCGCGTCTTTGAATTTAGTATCGGCATCCGGGTCATCAGGATTGCGATCCGGATGATACTTCATGGCCAGCTTACGATAGGCTTTTTTAATGTCTTGCTCGGTGGCATTACGGGCCACGGCCAATATTTCGTAGTAATCTCGTTTGCTCATAATCTCGATCTTCTTGCAATTAGGCTTGTTAAGTCAATAGGTTCAATAGACGTTAACCATCTATTCAACCAATTAACTTATGGTTAAAAAACAACGGCTCATAAGAGCCGTTGTCGGTTGTCACGCATTATAAAATAAGCAAGGCTAAGCTAAGTTATTTTTTGCTATCGTCAACTTCTTCAAATTCGGCGTCAACAATATCATCTTGCTGCGCGCTTGATGAGTTTTCACTCTCGCCACCCGCTTGCTGCTGTTGCTTCGCCATCATTTTTTCAGTCATTTTTTGTGATGCCGCAGCTAAAGCTTGAACCGTCTCATCGATTTTTGCCTTGTCATCGCCCTTCATCGCTTCTTCGACATCCTTGATTGCCGCTTCAATCGATTCTTTCTCAGACACTTCAAGATCATCACCGGCATCGGCCATCGCTTTACGCGTTGCGTGAATCATCGCATCGGCTTGGTTGCGTGTTTCCACCAACTCTTTCATCTTGCGATCTTCTTCCGCGTGAGCTTCGGCATCTTTCACCATGCGCTCAACTTCTTCATCCGATAAACCCGAAGATGCTTTAATCGTAATCGTTTGCTCTTTGCCGGTGGCCTTATCTTTCGCTGAAACATTCAAAATACCGTTAGCATCAATATCAAAAGTTACTTCAATTTGTGGCATACCGCGCTGTGCCGGCGGAATGTCTTCCAAATTAAACTGCCCCAATGACTTGTTACCGGTCGCCATTTCACGCTCACCTTGTAACACATGAATGGTGACTGCGGTTTGATTGTCTTCAGCCGTTGAAAAAACCTGCGATTTACGCGTTGGAATCGTGGTGTTTTTCTCAATCAACTTGGTCATAACACCGCCCATGGTTTCAATACCCAATGACAAAGGCGATACGTCTAACAACAACACATCTTTTACATCACCAGACAAGACACCGCCCTGAATCGCAGCCCCCATTGCAACCGCTTCATCAGGATTTACATCACGACGTGGTTCTTTGCCAAAGAATTCTTTAACACGTGCTTGCACCATAGGCACACGGGTTGAACCACCCACTAAAATCACATCGTCGATTTCTGATGCTGATAGACCGGCATCTTTTAACGCAATCTTGCAAGGCTCAATCGAGCGGGTCACTAAATCTTCTACCAAAGACTCAAATTTCGCACGGGTGATCTTAATATTCATGTGCTTAGGACCAGAGGCATCCGCTGTAATATAGGGCAGGTTAATGTCTGTTTGCTCACGCGATGATAATTCAATCTTGGCTTTTTCCGCCGCTTCGCGCAAACGCTGTAGCGCCAATGGATCATTGGTTAAATCAACACCCTGCTCTTTTTTAAACTCAGCAACCAAATAGTCCATGATTTGCTTATCAAAGTCTTCACCACCTAGGAAGGTATCTCCGTTAGTTGATAACACTTCAACTTGCTTTTCACCGTCCAGGTCAGCCACCTCGATAATTGAAATATCGAAGGTACCACCACCAAGATCATAGACCGCGATTTTGCTGTCGCCTTTCGCTTTGTCCATACCATAGGCCAGCGCGGCTGCCGTTGGCTCGTTAATGATACGTTTTACTTCCAGACCAGCAATTTTACCGGCATCCTTGGTCGCTTGACGCTGGGCATCGTTAAAATAAGCCGGCACTGTAATAACCGCTTCGGTAACTTCATGCCCTAGATAGTCCTCAGCGGTTTTCTTCATTTTTTGCAGTGTACGAGCCGATACTTCTTGTGGTGACATTTTCTTACCATCGACATCCACCCACGCATCACCGTTGTCTGCAGCCACAATGGCATAAGGCACCATACCGATGTCTTTTTTCACTTCTTTGTCTTCAAAGCGGCGGCCAATCAGACGCTTGATTGCAAACAAGGTGTTTTTTGGGTTAGTCACCGCTTGACGCTTAGCCGAATCGCCGACCAATACCTCACCATCGTTAGCATACGCCACAATGGAAGGTGTAGTACGTGCACCCTCAGCATTAGGAATGACTTTAACATCATTACCTTCCATAACCGCTACACATGAGTTAGTGGTTCCTAAATCTATACCAATAATTTTTGACATCTTACTTTCTCCAAATTCAATTAAATCTTTAATAACTTAGTAACTTAATAGGTCTTGTCTGGTTTTATTCAAGCCCGTTAAAGCAAATTTTTACTGGGCAACTATGACGCGTGCTGGTCTGATCAAACGTTCGTTAAGCGCATAGCCCTTCTGAAACACCTCAACCACACTATTACTCTCATGGTCGGGCGATGGAATCATCGTCATCGCCTCATGCTTTTGTGGATCAAATTTTTCACCAGCCGGATTAATTCGTTCAACATTAAAGTCTGCTAACACATCTAAAAACTGCTTGAAGGTCATCTCAACACCTTCACGAATCGAATCTAACGACGCCTCTGGCTTGGTCGCGGCTTCTAAACCAAACTCCAAGCTATCAGCAACTGGCACCAGAGCATGAAGCAGTTTCTCAACACCATATTTATGCGCATTTTCTACATCAATACGAGATCGACGACGCAAGTTCTCCATCTCGGCTTGCAAACGCAACAGACTGTCCCAATGCTGAGCGGCCTGTTGTTGTACCGCTGCTAATTCCGCCATGGGATCGAAATCTTCCACCTGCTCTGTTGATGACGCAGCATCTGATTGCTCCGTTTGTTGATTAAGATCAGTATCATCAAGGTCGCGACTGGTGTCTGTCATATTTTCTGCGTTCTGCATGCATGTCTCCTAAAGGTAATATCAATGAATCATTGCCAAAATAGTGGGGGCAGTTTTTAAACTTTCAAGTAGTCAATCAACTTATTTTCGATGGCTAGACAAAAATTTTACGTCTTAATAGCACTAAAATTTGGGCTATAATCAACTTCATAATTTTAAAATCATCACGCTAATAACAGGTCTTTTCATGTTTGATCGAATTGCTATTTTTGGTAAATACAACGGATTTCAATCCTGGAAAAGCATTGACAAATTGATCAAGTTTTTTCAGGACCGTAACAAACAGGTTGTCCTTGACCAAATCTCCTGTCAAGACTTTCCCGTGGAACGCTATGGTGTCCCATTACTGAATCGCGATGAAATGATAGGGCAGTTTGATATAGCGATTGTCGTCGGGGGCGATGGTACTTTTTTAGATGTGGCACGTTTTGTTGTAGACCAGCAAAAACCGATTTTAGGCGTCAACCTTGGGCGTTTGGGGTTCTTGGCAGACGTATCACCGGAATTGATGCTTAACACTATGGAAGATGTTTTAAATGGCACCTATGATTGCGAAGAACGCAACCTACTTAGCGTGACTATCTATGATCAGGATGAACCTGTCTTTGAGCATTTAGCTTTTAACGATGTCGTCATTCATAAGCCAGATGCACCTAAGATGATTGAATTTGAAACTTTCATCAATGGTCGCTTCCTAAAAAGCCAACGCTCTGACGGCATGATTATTGCCACACCAACCGGCTCAACGGCTTATGCGCTATCAGCTGGTGGGCCAATTGTTGATCCCAGTCTAAATGTACTGACCCTGGTTTCAATTAACCCGCATACTATGAGTAACCGCCCATTTGTGGTCGATGGTGATAGCCAAATTGAACTTCGCGCCCATGAAAACTGCAATGGTATTGCGCGAATTACTTGTGATGGCCAAATTACTTTTGAAATTAATGCACGTCATCGTACGCAAGTCAAAAGGCATCGACATTTTATAAAACTCATCCATCCTTGCGGGCATGACTATTTCCAATTACTACGCGCCAAACTTCATTGGGGTGAAAAACTATAATGCTGTCTTTTTTACACATTCAAAACCTCGCACTCATTACCCAGCTCGAACTGCAATTTAAACCCGGACTTACCGTCTTAACCGGAGAAACAGGCGCGGGTAAATCGATTTTACTTGACGGCTTGGGACTGGTACTCGGTGAACGGGCGGATTCTAACTTAGTCAGACATGGTAAAACCAAGGCAACAGTTACGGCTGAGTTTGACTTAGCTCATGCACCCGAGCAGCAGGCCTGGCTTCAAAACAACGATTTAGAAGACGCCCATCACGCAGCGACTTGTATCATCCAGCGCAGTGTCAATGCCGATGGCCGCTCCAAAGCCTACATTAATGGTCGCCCAACAACCTTGGGTAAATTAAAAGAGCTAGGGCAACAATTAATTGTGATTCATGGTCAACATCAACATCAGGCACTGGTTAACCTAGACACGCAACGCGAACTCCTTGACAGGTTTGGCCAACTCCAACCCCTAGCCTACCAAGTCAAACAAGCTTTTAAAACCTGGCAAAGCCTAACCCAACAGCTACGGGCATTGCAAGCGGCACAGCAAGACGCACAGGCCAAATTAGAATTACTCGAATTTAAATTTCAGGAATTTGACAAAATCAAACCACTTAGCGGCGAATTTGATCAACTGTCTGAAGAACAACGCACATTAGCCCATGCTAATGACATTAAAACCGCCGGTTTACAAACCTATGAGCAACTCGATGGCGAAAGCAGTGCCGCCAGTCACATCAGCAAAGCGCTGGGTGAGATCACTCGAGCCGTGACCTACAGTCCCGCGCTTGCCCAACAACAACTGCGTTTGGAAAGCCTATTAATCGAGCTACAAGAAATCGCTAATGAGCTGTATCATTACAGTGATAACATTGAACTAGACCCCTACCGACTCGATGAAGTCGATAGCCGTCTTGGACAACTGCACGCGCTTGCAAAAAAATATCATCTTACCCCGGATACGCTTGCTGACTTTTATCAACAACTTGGCGAGCAACGCCACAGCCTAACCCACCAAGACGAGCATCAGTTGGCGTTGGAACAAGACATCGCAGAAGCTCATACCGCACTTCTCAAGGCATGTAGCCGACTCACAGAGGCAAGACAGACGACAGCCAAGCAACTTAATACTAGTATCACCACAGCTATGCAAGCGTTGGGCATGGCCGCTGGACGCTTTGAAGTCGCTATCACACCGATCGAAGTTAATTTTTACGGACAAGATAAAATTGAGTTTCTGATTCAAACCAACCCAGGTCAGCCGGCACAGCCTTTGCAAAAAATTGCTTCTGGCGGTGAGTTGTCACGGATTAGCCTTGCGATCCAGGTCGCTTGTGCGCAAATCAGTCAGACTGCTACGTTAATATTTGACGAGGTGGACGTAGGTATTGGTGGCGCTGTGGCCGAAATCGTCGGTCAAAAAATGCGCACCCTAGGACACCAACGCCAAGTCTTTGCGGTCACCCATCTTGGTCAAGTCGCAAGCTATGGCAACCAGCACTTCAAGGTCGCCAAACAAAGCCAGTACAATGAAACCATAACCGAAGTTCGACCTTTAGATAAAGACATTAGAGTGAAGGAAATTGCAAGGATGATTGGGGGTATTGAGATTACCGAGCAAACCATTGGCCTGGCAAATGAACTACTCGAACAGGCCAATCAGTTTTAACTTTTTCTGCTAACGACCGCGCTCGTCTTTACTGGTTTCAGACTCAAGTGTGCCATAGATAACTAAGTTGTGATTCGAAAGGTTATAGCCATTTTCTTTGGCAATATCTCGAATACGATCCTCAATAATTGGGTCAACAAACTCTTTTACAAACCCGGACTTCAAGCAGACAAGATGATCGTGGTTATCTCCAGTATCTAATTCGAAAATAGAAATATTGTTTTCAAAATTTAGACGACGAACAATACCTGCTTGTTCGAACTGCGTTAACACACGATAAACAGTTGCTAAGCCAACTTCTTCACCTTGCTCAATCAAAATCTTATAGACATCTTCTGCGGTCAAATGATGTTGATCACCAGATGACTCTAAAATCTGTAGTATTTTTAGGCGGGGCAAGGTCACTTTTAAGCCAACCCGTTTTAATTCATGACCGCTCATTTAAAGACTCCACTTATGAGATTTGTTATTATTTTAAAGTAATGGCTAGAATGAACAACTTTTGACTATAATAACGAAAAAAATGCGCTCAACACCATTTAAAAATCAATCAAAATTCAAATTTTAATAGCAAAGTTTAATTTAGTAAAGCGTAAAAGACGCACATATAGGAAAGATTATGACGGTAAAAGCTCCACTGCTCCATCTAAGCTGGATTACATTACTCAGCCTGTTTCTAAGCGGTTGTGGTGGCATTAAACCCTTCAAAGCACCCATTGCTCAAGGCGTAGTGATCGAACAGGCTATGCTAGAGGAACTACAAGTAGGCTTAAGTCAGCAACAAGTCCGGAGTTTATTAGGGCCTAACTATGGCCAACACCCCTTTCGCCCTAATGTTTGGGACTACACTTATTCGAACAGTAATCGCAACCTGCACCCAGATGCGGCTGGTCGACTGCAATTGATATTTGATGATCAAGGCTTTTTAGAATCTTGGCAAGTCATTGAAACCGAAAGTCGTAAAATTAAGCTTTAAGACGTTTAATTATCAGCGGCAACCTGTCGCCTGCGCTCTTTAGGATCGACTTTTAAAGGGCGGTATACTTCTACTCTATCACCATCTCGTAATGGCGTATTAACCGCTACCGGCCGGCTAAAAATTCCTAACTGATCAATTACCGCATCTGGGTAATCGTCAAGTAACGGACTAGATTTTACAGCCTCAAGCGCCGACGTTGCCTCCGGCAATTCGAGCACATACAAAGACTGCTTATTTGGTAAAGCATAGGCAACCTCAACACGTATGGTGGCCGTATTCTGCTCCAAATTATCCATAAATCTGCTCCGCTCGTGTTACAAAACTACTGACAAAGGTATTGGCAATTTGCTCGAAAATACTATTGAGCGCCACCTTTAGTAAACCAGAACTGACTTCAAACTCAATCTCAAAGTTGATTTTGCATGCCTGCTCATCTAACGCTTTAAAAGTCCACTCACCCTGCAAATGACTAAATGGCCCATCTAATAATCGCATTTCAATGCGCTGATTCGGCGTCAAATGATTCTGGGTTTTAAAGACCTGCTTAATGCCCAGCTTGGCGATCGTAACCTCAGCTTGCATTGAAAGCTCATCAACCATTAATACGCGCGCACCTCCACACCAAGGCAAAAACTCGGGATAACGAGCTACATCATTAACCACGTCATACATTTGCTTGGCAGAATAATTTAACAAGGCGGTGCGGGAAATTTTTTTCATAGGCATCTTTTTTTGAGCAAACTTCGTTATAATGCGCGACATTATGGCAAAAAAAGCAAAGAAACAAAACCACTCAAACCGCATCGCTGAAAACCGGAAAGCGCGCTTCGATTATTTTATTGAAGAAACCTTTGAGGCAGGCCTAGTGCTGGAAGGCTGGGAAATCAAAAGCCTGCGCGCGGGCAAGGTGCAAATCAACGAAAGCTACATTTTGTTTAAAAACAATGAAGCTTGGTTATTTGGCGCCCTTATTACGCCATTGATTACGGCTTCTTCGCATCAAGCACACGATCCGCTGCGAACCCGAAAACTCTTAATGCACCGTCGTCAGATTGATCGTATGATGGGACAGGTCGATCAAAAAGGTTATACTGTGGTGTCACTAAACCTACACTGGCATCAAGGTCGGGTAAAAATAGACATCGGCCTTGCAAAAGGTAAAAAGCTTC
Source organism: Thiomicrospira cyclica ALM1 (assembly GCF_000214825.1). NCBI lineage: Bacteria > Pseudomonadati > Pseudomonadota > Gammaproteobacteria > Thiotrichales > Piscirickettsiaceae > Thiomicrospira > Thiomicrospira cyclica. The sequence continues at coordinate 1,212,260 of NC_015581.1, forward strand.
ACGATAAACGCGCGACTGAAAAAGAACGCGATTGGAATCGTGATAAACAACGCATCCTAAAATCATTCGGTTAACCAAGCCTGCAACTGCGGCCATAACCGCTCAAGAATAAGTGGTTGTGCGGCGGCATTTGGGTGCAATCCATCGTCCAGCATTAACGCGGGATTTAATGCCACATCCGCTAAAAAAAACGGATCCAGTGGCACAGTATATTGTTCTGATAACTGCTGATACATTTGCGCTAAGCGGCGATCAAACGCTGGCCCATAATTGGGCGGCAAGCGGATTCCCAGCAATTTCACCTTAGCACCCTGTTGTAAACTCACTTCAATCATCTGTGCGAGATTCTGCTGGGTTTGCGCTAAGTTTTGCCCGCGTAAAGCATCATTCGCACCCAGCTCAATAATGACATAACTGGGTTGATGCTGAGACAGCAGGCCTGGTAATCGCTGTAAACCGCCCGAGGTGGTTTCACCGCTTAGACTCGCATTGACCACGCGTAGGTTTTTTAATTGTTGCATAGTCTGTTGACTGAGTTTTTGGTCTAATAAGAACACCCAGCCGTCTTGTTGTGGAATACCATAGGCCGCGCTTAAACTATCACCCAGCACTAGCAAGGTTGTTGACGCCTGTGATGTTTGACTGGCCACAACCAACGCAAAAGCCATCACACCCAATACAATCAATTGCGAAGTTCGCCTAACCTGACGATAAAGAGTAATTAACTCATGACCCACAATCCGACTAACCCTATTTTGCGCTTGCACAATGTTCACTACGAAGTATCCTCTGCTGCTTCATCTTTGGCTATCTTAAAGGGCTGTGAACTAGAAGTCGAGCCACAACAGAGTCTGGCGATTGTTGGGCGTTCCGGTTCTGGCAAATCGACTTTGCTGGCGCTGATGGCGGGCTTAGATACTGCCACACGGGGTGATGTGCAATTGCTCTCGCACAATTTATCACAACTCAATGAAGATCAACGTGCCCAAGTTCGCGCACAATCGGTCGGATTTGTGTTTCAAAACTTTCAACTGATGTCGGGCTTAACCGCGTTAGAAAATGTCATGATGCCCTTGGAATTGTTTAATCTTGATCAACCCAAACAACGCGCTGAAGCGGCCTTAGAATCCGTTGGCCTATCGCACCGCTTGCATCATCGCCCACAATCTTTATCGGGTGGCGAACAACAACGCGTCGCCATCGCCCGCGCCCTCGTCACTCAGCCCAAAATTTTGTTTGCCGATGAACCGACCGGCAACCTAGACGAAACCACCGCCAATCAAGTGCAAGATCTGTTGTTTCAACTACAAGACCATACCACCTTAATCTTGGTTACCCATGATGTCGACTATGCTGCGCGCTGTCAGCGGCAAGTACGTTTAGAGCATGGTCAACTCATTGAGGACACAGTATGCCGTTAATTACGACGGCTTTGCGTTGGTTTTGGCGTGGCATTCGACGCGGTGATTGGTTGTGGCTATGGATTGCGGTGGTTATTGCCAGCACCAGTGTCACCCTGGTTGAACAGGTCGCACAAACCGTGCAAAAAAGCATGCTCAGCAAGGCCGCCGAATCCTTATCGGCGGATCTGGTGATTCGCTCAACCCGTCCCATTGATACCCTTTGGCAAGACTGGGCGGCCGACAACCAACTAGAAACCAGTGAAACCCTGAGCTTAACCACTATGGCACTGCACCAAGATCAGTTTCAAATGGTCATGCTTCGAGGCGTGTCAGCCAACTTCCCATTACGTGGCCAACTACGCACCGAACATAAGCACCAACTCGCTGAATTAGGGGATAACGCGGTGTTTGCTGACCCGCAATTAGCAGGCCTGCTGGGTTTAAATCTGGGCGATGAAATATCGCTCGGCAACCGCGATTTTATCGCCCTGGATTGGTTGAGTGACCAAGATGTATTTCAAGCCACTTTCAGCCAATTCGCCCCCCAAGTTATTCTACCCATCGAACAAATCACCGAACTCGGTTTACTGGGGCCAGGCAGTCGCGCCACCTTTGAAATCGGGTTTAGTGGCAATGCCGCTACCCTAGAGAACCTCTATTTACAGCTAATCGAAGCCGACGAACCGCATTGGCAAATATTGCAAGCCCGTGCACCAACCCCCGACCTCGAACGCGCTCTTAATACCGCTTGGTTATTTTTAGACCTAGCATCGCTAGCGACCGTATTAGTTGCCGGTCTAGCCATTTTGATTGCCAGCCAATTTTATCTAAAACGCTGGACAGCAACCCTCGCCCTATTACGGGCCACTGGTGCCACCAGCCGCCATCTGATGGCTCTTTTTGCCCTACAACTCACCTTCTTAGCGGTATTTGCCAGCGGCGTCGGAATTGCGCTAGGATTAAGTCTGTTTTATTTACTCACCCCTGTATTAGCTAACTATTTTAGCCCGCTGGTGATAGCCAGCCCAGGCACCGCCATACTGTTAGGTTTGCTTAGTGGCACCCTTGCGCTTTGGACCTTTACCTGGCCGGCTTTTTATCGCGCCATGCAAGTGTCGCCGCTTAGCGTACTCCGCCAAGACCTAAGCCCCAAAAATGCCCTGACCGCCCTGTTAATTAGTCTGCTGTTGCTATTTGTTTTGATGTCACTGCTATTAAATAATCAACTGTTGATCTGGGCCATGCCCAGTTTAATGATCGGCGGGGCGATTTTAGCGTTATTAGCAGGCCTGCTGTTATGGGGCTTGGTGAAAATTCAACCCTGGACACAAGGCTGGCTCCGCATTGCGATCGCTGGGCTGACCCGATCACCAGGTCTGGTTATCACCCAATTAGTCGCCATCGGATTAGTTATTTTTGTGCTGTTAGTCATGTCGTTTGTACGTCATGATTTACTGAATGCTTGGCAATCAACACTGCCAGCAGATATGCCCGACACATTTGTAATGAACATTCAACCCGACCAACAAACCGGGGTCGCTGGGTTACTGGCAGAGCGGAGTTTAGATGCCGACCTAGTGCCGATGGTGCGGGGGCGACTAATGGCTAAAAATGATCAACCGATGCGTGCCAGTCAGTTTGAAGAACCGCGCGCCAAACGATTACTAGAGCGCGAAGCCAATATTGCGGTACTCGGCACGCCGCCAGAATACAATCGTATCACCGAACAATTACCGGCAACCCTATGGCAAACCGAGCTGCCTGGCGTATCGCTCGAGGCCGAGATTGCGACGCTGTTTGGGATTCGGTTGGGTGATATTCTAACCTTCGACCTGATTGGCGAAACACTCCAGTATCAAGTGCGCAGTTTCCGTGAGGTGGATTGGCAGAGTTTTCGACTGAACTTTTTCTTTATCCTGGAACCAACGGATCAGCCTTTACCGATTACCTATATCACCAATTTCCAATCGAATTTGGATGAAACAGACACCCTCGCTTTACGCTTAGCGATTAACGAACAATTCTCGGGGGTATTGTGGGTTGATGCACGCGCGATGATTCGACAAATTCGTGACATTATGAGCCAGGCGGCGATGGCAGTGACGCTACTTTATATCTTTACCCTGGTCGCCAGTCTGGTGGTAGTGTTTACCGCCACCCAATCAACCCAACTGGCTCGCTTGCGGACCTGGCTGCTGTTGCGCACGCTCGGTGCCAAACAAGCCGACATTGTCAAAATTGGTTTAACGGAATTTGTGTTAATTGGTATTTTGGGGGGCTTATTTGCAGCCAGTTTAGGCCAAGTCGCGAGTAGCTTAATTGCCCATTTCTGGTTAGAACTGCAGGTGGGCTTTAACCCGCTCATTTGGCTCAGTGCGATTATTGTCAGTGCACTACTGCTGCTGTTGATTGGCTGGTTAACCCAGCGTCATCCCCTGCGCCAAACACCAAAGCAGTTATTACAGACTTTGCAAGCTGACTAGCAGGTCAGTTAACAGACCAACTAGCAGGCCTGCTATCGGCTTACTTTGAGCTTAAAAACAACCGGTAACCCGGGTTATCTTGTTCCGAAGTATAGGGGTATTTTAAACAATCCAAATAAGCTTCAAAATCGGCATGATGCTGATCGGGCACTTGCACCCCAACCAAAACACGCCCAAAGGCATCACTGTGATTACGATAATGAAATAGACTAATATTCCACTCCACACTCATCCGACTCAAGAAATTGAGTAACGCGCCAGGGCGTTCGGGAAATTCAAAACGATAGACTTTTTCATCCATCAGTCCAGGTACGCGTCCACCGACTAAATGGCGCAAATGCAATTTTGCCAGCTCGTTATCCGACATATCTTCCACTTCATAGCCCAGCTCGCGTAAATGCTGAACAAGCTGTTGTTGCTCGGCATAACCACCGGCGGTTCTCACCCCCACAAAGACTAGGGCTTCCTGGTCATCTGCGTAACGGTAGTTAAACTCGGTAATCACCCGTTGTGCCCCCAAGTCCTCACAAAAACGCTTGAAGCTGCCCGGCTCTTCTTTAATTTTGACTGCAAAAATGGCTTCGCGTTTTTCGCCGAGCTCTGTTCGTTCCGCAATGTGATGCAGACGATCGAAATTCATATTGGCGCCACTTACAATCGCACCCAAGCTTAAATTAGATACGCCGCGTTGCTGCACAAACTTCTTTAAACCCGCAACTGCTAACGCACCAGCCGGTTCGGAAATAGCGCGAGTATCTTCAAACACATCCTTAATCGCCGCACAGATTTCGTCGGTAGTCACCGTAATCATTTCATCGACACAGTGCAGGGCAATTTCAAACGGCTTCTCACCCACCTGAGCCACCGCCGCGCCATCGGCAAACAAACCAACCTGGGGTAGTACCACGCGCTCTTTTGCAGCTAAAGCTTGCGTCATAGACGCGGCATCTTCGGCTTCCACCCCAACAATACGCGTTTTGGGCCAAATTTTCTTCAGCACGGCGGCAATACCAGCAATTAATCCCCCGCCACCGACACACACAAACATCACATCAAACGGCGTAGGGTGTTGGCGCAAAATTTCTAACGCAATGGTGCCCTGACCGGCAATGACATCTTCATCATCATAAGGGTGAATAAAGGTTAAGCCCTGCTCACGCATGAGTTGTTTGGCATAAACGGCGGCTTCATCAAAGGCTTCACCGTGTAAAACCACCTCAGCACCGAGGCGTTTCACCGCGTTCACTTTAATTGGTGGCGTCGTTTGCGGCATCACAATAATGGCCTTAATGCCCATTTTTTTCGCCGATAAAGCCACACCTTGCGCATGGTTACCGGCGGAAGCGGCTATCACGCCGGCCGCTTTTTGTGCCGGGGTTAGTTTAACCATCTTGGCATAAGCTCCGCGCAACTTGAATGAAAACACCGGCTGTAAATCTTCGCGCTTTAACCAGACCTGGTTAAGCAACTTTTGCGACAATAAAGGCGCTAATTCAAGCGGCGTTTCTTCAGCCACATCATACACGGGCACGGTAAGGGCATTTTTAAGCACCTGTTCAAGCAAAGCCATAGCGATTCCATCCAACCAAAAAGAAGCCATTATAACAATTCCAACACCGCTAAAAGAATCAATCGCTTACAAAGCCTTGCAACACATCTCAAGACTCTCTCAATAGTCTTGTGGTAAAACTTGGCTAAACTGGTGCACAATTTCAATCAACCAGAGGCTAGATAAGATCATGCGCCCTACTTTACTTCACCTAACCATGACCAGTCTATTAGCAACGCCGATGCTGGCACAGGCCAGTGACGCGACCTCTAACAACCCCACCCTACCGGCGATTGCTGTGTCCGGTCAGCTGGATAACGCTCCCGAACTGCATGAGCTTCTTAATCGCCAAGGCAATAGTGAGACCGGAGCAGTGTTGCGTAACTTTTCTGGCGTCGATGGTCAACGCCTAGGCGGTCATGGTTTGGATGTGATTATTCGTGGCCAGGGTCAATCGGCGGTGAATGTCTTAATCGATGGCGGCAAAATTGAAGGCGCCTGCCCTAATCGCATGGATCCACCGACCGCCTATACCGAGTTAAGCAGTTTTGATCGGATTGAAGTCATTAAAGGTGTGCGCTCTTTGCAATATGGCGTGGGCGGTACAGGTGGCACGGTGATTTTGCATCGTGATCGACCACTATTTGCGCCTGGTCAATCGATTATGGGGGAAGCATTTATCGGTACTGCCAGCAATGGTTTGCGCGAAAACTATGGCGCTGAAATGACCGCCGGTAATGATCAAGGCTATATTCGTTTGCAAGGCAGTTACAAGGATGCGGAAAACTATCGTGATGGCAATGGACATGAAGTGCGCTCCAGTTACCGCACCACCCAAGGCCATATTGATTTAGGTTGGACGCCAACAGACAACCAACATTTGAAATTGTCACATGAAATTGCCAATACCGCTGATGCGTTATTTCAAGGCGCTGGGATGGACGCACCGAAATCTGATGGCACTATGACGCGTTTAAGCTACGAAGCGGACGATTTAGCAGGCCTGGTTACTGGTATCGAGGTGTCTATTTATCGCTCGGAAGTCGATCATGTGATGAATAACTTTAGCTTGCGCCCGTTGACGGCTCCCTCGAAAATGGAAGTACCTTCAACAGTGACCACTCAGGGCGGTAAACTCCGCTTGACCTCGAACTTTGGCCATACCTTCGTTGATTATGGGTTGTTACTGCAATCTATTGAAAAACAAGCGACCTTGTTTAACAGAGCGACAAATCAATCGCAGTTTTTAATGTGGCCAAATACCATCACCGAACAAAACAGCCTATTTATTGAAGCGAATAGCGCTCTTTCCAATACTCAAAACCTTATCTATGGCGTGCGTGTGGATCGCGTTCATGCCAAAGCGCGTGATGCGAACAAGGTACCGGATGCTGCTGGATGGCCCGGCAATCCAACGGCATCGCGAGCTCCTACAAATCTCTACAACGAAGCCTATCAAAATTATTCCGGTGCCACCAGCATTAATGAAACCAACTGGAACGGCCTGATTCGTTATGAACAAACGCTCAGTTCATCATTGGCTTGGTTTGGCGGCTTGAGCCTGACCACGCGCACCGCTGATGAAACCGAACGCTTTATGGCACGAACGGATTGGACCGGTAACCCAGACCTAAACCCCGAGCGTCATGCCCAGCTTGATTTAGGACTTAGCCAAACCACGCAAGCATGGCACTGGTCGGCTAATGTCTATTACGATCGAGTGACGGATTATATTTTGCGTGACCAGGCTAAAAACCAAGCCAGTGCCAATGCACGACCTGTTATGGTAGATGGCGTTGCTGATATAACAGGTATTAACTCAATCTACGTCAACATTGACGCTGAAATCTATGGCGCAGAATTTGATCTTGGCTACCAAGTCAACCAGGCCTGGTTGTTTGGCGGTTTCCTAGCGTTTACAGAAGGACGCAACCTCACCGATGGTCGTAATCTGAGCCACATGGCACCGCTTAATGGGCAAGTGTTTGGTGAATATTCACGTGATCAAGGCTATGCCGGCTTACGGATTAACTTTGCCACACAGCAAAGCCAAGTCAATACCGAGTTTAATGAACGTGAAACTCCAGCTTGGAGCAGCGTTGATCTTTACGGCGGTTATCAAATCAATAAAACCTTTAGCCTTGAAGCCGGTGTTGATAATCTGTTCGACAAAGCCTACTTTAATCATATCAACCGTAACGACCCTACAACTGGACAAATCCTAGCTAAGATTAATGAACCCGGTCGCAACCTTTGGGCGAAAGTAACCGCACACTTTTAACCAGGCCTGCTAACGAAAATCGGCAACAAAATTCGGTAGAATAACCTCATCCTATTATTTGACGAGCGGAGATCAAACAGATGCAACAACCAAAAATCAACAAAGCTTTTTTATTGCTACTATTGGCATTCGGGGTGTTTTTAGCCGGCAGTTATGCCCTTATTTATACCCTGGAGCCAAAATCAACCCATCCAAGTGCGCAAAGCGTTAGCATGACCGCACCCACCGGCGGTGATTTTACCTTGCAATCCGATCAAGGCCCCGTGTCGTTGCGCGATTTTGAAGGGCAGTTGGTGCTAGCCTATTTTGGTTATACTTTTTGCCCTGATATCTGCCCCACTAACCTGGGTGAGTTATCACTGGCCTATCGCCAACTAACCCCTGAGCAACAACAACAGGTGCAAATTCTATTTATTTCGGTTGATCCGGAACGCGATACTCCGGAGCGACTGCGTCAATATGTCGATTACTTTGCCGCCGATATGATTGGGGCAACTGCAGATGCCGCAACGATTGCGGAGGTCGCCCAACGCTATGGGGCGGTGTATGTGAAAATCGATGATGGCAGTGAAAACTATGCGGTCGATCATTCTGCCTTTACCTATGTCATTGATCGTAAAGGACGTTTGCAAACGCAACTGCCGCATGCCGCTGGTGTCGATTTTTACCGTGACACCATGCAAAATTACTTAAATTAATCCAACGACTCTCACAAACAAACAAGGAATCTCGCGATGAAAAAAACCTTATCTACCACCGTTATGGGACTAGCAGGCCTGCTGATGTTCGGCAGTTTTTCGGTGATGGCTAATCAAGCGGTCAACCTTGAAATCGATAATCCCTATGTGCGCGAAATGCCGCCGATGGCTCCGGCGACTGGCGCCTTTATGACCCTGCTCAACACCGGTGATGCCACAATTGCGGTGGTACGCGCCCAATCAGATGCCGCCAATACTGTTGAGCTACATACCCATATTAATGATAATGGTGTGATGCGGATGCGTGAAATCCCCGAGATTGTGATCGAGCCTATGGGGCAAACCGAGCTTAAGCCAGGTGGCTTGCACGTGATGCTGATTGGCCCAACCCGCGCGCTAAAAGAAGGCGACTTAGTTGACATTACGCTGATTATGGCCGATGGCAGTGAAAAATCACTGCAAGCTCCGGTGCGCAAAATCATGGGTATGGGACACGGCATGGGACAAGGTCAAGGTCAAGGTCAGGGACACGGCCACCGTCATCACCACTAATCCTTAGTTTGACAGATTAACCAACTGCACCACTTCAAAAGCAGGCTCTTCATAAGGATGCGCCTGCTTTAAGGCTGCCAAAACTCCGTGCAAATCTTGTTTTGCAACCAAGGTTTCCAATCGATACTCAGCGACTCTTTCTACCGCATCCAGCTCACCAATAAACGGCTGACTGCCCGCCAAAGGACGAAATTGTCCTTCTCCAAGTACCTGCCAACTACACGCATCGTAATGGCCTAAACGACCGGCACCGGCACTAAAAATAGCCTGTTTGACCGCTTCTATCGCCTCTTTTGGTACAAAAACCACTAACTTATAGTCAGACACCTTTTTCCCTCCTCAAATTTTCTCTACAATAGGGCAAGCTTAAATGAAAGGAAAGCCTATGACCTTATCACCCATGATAAAACTGTTTGTCGCCTACATAATTATTGTCGCGCTTGCTATGGCGTCCTACTTTACCGGCGTGGTCTATTATGCCAACTTAGCTGGTTTTATTGGTGCCATGGGTATTATGTATTTATTCTTTAAGGATCGCCCCGAAGAGTGGACAGAGGATTCTCCAGAGGCGTTAGAAGACAAAAAATGGCGGAAGATGTGGTATGTGGTACTTGGATTTGGCATCTTCTTCAGCTTGATTTTTGGAAGTTTATGGAACCACCAAATGGGTGGAATGGCCTAATTAGAGACTTACTGCTACTTCTTAGGAATATTAGTAATCCCTAATAAATAGTCATCGCTTTTAACCGCTAAATCCGTTAGAATAGTAGGGTTATCATTTCATGACTTATAAAGGAGTATTACATGAATATCGAACGTATCGTTTTATTGGTGGCAGGTAGCATGGTATTAATTAGCTTATTGTTAGGCTTAATGTTTCACCCTTATTGGTTCTTTTTAACCGCCTTTGTAGGCGCCAACCTTATTTTCTCTAGCCTAACGGGTTTTTGCCCAATGGTATTAATCTTAAGAAAACTAGGTCTAAAGCACGGCTCGCCTTTTACCAAGCGCGAAGTGTAAGTACCAAGTAATACAGGCAATCGCTAACTAATCTTGGTTAGCGATACTCTCTAACAAGGCTTCTAGTTCCTCCTGGCAATCTAGCCAAGCTACTTCCACCTCATGCAGCTCACGTTGCACGCTACCCTGCTGTTGTAACAGCGCCGCAATATCAACCGATTTTTGACTATCCTCGTAAAGCGAAGGATCGGCTAATTGCTGGTTCAGGTCAGCCAATCTCTCAGTTAAGAAAGTCATTTGCTGATCTAACTTTTGAAGTTGCTTAGTCAGCGGCTGGGTCAATTTTTGTTGTTGTTGACGCAGTGCAGCGGCTTCTTGCCGCTGTTCTTTTTTATTCTTTTGCGCAGCTGGCGAATTATCCGCCTGCACGACCAGCTTCTCTTGTTTTTGATGTTGTTTTTGCTGCTTAAGCAAGGCTAAACGCTGTTGCAAATAAGCGTCTAAATCGCCATAAAACAAGGTTACTTGCTGCTTATGTACCCACCAATATTGATCCACCAGGCCTGCTAAGAGCAATTGATCGTGTGACACCATAATCAGCGCGCCATTAAAGTCTTGTAAGGCATGCTCTAAGGCATCGCGACTGTCCATATCCAAATGGTTGGTTGGCTCATCCAAGATAATAAGGTGAGGTTGCTCATAAACAATAAAAGCCAAGCACAATCGTGCTTTCTCGCCGCCTGAAAAACAATCGATGGTTTGCCCTGCCATCTCTTGACCAAAACCAAAACCGCCAATAAAATCTCGCGCCTGCTGCTCGGTTAAATCCGCAAAACGGCGCAACATGGCTTGAATGGGAGTGTCATCAGGTTCTAGAGTTTCAATCTGATGCTGGGCAAAGTAGCCTATTTTTAGCCCTTTCGCACGCAATACTTTGCCGCTATCCGGTCTTAGCTCACCGACCAGCAATTTGATAAAGGTTGATTTACCACTGCCATTAATACCGACTAAACCAATCCGATCACCCGCCCGCAGAGTTTGAGATACATCGACAAACTGTGGCGGACTATCTGGATAACTAAAAGCCAGTTTTTCAAACTGCACCATCGGATCTGGACAATAGTCAGGGCTAGTAAAACTGAACTGAATGGGATTGAGTGCTTGTAATGGTGCAATTTCGTCCATACGCGCCAAAGCTTTAACCCGGCTTTGCGCCTGCTTAGCCTTACTCGCCTTGGCCTTAAAACGGGCGATAAAACTTTTAAGTTGTTGCATTTTTTGCTTTTGCTTATCGGCCAACGCCTGTTGCTGCATGATCGCTGCCGCGCGCTGGCGTTCATAGGCCGCAAAATTGCCTTTGTAAGTGGTTAAACTTTGCTGGTCAATCACCAGAATATGATCGACAACTTGATCTAAAAAATGCCGGTCATGCGAAATAACCAATAAGGCACCGCTGTAACTGGCCAACCATTGCTCCAACCAAGCAACCGCTTCCACATCTAAATGGTTAGTGGGTTCGTCTAATAACAATAAATCGGCCGGCTGCATTAAGGCTCGAGCCAGTTTTAACCGCACCCGCCATCCACCCGAAAAATGCGGTGCTAATTTGGTAAAGTCGCTTTCGTTAAAGCCTAGCCCCATTAACAACTGTTTCGCTTTGGCCGGCACTTGATAGGCTTGAATCCGATCTAAATTATCATGCAGGCTGATTAAGCGTTGCTCGGCATCATGACGTTGGCTTGCGCTAATATCCGCTTGACTTAGCAACTGTTCGCAAGCCTGCTGCTGAGCGGATAAATGGGCATATTCACTATCGCCGCTCATCACAAAATCCAGCGCCGCGATATCGGGCAAATCATCCTGTTGATCAACATAACCTAAACGCCACTCAGCGGGATAACGAAACTGACCCGCATCAAAATGACTTTGCCCGAGTAAAACCCGAAACAAGCTCGATTTACCCACGCCATTGCGACCGACCACACCCATTTTTTGTCCTGGATGGAGGGTCATCGAACCCTGATCTAATAGGCACTTAGTACCGGCAAACAGTTGGACTTTTTCAAGCGTTAGCATCGTTATCCCGCTGAATTTGACCATCGACCAGTTCAATTTTGTTGCCTAATTGCTTGGCCAACTGCAAATCATGGGTTACCACCAACAATGCGGTATTAAACTGTTCGTTGAGATTGAGCATTAAGGCTAAAACCTGTTCTGCCGATTTTGAATCCAGATTGCCGGTGGGTTCATCGGCCAAAATACACGCCGGTTCAGTGATTAAGGCTCGTGCAATCGCCACACGTTGACGCTCGCCGCCCGACAATTCACTCGGTTTATGATCGGCTCGTGCGGCTAAACCGACCGCTGCCAGCAACTCCTGGGCTTTGTGTTGCGCTTGTTTGGCGGGCACACGCGCAATGCGTAGCGGCAGCATCACGTTTTCTAACGCGGTTAACTCAGCCAACAAATAGTGAAACTGATACACAAAGCCGAGATGTTGATTACGAAGTTGGCTGCGCTGGGCTTCCGATAAACTGGCAAAGGCTTGACCCTGTAAAAAAACCTCACCTTCAGAAGGTTGCGCCAGGCCTGCTAACAGATGCAATAAGGTACTTTTGCCAGAGCCAGATGCGCCAACAATCGCCAGACGTTCACCGGCATGGAGGGAAAAATTAATATCATGGAGCACCGGCGTAGCAAGCAATCCCTCTTGAAAAACTTGGCTCAGACCTTGCGCTTGTAGAATGACAGAATCGGACTTACTCATAACGCAACGCCTCCGCTGGTTGAATGCGCGATGCTCGCCAGGCGGGATAAAGGGTCGCCACCAACGTCAGTCCAAACGCGAGGATGGACACCGACCAGACATCGCTCCAAAGCAATTTGGAAGGCACTTGGCTGATGTAATAGACATCGGCTGGAAAAAATTCGAATCCAAACAGGTTTTCAATAAAGGGCACTATCACCCCAATATTGAGTGATAACAACACGCCCAGCACCAACCCTAAAGTGGCGCCTATAATGCCAATAATCAGCCCCTGAATAATAAATATGGCTTGGATACTCGCCGGTGTCGCGCCCAGCGTGCGTAACACCGCGATATCTTTTTGCTTATCGGTCACCACCATCACCATCGTAGACACAATATTAAACGCGGCCACCATAATAATCAGTGCCAACACAATAAACATCATGCGTTTTTCGAGTTGAATGGCTTTAAAAAAATTGGCGTGCTGCTGTGTCCAATCGCGAATAAAAAAGTTTTCACCACTCATCGCAGTAAAGTCACGGCGAACCTGAAATACTCGAAACATATCAGTGACTTTTAACTGCAGACCCGACACGGCACCATCACGATAGCGAAATAGCACCGCCGCATCGGCTAAATGCATATAAACGACACCGGAATCATATTCATACATACCGGCATTAAACACACCTGTTACCGTCACCCGTTTTACCCGAGGCACGACGCCAACCGGAGTAACGGCCCCTTGCGGTGCCAGCAAGGTAATTTGATCGCCAACCGCAACCCCCAAATTAATCGCCAAGTCTTGACCAAGAATTACACCAAACTCACCGGGCATGAGTCTATCCCAGCTTCCTAAGGTTAAAATTTGTTCAATATTGGCCACCTGGGTTTCCAGCTCGGGTAGCACGCCACGCACCATCACGCCCTGCACACGATCACGATGACTCAGCATCGCCTGCTCCTGAATATTGGGGGCCGCGCCAATCACTTGGGAGTGCTGTAACGCCAATTCACGGGTCGCTTGCCAGTCCGCCAAATAGCTCGGACGATCACTAATCGTCATATGCGCGGTCATGCCTAAAATGCGCTCACGCAACTCATGCTGAAAGCCATTCATAATAGACATTACCGTAATTAGGGCCATCACACCCAGAGCGATACCAATCATCGAGGACATAGATATAAACGAAATAAAGCCGTTACGCCGTTTCGCACGAATGTAACGGGTTCCCAATAACAGTTCCACCGGCAACTTAAACATAACGAAGATAAATCCTTATTGACCCGACTGATTGGGATTACCAAACGTCGGCAAACTGGCTTTGGCATGAATCGCCCAAACCCTAAGAAGAAAAACAAGTCCAATAGCGACGATTGCAGCCCATTCCATAACCGCAAACCATTCCAGCGCGATAACATACACAATCGCTCCCAGTACCGACGCGGTCGCATAAATTTCTTTACGGAAAATCAGCGGCACTTCGCCGGCTAACACATCGCGGATGATGCCACCCAATACACCGGTCATCACGCCCATCAATACCACAACTGGTACAGCTAAACCAAAATCCAAGGCTTTTTGAGCGCCAATCACCGTAAAGACCGCCAAACCAAGGGCATCTAACCATAATAACAACTTATTAGGAAAGGTAAAAAAACGAATATAGATATAGGTGAACACACTCGCAAACAAAATGACATATAGATAAATCACCTGCTGGGTCCAAAAAACCGGGGTATCAAGGATCAAATCGCGGATAGTACCTCCACCGACAGCCGTGACGGTCGCCAACACCAACGCGCCAAACAAATCCAATTGTTTCCGCACAGCCGCCAGCAACCCGGTAATTGCAAACACCAAGGTTCCTAACAGATCGAGATAAAAAATGCCATCAATAAAGCTCATAGTGCGCCAATTATACGCAGTCGGTCGCTAAAACGCACCCACGCAACACGATTAAAACCATGGCAAAAGCTGACAAAGCTTGCAAAACTCATTGGAATTCGGGTTAGAATATTTTCCCATTCATTATGATCACTATTAAACGCTATGTCAGCCAACGCCCCAAAACAGTCATTATTTCCATTTCAACACCCTAAGCTTGCTGGGCATCGCTCCGACTGGGGTTATTTAAATCTTACCGAGCAGGCCTGGTGCGTTAGCCAGTTACTAGCACAACACCAAGGTTTAATTGTTTGTCTGTGCCAAGACAGTGCTCAGGCCCAAAGCCTAAGTGAACAATTGGCGATTTTTAGCGATCCTGCTCAAACGATCATTCAGCTACCAGAATGGGAAACACTGCCCTATGACCGTTTTTCGCCTCACCAAGATATTATTGCCAGTCGCCTGAGTAGTCTGCATCAATTGCCACAATTGCAACAAGGCTGTTTAGTCATTCCCATTAACAGCCTTGTTCAGCACCTGCCGCCAAAAGACTATGTGCAGCGCCAAAGCCTGCAACTCGCCGTCGGTGACACCCTAGATATTGCATCGTTTTTAAGTCATCTTGAACAAGCCGGTTACCAACGCGTCAATCAAGTGATGGAACCCGGTGAAATGGCGGTTCGGGGCGCCTTAATTGACCTGTTTCCGATTGGCAGTCATGCTCCGATTCGTCTAGACTTATTTGATGATGAACTGGAAAGCATTCGGCTGTTTGATCCAGATACCCAGCTCAGTCAAAGCCAAATTGAACAGATTAATCTCTTACCTGCCAAAGAATATGATTTTTCAGACGAGGGTATTCGTCAATTCCGCTTACAAGCACGAGAAATTTTTGGTGGCGATGTCCGCAATTCACAACTCTATAAAACCGTCAGTGATCAACAAAACCCCGGTGGGCTGGAATATTATTTACCGATGTTTTTCGAGCAAACCGACACCCTGTTTGATTACTTGCCAACCAATACGCTATTTATTGAACATTCCGAGCTAGAGGCGGCTTTAGAACACAACTGGCACGACTATCTAGAGCGCTATGAAATTGGCCGTCATGATAACCAACGGCCACTGCTGCCGCCACAAAGCCTATTAATGGAAAACCAGGCCTGCTTTAGTGCGCTAAAAAACTATCATCGTATTCGCTTGCATAGTAATGAGCAGTCACGTCCCGTTACTCAGTTGAACATTCAATTTGATAATCTGCCACTGCCCAATTTACACATTAATCATCAAGTCAAACAGCCGCTCGCGCCATTGCAGGACTGGTTGACGTCGGTTGCTAAACCGGTGATTATTTGCGCCGAATCCTTGGGTCGTCGTGAAGCCTTATTTAACCTATTACGCCAGCACGCGCTCGAGGTCGAAATTATCGACCAAGCGCACCCAGGCCAGCTAAGTCTGGTCGATTTAAAACCCAGCAGTCCTATAAACCTAGCCGTGGCACCTATTATCAGCTCAAGCCACGTTACCCCCCTGTGCCTGATTGCAGAATCGGCCCTACTCGGACAACGAGTTGAACAAAAGCGCCGGCGTAAAAAAGGTCATCAAGACTTTGATCAAGCGATTGCGAATCTCATCGAGTTGGAAATCAACAGCCCCATTGTGCACTATGATCATGGGGTGGGCCGTTATCAAGGTTTACAAACCCTTGAAATTCAAGGTGAAAACCGTGAATTTATGGTGTTGGAATATGCCAACCAAGACAAACTCTATGTACCCGTAACCTCGCTTCACTTGGTCAGTCGCTATACCGGCACCTCTGCTGAACACGCGCCATTGCACAAATTGGGCACAGACAAGTGGGATAAAGCCAAACGCAAAGCCGCTGAAAAAGCCCGCGATGTCGCCGCCGAACTACTCGAAATTTATGCCAAACGTGCCGCTCAACAAGGCATGGCGTTTGAGCTCAGTGACCAGGCCTATCAACAATTTTGCTCCGCCTTCCCCTTTGAAGAAACCGACGATCAACTCGAAACCATCGCACAAGTTTTGGCGGATATGCAAGCACCTAAGCCAATGGATCGTCTAGTCTGTGGCGATGTCGGCTTTGGTAAAACCGAAGTCGCTATGCGTGCCGCTTTTGTCGCTGCCTATGCCGGCAAACAGGTGGCAATTTTGGTGCCAACAACGCTATTGGCGCAACAACACTTTGAGAGTTTTCGTGATCGCTTTGCCGAATGGCCAGTTAACATTGCGGTGCTTTCTCGCTTTCAAACCGCTAAAGAACAAAACCTCACATTAGAAAAACTCGCCGAAGGTGGTATCGACATCGTTATTGGCACCCATAAACTGATTCAAAAGGATGTCAAATTTAACCGCCTAGGTCTACTGATTATTGACGAAGAACACCGTTTTGGCGTGCGCCAGAAAGAACAACTCAAAAAATGGCGAACCCAGGTGGATATCTTAACCATGACCGCCACCCCAATCCCACGCACGCTCAGTATGGCGATGAATGCCCTACGCGACCTGTCGATTATTGCGACACCACCGGCCAAACGTTTGTCGGTGCAAACCTTTGTGCAGGCCTGGCAACCCCAAACCGTACGCGAAGCCTGTTTGCGAGAACTACGCCGCGGCGGTCAAATTTACTTTCTCTTTAATGAGGTCGATAAGATTGATCGCATGGCCGACGATCTCGCCATGTTGATCCCGGAAGCGAAGGTCGCAGTGGCACACGGTCAAATGAACGAACGCCAACTCGAACAGGTGATGCAAGATTTCTATCACCGTCGCAGTCAAGTTCTTGTTTGTACCACCATTATTGAAACCGGAATTGACGTACCCAATGCCAATACAATTTTAATTCACCGTGCCGACAAATTTGGTTTAGCCCAGTTGCATCAATTACGCGGTCGCGTCGGTCGTTCACATCATAAAGCCTATGCCTATATGCTCACCGGTGAACCCAATACACTCACCGACGACGCACGCAAACGTTTAGATGCCATTGCCAAGCATGACACGCTGGGTGCCGGTTTTATGCTGGCGAGCCACGATTTAGAAATTCGCGGTGCTGGCGAATTGCTCGGCGAAGGCCAATCGGGACAAATTCAAGAAGTTGGTTTTGGGCTTTACAATGAATTGCTGGAACGCACCGTCAAAGCCCTAAAATCGGGCAAGCAGCCGGCGCTGAGTCTTGAGCTGGAGGCGCATTGTGAAGTTGAACTCGGCAGTGCCGCACTCATTCCTGAAGATTATCTGGCCGATATTCATACACGCCTCGTGTTTTACAAACGCATTGCCAGTGCCGAAACCGACGCGGAATTGCACGAACTGGAAGTTGAAATGATTGACCGCTTTGGTTTGCTACCCGATCAGGTCAAAACCCTGTTTAGCACCACGCAAATAAAACTACTGGCACAACCGATAGGCATTATTAAAATCGATGCCAGTGCGGCGATGATTCGGATCCAATTTAATGCCCAACCCAAGATTTCGGCCGATAAGCTGATTCAGCTGATGCAAACCCACCCGCAACGCTACAAACTGAAAGGTCAAGCAGAATTAAAAATTCTTGATAAGATGGAAACCGTTGTAGATCGGGTGAAACATCTGCAGTTTACCCTCACCCATTTGCAAGCTCATTAATCATAGGCCAAACGAATTTATGAAACAGCTTACCCGCATTTTTGCCACAGCTTGGCTTTTACTACCCCTGATCAGCGCAGCCTTAATTGCGCCAAACATTGCCAAAGCCCAGACCTCTGACACTCCTCAGGTTCATGTGGAAATTATTATTTTTCAAAGCTTAGCGCAACGGGGTTGGACCGAAGAATACTGGCCACTAACACCAGGCCTGGTGCTATCCGATAACCCTGTTAGGCTGGATGAAACCACAACCTGGGCAACGCCGGTAGTATTAGATGACCTACAACTCGCCGAGGTGCGCAGTCGCATGACCACCGATCGGGGCTATGATGTACTGGCCCATTTTGCGTGGCAGCAACCCGCTTTTAATCGTAACCAAGCACAACCTATTATCATTGACAGTCAACTGCAAAAACGCCGTCATGAAACATCACCCATTTACGGGCAAGTCAGAGCCTATCAAGAACGCTTTAATCATGTTGAGATTTTAGTAGAACTAGACCGCAGGATACCGGCCAATCTTCGTGAACGTTTTGCTGAACACCAGGGCATCGAATTAGCCTGGTTACCCGACAGTTGGACGTTTGTGATAGACGAATCACGTCGTGTGCGACCTGGAGAACTCCACTATGTTGACCACCCACTTTTTGGGGTACTCATTCATGTAAGTCGTGTAAGTCAGCCTGAGTAGCAGGTCT
Source organism: Thiomicrospira cyclica ALM1 (assembly GCF_000214825.1). Classification (NCBI taxonomy): domain Bacteria; kingdom Pseudomonadati; phylum Pseudomonadota; class Gammaproteobacteria; order Thiotrichales; family Piscirickettsiaceae; genus Thiomicrospira; species Thiomicrospira cyclica. The sequence continues at coordinate 1,231,169 of NC_015581.1, forward strand.
GCTAATTGCTATAGCAGGCCTGGTTATTTAAGCCTTACCAAATTTTAGCTCGGACGTTTCGCATCCGGTAAAATCAGATTTAACTCCAACACTTCATAGCCGTTATCGGCATCTAAGGAAATTTGTAAGTTTTCCTCGTCAATATCCACATAGCGACCAATCACTTCTAAAATTTCTTGGCGCATTTTCGGCAAATAATCGGGGGCAGTTGATTGCGAACGCTCATGTGCTAGTAAGATTTGCAAACGATCCTTTGCTTGATTGGCAGACCCCTTACGATTTTGACCTAATAGATAATCTAATAATCTCATGACTACTTCCCAAATAACTTTTTGAACAGACTTTTATGCTCAATCGTTAAAAAACGCTGGGGTTTTTCTTCACCTAAAAACCGTGCCACGATATCTTTATAGGCTTCCGACGCATCGGTACCGTCTTGCATAATCACCGGTGTACCGGCATTAGAAGCCTGCAACACATCTTGTGACTCTGGCACCACACCCAATAAATCAACGCTTAATAACTCGACGACGTCGTTCATAGCGAGCATTTCTCCAGCCGCCACGCGCATTGGATTATAACGAGTTAACACCAAATGTTCTTTAATCGAATCTTCGCCCTGCTCAGCACGACGTGATTTCGCTTGTAGTATGCCCAGAATACGATCAGAATCTCGCACCGAAGACACTTCAGGATTGGTGACAATAATCGCCTCATCGGCAAAATAAAGGGCTAATTGCGCACCTTTTTCAATACCAGCAGGAGAATCACAAATAATGTATTCAAAGCCGTCCGCTTTTAAATCTTCAATGACTTTACCAACGCCTTCTTGCGTTAACGCATCTTTATCGCGAGTTTGCGAAGCGGCTAGTACAAATAAATTTGGGGTTTTCTTATCTTTAATCAATGCTTGCTTAAGAGTGGCTTCACCCTGCACCACATTGACAAAATCATAGACGACACGACGCTCACAGCCCATAATTAAATCCAAATTACGCAAGCCGACATCAAAATCAATAACAGCCACTTTATGACCGCGCGCGGCTAAGCCGGCTGAAAAACTTGCGCTGGTTGTGGTTTTGCCCACACCGCCTTTTCCTGAAGTCACTACAATGACACGAGCCACAACTACTCCTTCACTAAAAAAATACAACTAATTAAAATTATGTATATAGTTTACCCTAAAAATTCAAAACGTAAACTTTCTTCGGCCAAATAAACTTCTACCGCCTGACCACGATACCTCTGTGGTATGTCATCAGCCAATAAAAAGAAGCCGGCAATACACACGAGTTCCGCGTCGAGCTTTTGCACAAAAATGCGGGCATCACGATTACCACTACTACCCGCAAATAATTTGCCGCGCATCGCGCCATACACGTGCACATGACCATCCGCTATAATTTCGGCCCCTGGATTAACCGACCCTCTCACTAGTAAGTCACGGTCTTTGGCAACAATCTGCTGCCCTGAACGCACCGCACCGCGCACCATTAAAGCGGTCTGATTTGAGATTACTGGGTTAATGGAAACATCGGCTTCTCGACTGATCGCTTCAGCAGGTTGCGCAGCCTCAGCTGTGGCAATAGCATCGGGCTTGGGCTTATCTTTTGGATCAAACACCGCCAAGCCAGCAAACTTTGCTTGCTCCATCACCCCTTGCTCATCGGTACGCACCCCAATCGGCACCAATTCTTGTTGGTGTAAAAACTCGACCAACAACGCCAAAAACATCGGGTCTTCAATGGTGACATCTAACTCTATAACAATTGGCAAGCCTTTAAAAAAAGCCGGTGCTTTGCCAAGAATTTCGACTAGTGATTGTGTAACATGATCAATTTCCGCACTCGCTACCTTTAAAATCGATAGCGATAAAACAGAGCCTTTTAAACTGACAGGGTTGGGCATATATCTTCTCTTTATTTAGCCGGCGCTATCCGAATCAACTATTGACACAGCGACGCCTTGACGCTGCATAAACTGAGCTATCTGTTGATCAAACACACTAATTTTTTCAAACTTATGACCACCACCGACCGCACGATGAATCGAAGCACCTTGCAGATAATGTAATGCCCGCTTAGGATCTAAAATCTCATCATCCATTTGTTGTAACAACAAGACGCGCTTAAGCGTGGCATCTGCTAAGGTTGGAATAAAATAGGGTTTCAGGGGCTCACAAACCTCTTCTGTCCAAACAAATCGCTGATCTTGGCTGGTCGTGTCGATAACATCGACTAAGGGTGCTAAAGGAGGAATCGCTGGATTGATCAATACGACCGGGACTTGATACTTGTCTGCTAAATAGAGCGCATAAAAGCCACCTAAGGACGCTCCAATTAGGCCTACCGGTTGGGTTTGAGTTTCTAACCACTGCTCTAGCGTATTGATGGCTAAGGGCACTTTATCAGGTAATGATGGGCAGAACACTTGGTTACTACCAAAAGCACGCTTAAAATGTCGCGCCTTATAACTTAAACCATTGGATTGATAACCGTGTAAATAGGCTAACATCGAAACCCTCCTTAACCTTGTAACCAGGCATCAAACACATACCAAATAATATAACCGCCATACATCACTACAAAAACCCCGCTAAGTAGGGTTATCGGGCGCAGTCCTTTTAGACCTTTTTGTTCGGGAATCACCTCGCCACGCCATTGCATTTTTTTGCGCTGCCACTGGTATTTAATAAACCAAATAAAAAACACCAATACCAATAACAAACCCAAAAACTTAAGCATTTAGCAGGCCTGCTATTTTTACACGCACCTTATCAAGCTCTGCTTGGGTATCCACCCCTATCCCAGCATCCATTAATGCTTCCAGCACTAGAATCGGTTCACCATGCCACAACACACGCAGTTGCTCCAACCGCTCAATCATTTCCAGCTCACACACCGGCCAGTTGACATAACGCTCCACAAACCCGGCACGATACGCATACAAGCCAATATGGCGGCGATAAGGCCAACTAGGCCATTGCTTGGGATCTTCTGCAAAAGCATCACGCGCCCATGGCATCGGGGCGCGACTAAAGGTAATGGCAAAATCTTTGGCATCGGTAACCACTTTTACCGCGTGTGGGCTAAATAAGATATCCAGATCCGTAATGGGTTCAGACAGCGTCGCCATTTCAACATCATGACGTCCCATTAAGGCATGAGCAACTTGATCAATCAGCGCAGGTGGCAACATCGGCTCATCCCCCTGCAGGTTCACAATCACCTCGTCACAGGGTAAACTCAAACGCTCAATCACCTCGGCAATCCGCTCGGTACCTGATTCGTGCCGGTCCGAGGTTAAACACACCTCCGCGCCCATTGCCAAACAGGCCTGCTGAACTTCAAACGATTCGGTTGCGATAATCACGCGGGTGGCGGCGCTCTTAATCGCGTTTTGCCAGGTCCAATAAATCATCGGCTGGCCAGCAATATCCAGTAATGGCTTACCCATCAATCGGGTTGACGCATAACGAGCAGGTATGATGACAGTAAATGCCATGTTGGCTAACCTTTTAACTTGCGATAATGTTCGGCCTCTTCGGCACTAATAACCCGAGCCTCATCTTCTAGCATCACCGGAATATCATCTCGAATCGGATAGGCTAGATTGGCCGCGGTGGCAATAAGCTCTTGTTTTTCTTTGTCATAATACAACTTGGTTTTTGTAACAGGACATACCAAAATATCGAGCAGGTTCGGATTTAAACTCATTGTTGTTCTCGCCTTTTAATGCCTAAGATTAAGTCGCTGTATTGCGGGACAAGCGTGGGTGTTGATGCAATTTTGTCAATAATGCGCTTTCAAATGCCGCATCCATGACCACTTTTACTGGACAGACCCACCAATTTGTGTTGGCAAAACGATCTTTTGCAAACACACCTTTTACAAATTTTTGACATTTTACCGCATCTTTAGCCGTCATAACTAAGGGTTTTGTTGGATCAAGCTCGGCAAAATCTGCTTCGCTAAAAACATAATGGTCAGCAAAGGGCTTTTCGAAAACATCCAACCCCTGTTGCTTGAGTGCGCTAAAAAACCGCTGTGGATGACCAATACCTGCGATGGCATAGATAAACTGCCCCTGAAAGTCCGCCAGGGGTTTCTGCTGACTAGCATCATCCAACCGATAGGCTTGTTGCAGCTCTAATGCAAAGCCATAGCTGGGTGGACTATTATCAACAGCCGCCAACCAGCTGGGCGGGTTATAAAAGCTGGTGGGCGACACTGGCGAAATTGCGCCGTTAAACAACACAAAATCCACCTGCTGCAAACGATCAAGCGGTTCCCGCAACGGTCCCGCAGGCAAACAATAGCCATTACCAATGCCATCATTTGGTCGGCTGGCATCAAAAACGACCAGTTCCATATCACGTGCTAGGCCATAATGCTGCAAACCATCATCGCTAATGACAATATCTACCGACTCGATAGCCAGCAGGCCTGCTAAAGCCGCCGCGCGATCACGACACACCACAATAGGAATATCAAAGGCTTGTGCCAACATCAAGGGTTCGTCGCCTACTACCGCCGGATCGCTGACTGCCGTAACCTGTTGCGGATTCTGAATGGCCACGCCGCCATAACCGCGAGCAATCACCCCAACCCGCCAGCCCTGCGCTTGCAACAGCGGAATTAGCCAACTAATCAGCGGCGTTTTACCACTACCGCCAACCACCAAATTCCCCACCACCAACACAAAAGGCATCTTATTATCGTAATCGTGGGTTGCTTGTTGCTTAAACGCCTTAAAACGCCGTTTCGCGACCCATGCAACCAGGCCTGCTAATGGCCGCAATAATTGTGCTCGCCAATTGGGTTTTAACCAAAAACCTGGCCAACTCATCAGCAAATAACGCAGAGGTTAGTGAGTCGACTTTCGACCTTGGTTAAATTTTCTTGGGTGCCAAATAACACCAACACATCACCCGGCATTAATACCGTATCCGGTTGCGGACTTAAATTACGTTCGCCATCTCGCACCAACGCATTTAATTCAACCTGGTCGTCTTCTAAATCTAACTCATCTAACCGCTTTCCAATGGCCGAACTGCCTTCTGTTAAGGCTACAGAATGTAAGAACTCCGGAAGATTAATGCAATCATTAATTTCCACCGTGCTTCTAAATAATTCACGCATCATTTGATAACGATCAACGCGCGAGTCTTGTAAGGTACGTGCCACTTTTGCTAAAGGCATTTTCAATGCCAACATTGCATGCGAGCTCAACATAATACCGGCCTCGAACGTCTCTGGTATTACCTCGGTCGCACCGGCTCGCCGCAACTCCGCGACATGAATTTCATCGCGTGTTCTTACTAAAATAGGAACCTCGGGATTCAGTAATCGCGCTAACTTTAAAGTTTTAAGTGTGGCTGGTAAATCATCATGGCAAATCAGTAGCAGCTTCGCTTTAGGCACGCCCACAGCCTCTAATACGGTCAAATCCGATGAATCGCCATAATAAACCGGCTCACCACCTAATCGTGCCTCTTTAACCCGCCCGGCATCCATATCCAGCGCCACATAAGTAATTTTCTCTTTTTCTAACATATGGCCAACAATCTGACCTATTCGGCCATAGCCGGAAATCACCACGTGTTCTTCCGAAGCGGTCGGGGCTAACTCGGGATCCGTCGTCATCGCCAATAAAGGCTTTCTCGGCTTAAACCAACTGGCAATTGTTTGGTTATAACGAATTAAGAATGGCGCTAAAATCATCGAGAATAGCACCGAGGTCAACACGATCTGCGCCATGCGATCTTCTAGAATGCTGGCATCAATCCCAATTGCCAACAGCGCAAAACCAAACTCGCCACCTACCGCTAAAAGTAATCCGGTACGTATGGCCGTTTGTAAATCAATCCCGGATACTCTGACAATTAAGGTGACTAATAAAATCTTGATGACAAAAATAGCGAGGGTTACTAATAGCACTTCAACCCAAATATCAGGCAGTGAAAATGGATTAAACAGCATCCCAATACTGATAAAGAATAAGCCCAAGAGTACATCTTTAAATGGACGAATGGTTGATTCCACCTGATGTTTAAACTCGGTTTCCGCAAGCATCATCCCCGCTAAGAAGGCACCAAACGCCATGGATAAACCCAGGCTCATGGTAGTCCAAGCGGCCACCAAAGAGACAAACAGCACCGATAAGGTAAACAACTCTGCGGAGTTTCGTTGCGCCACAGTATGAAAGAAAGGTTTGAGTAAATAACGCCCTAAAAAGAACACTAAGAAAAACGCAAATAAGGCTTTCAACAACGCCCAACTTAAATCCATCGCCAAGGCTTGCGTGCTGGCAATTGCCAACACCGGAATCACCACCACAAAAGGTACCGCGGTAATATCCTGGAACACCGACAAAGTGGTTCCTAAACGGCCATGACGGGTTTGCCCCTCGCCCTGCTCGGCGAGCTGTTTAATAATAATCGTACTGGAGGACTGGGCAAAAATTGCGCCAATTACAAACGCCGCAATCGCCGGTACACCCAGCGCCCACAAAATCACCGCAACCACCGCCGTGGTTAAGACCACCTGCGCAGTTCCCAAGCCCAGAATTGTATGCCTCGACGCATAAATTTGCGCCATGGAAAAGCTCAACCCAATGGTAAAGAGCAAAAAGACAATCCCAAACTCGGCAATCAGCCGAATATATTCTTCCTCAATAACCGGACCGGGCGTATAGGCGCCCAATAACACACCCACCGCCAAATAACCCAAGCTGGCTGGGATCTGCAGTTTTTTAAACACCAAAATAATAAATACGGTTAACCCAAGTAAAATAATAACTTGAGTTAGAGTTTGTTCTAGCATTTGGGCAACCTTAAATGCGTAAAGTAAATTAAGTAAGATTTTAGCAAATAGGTATAAGGCTGAGCAGGCTTATTTTGCATAAAACCGGTTTAAACGCTGATAAAGTAACGTCGGCGCACCCACTTCTCTAGCTCTACCAATAAAAACACCAACAAACCAAATACTAAAATTCGTCCCCAGTCTTCCAGTGCAATCGGCGTGGTACCAAATAAGGTATTCATCAACGGTGCATAGGTAAAGGCTAACTGGATTACAATCAGCACAGCCACCGCAATCCACATCGCCTTACTGCCAAATAAACCATCAACACTAAATACGTGCTGATCGATATAACGCAGGTTAAACAGATAAAACAACTGACCAGCAACCAGGGTGTTAATCGCCACGGTTCTGGCGTAGTCATCCATCACCCCAAGCATATCCATATAAACAAAGTGTCCAAAGGTACCCGCCCACAGCAATAATGCGACAAACGGAATCCGCCACAGCATTAAGCCGGATAATAATGGCATATCCGGACGCCGCGGATGGCGACGCATGACACCGGGCTCCGTTGGTTCAAAGGCCAAGGCCATCGCCAGCGTTACCGAGGTCACCATGTTGACCCACAATACCTGCACAGGCGTTAATGGCAATTGATGGGCCAATAAAATAGCAAAGATAATCGTTAAGGATTGACCCGCATTAGTCGGTAACATGTGCAAAATCGATTTACGAATATTGTTATAAACCGTACGGCCTTCCTTAACGGCACGTGCAATCGAGGCAAAATTATCATCAGCCAGCACCATTTCTGAAGCCTCTTTTGAAGCTTCGGTGCCTTTTTTACCCATCGCAATACCAACATCCGCCCGCTTCAAGGCTGGCGCATCGTTCACTCCGTCACCAGTCATTGCCGTGACATGACCCTGCGCTTGCAAGGCCGCCACCAATCTGAGTTTATGCTCTGGACTGGTGCGCGCAAAAATATCGACATCCGTTACCGCTTTTTGCAACGCCGTATCATCCATTTGCTCAATGTCATGACCGGTAATCGCGGTTTTACCATCACCAATACCCAGCTGTAAGCCAATCGCTTTGGCGGTAGCCGCATGGTCTCCGGTAATCATCTTCACCCGGATACCGGCTTGGTGACATTCGGCAACCGCTTTAATCGCCTCTTCGCGCGGTGGATCGATAATGCCAAATAAGTTAAGGAGCACCGCGCCTGCTTTAACATCATCAAAGCCAAGTTCCATCTGCGTACCGGGGACTTTTTTCACCGCAATCGCCAACACCCGTTGACCACTATCGGCCAGCCGCTCCATCGACTGATGCCAAAAATCAGCATCAATCGGCTGTTCACCCGCTGCGGTCGCTTGATGCTGACACATGGTCAATACCCGCTCTGGCGCACCCTTGATAAAAATATAACCCTGACCTTGATGATCATGGTGCAGAGTGGCCATAAATTTATGATCCGATTCAAACGGAATCAAATCGGTACGTGGACATAAGCCTGTTTCTATTTTTGGATCAAGCCCAGCTTTAATCGCGGCGGCGAGTAATGCCCCCTCAGTAGGATCGCCACTAACCTGCCAATCACCCTCTTTTTCGACCAACCAGCTGTCATTACATAACAAGACGCCTTTTAAACCCATAACCAGTGCCGGATCTAGCTGGTCGAGATCGCGCATCTTGCCATCGATTTCGATGGCTCCTTGTGGCGCATAACCCACACCGGATACCTGGTACTGATGGTCCGCAGTGACCAAGGCTTGCACCGTCATTTCATTGCAGGTAAGCGTGCCGGTTTTATCAGAGCAAATCGTGGTGACGGCGCCAAGGGTTTCCACAGCAGGCAAACGCCGAATAATGGCATTGCGTCGTGCCATTTTTTGCACCCCAATAGCCAGGGTGATGGTCATAATGGCCGGTAAACCTTCGGGAATGGTCGATACCGCTAAACTCACCGCAGCTAAGAACATCTCGGCGGCGGCATAATCGCGTACCCAATAACCAAAAGCAAAAATAAGCGCTGATAAGAAAATAATGATGATGGATAAGATACGCCCGAACTCAGCCGTCTGACGCAACAGCGGCGTGGTAATCATCTCCACTTTTGACAGCATAGCACTGATGCGACCAATTTCTGTCTGCGCACCCGTTGCAACCACCACTCCTCGCCCTCGACCGAAACTGACCAGCGTACCGGAATAAGCCATCGATAAGCGATCACCTAACGACGCGGAGGTCGCTACCGGATCGATACGTTTTTCAACAGGCACAGATTCACCGGTCAATACCGCTTCTTCAATCCGCAAACTGCGCGTATCTAATAGTCGTAGATCCGCCGGCACCTTATCACCGGCTTGTAACAACACAATATCGCCTGGCACCAGCTGTTCAGCCGGAATGGTTTGACGCTGACCATTACGTAATACAACCGCTTGGGGCGACAGCATATTACGAATGGCATCAAGTGCCTGCTCAGCCTTACCTTCTTGCACAAAACCAATGCTTGCATTGATCAGCACCACAGCCAAAATAACAAAGGTATCCACCCAGTGTTCTAAAAACGCGGTACCAATAGCCGCCGCAATCAAGATATAGATGAGGATGTTATTAAATTGACGGGCCAAACGAACGAGTGGCCCACTGCGCTGACTGGTTTCAATATGATTTTGCCCAATCTCAGCTAAACGTTTTTCAGCTTCAATAACACTCAACCCTTCTGCTCGGCTTTCAAAATGCGCTAAAGCTTTATCAGACTTGTAGGCGTGCCATTTCAATGGGTTATCACTGACTGTATTGGATTTGTTAGACATAGCCTTACCTCTATCAATCAGTTTAGATGTTGCGTGATTTTCGTTTACTCATCTTTTGGGCGATGATGCTATAACCCAATACGGTAATCATTGGGAATACCGAAGCAAACGCAATCAAACCGAAGCCATCCATGAGGATATTTCGCCCTTCAATATTGGTTGCCAGATATATCCCAAATGCGGTAATTAAGGGTACGGTAATCTCGGAGGTGGTGACCCCGCCCAGGTCAAATGCAAAGCCATGCATTTCTTTTGGGGCAAAAAACACCAGCACCACTACAAACGTATAGAGCAAGGTAATCAAGAGCCAAATATCCATACCATTGACGATTTTATAAGTACCCAACAAAATACCAAAACCAACGCCCACCGCGACCAAGATACGAATCAAGGTTACGTTTAAGCTGAGTTCCGAGTATTTATCCGCCTGTTTAATCACCGCCACCAACGCCGGTTCAGCCATGGTGGTGCCAAAGCCGACCAAAAAGGCAAACAAGAAAATAAAGAACAGACTGTTCATATCCACCAAGCTGCCGGCAATGGATTCACCGATTGGGAACAAGCCCAGCTTGATACCTAAAATAAAGCCATACAGACCGATAACCAAGAATACAAAGCCAATAACGACCCGCGAAAAATTTGGTAAACGTTTCCGCAAGACCAAAAATTGGAAGATAAAAATCGTTGCCAATATCGGTAGGATATTTAAGAAGGTATCAAAAATGCCCGCTAGAATTGCCATAGGTGCAAAGTCTGCCAGCGTATAAGCCGCTTCAACTGACTTTTCATAACCGACTCCGAGCATACTTAAATCGTCACCCAAAACAAAAATGCCATACAGCTGAATACTGATCATCGGCGTAATTGCAGCCAGCGCAACAAAGCCAAAACCATCACGCAACACACTGCGGCCACGAATGGATGAGGCAATACCTATACCTATAGCGACGATCAGCGGTACCGTGGCGACATTGGTTGCGACCCCACCGGAATCATAGGCTAGGCCAATGATTTCTTTGGGGGTAAAGGCGGTAATGACCAGAACAATAATGTAGCCGCTAATAATGATCTTGGACACCGACCAGCCAAACAACGCACGCAAAATACCAAAAGCGGTAATCGCACCGACGGACGACGCAATAATTAGCCGTAGCGTAAAGGCATCAATTGCACCTTGAGTAATTTCTTCCGCTTGCAGGGCGACCGCAATAATGGCGGGTTCGGCTATCGAGGCGGAAAACCCGATTGCAAAGCCAAATAACACAAACAGCACCACGGAGCGCTTTTGCAAAAACTCGTTAGACAGCGAGTTGCCTAACGGAAACACCCCCACCTCCAAGCCGACCAGGAAAAACGCCACCCCAATCACCACGATGGCAAAACCGATGGCAATCGAAATAAAGTTATCTGGAACCGTTTGAAAAACCAGTAATTGGAAGCCAATAATAATGATTAAAATTGGCAAAATATTGCGTGCCGACTCGATCAGTGCGTGTTGCAACTGTTTTAAAATTTCATTCATAACAAATTAGGCTTCAACCATCGCTAATAAATGATCACTTAAATCAGTCACACTCAACACCCCTTTTAACTCATTATTATCCGTGACAATCACGCGTTTGATATTGAGCTCGAGCATCATTTTTGCCGCATATTTGACATCAATTTCCGCCGACACTGAAAATGCCGGTTTACTGTAGACATCAAAGACATTTAGTAACTCTATATCACCATCTTCAACAAGAATCGGCTGTAAAACTTGCGAGTTGGTAACAATACCGTAGGCATCACTGGGCGAGCATTTTTCAACCACCAACGATTTCAGGTGATGCTTTTTCATCAGCTGCATCGCCTCTTTGAGACTCGCATGAGGTTTAATCGTCACCACATGGGTTTTCATCACATCCTTAACCAGTACTTTTGACATACTCATTACAAACGCTCCTCTTGTTCGATATTGGTTTCAAACTTACTCAACAATGCCTTGTCCAAGCCAACTATGTGGTCAATCGGGGCGGTAAACGCAAGGCCGTCATTATCCGGGTTTTCAAAATAGGGTTTTAAGGTACGCAAAACCTTGCGAGATAAGCCGTTTTCTAATACAAATAACAGCACCGAACGATTGCCTTCAAAGGTTAACGAAAAGAAGGATTTTTTCTCTTCAACACCACTGCCTTTTGCTTCAATAATCGTTGCGCCCTCAGCACCAGCCTCTTTTGCCATCTCTTTGACGACTGATTCATTTTCAGCGGACGTAATCACCACCAGCGCCACAAACTTCATAGATCACCCCTTCATAGTTTTTAATCTAGGTCATTGCTTTAATTTATTGATTTTATTTATTGATTCTAGCGTTTTTAACGCAAACCTTCAGAACAAAATTTACGTTCATGGATCACAGGGCACATGATACCAGCGTGCCTGCTGCTGACGCCATAAAACCGGCACCAGGCCTGGTTGCTGATTCAAAATAAATTCGATGGCTCCCGTACAAGCGGTATTCAGCGGTTTGGCCTCAGTATACTGCGCCACACGCGCCAGCACATCGGGATGCGGCATACCGAAACGATTGCGAAATCCGGCCGAAAAAATCAGCCAACCCGGATTAACCGCGGCTAAAAATTGCGGATCAGACGAATGATGCGAACCGTGATGCCCGGCTATTAAAATATCGGCTCGCACCTTTTCATCACCATGATACCTCACTAGTGCCCGTTCATGGGTCCGACCTAAATCGCCAGTGACCAATAGTACCTGGTCACCTGCTTGAACACGCAACACACACGAGGCATCATTATGATCCAATATTGGGAAATAACCTGGGGCTAAAATGTCAAACACCACCCCATCCCAATGCCAACTTTGCCCCACCTGACATAATTCAAAGTCCTGCTGATGATATTGTTGTGCTAAGCGTTCAGGCTCACCGGTCAAGCGCAGATCAAACGCATGTTTGCGGCGTAATGATTCAACACCACCGGCATGATCTAAATCGGCATGACTGATAATAATTCCCTGATAGGGTTTCACCGGCCTTTGCTGTAAAAACGGGACTATAACCCGCTCACCCGCATCTGTATTAATCCCAAAGCGAGGTCCGGCATCATAAATCATCCTATGATGCCGCGTATCAATAACCACCGCCTGTCCCTGGCCGACATCTAACACCGTTACCCGGGCCTGCCCTAGCGCTAGGGTTTCGAGTTTACTACCGTTATGATAATGCCATAGACTCGTGGCCAATACGCTGGTCAAAACCGCGCCAGCCAGTAACCAGCGTCCACGCCACCACCTGGCCTGCTGGTGACCACTCACCCATAAAAACATCACCGTATATAGGGCGACCACTTGCCATAAACCAGGTGCTGGTAAGGTCAACTCACTATGCGGCCAACGAGCCACCCCATGTAAACCCCACCAGAGTGCCAACCATAAATAATCAGCGAGTTGAATCAACCAACGAATGACATGATTGAATTGTGAATCACAACAGCCTAACCAAAAACTCAACTCGGCTAAAAAACCGGTGATCAGCACCAGTGGCAAGCCAATCAAACTGACAAAAGGCACCGCCACTAAATTGGCAATCACACTATAGGTTGGAAAGGCTTGATAAAACCACCACAAGCCCGGAATCAAGCCTAACGAAATAAACCATTGAATCGACCAGGCCTGGTACAAGCTATTTTTCAGACCAGTATAATAATGTGATCGTGTGCGCTGATAACCTAACCATAAAAAAATCATCGCCACCGCTAAAAACGACAACCAAAAACCGGGCGCTAACACACTGGCGGGTTGCCAAAGCACCATCAACCAAGCCGCCAGCAATAACAGCGGCCAGGGCTGGCGCTGACGGCGCATCAGCATAAACACCATCACCACCAGCACCATCAACCAAGCGCGTTGAGTGGGTAAGGTAAAGCCCGCCAAAATCGCATAGACGGTGGCAAAAATAACCCCCACCGGCACGGCTATCCAAACTCTGGGCCACAGCGACCACACGCCAAACAGCCTGACACCCAACCACCACAGCATCGCACCCACCCCATAACCCATCGCTGCCACCAACGCAAGGTGTAAACCAGAAATCGCCATCAAATGAATGGTGCCGGTCGCTCGCATTACCCGCCACTGATCTTCAGTAATCGCAGCGCGATCGGCCAAGAGCAAGCCTGAGTAAATCCCAGCAAACTCCGAATCACCCCAATGCGCCCTAACCCGCTGGGCTAATTCATGACGGTATCGATGCCACCCCCAGCTTACCCCCAAATCCCATTGAGCCGTTTGCCAAGCCGACTTGTCCATGCGAACTCGTGCCCGCCCGGCAAGATGTTGCTGTTTGACCCAAGACTCATAATCAAAACCACCCGGATTACTTAAACCTCTAAGGGGTTGTAGTTGCACCAGTAAACGATAGCGATGATTGGGTGATAAAGCGGGACAATCCCAACAACTTAATTGCACATAACGAGGTCGTAATCGATACTGCCAATACTCACCACCCCCTGACACCGACTCTATTTTTCGAACAGCAAACACCGCTTGCTGTTGACTGCGCCCAAAGCGTCGCTGTTCCGTTACTAGGCTAACAATTTGACCGGTGACATAAGCTTGATCACCCACGCCAGTTAAAGGCAAAGGTGCTGTCCATCGCTCAACTAACACCAAGACCAAACCACCCAGCGCTATGCCGATTAATGCTTGTCCAATACCTAGCCGCTCAAAACTCTGTGCTAAAATACCCAGCACTAAAATAACGGCAAAAAGCACCGGCGATGGTAGCTGTGGCAATTGAAACAACCATAGGGTAACGGCTATCCAGCCGAGGGCAAACCAAACAAACATGGCAAAAAAACTCTTTAAAAAATGGACACCCCATCCAGCTAAACTCCTAGAAAAGCCCGGTTTAGCCCGAATTGCGCATTGGTTACAAGAACCGAACTTGTGGCACTTAAATCGCAGCTCTGTCGCCAAAGCCTTTTTTATCGGGCCATTTTGGGCGGCCATGCCAATACCTTGGCAAATGGTGGTCGCCGCCATCAGTGCCATTAGTCTTAAGGCCAACTTAATGCTAAGTATTTTACTGGTATGGATAAGTAATCCTATCACGATGGGACCGATTTGGTATTTTAATTATTGGCTGGGATCGACTTTATTAGGTGAAGCGGCCAAAGAAAATCTAGCCTTTGAAATGAGCTGGAGCTGGATTAGCCATACCTTTGTGGCGATTTGGCAACCGCTGATGCTAGGTAGTTTGGTAGTGGGAGTGAGTGCAGGGATCTTCGGTTACTTACTAGTACAGCTGGTGTGGCAAATTCAGGTGCGATTGAGTTGGCGCTCTCGACAACGCCAACGGGTAGAACAAACCGAATACAAAAAGCCGCGCAATTAAGCGCAATTAAGCTGACTTAATCGCCGCTATCGCTCGACTTCTCATTCATGCGTTCCAGTGCCTGCATCAAACGGCCATTAAATGAGTCCGCCGGATATTGACCTTCCTGATCCAATTCACCGACCGCAAGGTTACTTAACACAGCCAGTCCCTCATCAACGTGCTCAATCGCGTAGATATGGAAAACGCCCTGATCAACCGCATCACGAACTTCCGCATTTAACATTAAATGGCGCACATTCGATTGCGGAATCACCACGCCCTGCTGACCCGTTAAGCCGCGCGCTTTACAAACCTTGAAGAAACCTTCAATTTTCTCGTTAATGCCGCCGACAGGTTGAATTTCACCAAACTGATTCACCGAGCCGGTTACCGCTAAATCTTGGCGCATCGGCACTTGCGCTATCGCCGATAGCAAGGCGTAAAGTTCAGGCGATGACGCACTATCGCCCTCAATACCGTCATAGGTTTGCTCAATAACAATCGAGGCACTAAAGCCAAGCGCGCGGTAACGCATATAACGCCCACGCACATAACCCGATAAGATCAGCATCCCTTTTGAGTGAATCGGCCCGGCCATTTCAATCTCACGCTCAATATCGACCACGCCTTCATCGCCCGCAGAGGCTTGCGCAGTAATCCGTACCGGCTGACCAAAAGACTGCCGACCGACGGTCATTACGGTTAAGCCGTTGACTTGACCAACGTGCGCATCCGTTAAAGAAATTAACACCTGCTGTTCAATAATCGCGCGATGATAGTAATCTTCCATCAACCCAGTATGAAATTCACGCTGAGCAATGGTGGCTTCAATGGTATCTCGGGTTACCAGCGATTCCCCTTTCGCCCGCGCAAAGGCATTCGCCTCGGCCAACACATCACGCAAGATCGCTTTGTTGGTATAGAGGCGGTTTTTGTCTTCGGCCAAACGCGACGCATATTCGGTTAAACGCTCGTACGCCGACACATCAACCGGTAAATCATCCCAGTTGGCGACTTCGCTGGCGAGTTGTTGCACTAAAGCCAATTCATGCTCCGGGGTGCGATCCAACTCAACCTCAAATTCAACCTGCACTTTAAACAAGCGACTAAATTGGGCATCAATTTCTTGTAAGGCATAAAAGTGTGCCGCCTGCCCCAACAGTACCAAGGTCACATTTAACGGAAAATCGGGAAGATGATAAGGCACCACACTATTGCTGGATGGCACATCAAAACTCAGCTGACGCGACATCAAAGCGGCTTTCAAACTCGACCAAATTTCAGGATCTTTTAAGATCGATTGCATACTCAACATTAAAAAACCGCCATTGGCTTTTTGCAGCAGGCCTGCTTGATGATTCATCGCCAAGCCCAGGGTGTCACCGCCCAATCCCTGATGTCCCGACTGAATGGCATAACCAAACAGTTTCGGTAAGCTGGCGTTTTGCTCATAAATCACCGGAGCGTGTTCCAGTCCACGATGATCAACCAACAAATTCACCCCAAATTGACTTAAGCCCTGCTGATCCAGCATCAACTCTTCTAAGGGCGAGGCACTGCCACCAGAACCACCATTATTTGCCGTGGTTACTTGATCGGCACTTTGGTCCCAAAATAAATGCAACTTGGCTAATACGGCCTGCGCCAAGTCATCCAAATAGTGACCCACCGTCTCATCGTCAAAACGGGATTTCAATTTGTCGATCAAGGGCATCACTTGCTCTTCAGCAACTTGGGTGTTAAGTTTTTTGCCCTCTTCCATAAATTCATGTTGAATCGTTGGAAAGCGAGTTAAACCTTCATTGAGTTGCGCTTCAACTAAATCTAATGCCTCGGTATAACGGGCTTGATCATCGGCAGACAGCGTTTTTAACTCCGCTAAACGCATTTTTTTGCCATCAACAATCGCGTGCAAAACAAAGTTATTTTCCGTTTGCAGAATATCAATACTCAGTTGCTCGGCCAGTTCGAACGCCGGACGCAAGACTTCCTCTTGCTGCGCGGCCATTTTTCGCTCCAATTGTTGCGAGCGCAGTTGATAACCATGACCATCAAACACCAACGGCAGTTGATGTTTCAGTTGCGCAATAAATTGCTCTATTGCTAGTTTAAATTCATGGCCTTTGCCAGCAGGAAAATACAGATAACGAGTTTTTGGCGGTTCTTTTAAATCCGCAACCAGAACCACATCATCCGGCATAGGTTTCGCGGCGGCAGCTTTATTTAGTAACGCCTTGGTCATACCGATTCGGCCAACCCCGGGTTCTCCCATAATAAAAATATGGTTATGATTGCGCTTCAAGTGCAAACCAAAGTTTAAGGATTGATAGGCACGTGGATGAAAACGCTGCATAAAAGCCTCGGCACCGGTTTCATTTTGTGCAAATGCCTGCGCATCAATCTGGGTTTGACGATATAGTTGGTCTACACGAAGTTTTTGCATGCGAAGAATGTCCACTCATTAAATAGGTGCGTATTGTATCAAACCCCTTTAGGTCTCAAACAAGTTTTGACCACACCATTACAACCGATCCAGTGGCCAAGGCTAACCGGCAATCAGCAGGCCTGGATCAAACGCGATGACCTTAATCACCCACGGATTCAAGGGAACAAGTGGCACAAGCTACGCCTTAATATGCTGGCGGCGCAACAAGCCGGTTGTGCCGGCTTGCTGACTTTTGGCGGCGCTCACTCGAATCACATTGCGGCCACGGCGGCAGCGGCTTACGACTATGGCATGGCGGCGACGGGCATCATTCGTGGTGATGAACTGAGCGACAATCAGCAGGCCTGGTCAGCCACCCTCAAAAATGCAGTGGCACTTGGCATGACCTTTGAGTTTGTCAGTCGTAGTCATTATCGACAACGCAATCAGGCCGACTGGATGGCGAAATGGCACGCGGTCTACCCAAACTATTACGTCATACCGGAAGGCGGCAGTAATGATCTGGCCATCACCGCTATGGCCGATGTTATGGCACAGATTAATGACCAATGCCCAGACTGGACACATTTACTCTGTGCCGTAGGTACCGGCGCCACCCTAGCAGGCCTGGCGAAAGCCGCGCCCAATAAAACCACAATTAACAAAGCTGTATGGGGCATCGCTAGCCTAAAACAAGCCGAGCATTTAATCCCCCAAATTGAAACCTGGGTTGGACAACCACAAAGCAACTGGCGCTTATTAAGCGGCTTGGGTAACACGCCCTTTCATGGTGGTGGCTATGGCAAAACCACCCCCGAAATAACCGCCATGCAACAACAATTCGAACAACACAACGACCTGTTACTAGACCCCATCTATAACGCTAAAGTCGTCTATGCCTTTGATCATTTGTTAGCCCACAATGCCTTCCCCGAAGATAGTCGAATCATTATTTACCACAGTGGCGGACTGCAAGGTCGCAGTGATTAACAGGCGTTGCACAATTTTTAATCACAAAATATCTTGACCCGATATAAGCAAATGCTTATACTCAACACAACAAAAAACATCGCAAGCATTTGTTTTTTAATTAACTTTAGATTATTTCAGAGAGGAACAAATCCATGAAATTGAACAAAACCCTAGCAGGCCTGCTGCTTTCCGCTGGCATGATGACTTCTGCATCGGTTATGGCTAATGCATTACCACACTCACCGTCGCTAGCGCCAGAGCGTGAATCTCACCAGATTCCGCAAGGCTTGTATATCTCCCCAGAACAAGCCTATGAAATGGTTAAGTCGGATGACAATGCTATTTTGGTCGACGTGCGTACGCCAGAAGAATGGATGTTTGTAGGTTATTCACCTCTTGCTAAAATCATGCTGCCATCAGTGATGTTTGATTACTCGCAAATGGACACGGTACAAAATATGCCTCGCTATATGCCAGCACCCAATCCAAACTGGATCGCTGACTTTGAAGATCGTCTTGCCGATTTAGACGGTAATGAAGAAACAAAGCTGATTATTATGTGTCGTTCCGCTTCCGAACGTGCCGCACCCATGGCGCGCATCTTAGATCAGTATGGCTATAAAAATGTGTACCTTCTATTAGGTGGCTTTGAAGGCGGCACTGTAAGAGAGGGTGAAAAGAAAGGCTTCCGTTTAGTTAACGGCTGGAAAAACTCTGGCATGCCATGGACCTATGACATTGATCCCGATGTGGTTTATT
Source organism: Thiomicrospira cyclica ALM1 (assembly GCF_000214825.1). NCBI lineage: Bacteria > Pseudomonadati > Pseudomonadota > Gammaproteobacteria > Thiotrichales > Piscirickettsiaceae > Thiomicrospira > Thiomicrospira cyclica. The sequence continues at coordinate 1,250,333 of NC_015581.1, forward strand.
TCAAAAAATACGGTGTAACTTACGAATAAGCGCTCGCTTTTTTCGTCTCCAATAAAAAACCCAGCTTACGCTGAGTTTTTTATTAGGTAACAAACAAAACACTAAATCTCATCATCATCAATTGGCTCTTGATTGGCTGTATCGACACCACTGTCCAGAATGACATCATACTCAGGCATACTTAACTCACGCCCTGGAATGGGTGCCACAATAAGACTCGCTTCAACCGAACGACCCGCCGATTGCGCCGCTGATTGCGCCATAGCACTGGTGGTTGTATCTGCCATATCCAGATTGGTTGTGTTGAGCGTTACAGCGTCAACTACTGCTGGACCAATAACGGTAAGAATCCCGTCTATAAACGTAAGAGAGTAGTTTGGATTGCCAGCACTAGCCAACCCAATAGCATAATTCCCAGCAGGACTATTCAAACCCGCCAGCGTGCTAAGATTTAATAATAAATTATCATTACTGACCAAACCACGGCTGGTTCCAACACCATCTTCATCAACACTAAACGTTAAAGGTGGATTAGCTTGACCAAACAACCGAGACTGATTATCGGCTCGCACCGTAATCGGGCGGGCAGCTACGGTCAGATCAGATTCTTCAAAACTGATCTGATAGTTTGGATTTGCAGCGGTCGTTACGCCACCCTGGGTGATACGATAAGCACCCACATGACTGAGTACCGTAGCCATCGTTGCTAACTCTCCTGTCAGCGTTTCACCATTCACGATGCCGCGACTACTGCCCTCACCATCCGCTAATACTGCAAAGGTTAATGCCGGATTCTCATCCCCATAAACTCGGCTGATCGCATCCGCTCTCACCGTAATCGGGCGGGCAGCTACGGTCAGGGTTCCGTCTTGATTAGTGACGTTGTAACCCAGTTCTTCTGCGATGGCATCCGTCCCTGATGACGCCACCACAATGCTGTGCGAGCCAGCATTCAATCGACCGTTAGTACTACCGACGCTACCTTCTTGAAGGCTAGCTGTTCGAACGTTTAAACCGCTGGAAATATCGTCCCCATTGACAACTCCATTAATCGAGCCAATCGTCGCAAACGATAATGGCGGCAGACTATCACCGTAAATCATAGTCTGTTCAAACGTTGAAACTATAATCGTTGGTTGTTCGCGGTAGAGAACATTGACCTCATCGGCCGCCAGTGGACGGCTGTAATCCGATATCTCATTGCCATTGGTATCAAGCCCGGTGTTATAGCGGAAATTTCCCGAACCTATGCCGGCTAACTGACCCAATCCAAGGCTACCAACGCTACCCGTGTAAATTTTAATAAACCCACCATCGCCAACGGTTATGCTGGGTAAATCTTCAAGCGATAAAAACTGATCAACAATCACATTACCCGCTTCTGGCGTTCCGTCGCCACCACGCTCCGCACCAATACCGGCTGCAATAAATACTGCGTTCGATTCGGTGCTGTCTGTAGAAATATCACCTGAGAGGATAATGTCGCCCAAACGCGTTGTAATCTCAATTGACCCAAAGGCATTAACTTCATTTAATGAAACCTTTCCGCCCTCCAGCCCTAATCCAGCATTAATTTCAACCTTTGGAATGCCTCTTCCCCTATTTACTAAGTTTGACAGAGTATCCGAAAAAACAATATCTCCGTTAGCTTCAAAAAGAATGGAAAATGCGCTGACATCCACACGGGTTGCAAACTCAATATTTCCATTTCGGCTTATAACATTGTCATTCAGACTTGATAAACCAGTACCGTTTTGAATAAAAGATCCAACATCTAAAGACTCAACACCCAAAGTTTTAAATAATCCAGCGTTTGTAATTTGCATCTCACCTAATACTAGAACTGATTCAAAGAAAGTTAATTCATTTCCATTGAATATAAAATCTTCGGATAAATCGACATTACTATCAAAAGTAGTTATTCCGCTCGCGTCCAGTTGCCTGTAGCTAGTTGCTTTAAGGCTGTCATTAAAAGTTACGTCCGCTGAACTTATAACAATGAGGCTGCCAAATCGATCACCTTTTCCAATACTATCGCCAAAAATAATTTCACCTGTACCAGCCGAAAGTTCAAGATCATACAAAGGGGTATTTGATGTATTGTTACCCTCAATTTTTGTATTAAAAAATTGTATTGTGCCCTCGGCATTGCCAGTATCTAGCTTCACATTCCCACTTAACCTAAGCGTTCCAAAACTTGCAGACGTTTCCAGGTCGGCTAAATCTAGTCCACTTACATCAAATGGTTGAAAATTAATATTGCCTCCTACCGTCGTAATATCGGCAGCTAAATTAATCCTTTTCGAACTTAAAATAACGCGTCCAGCAGACGTTATTTCAATTTCTGAAATGATCAAATCATCAATAGCAGCCAACTCTGTATCAGCTATTGACGTTTCAATACTCTCATTAACCTCTATTATGCGACCAAGCGCATCAAGTTGACCTATATTAACTAAACCCTCTAAGGTAACTTCACCAGCAGACAGAAGGGTCAATTTATGTGGACCATCAATAGTATTGAAAAACGTTATATTGCCCAAATTCTCGGAAGTTTCCGCGTCAACAATAAAATCACCCTCCAATGTAACCGTACCTTCAAAGTCAATATTACGGCTATTGCTTTGGATCCCTGCTGTTGCCTCTGAGACAACAAGGCTATCTCTAAACAAAATATTACCGTTTTCAGTAACCAATAAACCAGTCAACAACAAATCATTGAAATAAATCGACGGCGAACTACTACTGTTTGGCGGTAAGGTTAACGAAGCGTTATCAAGATGCATATTACTAAGGCCTGCCATTATATTAGCGCCAAAAATACCGTTAGTGATTTCTCCTTCGGTATCTACCCATAAGTTTCGCAACGCAAACCCCTGGCCATCAAAGCTACCGGTAAAGGAGTTAGTACTGTTCCCAACCGGCACAAAACTGCCTTGGAAACTTTCGAGATCGCCCATGCCCCGCCAGTGTAGGCTTGGATTGGTCAGGGCTGGTGCTAAATCGATGTCGTTGGCCAGTGTGTAGTTGGCGTCTAAATCCATCGACATCAACTGCAGTTGATTGGCGTTGGTGATGGTGGTGCTGTGCTCCATGCGCAGGAAGGGGCGGGTTTCGCCGTCGATCATGAACCACACGTTATCGAAGTCGAAGCCGGTGTAGGTGTCTTGGGTGTAGGCGTCTACAGTACCCGTTAAACTACGAATAGCCGTTACACCAGTCTGACTTCCATCTCCTACACCGCTCGACTGGCCGGTTGTGTCTTGGTCGAAGAATGCGTTTGTAATCGAAAAGGATTGATTTGATTGAAACTCGTTACCCAATATGCCACCAACAGCACCAGAACCAGTTCGTGTCACCTTACCTGTCGCATAGACATTTTCGATACTTGAATCATTACGTGCAACACCGATTAGCCCCCCAACATTATTACTTCCTGTTACAGACCCTATTGCGTAGGCGTTTACTAAATTACCCTTAAACATATCACCAACAAGCCCACCGACGTTATCTTTACCTGTAACCTCTACAGTTGAAATAACATTTTCAATGCTTGCTCCCACGGCACTTGAATCTATTGCGCCAACCAATCCACCAACAAAATCTGAAGTACCCACAACACTGCCAGAAACCTCAATACCTGTAATATTAACCGCACCATCAATATAGCCAATCAAACCACCAATGTAGGAACTACCACTAATTTCACCTAAAACCGTTATATTGGAAAAGTCGCTTGTCCCTTTTGCGGTACCTGCAATGCTGCCTACAAAGAATGCTCCGGAAATGTCTACGCCAATAAGACCAAGATTGCTGATATTGACATTCTCAGCAACGCCAAACAAGCCAACGTCGCTTAGTGTTGGTCGGTGAATGGTAAGGTTGCTGATACTATGGTCTAAACCGTCTAGTCTTCCGGTAAAGGGATTATCAATGTCACCCACCGGCACAAAACTGCCTTGGAAACTTTCGAGATCGCCCATGCCGCGCCAGTGTAGGCTTGGATTGGTCAGGGCTGGTGCTAAATCGATGTCGTTGGCCAGTGTGTAATTGGCATCTAAATCCATCGCCATCAACTGCAGTTGATTGGCGTTGGTGATGGTGGTGCTGTGCTCCATGCGCAGGAAGGGGCGGGTTTCGCCGTCGATCATGAACCAGACTTTATCGAAGTCGAAGCCGGTGTAGGTGTCTTGGGTGTAGGCGTCTACAGTACCCGTTAAACTACGAATAGCCGTTACACCAGCACCACTTCCAGTACCTACACCACTCGACCGGCCGGTGGTGTCTTGATCCCAAAACGTATTGGTAAACGTAGAACTATTTCTCGGATTATTGCCAGCAAAACCACCGTTGAAAGAACCAGTATCAACAACGACCTTCCCAGTCGAAAAGGTGTTGTTAAAAGTACTGTCTATTGCGGTACCCACAAAGCCACCGATGAAAGAACCAGTAGCAACAACGATCTTCCCAGTTGAAAAGGTGTTGTTAAAAGTACTGTCTATTGCGCTACCCACAAAGCCACCGATGAAACTTGTATCACCAACGACCTTCCCAGTCGAAAACGTGTTGGTAAAACTACTATCCATTGCGCGACCCACAAAGCCACCAACCGATTGACCAAGTTGACTTCCATTTATATTTCCTGACACGCTAAGGTTAGTAAACTCGCTGTTATTTAAGCTCCTACCAACAAGCCCACCTACAAAGCTTGTTCCGGAAATGTCTACGCCAATAAGACCAAGATTGCTGATATTGACATTCTCAGCAACGCCAAACAAGCCAACGTCGCTTAGTGTTGGCCTATTAATGGTTAAATTAGAAATCGTACTACCTTGCCCATCAAAACTACCGGTAAAGGCATTAGTACTGTTCCCAACCGGCACAAAACTGCCTTGGAATGCATCATCGTCCAGAGTGCCGCGCCAGTGTAGGCTGGGATTGGTCAGGGCTGGTGCTAAATCGATGTCGTTGGCCAGTGTGTAATTGGCGTCTAAATCCATCGCCATCAACTGCAGTTGGTTGGCGTTGGTGATGGTGGTGCTGTGCTCCATGCGCAAGAAGGGGCGGGTTTCGCCGTCGATCATGAACCAGACATTGTCAAAATCGAAGCCGGTGTAGGTGGCTTGGGTGTAGGCGTCTACCGTATTCGTTAAACTGCGAATACCGGTTACACCAGTCTGATTTCCATCTCCTACACCGCTCGACTGGGCGGTGGTGTCTTGGTCGAAGAATGCGTTTGTAATCGAAAAGGATGGATTTGATTGAAACTTGTTACCCAATATGCCACCAACAGCACCAGAACCAGTTCGTGTCACCTTACCTGTCGCATAGACATTTTCGATACTTGAATCATTACGTGCAACACCGATTAGCCCCCCAACATTATTACTTCCTGTTACAGACCCTATTGCGTAGGCGTTTACTAAATTACCCCTAAACATATCACCAACAAGCCCACCGACGTTATCTTTACCTGTAACCTCTACAGTTGAAATAACATTTTCAATGCTTGCTCCCACGGCATTTGAATCTATTCGACCAACCAATCCACCAATAAAATTAAAGCTGGCTTCAACATTGCCCGTAATATTAACATTATAAATTTGACCATCAACTCCAGACAAAAACCCAACAAGACCACCTACATAGTCACCTCCGGTAATGTTAATTTCAGAGAGAGTGAAGTTCCGAAAACTTGAACCATCAACCCTTCCAAAAAAACCGACATCATCAGTTGTTGGCCTATTAACGGTTAAATTGGAAATCGTATGGCCTAGGCCTTCAAAATTACCGGTAAATCTAGAACCAGCACTACTCCCAATTGGCTGCCAGCCATCGCCGTCATTCCAATCTTTGGTTGCACTGGCATCGATAGAAGCTCCCAGTGCGTAATTGCGGTTTAAATTGCCCTGCATGCCTTGAAGGCTCACGCCGTTTTTACTGCCCTCAGCGCCCAATGCGGTAATGACTTGGTAAACAATCTCGCTGCCACTACTGCCGAGTTTTGTAGTGAAATTTAAACCACCTGGTAAACTGACCGGCGCATTAATGCGATAAAAGGCTTCTTGCCCCCCAATGACACCATTAGCCGCACCCTGGCCATATTGCAAGACGAGCTTGCCAGTAGCACCTTCACTGGTGATGGACGCATTAATTTCAATGTTGCGATCCGCATTAAGGATCAGGGTATTATTAGTTGACCAAGCCAATGGCGCATTAACAAAGATATCGCCATTGCCATCACCGGATGATGCCGTGGTGATGGTGACGTTACTCGAGGTCAGTGCGGTATTAATCGTTTCATTGTGAATATTACTGCTTGTTGGGTTATCCGCGTTGCTATTGGTTGCTGGATCCCCGGTAAGACCACCCTGGTCAGAGCCATCAACAATATAAATATCGGTGGGATCAATCAACCATTCCCCCGTTTGTCCTTGGGGTGCTTGGGTTGTTACCACCAGGTCTGGTGCTATCTGCACATTCGCCGCACTGGTTTCGATAAAACCACCATCACCGCCATTGGGTGCGCTGGCATCCAGCGTGCCTGCCACATCGATGCGCCCATTTTGCATATCGCCCATCAGATAAATTTCACCCGACTCACCAGTTGCCAGGGTTTGCGCTTCAATAATGCCCGTTTGGTTAATCACGCGCGTCATTAATTCGTTGGTTGCACTGGCGGTTAAATAAACGTAACCACCGTCTGCTTTAATGGCGCCGCCCTGCTCAATCAGGGCATCTAACGCCCCTTCGTTAACACGAATCTTAACCGGCCCACCAAAATCGAGTGTTACGTTGCTACCCGCAGCCATTAAAACCTGACCTGCCGGCGCCTTAATTTCGCCCGTGTTAACAATCTTTGCCGCAATCATCGCTACATAGCCATTTTGATGCGTATTGATATTGCCTTGATTGATAATTGCTTGTGCACTATTCCCAGAAAACTGGTAATTGCCGGCCATAAAATCATCCACCCGAATATCCAATGTGGACGCCACAATCCCCCCTACGTTCACCTGTGCCGAGGAGGTAAAGGTAATGCCGTTAGGGTTGACCAAAAACACCTGGCCATTGGCATTGAGTGCACCCTGGATAATCGAGGGATCGGCACCCATCACGCGATTAAGTGCAACGGCATCGGCGCCGGGCTGGTTAAACGTGACCGTGTGACCCGGGGCGATATTGAATGTTTGCCAGTCAATTGCGGCTTTGTTTGAGGTTTGATTGATCACCACCTGCTTTGATTGCGTTTGGATCTGTGCGCTACCGGCTACAACCTGACCGTCGGTCGGCAAACTGGTGGAGCTCGCGAGTAGATTCTGATGAAAAACGAGCAAGCTGCTGGCTGCTAAGGCACTGATTCGAGCCGCCCGACGCTGTGTTTTTGTTTTCTTTTTGGCCTTACCTACTTCAGATACAGCTTGCCATACGCCTTTTATGTGATTAAACACGACACGATAGATATGGTTCATGACTCGCTCCTTAAAATTGGTAACTGATATTGGCCCAAACACGCGGTACATCATCTCGCGTATCGGCTTGAGGTAAACCACCGCCCCAACGCCAAGCCGCGATTAATTCGCCACGCCAGGGTTGGTGGTTGTATCGAATCCCTAGTCCACCGCCGCTGTACTCGCGACTATTAGACGGCTGGTTTTGATCAAATGGGTTGGCATTAATTTGAGTTTTAGCGGCGTCAATAAATCCGTAGGGCGTCCATGCTGGATCAAGTTGGTAGCGGATTTCTAATTGCAGTAATGCCGCTCGGTCGGCACTGCCTTCGCCAATGGGGTAAGCACGAACGGCACGAGCGCCACCGATACTCATTTTTTCAGCACTATCGAGGTTGTCTTTTGCCCACTGACTATTAAGTCGCAAAAACCCAGACCAGGCCTGGTTGAATGCTTGAATACGTGCAACATCAAGATTTACTTTTTGAAATTGCCCATGAGTTTGCGCTGTCAGGCGGTCATTAAAACGATCTTCGCTATCACGAATATTGAGATTACCCCAGGTGAATATAGCACTGCCATAGGTGATGCCTCCCAGCCCTATTTGGTCGCGCTTATCAAAATTTAATGCGATGGGTAGAACCGTAGCGGTTTTAATTTTATCGGAATCTATCACTCCGACCTTATCGTTAAAGCGTTTGAACTGTAGGCTAGTGACCAGTGATAAGTTGGCATTTTGTGAACGTAAAATAGGATAGCTGGCACTGATTGTTGTAATTTCGGCCTGACCCGTTGCATCGAGTGCACTAAAGTCTTTGGCCAGCTGGTAATCGGTTCGAACATAGCTCAACTCACCTCTTAACCCCTCATAGCGAATGGGAAACTGGTAGTTAACACTCCCAAAGAACATTTGTTCGTCGGTTGTCATGCCACTGACACTGAGCTGGTCACCTAATAGTAAGAGTCGGCTCCAGTTTAGGTTGCCAATCAAACGGGTGTCGCCGGTAAAGCGGTTACCATGATTGTCAATATTAACTAATCCGCTGTATTGTTTGGCGGGGGTTGCTTGCAAAATAAAGTCTGCTGCTCCCGTTTCGGCACCCGGTTGAATAATCGGTATGATACTGATGCCCGGTAAATCGGCAATGAGCAGCGCTACCCGTTCTAAAGTGGGCGAGTAGATGATGTCACCAGGTTTAAGGGCATTTAGGAAGGGTTGAACTTGCTCCGCGAGCTCACCCGTGGCCGTCACCTGTCCATAACGCCCCTCTAATAGAGCAATGACAAGCTGACCATCCGCTAACCGCTGTGCCGGTAGGTATGCGCGGGCAAAAGGATAACCATGTTCGCGGTAATATCGGGTAATGTCGTTTGCAAGCGCCCGCATGGCCGCCAAGTCGTATAGATTGTCGGTTAGGTCACCCAGCAGGCCTGCTAAAACCGCATCACTAAAGACCGTGTTACCTTCAAAAACAACTTTAGACAAAGGTACGCTGGTGCCGCCATGTGTGGATTCTATTAAGGGTTCGGTGAGGATTTCTAAGTTAAGGTCACGCTCGAATGGCGCAGGGGGTTGTTGTAGCGTATCGCGAAGCAACTGACCCGCATCGGGCTGAGTTGCGGCATAACTTTTATGGGCCAATAAAGAAACGATGAGTGCTAGAACAAAAAAAGAATAGGGCATGGTAGAGTTCCGTATATTTAGTTACAGAAAACTCTACCAAAGCGTGTCAAGATTTACAATAAAAACATTAAATTCAATTTAGCGAAAGCGATTCGTTATCAAAATACAACGGCATGAATTAACATTATTAAACATATAAGCTAGTTCTTATATTTTAAACAGATTACGCATCAGCCAATTGCTTGGCCGACTCCGCTTCTAGTTTCAGGCTATCGCTGGCTTTATCCAACTTAATTCTGACCGCCCCGCCCTGCTGTAACTCACCAAACAGCAATAACTCCGCTAAAGGCTGTTTGACCTGCTGCTGAATTAAACGCGCCATCGGACGCGCACCCATTAAAGGATCAAAGCCTTTTTTCGCCAGCCAATCTCTGGCATCGTTATCTAATACTAACGACACTTTCTTTTCAGATAAGGTTTGCTCAAGGGCAAAAATAAACTTATTAACCACCGAGCCCATCGACGCTTCACTAAGGCGATTAAATTGAATCACCGCATCTAAGCGATTGCGGAACTCGGGTTTAAACATTTTTTTCAGCTCCGATTCAAAATCATGGGTATGATCCTGCTCGGTAAAACCAATACTGGAACGCGACATCATTTCAGCACCGACGTTCGAGGTCATGATTAACACCACATTGCGAAAATCGACCTTACGACCGTTATTGTCCGTTAAGGTGCCATGATCCATTACCTGCAACAACAGGTTAAACACATCAGGATGGGCTTTTTCGATTTCGTCTAGTAACACCACCGAATGGGGTTGACGATTAACCGCCTCGGTCAATAAACCGCCTTGATCAAAGCCTACATAACCGGGTGGCGCACCAATTAAGCGCGATACGGTATGCCGCTCCATATACTCCGACATATCAAACCGAACTAATTCGACACCCAAATGTTTAGCCAGTTGCTGAGTCAATTCGGTTTTGCCGACACCGGTTGGACCGGCAAATAAAAACGAGCCACTCGGTTTATCCGGATGCGCTAAACCAGAACGTGCTAATTTAATCGCCGCAACCACCTGCTTAACCGCATGATCTTGACCAAATACCACCCGTTTTAAATGCGACTCTAAATCAAACAGAGTATCACGCTCTTTTTGAGTAATACTGGCAATTGGAATCCGTGCAATATTAGCCACCACTTGCTGAATTTCAGGGACACCAATTTGTTTGCGACGACGACTCGGTGGCATTAAGCGTTGTTTGGCACCGGCTTCGTCAATCACATCAATCGCTTTGTCAGGCAGATGGCGGTCAGTAATATAGCGCTCGGCTAATTCAGCGGCGGCTTTTAGAGCCGGCTGGGTATATTTGACCTCATGATGGGCTTCAAATTGCTCTTTTAAGCCCTTCAAAATTTGAATCGTTTCCGGGACGCTCGGTTCACGCACTTCAACCTTTTGGAAACGTCGTGCTAAAGCACGATCTTTTTCAAAAATACCGCGATATTCTTCATAAGTTGTAGCACCAATACAGCGCAACTGACCATTGGCAAGCGCCGGTTTCATCAGGTTCGACGCATCCATCGCGCCACCTTGTACCGCACCCGCACCAATAATGGTGTGAATTTCATCAATAAACAAAATGGCATGATCTTGCCGGGCCAACTCATTCAACAACGACTTAAAACGCTTCTCAAAGTCACCACGGTAACGAGTACCGGCTAACAAGGCGCCCATATCGAGGCTAAACACCACCGCATCACTTAAAGATTCCGGCACTTCGCCATGGACAATCTTGTAGGCCAAACCTTCGGCAATCGAAGTTTTACCGACCCCCGGCTCACCGACTAATAGCGGATTATTTTTACGCCGACGGCTTAAAATTTCTAGGGTACGATCGAGTTCCCACTGCCTACCAATCATCGGGTCCATGTGGCCTTCAAGTGCGTGTTTGTTCAAATTCAACGCAAAGTTAGTAATGGCCGACTCGTTAGATTCATCATCATCTTCATCGGCTTGATGTTGTAAATCTTGATTTAAGTCTTGTTGCGATTCATCGGTAATCACACCATGTGCTAAATAGCTTTTAACATCAACACGTTCAACGCCATTCGACTCCAAAATATACACCGCGTGCGAATCCGGCTCAGCAAACATCGACGCAATCAGGTGAACCCCTAGCACCTCACTATGACCATTGGACTGCACCATATAAATGGCACGTTCTATGACACGTTGAAAGGACATGGTTGGATGGATTTCTAAGGCTTGACTGGTCTGCGGTTGTTTAGGCTCTGTTTCTAGGTAGCGTTCGATATCCAGTTCAATTTTATCGATGTGCGCACCACAGGCATTCAGTAATTCTTGAACGTCAGGAAGATTGAGTAACTCAAGCAACAAATGCTCAAGCGTCACAAACTCATGCTCGTACTCTTGTGCCACGCTAAACGCGTTGCTTAGTGACATTTGAACGGGTTTGCTTAACATAGTGTCATCTTCCCTATAGGTTTGAGGTTATTCTGCCTCAATTTGGCAGAGCAAAGGATGTTGATGATCACGGGCGTAACGATTCACTTGATAGCATTTGGTTTCGGCAATTTCACGAGTGTAGATTCCGCAAATGCCTTTGCCCTGTTTATGAATCGCTAACATTACCTGCATAGCTTTATCATAATCCATTCGGAAGAACTTCATTAATAAATCCACCACGAAATCCATCGGGGTGAAATCATCATTCAACAACACTACTTTATAGCGCTTAGGAGGTTTTACAGCCTGCCTTGCAGGACTTAGTACTACAGCATCAGTCATAATGAATGGTTCAGTGTGTTTTAGAAAATATCAGCGTTAATTGAGCCCCACTAGGCCGGATATAAGCCTAGACGACAATCCACTTCGCATACCAATGACCCGACAACTCGCGCTCATCACCCATCAAAAACTCTACTTTGAAGATAAATCGGCTTATCTTGTTGATAATTTTGTGGAACCACTCGTAACACTAGCATTTAAATGCTAATCGATAGCGTTTGATTTTAACCCTTAACCCAAGTAAATAAAAGCGCCTGCCTTAATTCGCTTTAAGGATACGTTATAATTTTGTTATCTGAATCAACTTAGGCAACATAAATGCCAACACCTAAATCTCCAATCCTACTCTTTAACAAACCGTTTGACGTTCTGTGCCAGTTTACTGATGATCTTGGACGACTGACCCTGGCCAATTTTATTGATCAGCCTGGCTTTTATGCCGCCGGACGCCTAGACCGAGATAGTGAAGGACTGATGCTGTTAACCCATGATGGGCGTCTGCAAAATCAAATTAGCCACCCCAAATTTAAACTCCAAAAATCCTATTGGGTTCAAGTAGAGGGTATCCCTGATGCCGCCGATCTCAGGGCATTGTGCCAAGGTGTGACGCTAAAAGACGGCAAAACCTTACCTGCGCTTGTAGAAGCGATTGCTGAGCCGACCGGCTTATGGCCTCGCAACCCACCGATTCGCGAACGTAAAACCATTCCAACCAGCTGGCTAAGCATCACAATTAGTGAGGGACGCAACCGCCAGGTAAGACGCATGACAGCCGCCGTTGGTCTACCGACTCTGCGTCTGATTCGTTATCAAATTGGCCCCTATCACCTTGCCGATTTAGCACCGGGTGAATGGCAGTTTGCAGACCCGGTGAATCTGTTAAAATAAGTGTCCGAGTTTATTAATCCGATCAGGTATCCATGTTTAACCCTGCAAATCAAGCAACTAAAGTTATTGTCGGTCTATCCGGGGGCGTTGATTCGTCTGTAACGGCCTGGCTGCTTAAACAGCAGGGCTATCAGGTTGAAGGGCTATTTATGAAAAACTGGGAGGGTGATGATACCGATGATTATTGCCCTGCCGCTGTTGACCTACAAGATGTATTCGCCGTCTGTGAACAACTTGATATTCCGTTGCATGTTGAAAACTTTGCCAAAGAATACTGGCAAAATGTGTTTGAGCATTTTTTAACCGAATACCAAGCCGGTCGCACACCTAACCCGGATATCTTATGTAACAAAGAAATAAAATTTAAAGCGTTTTTAGACCACGCATTGGCTCTTGGCGCCGATAAAATCGCCACAGGTCACTATGCGCGAGTGGCACAGTCTGCGCAAGGTGATTACCAGTTATTAAAAGGTCTTGACCCTAATAAAGACCAAAGCTATTTTTTATACACCTTGCAACAATTTGCGCTGTCACATACCTTATTTCCCATTGGCCACCTACCCAAACCAGAGGTTAGACGCCTTGCCGAAGCCGCAGGCCTGGTGGTGCATAATAAAAAAGACAGTACCGGAATTTGTTTTATTGGCGAACGCAAGTTTAAAGATTTTCTGCAACGCTACTTACCCGCACAGCCGGGGGATATGGTTAATGAACAGGGCGAAACGGTCGGTCGTCATGAAGGCTTAATGTATTACACCCTTGGCCAACGCAAAGGCTTAGGCATTGGCGGCGGGCACGGTGATTCGGGTGAACCTTGGTTTGTTGTCGATAAAAACCTAACGACTAATCAACTGATTGTGGCGCAAGGCGATCAACAGCCCAGTTTGTATCACAACGCCCTTTCAGCGCAAGATTTAGACTGGGTTATCGGTCACGCGCCGCCATTAAACCAAGCACTGACCGCAAAAATTCGTTACCGCCAACAGGAGCAGGCCTGCTGGATTCGTGCTTTTCAGGCCGACTCTAACGGTAAAAACCAAATTGTTGTTGAGTTTGAGCAACCCCAAAAAGCCATTACACCCGGCCAGTCGATTGTGTTTTACAACAACGAGGTGTGCCTAGGCGGTGGTGTTATTAATGACCGCAGTGACAACTGGCGTGCCCTTGCGGCATCGAGCGAAATGAGCAATCAAGAAGAGTAAGCAACTATGGCAGATTACTATACTGAGCAAGATCGAACCCAAGCCCTGTTAGGCATCTACCAGGTCGCTAAATGCGTTTATGATATTGCGACCACCGGCAAACATGATGAACTCGCCTTTAAAACCGCGATTAACTCGCTATTTATCATGAATCCCGATGATACGCTGGATGTTTATGGCGGTGATATTGAAAATTTACAGATTGGGATTTCGACTCTGCTTGCTCAAATGGGTAGCAACTCCACGGAAGAACTGCGTAATTTAGAAATTACCCGTTATGCCATTAATCTGATTACCCTTGAGCGCAGTGTGCAACAAACCGATGGCATACTTGCTTCTATCGCACAGGGGTTGTCACAGGCCGAAAAACAACGCTTGCTGTTTGATGATTTTCACGAAAATGTGATTGCCTCTCTCGCTAATGTTTACACCAAAAATGTCAGCGAACTGTCACCGCGAATTATGGTTAAGGGCCAGCACGGTCATTTACAAAACCCACAGAATGCCAACAAAATTCGTGCCTTACTGCTGGCGGGAATTCGCTCTGCCATTTTATGGCGTCAGTGTGGAGGGAGCCGTTGGAAATTACTGTGGAGCCGCAAAAAGATTTTGCGCTTAACCCAGTCTATGCATCGCCCGAAAAACGACGGTAATAACGACGGCGAAAGCCTGTTCCGCCGCCACTAACAACCACAACCAGGCCTGCTTAGCGCAGGCGCTTGGCCATAACACCATCGTAATGACTGATCATGCCACGATAAAGTTGCGGCAATTCAGGCACTACAGAATTTTGAACCGCTTCAAGCGTCATAAGTTCGCGTTGCCAGGCCTGCAATTTCGGTAAACCTTCCAACACATCTAATTGGCAATGGGATTTTAATAGTTCAAAGCGCATTAACATCGGAGCATAGGCCGCATCAATCAAATTGAATTGCTCGCCATTAAAAAAGCGCTGTCCCGAATGCACCTGCTCCAAACGCTCTAATAAACTCCGGATGGAGCTGACAATAGTGTCGCAGGCCTGCTGATCTTTTTCGTGCACTATGCCATGCAAACCATTCATACCCATCAACTCGCCTCCAAACGCAATCCAGGCGCGGTTTTGGGCTTTCAACAACAAGTCGTCAGGATGCAAACTCGGGGGCGTAATCTCGTCAACATATTCTTGAATTACGGACGATTCAAACAACACTTGATCATCATTTACCTGCATCACTGGCACTTTGCCAAGCGGCGATAAGACTTTAAACCAAGCGGGTGGATTATTAAGGTCAATATACTCAATTTCGTAAGGCACGCCCTTTGCCAGCAGGGTAATCACGGTACGCTGTACATAAGGGCACAATTTAAAACTAATGAGTTTGAGTTTGGGTAGCGTATTTGTAGATGTATTTATAGACATAGTAGACACCTCGTAACCGGTTAAGGCCAGTATATTGTGAGATTAAATACGGTCGCTTTTGACCAGATGTTGAAATTTTTCTAATAGGGTTTGTTGCGATTCAATATGGGCAGGATCGGTAATAATTACGTCAATCGGGCAAACGCTAATGCAAGTCGGCTTATCGTAAAAACCCACGCATTCTGTGCATAAATCAGGGTTGATTTCATAAACCTTCTCACCCATCGAAATCGCTTGGTTAGGGCATTCTGGCTCGCACATATCACAGTTAATACAACCGGATAAAATTTTCAGTGCCATAACTTTATGCCCTCAACCCTCTCACCGCTTATACCGGCGCCGCTACCACGGCTTGATCCTGTGATTTGTCAGCCTTGTCACGAACTGGATCACCGCCCCAACTTTCGTTACGCATTAACAAACCAAACACCAGCACATCCGGTGACAAGCTTTTGAATGGATTAGGAATTTTGGCAATCCACCCCGAACCCAGCGCGGCTTCAATGGCATGATTATGCTTATCCAGCATCTGATCAAGCACCATAGTCATGTTACCAGCCGGGGTCATAATTTCAATCGAATCGCCAACACAGAATTTATTTTTCACATCAATCGTCAACCAGTCATCGTTAGAGTCAATGACCTCACCAACAAAGCGCTGGTACTCTGACTTAGAAACACCGTAGTCATAGTTTTGATATTCTGAGTGCACGTGACGGCGAAGGAAGCCTTCGGTGTAACCACGGCTGGCTAAACCATCCAGTTGTAATAACAAATCCGGATCAAAGGGTTTACCAACAGCGGCATCATCAATCGCCT
This sequence comes from Thiomicrospira cyclica ALM1, assembly GCF_000214825.1. Lineage (NCBI taxonomy): Bacteria > Pseudomonadati > Pseudomonadota > Gammaproteobacteria > Thiotrichales > Piscirickettsiaceae > Thiomicrospira > Thiomicrospira cyclica. The sequence continues at coordinate 1,266,537 of NC_015581.1, forward strand.
TGCGATACACCTGGGCGGTACGCGCAACATAGTAATGGGACTTGGTTCGTCCTTCGATTTTTAACGAATGAACGCCCATTTTGACTAGGTCAGGAATCAACTCCACAGCACGCAAGTCTTTTGAATTCATGATGTAAGTGCCATGCTCATCCTCAAACGCCGGCATCAATTCACCCGGACGTCCCTGTTCTTCAAGCAACCAAACCCGATCCGTCGTTTCACCCTCACCCAAAGTAGGCTCGGGTTTTTCTAAGGTATTAACGGTTGGCGCTGGGCGCTCGGTAGTGCCGGTCAAATCAGTAATACGCTCCACACCGACTACGTCACCGGCGGCATTTTCTTTACCTTCATAGGTATTGTAATTCCAACGACAGGCGTTGGTGCAAGTCCCCTGATTGGCATCGCGTTTATTAATGTAGCCTGACAATAAACAGCGACCGGAATAGGCAATACATAAGGCGCCATGAACAAATACTTCTAATTCCATTTCCGGCACTTGTTCACGAATTTCAGCGATTTCCTGCACTGATAACTCGCGTGATAGCACCACTCGGGTAATGCCCATTTGATGCCAAAACTTCACAGTTGCCCAGTTCACCGCATTGGATTGCACCGACAAATGAATTTCTTGCTGAGGGAAATGCTCACGCACCATCATAATCATGCCCGGATCAGACATAATTAAGGCATCTGGCTGCATGTTAATCACCGGCTCAATATCCTTTAAAAAGGTTTTAAGCTTGGAATTATGAGCGGCGATATTGGTTACCACATAAAACTTTTTGCCCAGCTCATGCGCACGGGCAATTCCTTTTGCCAGATTATCATGATCAAATTCATTGTTACGCACACGCAAACTATAACGTGGCTGACCGGCATAAACAGCGTCAGCACCATAAGCAAAGGCATACTCCATGTTTTTCATGGTGCCTGCGGGTGATAAAAGCTCAGATTTAAACATGCGTGGTGTCCCCCAAAAAATACCCGACCTATTTTATCGGAAATTCTGTAATTTGTCTTGCCAGGCCTGGTATTTGTTAGCAATACTTAGTGCCGCATAAGCGGGACTGGGAGATACTACGCGGCATGGAGCCTAAAATAAAAACCCGCATAGCTGCGGGTTTGGGTAACACGGAAGCAAGACTATGACACGGTATAGCCACAGCTTAGCCCACTGAATTATCGATTTGCGTTGATAAACGCTAGGATAGCATCCACAGAATCAACATAGTTCTGCTCAACAATCGTCAAATTATCAAGTTTAACCAGGGTGACTCGCGCTTCTTCGCGTGGCAAGCTTTGAGTTAAATCGCCGTCACGGTCTAGTGCCATATTAAACTCATATTTTCGCATGGCAGGCATCGCAAATAAACGCGTGACCAGGGCGGGCATACGCGAAATATCCGCCACATACAGACCGTTGTATTGTGAAAAATCGGTGATACCAGCTTGATCAATTGCTGCTTTTACTAGCTTGGCACCATCATTATGATGACTGAAAATCATCCAGGTCACAGTATCCGTTAATGCCATATCGGCACCATGTTGATCTTGAAACTGAATAGGGTTTAATGTTTGGGCTTTGGCATAGGGTGCCAGCATCAGTAACAGACTTAAACCAACAACCTTGAATAGTGTCGCTTTCACGAACGTCTCCTTCACTTGAAATAAATATAACCTATGAGTGCATAAAATTTAACCTAGGTAAGCCTAAGGTTATTTCGTGTCCAGGTCAACCTGCTCACCCCAAAGATCATACTCATCTGCTGCAAATATCCTTACTTTTAACCGATCACCCGGTGAGAGCTCATGCCCTTCAGGAATAAATACCATGCCATCAATATCCGGTGCATCGGCTTGTGAACGAGCAATCGCCCCTTCTTCATCTACTTCGTCAACCAACACCTCAAAAACACGACCTATTTTAGCCTGCATCTTTTGCGCACTAATCGCCTGCTGGGTTTGCATAAAGCGGTCGTAGCGTTCTTGTTTGATATCATCCGGAATCTGTTCCGCAATATCGTTTGCAGCCGCACCTTCAACCGGCGAATATTGAAAACAACCGACCCGATCTAACTGTGCGGCCTCTAAAAAGTCTAATAACCGCTGGAACTCTGCCTCGGTTTCGCCCGGAAAACCGACAATAAAGGTCGAACGCAAGGTTAAATCCGGCACCTGCGCACGCCATTGCTGAATTCTTTCGAGCTGACGGTCAATGTTACCAGGACGGCGCATGGCTTTTAAGATACGCGGATCAGCGTGTTGCAGTGGCATATCGAGATAAGGCAAGACCTTCCCGTCCGCCATTAGCGGAATCACTTCTTCCACATTCGGATAGGGATAGACATAATGCAAACGCACCCAAACCCCCATGTCGCCAAGTGCTTTGACCAGACCGGTCATGGACGTTTTTACCGGCTGACCATTCCAAAAAGCCAGTTTGTGTTTCACATCAACACCATAGGCGGAGGTGTCTTGCGAAATGACCAACAGTTCTTGCACGCCGGCTTCGACTAAGCGCTTTGCTTCATCCAACACCTCTTCCACTGGGCGGCTAACCAACTTACCACGCATCGATGGAATAATACAAAACGAACAACTGTGATTACAGCCTTCGGATATTTTTAGATAGGCATAATGACGTGGCGTAAGTTTGATACCCTGCGGCGGCACTAGATCCACGAAAGGATTATGCTCGGGTGGCGCAACAACATCATGCACCGCACTCAACACTGTTTCATAGGCCTGTGGACCAGACACAGATAACACCTGTGGATAGTGTTTTAAGATTTCCTCGTCACGCGCACCCAAGCAACCGGTCACAATCACCTTACCGTTTTCACGCAGTGCCTCACCTATCGCATCCAAAGACTCTTGTACCGCTGAATCAATAAAACCACAGGTATTAACAATGACAGTGTCCGCCCCTTCATAAGAGCTGGTTAACTCATAACCCTCACTGCGTAATTGCGTCAGGATGCGTTCGGAGTCAACGGTGGCTTTTGGACATCCTAAACTGACAACACCGACTTTTGGCTGGCGGAGGGATACTGCGGTACTCATAATTCGATTCTCGATAGGGCTAAAAATAGCCACTATTGTAACCCAACTCGTGTTTTTATGGCGGCAGCATCTCTAGTTTCTGCAGTGTGATTACATGCACTAGATATAGAAGGCGCTATCATTTGCATCGCTCGCTCCAGTGTTGGAATAAAGTCCACCGAGTTTGTAGCATAGTTGATATCACCCAACCATTTTGATTGTGTAAAAACCAACTCACCATTGATTGGGCCGGTGGTTGATAAATGATACACGCCTAATCCCATGCTTTTGTTAGCTTGGGTTTGCTCAAAATTCAATGAACGCTCACAGACTTCCTGCGCTATCAAACCGCCCAAATCTGCAATTAATATCCAATTTGCACACTTAGTAAATGAAGCTAAAACTGGAAAAGGTTGTTGTTGAAAAAAACTAGCCCGTGTGGACGCCATGTCCGTCGATAACTGCACTACTGAACCCACTCGCTGTGATTTTGATGCCGTAATAAGCTGACCTAAAGCTTGACCCACCAACAATTCAGGATGGGCAATAATGATATTGTTTGCTGTCATGAACTACTCCTTAAGTACGTATAATAACTGATAAAAGTCAAGATCTACGCGTTTAAGTTAAGTAAAAAATGAATTCTACGCACTTACACCTCAGTTAATTCAATCACATTTAAATCCGGATCATAAAAAAACAGCGCTGAACGCCCAGACTGACTGACTTTGTAGGCGATCTTGTGCTCAGCCAAACGTGTCATGGTCGACTCTAAATTAGCAACACTGAGTGCTAAATGGCGATCACGGCCAAGATGAAGCGGTCTCGGTACGTCATGATATGGATCATCTACGGCTAGTAAATGCAGGGTTTGACCGCCACCTAAATCCAGCCAGTAACCCGGAAAATCCAAGTTGGGTCGCTTGACTAAGGTCAGGCCTAGTACGGATTGATAAAATTCTCGTGCCGCTTCAACATCACTAACAATAAAACTGACATGATTGATACCTTTGACCATGATTGTCTCCTGCGATTAAGCTTTTCGGTTATTTATGATCAATGTTACAATAGGGAATCACATTTAATTTTAAATTCTAGTTAACTAGGGATTGTTATGTCTAACCAATTACAACTAATCATTGAAGCGGCGTTTGAGCGTCGTGCTGAAATCACGCCAAAAAATGTCGATGCTGAAACCAAACAGGCTATCCAAGAAACCCTACATTTACTAGACTCAGGCAAAATGCGTGTTGCCGAACGTCAAGGCGTGGGTCAATGGACTGTTAACGAATGGTTGAAAAAAGCTGTTCTGCTCTCATTCCGCACCGAAGATAATGTTGTAATGAACTCATCTGAAACCCGTTATTTTGATAAAGTGCCTTCTAAGTTTGCTGACTACTCACAAGCTGATTTTGAAGCCGCTGGTGTACGCGTGGTACCACCAGCGATGGCGCGTCGTGGTTCGTATATCGCACCGAGCACCGTCTTAATGCCTTCATACGTTAACATTGGTGCCTATGTTGATAGTGGCACAATGGTCGACACCTGGGTAACCGTTGGCTCTTGTGCGCAAATCGGTAAAAACGTGCATTTATCCGGTGGTGTGGGCATCGGCGGCGTATTAGAACCCTTGCAAGCGGCCCCAACCATTATCGAAGACAACTGCTTTATCGGTGCCCGTTCTGAAGTAGTAGAAGGCGTGATTGTTGAAGAAGGCTCGGTGATTTCAATGGGTGTTTACATTGGTCAATCGACTCGCATTTATGACCGCGAAACAGGCGAAATCCACTATGGCCGCGTACCCGCTGGCTCGGTCGTCGTATCCGGTAACTTGCCCTCTAAAGATGGCAAGTACAGTCTCTACTGTGCGGTCATCGTTAAAAAAGTCGATGCCAAAACGCTTGGCAAAGTCGGCATTAACGAACTACTTCGCGATATTTAATTTCTATAACCGCTTAGGTGTAGCATTTAACACCTAAGCGACACTCGAGGCCGCCTATGACTCTCTACGGCATTGCCAATTGCGACACAGTACGCAAAGCTAAAAAACTGCTCGAACAGCACGGGCACTCTTTGACCTTTCATGATCTTCGTAAAGAGGGTTTAACCCCGCCAATGATCCAGACCTGGTTAAAGGACGTCAATTACGCGGATTTAATAAACAAACGCAGTACCAGCTGGAAAGGCTTATCACCCGAACAGCAAAAGGCCGTCGACGCACAAGACTTGGATTTGGTCTGCCAATTTCCTACCCTGATTAAACGCCCAATCCTAGCGACCGGTTCAAAGCTATTAGTCGGTTTTAATGCCAGCGAGTACCAACAACTATGAATTCATCTCAAACACCGACCATCCAGTTAGCGCAACAACTGCTACGCATTGATTCTGTGACCCCTGATGATAAGGGTTGTCAAACAATCATCGCTGATTATTTAGCCAAACTCGACTTTAATAACGAGTCGATGCCGTTTGGCGAAGTGACCAACCTTTGGTCTCGTCGTGGCCAAACAGGACCTTTAGTTGTGTTTGCTGGTCATACCGATGTCGTTCCCACAGGTCCAGTCGAAAAATGGCAATACCCGCCCTTTAGTGCCGAGATTGATGGCGATATGTTGTGCGCTCGCGGTGCCGCTGATATGAAAAGTGCCATTGCTTGCTTTATGGTGGCAACCGAACGTTTTGTCAAGGACTACCCAAACCATCCTGGCTCTATCGGTTTTTTAATTACCAGTGATGAAGAAGGCCCCGCTGTTAATGGCACCGTTAAAGTGATCGAAACCTTGGCAGCACGCCAAGAAAAAATTGACTACTGCTTAGTGGGCGAACCCTCAAGTGACAAAAAATTGGGTGATTCCATTAAAAATGGTCGCCGTGGTTCGCTTAATGCCACCTTAACCATTAAAGGTGTCCAGGGGCATATTGCCTATCCACAACTGGCTGACAACCCGGTACATAAAGCGCTGCCTGCATTAGCCGCTTTAACCGCCATTGAATGGGATCAAGGCAATGCCTATTTTCCGCCGACATCACTGCAAATTTCCAATGTCCGGGCCGGTACCGGTGCTACTAATGTCATCCCGGGTGACTTGCAGGTTATGTTTAACTTTCGCTTCTCAACCGAACACACTCCAGAGAGTTTAAAAGCTGGAGTTGAGGCTTGCCTAGCGCCCTTCAATTTGGATTATGAAATTAGCTGGAATTTATCAGGTTTACCTTTTGTAACACCAGCTGAGGGCGAGCTGATTCAAGCAACCAGTGATGCGATTGCTCATTGCTTAGGTTACCGACCCACCCTATCAACAGCAGGCGGCACATCTGATGGGCGATTTATTGCACCAACTGGCGCCGAGGTTATTGAATTTGGACCACTTAATGATACGATTCATAAGCTCAATGAACGGGTGAGCTTGTCAGATCTTAATAAACTAACCGAGGTTTATTATCACATTCTTATTAATTTATTAATGAAGGCGGCGTAAATGGAAACTCCAGGCTGGGTTACGGCTTTATTAATTTTTGTGCAGATTGCGGCCGTTGTCGGCTTTGCTTGGCTGGTTTGGCCAATGATTCGGGATGAAAAATGGAAAGAAAAATTCATCAAAAACAAACAAGCGCTGTCGCTAATTATTGTTTTTGTATTAATTTTTCTATTTATTTTTGGCATGACCGCGGCGTTTAATATTTTATTTCCGCCGCAAACACTTTACTAACCTGTTTATTTAACAATAAATTTTGCGAGGATATATGAGCGCTGATTTAATCACTCCCCCTATGGATGTTATAGCTCAAACGACATGGGGCAAAGAACTATCAAATGCCGAACTTGATCTGCTGGTTCAATTATCAGAACCCGCTGATTACGGTCAAAATGAGATTGTATTTCAGGCTGATAGTAAAGATGACACACTATATATTTTGCTAGCAGGCAAATTAGAAGTTGTTAAGAATGCTGGCTTAAAAAGTGAAATGGTTTTATCAACCCTAAAACCGGGTGCGCTTGCCGGTGAATTGAGCTTTATCGATGGCGATGCCCACACTTTAACCTTGCGTGCTCAAAGACAGGCTCAGGTGTTAAAGCTAAAACGCAGCGACTTCGAACCCCTAATCGATAGCCAGCCTAGACTAGTATTTAACCTGATGCGTGGTATTTTGCGCGCATCCCACCAGCTTCAACGTGATATGAATGCACAGTTTATGGAAATGAGTCGTTTTGTAACGAATCAATACATGGGTTAATTTAAAAGTTGATCACAAGCAGGCCTGCTAATCGCTCGGTTAGCCGGCTTGTGCTTGATGACAGCGCCAAGCATAGCCAAGATAGGCAACGATCCCGACAATTAAAATCACTGACGTCCACAACCATCCTAAAGCCAAATTAAACGCAAAAACCACTAGCACCGCAAAGGGTGTAAAGTAGCGTAAACTCGTGTCAAAGAATTGTTGAAACAGCTGATTAGAAAAGTACAACACCTCTGCCCGCTTTGATTTTTGCCAGGTCCAAGCTGCAAACACCGCAATCAACAACCCACCCAACGGCAACATCAAACTCGATGTTAAAAAGTCCAGCGTAGCAAACACATTGCGCTCGCCAAAGATATAAACACTTTCCCAATAATTAAACGATAACACGGTGCCTAAGCCAATAAACCAAGTAAACGCACCCAATAAAGCGGTCGCTTGCGCACGACTATAACGCCCTCGCTGCTCTAACCAACTAACCGCCGGCTCCAGTAATGATATGGCTGATGATAACGCCGCCATCACCACCAGTAGAAAGAATAAACTGCCAAAAACCCAACCACCGGCCATTTGACCAAAGGCTATGGGTAGGGTTTGAAACAGCAGACCTGGTCCTGCTCCAGGTTCCAAGGCATTAGCAAAGACGATTGAAAAAATAATTAAGCCCGCCATAATCGCGATCAAGGTATCCATCACCACAATCCAAACACTGGCCTGGACGATCGACATCTTACGACCCACATAAGCCCCGTAAGCCATCATCGTACCTAAACCGATACTCAAGGTGAAAAAGGCGTGCCCCATGGCGACCAATACCGCATTCCAAGTCAATTGACTAAAATCGGCACGAAACATAAAGCTGACACTTTGACCAAAACTGCCGGTCATAGTGGCATAGCCCAGCAACACTAATAGAATCATCAGCAGACCTGGCATCATAAAATTAATCGCTTTTTCCAGACCAGCCCGCACACCACGCGCTACAATTAATAGAGTGAACAGCATAAATAGCGTATGCCAAAAACCGAGCACCCACGGACTGGCGACTTCGCTATTAAACAATGTTTGAGCTTCATTCGCATCCATGGCCAAAAAACCACCTTGCAAACTTTTAAAAAAATAAGCCAAAGCCAAACCCGCAATGACGGTATAAAAAGACAAAATCAGCAGGCCTGCAATCACACCGTTAATCCCCAAACCTGTCCAGGCTTTCGAGGCATTATTATTTAGCGCATTATTGCGCATCGCTTGCACAGGATTAGCTTTACCTGCCCGCCCCAAACTAATCTCCGCAATCAATATAGGCAAACCAATTAAAAAAATACACGCCAAATAAACGATTACAAAGGCGCCACCGCCATTATCGCCAGCAATGTAAGGAAATTTCCAAATATTGCCCAAGCCAACCGCTGAACCCACAGCTGCCATAATAAATACCCATTGTGACGACCAAGCGGGAATGGAAACTTTCGTTCGAGCCATGGCTTTTCCTTTATAATAAATTTACTTTTAACAGCATTTTATAACAAGTTTATGCGGACATGCACATTCAAGCTAACTTCCCCCTAACACAACTGAATACGTTTAGTATTAAAGCCAAAACCCGCTATCTGGTTGAAGTGGATAAACAGAGCGATATTCGTACCCTTCGATCCGACCCAAAATTGGCCTCACTGCCTTGGACAATTATGGGTGATGGTAGCAATATTTTGCTGACCCATGATATCGAAGGAGTCGTAGTCCGTTGTCGTTTCAGTAAAGTTAAAATTGTTAAAGAAGATGATGATGGCGTATGGTTATCTGTAGGGGCCGGCATGAACTGGCATGACTTAGTCGAATATACCGTTGACCAGGGCTGGTGGGGCTTAGAAAATTTGGCTTATATCCCTGGAACCGTAGGGGCGGCACCGGTACAAAATATTGGTGCCTATGGTGCCGAAGCCCGCGATACCATTACCCGAGTGCAGGCATTGAATATTTTTGATGGCGAACGGATGGAGTTTCGTAATAATGACTGTGAATTTGGCTATCGCAGTAGTGTCTTTAAGAAAGATTTTCAAAACCGCTTGCTGTTACATCGGGTCACTTTTCGGTTACGCAAACGTCATGCCGGGCAAGCCAATCTCGTTTACGACCCGCTAAAGTTAGCCATACAAGCTCTTGATAAGACCGACCTAGCACCGCGAGATGTATTTGAAGCGGTCATTGCGATTCGCAAAAAACGCCTTCCAGATCCTCGTTACATGGGCAATGCCGGTAGTTTCTTCAAGAATCCAATCATTAGCAGCGACTATTTTGATACCCTTCAAAGCGAGTTCACGACTAGCATTCCTCATCACCGCACGCTTGACGGGCAGATCAAGGTGCCTGCCGCTTGGTTAATTGAACGTAGCGGTGCTAATCAGCTAACCGAAGGGCGTGCCGCCGTATCAGACAAGCACGCACTGGTTCTGGTTAATTTAGGCGGGGCTTCCGGTTCTGATGTGCTTAAACTCGCCCATAAGGTTCAAGATCAAGTGATGTACCAATTTGGGATTCATTTGGAGCCGGAAGTCAATATTTTATAAACCCAATACTGGGTGCTGTAGCCTGTCTAAATCACGCTGAATCGCTTGCCGACGCGGATTAAAGTGAAGCTTGTCAAAACGTCCGGATAGCTTACGTCCATGTAGTCGAATCAAGCGTAATTGACGCAATGGTGCTGTTTCTGGTTCGGCCAACTGCTTCAATAAATCCGGTATGGCCGCTAACTCATTACACACCAACACTAAATCACAACCGGCATCCTGTGCCATTAACACCCGCTCAACTAAACTGCCTTGCGCAACAGCCGCCTGCATACCCAAGTCATCACTAATAATCGCGCCCTCAAAGCCCAGGCGTTCACGTAGCACGCGTTGTAGCCAAAAATGCGAAAAGCCAGCCGGCTGAGCATCACAATCACTATAAATCACATGCGCAGGCATAATTGCCGGCAAACCCGCTTCAATTAACGCTTTAAATGGCATCATATCTTGCGCATCGAGCGTTAAATAGGGACGATCATCCTTAGCAACACCTAGGTGGGTATCAACACTCACATAACCATGGCCTGGAAAATGTTTCCCGACGGCCGCCATACCCGCCGCCTGCATTCCTTTGTTAAAGGCCAATGCGAGCTCTGTAACGCCATAGGCTGTGCCACCAAATGCTCGATTACCAATAACTTGGTTGTGGCCATAATCCAAATCCAACACAGGTGCAAAACTCAAATCAATACCACAAGTTAATAATTCGGTGGCAGCCAACCAGCCCAGCTCTTCACTGAGTCTAAGCGCTTGCTGGTTATCAGTTTGATACTGATCACCTAAAAGACTCATCGGTGGCAGGCGAGTAAATCCGTCAGCAAATCGCTGGACACGCCCCCCTTCATGATCGACACCAATTAGTAGTCGTGGATGGCGAATAGCATGAATATCCGCGCATAAGGCTTGCAACTGCGCAACCGATGCAAAATTGCGTTGAAACAAAATCACCCCAGCCACCGCAGGGTGATTTAAATAGTTACGCTCTTGTTGTGTAAGCTGATGACCGGCTATACCTACCATCACAAAACCCAGCGTTGTAGTCACCCTTGCGCTCCTATGCTATTACAACTTGCGTCGTGAGGTTTCACGGACATCAAAACGATCTCGCAATCGATCACCTAAAATATTAATAGCCAAGACCATTAACAGCAAAGCCAACCCCGGAATCAATACGAGGTGCGGCGCCACCAAAAGATAGCGAGTGCCCTCTCGAATCATATTGCCCAGCGATGCCGCTGGCGGCTGTACCCCCAAGCCTAAAAAAGATAGCCCCGCTTCGGCAATGACCGCGCCAGCAAATCCAAAGGTGGCTTCTACCAATAAAGGCGCGCTGACTAAAGGCAAAATATGCCGTCGCATAATGGTGGGCGAGCCCACACCCAATGCTCGAGCGGCGGTCACATGCTCACGATTTTTTACGCTCAGTGTTTGTGCTCGCGTGAGTCGTGCAAAACCGACCCAGCCGACTGCGGCGAGAGCCATAATGACATTTTCAATACCCGGTCCTAAAACAGCGGCGAGCGCAATGGCTAATAGCAGGCCAGGGAAGGCTAAAAACACATCAATTACTTTAACCATAACACGATCAAACCAACCGCCTAAATAACCACTTAATAGCCCCAAACTAATTCCGATTAATGCCGAAAGGCTAACGACCCCTATAGCGACGAATAAAGACGTTTGCGCACCTAACATTAATCTTTGCCAAACCGATCTGCCTAACTCATCGTGCCCCAACCACTGTCCCGCATGGGGTGGCGTAAGCAACTGATCAAGATTGACGGCATTGGCCCCGTCACCCAAGCCGAACGCTAGCAACGCCATCAATACCCATAACGAAACTATGGCGAGCGCTAACTTGATCATGCTAAACGAATCCTTGGGTCTAGCCAGGCATAGACCAGCTCTGTTAGCGCATTGACCACAATATAGGCCAAACTGATAATTAAGATGCAGGCCTGCACCAGCGGATAATCGCGACGCTGAATCGATTCGACCAGCAATTGCCCCAAACCTGGCCAATCAAACACCACCTCGGTAATCACCGCGCCGCCCAATAACGTTCCCAACTGTAACCCTAAAATCGTTACCACTGGCAGCAAGGCATTGCGCAGGGCATGCACCCCGTAAACACGTACACCAGATAAACCCTTCGCCCGTGCGGTACGAATATAATCCTCATGCCAGACCTCCAATAAAGACGAACGCAGCATCCGCGCCAGAATGGCGGCTAAGGCCGTGCCAAGCGTTAGCGCAGGCAACACCCAAGCCAAGGGATGTGCGGCACCACTCACCGGTAGCCAACCCAACACAATCGCAAATAGCAGAATAAATAATGGACCCAACCAAAAGTTGGGAATGGACACGCCCAAAAGCGAAATAGACATCGCGGCATAATCTGGCCAACGACCGGCATAAAAAGCCGCAATCATGCCCAAGGGAAAGGCAATAAACACAGCGATTAGCAACGCCATTACCGCTAAATAAGCGGTTAAGGGAATACGCTCCGCCAAAATTTGACTTACGGGCTGTTCAAAATACAGCGATTGGCCTAAATCCAGCTGTAACAAACCGCCAAAATATTGAACATATTGCACCCATAAAGGTTGATCCAAGCCCAGTTGTGCCCGTAAAGCCGCTTCATCAGCAGGACTTGCCCACTCGCCCAACATCACCGCAACAGGATCGCCAGGCACCAGATGGATTAACAAGAACACCAGGCTACTGACAACCCAAGTAACAAGCAGCGTTGATAATAATAGACGGCTTAAGTATCCGGTCATGGACTATTGCTCACAAGGTAATCCTCACCAAAGTACCGCAATCCACGCGGTCAAATAACTCGACCAGGTCGCTATTACGCATTCGGATACATCCATGGGAGGCAGGGATACCCATCGGCTCGGTATCAGGCGTGCCATGAATATAGATATAGCGATGAAAAGTATCAACCGAGCCCAAGCGATTAATTCCGGGCTCACAACCACATAGCCATAAAATACGGCTTAAAATCCAATCACGATCGGGATAAGCTTGGGCTAAGGTTGGCGAATAGATTTCGCCCGTCGGTCGACGTGCCACAAAAACGCTATTTATTGGGGCGTTATGACCAATTTTGGCACGAATATAATGTTGTCCTAGCGGGGTTTGCAAACTGCCTTGTTGCTGCCCTACCCCGCGTTGTGCGGTACTAACAGGGAATTGAGCCACGATTGTTTCGTTGACCAAAAGTTGCAACTGCTGAGTGGCAATCTGGATTAGGATCGTTGATGGCACCGGACTGCTCTCACGCTATGTTCTCTTGATAGCCACTGGTGATGGGATAGCGACGGTCACGACCAAAAGCACGCATTGATACCTTAATGCCGGGTGCCGCCTGACGCCGTTTGTATTCATTACGCTGAATCATCGACACAATACGTTCAATGGTAGCGGCATCGGCTAAACCAGCTGCCAGCATCTCGCTCGGTGACAAATCTTGTTCAACATAGGCGGCAATAATTTGATCCAACACCGCATAATCGGGTAACGAATCTTGATCACATTGGTCGGGACGTAACTCTGCTGATGGCGGACGAGTAATAACTCGCTCAGGAATAACTTCTGCAAGCCGATTACGATAGCGCGCTAAACGATAAACCAGAGTCTTAGGCACATCTTTAAGCGGCGAAAATCCACCGACCATATCGCCATAAAGTGTGCTGTAACCTACGGCCGACTCGCTTTTATTGCTGGTCGCCAACACCAAAGCACCAGAACGATTAGACAGCGCCATCAACAAGGTACCACGGATGCGGGCTTGCAAATTCTCAGCAGTAATATCAGTTGGCGGCGCACCTAACACCGGGGTTAATAATTGATCATAGGCATCATATATCGGTGCAATGGGTAACTGCTCAAACGCCACCCCTAACAACTCAGCTTGAGCTTGAGCATCTTCAATACTGATTTGAGCTGTATAGTGAAATGGCATCATGACCGCGGTCACTTTATCGGCACCCAGAGCATCAACGGCTAAGGCCAAGGTCAGTGCCGAGTCTATACCGCCTGACAAACCTAACAACACTCCTTTAAAGCCATTTTTCAGCACATAATCGCGAATACCTAGCTGTAAGGCTTGATAAACGCGCGCCTCATCTTTTGGTATCTGCGAAAAACAGCGCATACCTCCACGCAATTCCAGCTCAGCTTGGCCGGCATCAACACAAACAGTAAGCGGGTATAACCCCGAAACAAATGCTTCGCCTTGACACACCAGCTTTCCCGCGCTCGACATAGCAAATGAGCCCCCATCAAACACCAGTTCATCTTGACCACCCACCTGGTTAACATAAATAATCGGCAGGCCGGCTTCTACGATGCGAGTTCGCACCACCGCCAGTCGATCTTCATGCTTATCACTATTAAAGGGCGACGCATTAAGCGCCAAGACCATTTGAGCACCTGCGGCTTTGGCCGCCGCAATCGGTTGAGGATGCCAAACATCTTCACAGACGACTAACCCAACGTTTAAACCTTGCCAATGAACAACAACCGCCTCGGCACCTGGGGTGAAATAACGCTCTTCATCAAACACGCTATAATTTGGCAACACCTGCTTGGCATAACGCGCCACTAATTGTCCGCCCTCTAACCAAACTGCGCCATTGAAACGCTCACCCGCTTCGTCACACCAGGGCGCACCCAAAACAACCACACAGTCAGCTGTTTGTTGCGCAATCTGCACTAAAGCGGCATCAACTTGCCGATATAAATCATCTCGTAATAACAAGTCTTCCGGCGGATAGCCGGTCAAAGCGAGCTCTGAAAACACCACCATTTCCGCTTGATGCAAATCCTTAGCTTGTGCCACGCTGGTTAGAATCAACTGCGTATTGCCGGCAATATCACCTACCAACGGATTAATTTGCGCCATGACAATGACTGGATTTGGCATTTTAATCTGTACCTAATGAAGTTAAACGCGCCATCATCGCCGAGCCCAAATCTGTTGGACGACGCACAATGGTGACTCCGGCCGCTTCTAGCGCCGCAAACTTGGCTTCCGCGGTACCCTGACCACCCGATACAATGGCTCCGGCGTGTCCCATCCGTTTTCCAGCTGGTGCCGTCACCCCTGCAATATAGGCCACCACGGGCTTAGTGACATGGGCTTGAATAAACTCAGCGGCTTGTTCCTCTGCTTGGCCACCAATCTCACCCACCATAATAATGCCTGCGGTATCAGGGTCTTGCTCAAACAGGCTTAAACAATCAATAAAGTTCATGCCATGAATCGGGTCGCCACCGATACCGACACAGGTCGATTGGCCTAAGCCATTTTGCGTGGTTTGATGAACCGCTTCATAAGTCAGCGTACCTGAGCGTGACACAATACCAATTTTACCCGGCAGATGGATATGACCCGGCATAATGCCAATCTTACAAGCCCCAGGAGTAATTAAGCCGGGACAATTCGGGCCAATTAAATAGCTCCTTGACTGCTCCAATACCGCACGAACTTTTAACATATCCTGCACCGGAATGCCTTCGGTAATACAGGCAATGACTTCGATACCCGCGTCAATCGCCTCAATAATCGAATCTGCCGCAAAAGCCGGCGGCACATAAATCATCGAAGCTTGTGCGCCAGTAGCCGCAACCGCATCTTTTACCGTATTAAATACCGGCAAATCTAAATGGGTTTGACCGCCTTTGCCGGGAGTAACGCCACCAACCATTTTAGTGCCATAGGCAATCGCTTGTTCTGAATGAAAGGTTCCTTGCTTGCCGGTAAAACCCTGACAAATGACTTTGGTATTTTGATTAATTAGAATACTCATTGCGCGCCTCCCTGCGATGCTAATTCAACCACGCGCGCCGCGGCTTGCGCTAAATCATTCGCAGCTTCGATAGACAAGCCACTTTCAGCCAACATCTTACGACCCAATTCCGCATTAGTACCCTCTAGCCTCACCACCACAGGCAAGGTTAAACCCACCTCTTTTACGGCGCTAATAATGCCTTCGGCAATCAGGTCACAACGCACAATGCCGCCAAAAATATTGACTAAGATGGCTTTCACGTCCGGATCAGACAAAATTAATTTAAATGCCGCTGCAACACGTGCCGGGGTGGTACCACCGCCGACATCTAGGAAGTTAGCGGGTTGCCCACCTTGCAACTGAATCAAATCCATCGTGGCCATAGCTAAACCGGCACCGTTGACCATACAACCAATATTACCCTCGAGCGCAATATAGTTGAGCTGGTGGGTAGAGGCTTCGGCTTCACGCGCGTCTTCTTGGCGCATATCACGTTGCGCCAGCAGGCCTGCTTGTCGGTATAAGGCGTTACTATCAATGTTGACTTTGGCGTCCAGCGCAACCAGTTCACCCGATTCGATACGAACCAAAGGGTTAATTTCAACCTGCATCAGATCTCGCTCAATCGCCATTCGATACAATTGATTAAACCAATGACCGAGTGCCTTAAAACTCACCCCAGTCAACCCCAACGCAAATCCCATTTCACGAGCCTGGTAAGGCATGACACCCAGAACTGGGTCAACACTAAAACGATGAATTTGATCTGGTTGCGTTGCCGCCACCTCTTCAATGTCCATACCACCCGCCGGACTTACCACAAAGCAATAGCGTTTGGTGACACGATCCAGCAACAAACTGAGGTAATATTCATGCTCAATTTTCAGCGTTTGTTCTATCAACAGGGCATCAACCGGCAAGGCTTTACCTGCTGTTTGATGGGTGGCTAAATGACTACCTAGTAGACCTGTAGCCGCCGCTTCCGCTTCGGCAAGATTGCTGGCTAAAACAACGCCACCAGCTTTACCACGAGCACCCGCATGAATTTGCGCTTTAACCACACAAGCATCTGTGGGTAATTGTTCATAAGCACCGGCTAATTCCGTTAGCGACCTAATCAGATGACCTACCGGAACCGGTAAATCATAGTCAGCAAATAATGCTTTTGCTTGGTATTCATGCAAATTCATGAAACGATGCTCTCCTCAAACGCAAAAAATTAAATAGATTGAACCTGACCATTAGTGATTGCAAAAAACCGTCAAGTTCATCAAAATAAAAAAACAACCATTAACGGACTCACATTGACCATGCAAGCCTTACTATTCATCAGCCTCGCCATTCTGGTTTTTTTTGTTGTACGAATGCTACTTAACATCATTGTTGACGCACGCGCCAAGAATAACCCAGGCGACGAAAACGCACAATTAGAATCTCAAAATATGGTTCGTTGCGCACATTGTGGCATTCATTTACCGCAATCTGAAGCCTATTTTGACGGACGACACACCTATTGTTCTGAAGGCCATATGCGCAAAGGTCCTAAGGAGGCACCCCATTCATCTTATAACGATGTTGATGATGATTAATGGCCTTTAATCGCTAAAATACTGACCTCAAAGACGAAGTTTTCGCCTGCCAAAGGGTGATTAAAATCAACTTTCACTTGATCTTGTTCCTCATCAACAGCGACGACGGTGCCGGGAATTTCATCACCCGTTGGGGTCGTAAAACCAATCACCAGGCCTGGTGCGAGATCCATATCATCGGCGAACTCGACTCGGGGAATATCATAGACATTGGTTGGATCTGGGTAACCAAACCCATCTTCTGGCGGTACGCTAAACTTGGCTTGCGTTCCCACTTCTAGTCCTATCAATAGCGCTTCTAGGTTGGGATGTAACTGACTGTCACCTAATTCAAGCGTGACGGGATCGGTTTCATCAGCCTGATCTAGGACTTGGCCCGATGGCAGAGCAATGCTGAAGGCTAGCACGATTTGTAGGCCTGGACCGACTCGTAGATTTTGATCTGTCATTTGACTCTCCCTCTTATTCCGTGCGACCAAAGAACCGGAAAGGCTCACGTGGAATATTGCCACAACGGATCTGCCATTCTAGTTGGTGCGCACAGGAGCCACTAGGACATTCCGCCTGGTGACTCGCTAGCATCTCAGTTGCAAAGGCTTGTCGGGATAGGATTTTGTAACCATTGGGGCATAAAGATTCCGCTTGCTTGCGTAAAGCTCGGCTTTCAAAACTACTCGGCGCGGCATCTCGAAATTGCGTTAAACGATAAGTTTCTTGTAACCCTTCGGCATCCGAGCCGTTTGCTGCGCTTGGCGTTAATTCCTGTACCTGGACTTGCGCACAGCCCGCCAAGCTAACCACGGCGGAGAGTGCAAGAATGCCCCACAAACGCCCCAATACACGATTCTGCCTTATCATTGTCTTCTGCCTAACTTCAAACTATAAAACCGAAATTCTACCATAGCCCAGAAATCCGCACCAACTGCATTAGATAAGCAAGTTATAATATCTAAACTCAGTAACAGGACATCCATCATGATCTTCGATCACCAACACTATGCTTCTCGCTATTTAGGCCTTCACCCTGCCATTGATGAAGCCTTAACATTTATCCAAGATCCGAGTGCTATTGCGCAACTCAGCTTAGGTCGCCAAACCATTTCACCCCAGCTAGATGCCATAATTGACCAATACCCCACCGGCCAATCACAGGATCGCTACTTAGAGGCACATCGTCAGTTTGTTGATCTACAGCTCATGCTTGACGGGAGTGAAATAATGCAAGTAGCAACACTTGCTAATGAAGTACCCATTCAAGTTTATGATGAACAAAAAGATTTTGCGCTATATAACCTACAGGGGCAAATGCTACATGTACCCCAAAACCATTTTGTAATTTTTATGCCACAGGATGCACATCTTCCCTGTTTAGGCCAACCCAGCCAGATGGTTAAAAAACTAATTCTTAAAGCTCGCATCAGCTAAAGGCACAACGCACTTTCAAGGTATCTTATGACATCTCCCTCACCCCTCACATCTTTTACGGCCCCAACTCTTCAGGTTATTGGTAGCGGGTTTGCGGCCCTTACGGCCGCTAAACATCTGCGCAGACTCCAGCCACAAACGCGGGTTCAAGTCATCTCACCACGAAACGAACTGGTTTACTACCCGAGTTTAATTTGGCTCCCAGCTGGATTGCGCCAACCGGCCGACGTGGTGATTCCTCTGGCTAACTTTTTTGCCCGCCAGCAAATCGAGTGGATTGAAGCCAATGTAATAGGAGTAAGCGCAGGTGGACGCACCGTTGAAACCAGCGCAGGCACATTGCACAATGATGGTTTAATCATTGCCTCAGGCGGGCGTTTCATCAAAAAACTACCGGGTATTGAACAGGCATTTACCCCCTGCGAAGGCGTTCATTCAGTAGTGACCTTTAGTGAAAAGTTAGCGCAACTTAAGGGTGGTACTTTAGCGATTGGGTTTGGCGGCAATCCTAATGAACCAAGTGCGATGCGTGGTGGGCCCATATTTGAATTTTTATTTGGCATTGATACGCTATTACGCCGCCAAGGGCGCCGTGATCAATTTAAACTGGTGTTTTTTAATCCTGCCGCCGAGCCAGGCAAACGCTTGGGTGACAAGGTACCGCAAAAAATGCTCAGCATGATGGCTGAGCGCGACATTGCAACCAAGCTGGGGCAAAAAATTATGGGCTTTGGCTCTAATCAGGTCCAGCTGGCGAATGAAAGTTTTAGCGCCGATTTAATCCTGTTTATGCCAGGAATGACCGGCCCTAGTTGGCTTAGTAATAGTGATCTACCCTTATCGGCTGGCGGTATGATTACAGCTGATGAGTTTACTCAAGTAGTTGACTGCCCAGGCACTTATGTTGCCGGCGATTCCGGTAGTTTCCCAGGACCTGAATGGCAACCGAAACAAGCTCACGCTGCTGATATTCAAGCGAAAACCGCGGCTATCAATCTCGCCAGCTACCTTAAAGGGCAAACTGCGCAAGCGAAAATTAAGCATGAACTCATTTGTATCGTTGACACCCTGGATAAAGGGATGTTGATTAAGCGTAGCGATAAAGGCACGCTGATGCTGCCGCCATTACGCATCATGCACTATGCGAAGCGTCTGTTTGAAAAACTCTATTTACGTCAATACCGTTAGTTGCCTTTAATAACTGTTCAGTGACTTATTGCAAGTCACTGGCTAGGTCAACCAACAGCTCCCATTGATCCGCCGTTAATGTCGCCCGTAAGCGCGTCGCACATTCCACACTCATGGCTACGCGGGCTTGCTCGGCTTCACTAATCAATTTGACCAGATTTTCTAGTTCTTTAGCATCAGGCTGTTGCGCTCCAGACAGCAACTCCCACATTTCACGTCGTAGGGAGCGGGTAAGAATTTCATTATCTTCACGCTCATGATTCATCTGATTGGCAATTAAACGCGCTTCCTGACGTTGCTCAGGTGTCAACTCCAATAAGTCAGCATTTGGCATGACATGCGGCATCAAAACGACGACCGGCGTAGCGAGAGCAAAGTTTCGCTCTGCCAAAGACTGTGGCGATAAAGCTACCCCACTCAAGCCCAAACTCAAAGCGGTGATGACCGGTAGATTTTTCACTTTCTGCCACTGCAACATAACCCTCTCCTTGATTGACTGACTGATCGCTGGTTAATATTTGGTGAATGCTTGGTTAAGAATTAACGATAAAGCTTATGATACGTGCCTTGTTGCTGCAATAGGGATTCGTGATCACCACTTTCAATAATTTTACCATCTTCAAACACCAAAATACGATCTGCTTGCTTGATTGAGCTTAAGCGATGGGCAACAATTAATGTCGTCCTCTGGGCAAAGAACGGCGCCAGATCTTCGTAGAGCTCGCGCTCGGTAGCCATATCTAATGCTGAGGTCGCTTCGTCCATAATTACCACTTTCGGATCTTGTAAAATCATTCGTGCAATCGCTAAACGCTGGCGCTGACCGCCTGATAGTTTAATACCATTGCGCCCTAGCTCGGTATCCAATTGCTCAGGCAACTCACGGATCGCATCATCCAGTTGCGCCATCCGCAACGCTTCCCAGCAGGCCTGGTCATCCAAATCTCGCCCCAGGGTTAAGTTAAATCGTACCGATTGGTTAAATAACATCGGGCTTTGTAATACGGTAGCGACCTGCTCACGCAGAGGCTCATAGCCAATATCGCGAATATTATGACCGTTATAAAGAATCTGTCCTGACTCGGGCTGGTAAAAGCCCAACAACATATTCACCAATGTGGTTTTACCGCCACCACTGGCCCCAACCAGCGCCAGCTTTTCGCCCGGATTAAGAGTAAAACTTAAGCCATCCAATACCTTATGCTGCTTACCAGGATAATGGAACACCAAATCATTCACTTCGACTTTGGTTTTACCAGGATGCTCAAAGGCCTTCACTTTTGGCTTATATTGCCCTTCCTGTTGCAAATTCAACACACTATTAATCCGTGACAAACCGCCGTCTGCGGCGTTATAACTGTATTGAATCGCGAGCAATTCTTGCACCGGCCCCATCATAAACCAGAGATACCCAAATACGGCCATCATCTGTCCAA
Organism: Thiomicrospira cyclica ALM1; assembly: GCF_000214825.1. Taxonomy (NCBI): domain Bacteria; kingdom Pseudomonadati; phylum Pseudomonadota; class Gammaproteobacteria; order Thiotrichales; family Piscirickettsiaceae; genus Thiomicrospira; species Thiomicrospira cyclica. The sequence goes on from NC_015581.1 coordinate 1,287,827, forward strand.
TGCTCAAGTCAGAAAAGACCACCATCAGCATACTGACACCGCGGAAAATATCAAAGCCGACTAAAAAAATTAAAAAGGATAGTCGTGATGCCGCATCACTTTTCCAAGTAAAAGCCTCCGAGTGCTGTTTGACATTTTTTGCCCTGCCGCGGACGCGGTCAAAAAAGGCACGATCGCGATTCGCCGCCCGCACTTGCTGTAAAGCTTCCAAGGTTTCTGATAGGGATTGTTGAAACGCATCGAGTGCCGAATTTTCTTTTTTCTTTAAGCTTTTAACATGACGACCCATCCGCATAGTGAAATACACCACAATCGGATTCATCAACAAAATAAATACCGCTAACTGCCAATGCAACCAAAGTAAAATCAGCGTCATGCCGACTAAACTCAGCACAGCGACAATCAATTTACCCACCGTGGTACCAATAAAGGTATCAATAGTATTGACATCATTAACTAAGGTCGCACTGACCGAGCCGGTTCCTAGCGTTTCATATTGCGCCATCGACACCCCTTGGACTCGTGCCAATAAGTCGCGTCGTATGCGATAGGTCACATCTTTTGCAATGACAGTAAACTGCTGCATTTGCCACACACCGAGCCCCACGCCTATAGCCCTTAGCACTATGGTAATAATGGTAATCGCGACAATGTAATAAATAGCACCATACCAGCTTTCTGGTGCTAAGTCTTGCAGGCCGGCTACGATCCAACCCGGATCATTTAGTAACACTTCGTCTACCAGTAAAGGTAATAACAATGGCAAAGGTACGGTAGCCAAGGTTGCTAGGATCGCAATAATGTGAGCCTTTATAAGCAAACCCTTGTGTTGCAGTACTAAATCAAAAATGCGTTGCCAAGAATAAGGCGGGATGCCTTGGGTGCCGGTGCCAATGGTATCGGCAGGTAGGGTTACCTGTTCGTCTTTAATCGTTACTGCGGTTTGTTGACTAGTCATGCGTTAGGCTCCAAGCGAAATAAGCGCAAAAAGTTGGCGCTGGTCGCCTCAGCAATGGTTTCAAACGACTCACCTCGCAATTGCGAGAGCTGTTCAACCACATAGCGGGTATAGCCTGGTTGATTGGTTTTGCCACGATAAGGTACGGGGGCTAGATAAGGCGCGTCGGTTTCAACCAAAATGCGGTCTAGAGGTAATGCCTTAGCAACCTCGTGGAGGGTCTTGGCATTTTTAAAGGTCACAATGCCGGAAAAAGAAATGTAAAAGCCCAGCTCTATTGCCGCTTCTGCCGTCGCTAGGTCTTCAACAAAACAGTGCATAATCCCGCCGACTTGGTCGGCACCTTCTTCTTGCAAAATTTGTAGCACATCCGATGTGGAGGAGCGAGTGTGAATCACCAACGGTTTATTAACCTCTTTTGCGATGCGGATATGTTGGCGAAAACGGTGATGCTGATAGGATAAATCTAATTCATCAGGTTTTTGATGAAAATAGTCTAAGCCAACCTCACCCACCGCCAAAACTTTCGGGTGCGCCAGTGCGGCTCTTAACTGTTCATCGGATACCACCACTTCTGGACCACTACAGGGATGCACACCAACACTCGCATAAACCGGATCGTATTGATCGCATAAGCCTAAGACCTCATGCCAAGCATCCGGACCAATCGCCACACACATCATTTTACTCACCCCCAAGTCGGCGGCCTGCGCAATCACCTGCTCGGTCGTTCCAACCACATCAGGATCAAGAATATTTAAATGACAGTGTGAATCAATAATCATAACGTCCTCTATAATCCAAAGCCTTGAGCAGGTACGGGAGCAAAATCAATGCGACTCAGCGGCCGTGTTGGTTGTTGGCAGGCGATTAAATACGCCATTATTAGGTTTTCGTATAGCAATGTTTTGTTAGCGTTACTGCGGAGATCTTTTTCGGCCCACAACACCTGTTGCGCCAAGTCTAACCAGGCCTGCTGGGGTCCTTGATGCTCTAGGCTCGCCCACAAGGCTTGTTGCACTTGTACTTGAAACGCTTGCAAAATACTAAAATTGTTGTCCCATTTTAACCAACTCTGTACAACATTTGTAACAGTTTTTTGACGCGCCATCAGACCTGCTAGATCGGCTTGCCATTGCGTGTCCAGTTCTAAAAACCCCTGATTTATCCAATCTAATGCGGCTAAAGGGGCATGCCAATTGTTCAATAATGCCCGTTCTAAGGCCGCCGGTGGCAAGGATTGCTGCGCGGCTAACCAAGTTTTGGCATCGGCGAAACTGGGGGCTGTCACCTTAAGTAGCTGACATCGACTACGAATCGTCGCGGGCAATCGACCTGCCTGATGCGTTGATAACAAAAATACACACTGCTCCGGAGGCTCTTCCAAACTTTTTAGCAGTGCATTAAAAGCCGCCAAGTTTAAGCGCTCAAGTTGCTCAATAACAACGACCTTACGCCCGGCTTGATGCGCCGTTTGATTAAGCCAGTGTTGCAAGCCTCGAACTTGATCAATAGTGAGATCTTTTTTTCCTTCTAGCGGTTGTAAGCGCATCAAATCGGGATAGTAATTTTGCGCAAGTTGCTGGCAGGCCGGGCATTGACCACAGGGCTTTTGTTGCTGTGGCGTCGCTTGACATAATAAGGAGTGAGCCATTTTTGTAAGCAAGACATCTACACCAATTCCAGCTGGACCGGTTAATAAATAGGCATGACCCAAGCGAGACTGTAACTGCAACCAAGTCTGCCAACTGGATGCCAACCAAGGATAATCCGGGTAGGTCGTCGGCGTTGTTAGCGCGGACATAGTCTATCCAATTGTTCAACAATAGCTTGTTGAACTTCAGCTAAGGTCTGGCTGGCATCTAAAACACAATAGTTTGACGGTGCTTGAGCCGCACGCGCTAGGTAGGCTTGACGGACCTGTTCAAAAAACACCGGTGGTTCCAGCTCAAAGCGATCGATAGCACCCCCGCGCGATGCCACCCGCGCCATGCCAACCTCTACCGGCAAATCAAATACCAGGGTCAAATCGGCTTGAACGCCCGGCAAGGTCCAGTCCGCTAATTCGGCAATTTTTTGACTCCCCAATCCTCGTGCCGCGCCTTGATAAGCAAAGCTGGCATCAACAAACCGATCACTAATCACCCACTGCCCTTGTGCTAAGGTCGGTGCAATGACCTGATGATAATGTTCAGCACGAGCCGCAAACATCAACAAGGCTTCGGTTGTGGCGGTCATTGGCGGTAAATCGGGATCGAGTAGGATGGCTCTGATACGTTCTGCTAAAGCCGTGCCACCCGGTTCGCGGGTAAGCACAACCTCAAGCCCCCTTGCTTCCAGTTGCTGTTTCATAAACTGCGCATTGGTCGACTTGCCGGCGCCTTCGCCGCCTTCCAGTGTAATGAATTTTCCACGCATAACCATTGAAACAACCCTTTAATTAAATTACCAAGATGTCAATCACGAGCGACATCACTAATTACGATTCAATATATAGCGACGAACCGCTCGATTGTGCTCTTCAAGCGTCACTGAAAAATGATGAGCGCCACCGCCTTTGGCTACAAAAAACAAATAATCGCGCTGATCAGGATTAACCGTGGCCATCACAGCCGCCGCTGACGGCATCGCAATCGGCGTGGGCGGTAGGCCACGTATAATATAGGTATTGTAGGGTGTTGGAGTATCCAGGCCTGCCCGCCCAATACGACCCTGGTAGGCATCGCCCATACCGTAGATGACAGTAGGGTCTGTCTGTAAGCGCATATTGCGTTCTAAGCGACGAATAAACACACCACTGATCATTTCTCGCTCATGGGCAACGCCGGTTTCTTTTTCAATAATTGACGCCAAAATCAGTGCCTCATAAGGCGATTTTAACGGCAAGCCCTGACCTTCATTCGATGCTAACCAGGCCTGGTTAAGTGTTGCTACCATGGCTAACACCGCTCGCTCAACCAGCTGCCAATCAGATTCTCCCGCTTGATAAAAATAGGTTTCGGGTAATAACCAGCCCTCTAAAAATGGCGTCACACCCAACTCAGCCCAGCGATCACCAAGGGTCAACCAGGCCTCATCACTTAGGGTTTGTCGCACATTATCCAGCTCCCGAATTTTTTGACGCACCTGTGTCAAGGTTTCACCTGGCACAATCGTAAACGGGTGACGAACATTAGCGCCGGCCAGCAAGGCATCGCGCAGTTGTAACGGTGTCCATTGCGGGTTGATGTCATACTCCCCCGCTCGAATCAAATGGGCTTGATCCTGCCAACGTAGCCACCACACAAACCAATCTGGGCGCTGTAAAACATGCAGATTAGCCAATTCACGCGCGGTTCGTTGTGCCGACTGTCCTGGCAGTATTTCAATTCGGACCCGTTGTTCGTTAGGATTCTCAACATGATTCTCAACACCGGCCGCTGATCCAGCTATCGGCGCTTGCGACCAATGCCAGATTGAAATCGATGTACCCAGGCCTGCTAATAGCATCAGCAAGCCACTTATCACTAACATCCACTGAATCAGCTTTACCCACCCCAACACTCGCTTGGATGGTACCGCAGGAGTATTGTTGTTGGAATCTTGAGTGTCATTAGCGTCTGCTTCTGCCATAGCTTTTCTGTCTTACTGCCTTACTGTTAATGCAGGGGCGCCCATGAAGGCCTTAAGCCATTGATTGTGCCAATCTTCTGCCAACTTACGCGCCGAATCTGGCCATTGTTTGTTATTAAATTTGGTAATTACTTTGCCTTTTCCCAGCGGGGAAGTTTGAGACAATTCTATGGAGTCAACCCACTGAATACCTCGCACACCATTACACACACAGACACACTCGGCATCCATCATCGCCTCAACAGTCGTGGATACTTCATGCCATGGTTGCGTTGTTGCAGCACTCTGCCAGGTTTGCAGCCCTAGCCCGGCCACACCAGACCGAAGCAATAAAGGGCTAAAAAATTGGCTTTGTACATACCAAACCAAATTGCCTTGCGTAGCACAAACAAGCTGTTGGTGTTGGTCAAGCATAACTCCCTCATCCCAACCCGCCTCGGCCACTTCCGCACGCGCCAACACACAATCTAACCGGTTCAAATGTTTAATACCGGCCAAAGCCGCATTTTCAGTCGCTGGGGTTTGACATACCCCCAGCGCTATGGATTTCATCTTACGTTGGACTATATCACTCTCATAACCTGCTGGCATCGGCGAGATACTCACCATAATATTCGCCGCACTGTTAGGACTCGGTTGATAGCCCAGTGAACCTTGTCGTATCGCCCAAAGTTTTATCACGAGGGGCTGCTGATATGCCTTGCTCGCAGCTAATGCCGGTTCAATCGCATCCATCCAACTGTCATAACCAACAGGCGCAAATTTGAGACGTGCCATTTGCCAATCCATTCTGGCGAGATGTGCTTGGCCATTCAACCAAGCGCCTTGGCGAACGACCCCAGTTGTAAAACAACCATCACCATAATGGGCCGCGCGACTTTGCGCCCAATCGATACCTGCATCGAGGACAAGCTTTCCTTGGCACCAAATCTGACTATTCACGATTGTAATGCCCGCAACAGACCCTTAGCTTTATGGCGCGTTTCCGCCAATTCCGCTGCGGGGTCTGATTCAATAACGATACCCGCGCCCGCCCGAAAGCGAAGCGCCTGACCTTGTTGGATAAAAGTGCGAATGAGAATATTAAAATCCAAGCTACCATCATAGTTGATATAACCGACTGCCCCTGTATAGGCCTCACGAGGTGACGATTCTAGCTCGGCAATAATTTCCATACAGCGCACTTTCGGACAGCCGGTAATGGTACCACCAGGAAACATCGCTTCAATCACTTGCAAGGGGGTTAGCTCGGGTTGTGACTTGCCACGCACATTTGACACGATATGATGAACATGCTGATAACTCTCAATCACCATCAACTCATTAACTTCCACAGTGCCTGGCTGACTAATTCGCCCTAAATCATTACGCTCTAAATCAATTAGCATAATATGCTCAGCACGTTCTTTCGGATGGGCAATTAATTCGGCCATCAAGGCTTGGTCAGCGGCGAGGGAGTCACTGCGCTTGCGAGTTCCAGCTATCGGCCGAGTATCTACCCAACCATCACGCACACGCACCAAACGTTCTGGCGACGAAGAGATAATCGACCAGGCTTGGTTATTCCCGTCGTCGAGATTAACCAAGCAGGCAAAAGGTGCCGGATTATGAACACGCAATTGCGCATACAAATCGACAGGATTAAACGTCACCTCAGTCTGCTGCCATAACCGAGAAATATTGACCTGAAACACATCACCGGCGAGAATATAATCTCGAATTTTTTCAACACTAGCGCAATAGTTTTCGGGCGGATCTTCTTGCCAATCTTGCCAATTTCCTGCCAGTAACGACTCTGAAGCAATATCTGCCTGACTATCACCAAGCGCCACATAATCGGCTTGCAATTGCGCGAGTATCTCCGGTTGATCCAAAGGCGCCACAAAACACACTTCTTGCGTGGCATGATCAAGCATAATCGCTGCCGGCGCTTTTGCTAACCAGGCTAATGGTAAATGGCTGGTTGTTAATGCCAGTGTGGGCTCGATAACCCCGGCATATTCATAAGCAAAGTAGCAAAACCAACCGCCCCAAAAAGGCCAATCCCCAAGAAGTTCGCGATCCGCTGACGAGAGTTGACGTTGTTCCACCAACCAGGCCTGCTCGAAATTGTCACGAAAGGCTTGTGCATCAACAAACCTATCCAGACGAAGTGGCGTGTCACAGTAGGCAAATAAAATGTCAAACCGCCCTAGGGCGGTTGCTTCGTCTGAGGTGGAGACTGTTTTAGCGACACTTTCAAGCAGCTGCCTATAACGGGTTGGTGCTTGATGATGGAGCGGCAATAAATCACGCGCACCCCAAGGTTGTCTCACCAGAGTGACCCCAACACTGACTAGATCTATCGCTATCAATTACTTCACTCGTCCAAGCACTAAAGTGGCATTGGTGCCACCAAAACCAAATGAGTTAGATAGTGCATAGTCAAAAGTTGCCGCACGCGCTTGGTTAGGGACATAATCTAAATCACAACCGTCTTCTGGATTGTAGTGATTGATCGTGGGCGGTAACATTTGGTGCTGCAGTGCCAAGGTGGTCAAAATGGCTTCAATCGCACCTGCTGCACCTAAAGCATGACCAATCATCGATTTGGTCGAACTCATAGCTAACTGGTAAGCATGATCACCAAATACCGATTTAACTGCGGCATTTTCACAGACATCACCGGCCGGTGTGGAGGTACCATGGGCATTAATATAGCCAATCTGCGCGGGTTGCAACTGAGCATTTTTTAATGCCATTGCCATACAACGTGCGGCACCCGCACCGCCCTCAGCTGGCAAGGTCATGTGATAAGCATCGCCACTCAGGCCAAAGCCAAGAACTTCACCATAAATTTTGGCGCCACGCGCTTTGGCATGCTCATATTCTTCAAGTACCACCGCGCCGGCACCATCACCCAATACAAACCCATCACGGTCTTTGTCCCAAGGACGACTAGCCGCTTGTGGGTCATCATTACGGGTTGATAGTGCACGCGCTGCGGCAAATCCTGCTAAACCGAGCTCTGTGGTCGCATATTCGGCACCACCGGCGATCATCACATCCGCATCACCGTATTCAATCAAGCGTGCCGCATCACCGATGCTGTGAGTGCCAGTTGCACAGGCAGTTACAATCGATAAATTAGGGCCCTTTAAGCCATATTTAATAGAAACATGCCCAGAAATCATATTGATAATCGCACTTGGGACAAAAAACGGCGACACACGACGAGGACCCGAAGCGGCATAAATTCCATGCTGCGCTTCAATGGTACCAATACCGCCGATACCCGAACCAATCGAAACACCGATACGTTCGGCATTGTCTTCTGTTACCACTAAACCACTATCTTCTAAAGCTTGACTGCCGACTGCAATACCATAATGGATAAACGGGTCCATTTTCTTCGCTTCTTTGGCCGAGATATACTCCGTCACATCAAAATCTTTAATCATGCCAGCAAAACTGACGGAAAACGGGCTGGTATCAAATTTTTCAATTTTGCTAATGCCACTTTTTCCGGCCAGTATATTCTGCCATGTTTGCTCAACGTTTAACCCCAGTGGTGTTACCAACCCCATACCTGTAATAACTACACGACGCTTTGACAAGGCACCTCTCCTTTTTTCTGAACAGAAGGCAATACTTTGTTGATTTTAGACAAAAAAAAAGCCGTTTTCACGGCTTTTCTTAGCAAGAAGCACTAGAAGCTTATTCTAGGTTCTCATTAATGTAAGCAACAGCTTGTGCCAAAGTAGCAATTTTCTCAGCTTCTTCATCTGGAATTTCACAATCGAACTCTTCTTCTAGGGCCATTACCAACTCAACGGTATCAAGTGAGTCTGCACCCAAGTCATCAACAAAAGACGCATCTGGGGTAACTTGTGCCTCTTCAACACCCAATTGTTCAACTACAATTTTCTTTACGCGATCTTCAATGCTGCTCATGGATTTTTCTCCGAATTAATAATAATGAAAAAATTTCGCTTATTTTGTACTGCTCGACTGTTTTTTTCAAGCTTTTTATTTTTATGAGGCCTCTAAGTTTACCTTGGCCAACACCCATCACATCGGGTAGGCTTAAATCATAACCATGCCACCATTGACATTAATCGTTTGACCCGTGATATATGCTGCTCCGGGTGATGCTAAAAATGCAACCGATTTAGCAATATCTTCCGGCTGACCCAGACGCGCCAAAGGAATTTGATTAATCAACTGCTGACGATGTTCTTCTGCTAAATCACGCGTCATGTCAGTATCAATAAAGCCAGGTGCTACTGTATTCACCGTGATACCACGCGTGCCAACTTCTCGCGCCAAGGATTTTGCAAACCCAATAATACCGGCTTTGGCCGCCGCGTAGTTGGTTTGACCAGCATTACCCATAACCCCAACGACCGAAGCTACATTAATAATGCGACCGTTTTTCTGCTTCATCATGCCACGCAAACAGGCTTTTGACATACGATAAACCGAATTTAAATTGGTTTGAATAATATCATTCCATTCATCATCTTTCATACGCATCAGTAAATTATCGCGAGTGATACCTGCATTATTAACCAAAATAGTCGGTGTACCATGCGCCGAAGTTAACCAGTCCATTAACGCGGTTATTTGGTCCGGTTCAGTAACATTCAAGGCATGACCTTCACCCTTCAAACCAGCATCGGCAAGATACTGACTAATCTGTGCTGCACCAGCTTCGCTCGTAGCCGTACCAATAACGGTCGCGCCTTGTTGCGCCAATTCAACAGCGATAGCTTTACCAATACCGCGGCTGGCACCAGTCACTAATGCGATTTGTCCTTCAAGCATTTAGTTGTCCTCTAGTAGGTTTACTATGTTGGCTAATGTAGCAGAATCATAGACAGATGCAACCGTCATACTTCGATCAATGCGGCGATTTAATCCGGCTAATACCTTGCCCGGACCGCATTCGATCAGATGGGTAACCCCATCAGCGGCAAACTTTTCAATAGTTTTAACCCACTGCACCGGTTGATGAAGCTGGGCTACCAGCGCAGCTTGTAAATCATCAATCTTATCAGATACTTGCGTATTCACATTATGCACAACGGGTAATCGCGGTAATTGCCAATCAATTGAGGCAATGGCTTCAGCCAACTGTTCGGCAGCCGGCTTCATTAGAGCACAGTGTGATGGCACACTCACCGCCAAAGGTACGACTCGTTTGGCGCCCATCTCAGTTGCCTGAGCCATAGCACGTGTAACTGCAGCTGCTTCACCAGCAATAACGACTTGACCTGGCGAATTATAATTAACCGCAGACACGATCGCACCTTGTGACGCCGTTGCACAGGCCTGCTCGACCTGCTCATCTGTTAGACCGAGAACCGCCGCCATGGCACCTTCACCCGGTGCTACAGCCGTTTGCATTAAACTACCCCGTTTAGCTACAAGCGCAACAGCATCTTCCAAACTGATTGCTTCTGCAGCAACTAATGCAGTGTATTCACCCAAAGAATGACCCGCAAAATACACCGGCTCCCACTCGGGCAACACCTCTTTGAGCATGGCATAACAAGCATAACCAGCAACCAGCATAGCTGGCTGAGTGACTGCAGTGTCATTTAGACGCTCTTCAGGTCCCGCCGTCACAACTTGCCATAGGTCATAATCCAGTACAGATGACGCCCGAGCAAAGTAATCCAAAATAGCAGGATGCGTTTCAGCTAACGCATTCAGCATCCCAATAGACTGAGCCCCTTGACCGGGAAAAACCACTACAGATGTCATAACAACCCTTTTTGATGCTTTACTAATTAACCCGCCATGGCACGCCAGTGCCAGACTTTAATAACGAATGAGCGCAGAGCCCCAAGTGAAACCACCACCAAATGCTTCAAGCAGCATTAATTGTCCGCGCTGGATTCGGCCATCTGAAATAGCTTGATCGAGCGCAAGCGGAATAGAGGCGCTAGACGTATTACCATGACGATCGACAGTAATAACCACCTGATTGTCGGCTAAACCCAACTTTTTTCCTGTGGCTTTAATAATGCGCAGATTTGCTTGATGGGGTACTAACCAGTCCAATTCACTGGCATTAATATTATTTTTTTCTAAGGTTTCTGTTGCGATACGACTCAGGGTATTCACCGCAACCTTAAACACCTCGTTGCCCTTCATATTCATGGTTCGCTCTGCCACATCGTCGCTTTGAGCAAGTCGTGACGGCCCAGTTGGAACATGTAACAACTGCTCATACTGTCCATCGGCATGAATATGTGTGGCAATAATTCCGCCCGCTGAAGGTTCACCCGTCTCAGTCGACTCCAAAATCACCGCACCAGCGCCATCACCCCATAAAATACAATTACTGCGGTCAGACCAGTTGGTTATCCGCGACAAACTTTCAGCACCTATTACCAGCGCACGTTTCACCATACCCGTTTTGATAAATTGATCGGCCACACTTAACGCATAAACAAAACCGGTGCATACCGCCTGCAAATCAAATGCTGGACAACTATTGGTAATACCAAGCTCACGCTGCACAATGGTTGCAGTACTGGGAAATATTTTATCGGGCGTAGTGGTCGCTACCAGAACCAAATCAATGTCATTCGGTGCCAGGCCTGCTCGTTCAATAGCTTGTTTGGCTGCCGCCACCGCTAGATCGCTAGTGACTTGATCATCAGCAATGATGTGGCGCTGTTTGATTCCGGTACGTTCTTGAATCCATTCGTCGGTAGTATCGACCATCGTCTCCAAATCGGCATTCAATAACACCCGCGCGGGCAAGTAACTGCCTGTTGATATAATGCGACTCACTCGGGAGATTGTCATCCACTTAATCCTCTAGTGTTTGAGATTGCGTTTGCTCATCTAGCAAGCGAGCGACTTCATCCCGAATGCGACTTGGCACATCATGCAACACTTCGATACGAGCGACCTTAATGGCATTCTCGAAAGCAAAACTATCCGCACCACCATGACTTTTAATGACGCACTTTCGCAAGCCCAAAAAAGAGGCGCCATTGTAATTGCGCGGATCCACCTTAGCCTTAAAGGCTTTTAGCACTGGCGCGGCCATTAAACCAATTAATTTGGTCACTAGATTGCGCATAAATGCTTGCTTGAGGTAATAACTGATCATCTTAGCCACACCCTCACTGGACTTCAACGCAATATTGCCATCAAAACCATCACAAGCAATTACATCAACATTTCCCTTAAAGATGTCATCACCTTCAACATAGCCAACGTAATAAATGGGAGTTTGTCGCAGTAGTTGTTGCGCCAACTTGATTCGGTCATGGCCCTTCATCTCCTCTTCACCGATGTTAAGCAAGCCCACTCGCGGCGTGATATCCGGATGCAAAGTTTTAGCCAGCACAGATCCCATAATAGCAAATTGCGCTAAGCTCTCACCATCAGCACCCACATTGGCACCAAGGTCCAACATATAAACTGGTTTTTTGATGGTGGGCAATGCGGTACAAATCGCTGGACGATGAATACCGGGCAGGGTTTTCAGTACAAACTTTGCTGTCGCCATTAGCGCACCGGTATTACCTGCACTGACACAAGCTTGAGCTTGGTCTTGCTTGACCAAATCCAAGGCAACTCGCATGGAAGAGTCTTTTTTATTACGAAGCGCTTGCGAGGGCAACTCGTCCATATCAACAACTTGTGATGCAGACTGAATCGTCAAACGGTCTCTTGGAATCGCTTGCTGAGATAATAGGGCTTGTTTGATTTTCGGCTCATCACCGACGAGTATTAAGTGCAGGTCTGCAAAGGTATTTAGCGCATTTAAGCTGGCGGGGATGGTGACTTCAAGTCCCTTATCACCGCCCATCGCATCGATAGCAATACGAATAGTCAAGGCAGATTAAGCCTTATCTTGAATAACTTTTTTACCCTTGTAATAGCCATCAGCCGTTACATGATGACGACGGTGTAGCTCACCCGTAGTTGGGTCAGTGGTAATTGCGGTTGTCGTTAATGCATCATGTGAACGACGCGTGCCACGCTTAGCAGGTGATTTTTTGTTTTGTTGAACAGCCATGGTTTTACTCCTAAAAATGCAGAATTCTGCGGTACTAAATTTTAAAACATCTACCAATCAAGTCTTAGTTGACTGGCTCTTTAACTTTGCTAATGCCAAGAATGGATTAGGCTTATTATTGTCTAACTCAACCTCAGCCGGCGCTGTTGACCATGAAACGGCTTCATCAGCCGCTCTTGGTGCCATAGGAATGGCGAGCAATACTTCATCTTCAATAATAGGCAGCAGCGAAATTTTATCCTCTGGCAAGTTATACACTTCCCAGTCAGCATCCAATTCGTCAGCCAGCTGCGCTGATGACAGAAACACGCCACGAATATTTGCATCAACTGGCTGTTCAAACACGTCTAAACTTCGTTGACAGGTTAGCTTTAACATCGTGTTAACCTGCAACTCAAACGCGGGCGCACCGGTTTGCTTTTGTTTGAAAAACGCCATTTCTATAAAAATATCGCCCACAGGCTCAGAAACCGCCTGTACTAACCGAGGACATTGCGCTTGCGCGACCTTGGCTTTGATCCGTCGTTTTTGCTCGGCATAAAACAACGGATCGACTAAATCGGGAAGTCTAGTAAACATGGCGCGAGATAATACCTCTTGTCAGTAATTTTGTCAAAAATAATAATAACTTGAACCTACAACTGAATGGTCTAAAATGCCAAGCTTATTTAGACAACAGACATTAACACCCATGAAACAGCAATCACACCCTTTTATCTTGGCCTCTCAATCCCCTTATCGTAAGCAGCTTTTAAGCAAACTCATTAGAAGCTTTGCTTGCTATCCGGCTGAGATTGATGAATCACGCCAAGCCGATGAACCAGTAATTGAAATGGTTGAGCGGCTAAGTATTAAAAAAGCGCAAGCCATAGCCATCCATCACCCAAATAGCTGGATCATTGCCTCAGACCAAAGTGCCGCACTGGGCAACGAAGTGCTTGGCAAACCACACACACATACCCAAGCATTGGCGCAATTACAAAAACAACAGGGCAAAACACTAACCTACCACACGGGGATTTGCCTATATAACCCGATTACGAAAAGCTACCATTATGCCGAAGAACCCACGCAGGTAGTATTTCGCCAGCTCACAACCGAACGTCTTAACGACTACCTTCTAGCAGAACAACCCTATGATTGCGCCGGCAGTTTTAAATCAGAAGGCCTGGGTATTATGTTATTTAGTGCTATTCACAGCCAAGACCCCAATGCATTGATTGGACTACCCTTAATTAAACTGTGTGAACTTTTTGAACAAGCGGGATTAAGCTTACCATTAACTGAGTAAATAGTGTCGCAGCGAACCTAAATCCTCGAGTGCCGCAACTGGGTTAAACGCGGCCAGTTGCGCCGGGTGATGCACACCATGATGAAGCGCAATCCTATCCATGCCAATATTGGCCGCCATTTCCATATCAAAAGTGGTATCACCGACCATAACAACCTGCTCCGCCGACCAATTCCAATGCGTCATAATTTGCTGTAACATCAACGGATTGGGTTTTGATGCAGACTCAATTGGCGTGCGTGTAATATCAAAAAAACGACCAAAACCTGTTAACTTTAGTACTTCATCTAAGCCACGGCGACTTTTACCCGTAGCCACCGCTAATTTATACCCTTCATCCAGCAGAGCTTCTAACAACTCATCCGCAAACGGAAAGGGTGTCATCGGCACCTGAGACTCATGTAAAAAATGTTCCGTGTAGGCTTCCGAAACCGCTTGAATGGTGGTTAAATCTTCAGCGATTGTCGGATAGAGTTGTGCCACCGCATTTTGTAGACTCAAACCAATAATCTGTTTTGATTCATGATCACTGAGTACCGGCAAATTATTCTGAGCCGCAGCATACTGAATCGCCGCAACAATTCTTGCCTCAGAATTCATCAAGGTACCATCCCAATCAAAAATGACGCCCCGGTAATTGTGCTTACTCACGATATCTCCTTTTGGCTTAGCTGATGATGGCGTAACAATTTGTCAAAATCAGGGTACAAGGGCGCAAAAATTTTAACTTGCTCGCCCGTTTTAGGATGCTTAAACGCAACCATTCGTGCATGCAAGGCTAAAGAATGCATACCCTGACGCGCCTGCCATTGATCAAATTCGGCATCACCATATTTGTCATCACCAGCAATGGGGTGACCATTAGCCGCACAATGAACGCGTATTTGATGGGTCCGACCAGTGGCCAGTTTTACTTCGATTAAACTCGCCTGACCTAAGTCAACCAACAAGCGCACAAAGCTCAAACTTGGCTTACCCGCAGGGTGCACTTCGACGCGTCGTTCACCTGAAGGTAAGGTGAATTTGCGCAAAGGGTGCTCCACTTTCATTAAGGCTTTTGGCCAACGTCCTTTAACCAGCGTCCAGTAAAGCTTGGTCACCTGATGCTCACGAATCTGCTGATGTAAATCGCGCAAAACCGACATTTTTTTGGCCAAAATAATTGCCCCAGACGTATCACGGTCTAAACGATGCACAAGTTCCACTCGCTTAGCCAGTGGGCGCGCATTTCGTACCAGCTCAATTAAGCCCCAGCTAACACCACTCCCACCATGCACCGCCATGCCTGAGGGCTTGTTAATGACAATCAGGTCATCGTCTTCAAATAAGATCGCCTGCTCAATCCGTGGCACTTGCGATGCAGGCGGTGTCACCCGCTCAGGAGAATCTGGCAGTTTCACCGGCGGAATTCGCACCACATCCCCTGCTTTTAGGCGCTGAGAAACTTGAGCACGCCCTTTATTAACCCGAACCTCACCCTTTCGTACTATCCGATAAATCAAGGGTCGCGGTACTTTTCTTAAGTGCTTTAACAAAAAATTATCCAGACGCTGTCCAGCGTCTTCCGCATCCACATGAATAAATCGCACCTCGGCCACAGCACCCACCATAAAAAATTTTCGCTTATAGTAACTGATTAAGCTTCATTGAGCGCTATTTTTTTAGATTGCGCAAAACAAGAATGAGTGCTATATTCGGATAGTTATTGGATTGGCGTGCTTTTTTGTAATGCCGGCAATAGACAAAAACTGACGATAAAGAATTTTGAGATATAACCACTAAATTTTATATGTAAACTTGGCTAAGGCCACAGTGTAATTTGGATGACTCGGAGTAGAAAAACTCCAACAACTTATCGACGTGCCGCGCAATTTTATCATTAATTTTGAATATAAGACGCGGCACTCACTGAGTTTGAATGAACACGCATTGCAATCAACTTAATATAAGACTAAGAGCTGACAACTGCACAAAATTGACCAGCTCGACAAAAACGAAACTTACTTAAACACTGCTGATTTTAGACGGCACTCACTGTGCCTGGCTAACAGAAACTAAGTATTTCAAGATGTCAAAACGTTGACCTTCCTTGCAACATTCTTTTGCATCCAACTCTGCCTGTGCCTGCGCCCCTAACCACAAAGAGAATAGCATGAAAAGAATGCTTATCAACGCAACCCAGCAAGAAGAGCTGCGTGTTGCACTAGTCGATGGTCAAAATCTATATGACCTAGACATCGAGACCCCACAACAACAAAAGAAAAAAGCCAACATTTACAAAGGCACCATTACACGAATTGAACCGAGCTTAGAAGCTGCTTTCGTTGATTATGGCTCTGACCGTCATGGCTTTTTGCCATTCAAAGAAATAGCTGAAGAATACTATCCTAACGGCGACTACGACCCTCAATTAAATATTCAACAGGTCTTAAAAGAAGGCCAAGACGTCATTATTCAAGTGCAAAAAGAAGAGCGAGGCAACAAAGGCGCTGCACTAACCACCCAAATCACTCTCGCCGGCTCATACGTGGTGATGATGCCGAACAACCCAAAATCAGGTGGTATTTCACGTCGTATCGAAGGGGATGAACGCTCAGACCTAAAAGAAACGCTACGCAACATTGACATACCCGATGGCATGGGCTTAATAGTCCGCACCGCAGGCGTTGGCAAAAGCCCCGAAGAGTTGCAATGGGGCATCAATTATTTGGTTAAACTTTGGGAGGCTATTCAGCATGCCGCTCAAGAAGGCGCAGCACCGATTCTTATTCACCAAGAATCGGACATCGTAACTCTCGCGATTCGTGATTATTTACGCCAAGATATTGGAGAAATTCTCATTGATGACATGGACACCTTCCATCGTGCGCGCGATTTTATTCAGCAAGTGATGCCGCAACACGTAAATAAAGTGAAGCCTTACCAAGACAAAATTCCATTATTCACCCGCTTCCAAATTGAATCACAAATTGAATCGGCCTATCAGCGTGAAGTCGTATTACCATCTGGTGGCGTCATTGTTATTGATATTACTGAAGCACTAACGGCTATCGACATCAACTCGAGCCGCTCGACTAAAGGCGGTGATATCGAAGAAACGGCCTATCACACCAACATGGAAGCAGCGGTTGAAATTGCACGTCAACTGCGTCTTCGTGACCTAGGTGGGCTTGTAGTCATCGACTTTATTGATATGCATTCTTCACGCCACCAACGTGAAGTAGAAAATCAAATGCGTGAGGCGGTTAAGAACGACCGTGCCCGCGTACAAATTGGCAAAATTTCTCGCTTTGGCTTACTTGAAATGTCGCGTCAACGCCTACGCCCGTCCATTGACGAATCAACTCAAATTGTTTGCCCACGTTGTAGGGGCGTTGGTGTCATTCGTGGTGTAGAGTCATTGGCCCTATCAATCTTGCGCTTAATTGAAGAAGATGCTATGAAAGAGGGCACCAAACGGATCACAGTGCAAATACCTGTTGATGTAGCTACCTTCTTACTTAACGAGAAACGCGCGCAGATTATTAAAACCGAAGACCGTTACAACCTACACGTATTAATCGTTCCTAATGAGCATTTAGAAACACCGCAATACCTAATCGAACGATCACGAATTGGAGAACAACTAGGCAACGAAACCAGTTACCAAACTAAAACCTTTATCCAACCTGAATTGCCCTTGCTAGAGCAGCCAGAGAAGAAAAAAGAAGAGCCGGTATTAAAAAACATTAACATTCCTTCAATGCCTGCACCCACTGAGCAACCATTCTCTGCTAAAGCAAATACAAAAACCGAACCAAGACTGCTTAGCAAACTTTGGAGCTGGCTGTTTAAGGATGAACCACAAAATCCAACTGAGAAAACGGCCAAGTCAACTCAAAAAACGGTCAAGTCCGATGAGAGTTCAGAAGGACCGCGACGAAACAATCGTCGTCGTAACGGACGTCGCCGTAATGCTAATGAATCAGATAACTCCGAGACTAAGACTAGCACCCAAAACGACAGCTCGACGACTCGTGACGGAGAAAAATTAAGTGAACCACGTCGTCGCAATCGCTCCAGAAATGGGAGAAGTAATAACAATGACAATGTGTCACCTGAGTCAACGGCACCGGATAAATCGACTAAAGATGAACGCCGAGGCAGTGCCAACGTAAAATCAGCCGAGAAGACATCTAGCAATGAGGAATTGAATGCAAAAACTGAGCCTCAATATAGTAGTTCTAAGCGTCAGACTGAAAGAGCAACTAGTAAAACGCCTGAGAGTACGAAGAGCACTGAACCGCGTCGTCGGAGTCGCTACAACTCACGAACTAGCCTCAATCGCCGTCGCGCACCTCGTGATGCAGAAAATTTAAGTATTCATGACTTTAATGTCGAGAGTGCTTCTGAAACGCCGGTGCCCGTTAGCACCTCTGACATTGCTGTCACAACAGCGATTATTGCCAACGAAGCAACGTCGTCTTTGCCACCGTTATCAACTGATAACGCGGTTGACATATCGGCATTAGAGACGGCTAAAGACACAAGTCAAACTGAAGGGGCCGTACCTGAAAAAGAACCAGAGACAACACCTAAGTTTACTTCAACTGAAAAAAGCGCTGATTCAACATCCGAGGATCAGGCAGAACAAACTAAGCAGACCGAGAGAGTTTAACGCTTAGTTACCTCTACCCGACCAACATTGTCAGCTGACATGTTGGTCACCCCTCCTTACCCACCTCACATCGGTAACCCATTACCTGTAGCTGCCACCCCTGATAACCTTGCCTTAAAAGTATCACATCATCTAATGTAATTATTGACGATCGCTCTAAACAAGCCACTATCGCCTCAAAGCTTGATAAACTATACGGATTAGGGCTTTTTCGTATGAGGTAGTTAGCCTGTTCGGGTATGTCTAAATGAAGACGCGGCAAGCGTGCAATCTGTGGATTGGTTAACAGCATTGCGCTGGCTTTTCGCCATGTGGCATCAATAAAGAGTAACCTTGGTGTTACTTGGCCTGAATGATCATTAGCCTGCAGTGCAAGTGGTAAGTCAGACAGTTGATAGCTCTGTGGTTCAGGTTGACCAGGTAAACAGGCCTTGTGCGCCGGAAAAACTACATAAACTGGTCCTTTGGCTAACCAGGCATCAAATTCAGCAGCTTGATCTAATGTTTTCGTAGACCAGATTGGCAAATCCGGCCAACAAAGTGATAACAACCGCAAAGTGTTCTTAGCATGCTTGGCTTCATTAGGATCCTGCCAAACAGCCCAGTCACATCGAGGCGTAATGGGATGAACCCAAGAACATAAACAGCTTTTTAAAGGTAACTGACACTGAGCACAGATTTCTCGCATAGAGCCTCAAACAATGACTAACAATAATCTCACTTTACACTATGAAACACAGCATTTTAGCGCAGAAGTCATCCAATTATGCAAACGCACTAAACAGCGCAAACCACAGCGCGATGAACGGGTATTTTGGCATAGTAATGGAATTGAAGGGGTAGGTATTGTCAGATTGCGTAGACTCGACAGCGCATACGATGATTGGCTTGTTAGGGGGTTATGGATAGCGCCTAAATATCGCCAACAAGGGTTTGCTAGCCAGTTAATGAACTTTGCGATTTCAGAAATGCAATCAAAGTCGAGCCAACGAGTTTACGCCATGGCGAGCCACCATTTAGACGAATTTTATTCTAAACTTGGCTTTAGCCCAGCCGAACAAGAAACCTGTCCGAAGCAACTTGAAAAACAACATAAATGGCGGGTTTGGGTCTACTCAATTCAATAGAACAAACCAGCAGCCATTAACGTTATTTTTTCATACCTTTCGGTGGGTTAGGTACTTCAAAACCAAACTCTAAAGCACGACGCTTACAATAATCAATCGCGAAATCTAACAACTCACCCACCGCACGATGACGGAATTTTTGTTTCTGACGAACGTGAGAAAACGGGCGCGTCAAAGGTGGATCCAATGGAATCGCTTTGATAGTTCCAAGCTTTAACTCTTTCATCAAGGTCGAACGAGACACGATAGCCAAGCCAACATCGGCCTCAGCGGCCATTTTCACCGACTCAGGCGCGCCCAGCTCCATAACAATATTCATATCGCTAAGGCTAAGGCCTTGTTCACGGATATAGTTATCAATCACAGCGCGAGAACCCGAACCCTCTTCACGAACAATGAAGGGGTATTTACGGAAATCCTCAACCGAGACTTTTTCACGCTTAGCAAGAGGGTGATTGACCGAGCATATCATCTGCATCTCGTCAATACGACAGACCTCTACATCTAGGTTTTTGTTATTGACCGGCGCCTCAACAAGCCCAAGATCAATCATATTATTTTCGACCATGGAAACAACCGCATCCGTGTTACCTACTTGTAAACGAATAGTCACATCAGGGAACTGCTCTTTGAAGGCACCCAATAAGAATGGCAACATATATTCAGCAATCGTGGTGCTGGCACCAATGACCAAGCTACCTGATACTTCGCCGGTTAGATCACGGACTTCAGAGTTCATCTTGTCATAGAGTTCAAGAATATTTTCCGAATAGTCATAAACAATACGCCCTGCTTCGGTTAAGGTGATCTTGTTGTGGGTACGATCGAAAAGACGAGTGTTAAAAAAGTCTTCTAGCTGTTTAACTTGGAAGGTAACCGCAGGCTGCGTCATATGCAACGTCTCAGCCGCTTTGGTAAAGCTCATTACTTTTGCAACAGTGTGAAATACTTGAAGTCGTCTATCGGCCATACCCGTTCATCCCTCGTGATCTGATTTCTGCAGTTATCTTAAGATACTGAATTAATCATTATAAATATATTTTATTATTGCACAAACTATAAGACCTTGATTTTCAAAAGTCAAAGTTTTGTTGCTTTAAGTTGTTTTAATTAGCTTTGCCTCAGATGCGGGTTAAACCAGGATAAGGTTTACGCCCATAAAGCGCTTCTCTCATCAAGGTATTTTTAATCGGCTTCGCCAAATTAGCTAACTTCATCAGCTCGGAACGCACCGGATCTAAGCCAGTAGCTTGTTGACCTAATCCCCAATCAAAGACCTCCATCGCTCGCTGCATTAAGGCATTATCACCACGACGCCAACGCTCATATTGACGCAACAGCGTAAATTGGCCAGGATCAAACAACAGTGGGTCATCAATTTCATTTTTAGCCACCGCTAACACATCAATCAGACTGGCCGCATCCAGAAAACCCAGGTTTACACCCTGCCCCGCTTGCGGATTAATAGTATGCGCAGCGTCACCCACTAGCGCAATGCGCGGCTTAACATAGGCTTGAGCGTGACGACGTGTTAAGATAAAAGCCGCCCTATCCCACGAATCGACAATCGCTCCTAAATGGCCAGCACTGGCTTTATAAAGCGCCTGATGATAATCCTCTTTCGACAACGACATGGCCCAGGCCTGCTGATCTGCCGGCATATACCAGGCGATGGAGCTCACTTTCGGCCCCATCGGCAAAAACGCAAATGGACCCGTCGGTGTGTAACGCTGCCAACATACCTGCTGATGATCGGCACTCGTTTGCACACAACCGACTACCGCCACTTGCGCATAATCATGCTGATCGATACCTATGCCGGCTAGTTGACGCACTTTAGACATAGCGCCGTCAGCACCAACCACCAACTTTGCAGTTAATTCAGTGCCATCGGCAAAATCCAAATAAGCCAATTCGGTATCTACGTTTAGTGCCACCAGTGACTGACCACTGAGCATGTTAATATCCTGCTGACGCAAGCCATGCCATAACGCCATTTGTATCGCTTGATTTGCGACTAAATGACCTAGATTCGCTTCGCCAATATCCGCGGCATCAAAATGGACCTCACCTGCCTGCTCGGCATCACAGACCTGCATTCCCACAAACGGAAAAAGCTGCTGTTGCTGCTCAAGCCATGACCAAACTCCCAGGTTACGCAATAGGTTTTCTGATGCACGACTTATGGCGCTAACGCGACTAGGATGGGTTGCCAAATCTATCTTTGGCCAATCCTGGCTAGACGGGTTCTGCTCCAACAGGGCTACCCGTAACTGACATTGAGTTTTAAGGGCTAATGCAACGGCCGCACCCACCATGCCACCACCCACAACGATAACATCATAATTCGCTTGCATAGCCATCATCTTCCCTTCAGATTAGTTAACTGAGCGGCCTCGACTGGCAAAGGCTGCTAAACGTTTTTTCAACGGTGGCAATGCCTGAAGCACCATTAAGCCGAAACCTCGCAAATGGCCAACAAGAGGCGATGGGTGCTGAAAGACTCGAATCAAGCCATCGGTTAATCGCATCACTTGTTGATGGTCGGCCAATCGCTGTTCTTCGTAGGCCACTAAATCCGAGTTAGACGGCGCACCCGTTGAGCTTATTGCTAAAAAATCACTGACATCGCGCAAGCCGAGATTTAATCCCTGCGCCGCCACGGGATGTTGAGTATGACAAGCATTGCCCATTAATAGCATCCGACTCTTTAAAACCTGTTGCGCACGACCTTCAGTGAGAGGATAGGCTAAACGTGCCGAAATACGTTCAAAGCCGCCCATTCGAACCCCCATCTGCGCATAAAATGCCGCCAAAAACGCATCATCATCAAAATTTTCTACAAGCGCTTTATCAGCCTCGGGCACAACATAAACTAGCTTATGATCGTGACTTCCTATCGGCAATAACGCCACAGGGCCCTGAGGTGTAAAACGCTCATAAGCCCAGCCATTATGTGGCTGACGACTGGTTGCTTGCGCTAAAAAAGCCCAGGCCTGGTAATTAGTTTGTTCAAACGCCACACTCATCAATTCGCGTACTTTTGAATTTGTGCCGTCCGCGCCAATTAGCAATCGGGCTGGTAAGGTTTCGGTTTCAGTTGTGTCTGAGGTTGCCAGCACCACCTCTAGGTGGTTTGTTTGCTCGTGGGCTTCCACCACTCGAGCACCATAATAACCACGAATACTTGGAGTTGCTAACACCGCTTGCCATAAAATACGTCCTAAATCAGCCGCACGAAGCGCATAACCTAAAGCCTCAACACCCATTTCTTCGGCATGGATAAGGGTTAACCCTAAAAACCCTTTTTGAGATACATGAATATGCTCTATGGGCGTAGCTACGCTGCGCAATGCTGGCCAGACGCCTAGCTGCTCGAACAATTGAATTGAGCTTGAGGACAACGCCAACATCCGACCATCAAAACTGGCACTCAAGTTTTGCTGAGGCTTAGTCGGGTCAACCAAACAAACGGCATAACCCTGTGCCGCTAAACCTAAGGCTAGGCTCAAACCCACCGGACCACCCCCCGCGATCACAAACGGTAAGGTATCAGCTGGTTTTTCAGCTGCCGAGCCTAGACTCGATGCTGCTGCATCCATGACATAATCTCCTCTGGTTGACGAGGTAACCCTTGGGTTAATACCTCCGATCCTGTCTCGGTAACTAACACATCATCCTCAATGCGAATGCCGATGCCACGCCAATGCTCTGCAACCTCGGTAGCATCTTTATCGATATAGAGCCCCGGCTCTACTGTGACCACCATTCCCGGCGCCAAAACCACGGATTGGTTATTATGCTTATACAGCCCAACATCATGCACATCCAATCCCAGCCAGTGTCCGGTGCCATGCATAAAATAAGCCTTATAAGCTTTGCTATTCACTAAATCGGCCAGATCGCCTGACAAAATGCCTAGTTCAACCAACCCCTCGGTTATCACTTGCGCTGCTGTTTGATGCAGTGCTTCATAGGCGACACCCGGTTTTATCATCGCAATGACTGCTTGCTGTGCGTCCAAAACCACTTGATAGAGCTGTTGTTGCGCACTAGTAAACCGCCCTGACACCGGAAAGGTGTGGCTAATATCACCGGCATAACCCTGCCACTCAACCCCCGCATCAATTAGCACCAACTCACCTTCAGCCAAGCAGGCCTGGTTTTCAGTGTAGTGCAGAATACAAGCACGCTCACCACCGGCAACGATGGAATTAAAAGCCATTCGTTGAGCACCGGCATGACGTGCCGTGGCCTCCAATGCACTTTGAACTTGATACTCAAAAACACCGGGCCTGGTTGCCTGCATCGCAGCCAAATGGGCGGCTACTGATAGCTTTGCCGCCTGGCGCATCTGCTCAATCTCATAGGGTGCCTTGACTCGGCGCATCGAATGCAAAGTTTCATCCGCATTAATCAACCTAGTCGGCACCTGACCGCCTTGTCGAATTTTGCTTTGAGCCTGCTGTATCCAACCTGACAGGTAGTTCGCCCAATAATCTATATGACTAAAGCTCAAATGAATTTCGTCCGCATAGGCCAGTAACGAACCCAGCATGGTATCGCGCTGATCAGACGACCAGGCCTTCTGGACGGCCAGCTTTTTCACCGCGGCTTCAACACCTAGGCGACGTCCTTGCCAACGTTCTTGCAAAGGGTCTTTAGGACGCAGCCACAACCAGGCCTGCTCCTGCGAAGAATTTAATTGCCATTGATTTTTTAACTCTTCGGGTAATTGGGCAATAACATCCGCACTAACTAACGCCAGCGTAGCTTCAGGCTCAGCAAAACCAGTTAAATACCAAAAATCACTCTGCGGGCGAAACGGATAATCGACATCGCGATTTCGAATGGTCTCATCACCGGCGTAAATTAACCAGATAGTGCGACTGGGCATAGCCGCAAACAGTTGTTGTCGCTGACCACAAGAAAACTGAGTCTGAGCGGTATCGCTGTTCATATAAACCTTTTCTCGATTAATGAAGGGTAACCACCGACTCACTCGCGACCTTCGTGGGGGCTTTGGTCGCCATAGGATGCAATTGGTCATAAAACATCATCGCAGCTAAACGCGCAAACTCATACAACTGCATATATTGCTCTTCGGCCATATCATCAACATTTTCAGGCGGCTCAACCATCGCGAGCTCACTTAAATCCTGAATCAACTCGGTAAGCTCTTGATTTAATTCGGGCAACTGACCCAAGCCTAAGCCATGCAATACGCCCTCAGCCCAAAGCGCAAGGTGATTAACTCGTTGTGACAAGGTGCTGGTATCGTCAGGTAAAAACAATTCCAACTCAAGGGTATCACTATTTAAACCCAACAATGTATGCTCATAAAGCTGATGTAAGTCTTGTAACCAACGCTCTTTTATTTTTGTAATGCCCGCTTCGACTAAAAACTGCTTTAACCACTGAGCTTCCGTTAAACTGGTATCGGCACAAAGCTGACCAATCATCAACCCCTGCACAAATGCCGGTGACTCCAATTGCGAAATTGAGGCAATCCACTCATTGTAGTGTTCAAAATCTAACTTTGTACTCATTGAATTAACGTCTTTTGTTACAATTGTTAAGGTCTATAATAATAGCATAGCTCATGATGAGGTTAAGCCATTGTTAATTGATTGTGACTTGATACGATTTTGCGATTTTACTAGACCAGGTTGGAACTATGACCCATGTAACACTCACATTACTTAACCATCATTTTGACGTGCCTTGCACCGAAGAGGATCGCCCAACTCTAATACAAGCGGCTACGCTACTTGAGGATAAGTTAGACCAAGTGCCCCACTTAAAAGGTGAAAATAAAGTGCTGATGGTCGCACTCAACTTATGTTACGACTACATTCGATTACGTCAGGATACCCTAAACTATTCAAACCACCTTGAAGAACAGCTTGAAGCACTGATGACTGCCGTGATGCAACAGGATTCCACGGCCGCAACTGACACAAACCCACCTGAAAACCCTTAACCAAGGTTCACTCGTGACGAGTCATTGGCAAACTCTCCCTTACCTCTATTGGCGCGCCACAATCGCGCTGTTTGTGATGCTATTGACACTAAATATAATTCAGCCTGTGCAAGCGAGCCCTGTTCTTGATTTGCAAATCCGCTTCACCGATGCGCCTAATCCTGATATAGAACGACGGTTACTACAAGAGCTACGGTTAGGTCTTTTAACCCATGACCAATTTCCGGCTCAAACGGATTTTCTATTCAACCGCACAGAACAAGAAATCCTGCAGATACTTCGCGGATTAGGTTATTACCAAGCTCGTGTTGAGCCATCACTCAGTCGCTCCGATACCCGCACCCGAGCACGAATCACTATTACTCTTGGCGAACCCGTTCGTATTCGTGACTATCAACTCCGAATTCGTGGTGATGGGCGCCGTCTGACTGTATGGCGAGAATACCGACAATTTAACCAACGCCTTACCGAGGGCGAAATTTTTCGCCACGACCATTACATTAACACCCTAAACGATCTGCGAACCCTTGCACATAACAATGGTTTTCTAGACGCTCAATTTATCCAAAGAGAGTTCAAAGTTAACCCCCATACTGGAGAGGTCTTTATAACGATTGAACTGGATACCGGCACGGCCTATCAGTTCGGAACAGTTTCATTTAAAGGGAGTGACCAACTAAACGAAGATTTTTTGATGAGCTATGTAGAATTCGAAGTTGGACAACAGTTCGAACAAGCGCCGCTAACAGAACTTCAAACGCAATTAGTTGGCAGTCAATATTTTGGTATGGTGAGAATTAACCCAGATTTTGATCGCATTGTTGACCGCCAGATTCCCATTGATATTGAAGTAGAAGATAACTTAAAGCATCGCTATACCATTGGGGTTGGCTATGGAACAGATACCGGTGCACGAGTGACGTTCGGCTTTCAAAATCGCTTACTGAATCGGCGCGGCCACAACTATGAAATTGAAAGTACATTGGGTCAACAGCTACAAAATGCGACTTTTCGTTACCGCCTACCCGGTAAACGCCCTGCTATTCAATATTGGAATATCAACCTAGGGGTTGATGCCACACAATCTGCCAACCTGAAACGTAGCCGCAGCCTGGTATCCCCGGAATATATTTATCAAGTTACACCGAAATTTAGAGTGAATCCTTTTCTCTCTCTTGAAACCGAAAACTTTAATTACAGCAATCAAGATAACGAAGTTATTCAATCGTTACTAGGTGGCTTGAACTTGCAGTATCGCTGGGTTAATCAAGAGGGTTACGTTAACGCTGGTTACCGTCATAGCGCCAGCTTTCGATTTAGTAGTGATCAATTTTTGTCCAATGCCGACTTCCAACAAATTGAACTTGGCAGTCGCGGTATTTATTCGCCACTGGCCTTTCTGCGTTTACATGGTCGCATCCAAGCCGCCTATACCTTTAGCGATGACCTACGCAAAATCCCAGCGACCTATCGCTACCTTCTGGGCGGCGAGTCGCTACGAGGCTATGGCTTTGAAAGCATCGGCATTCAAACAGAGCGAGGTTTGGAAGGCGGTGCCAATATGGTACAGGGGTCACTAGAAGCCGATTACCGCTTCTCACGCTGGTTGGGAACCGGCATTTTTGTGGATGCCGGCCAAGTATATGAAGATGTGCCCAATGATCAATATCTAGTCGGCACTGGCTTTGGTATTCGGGGGTTTACCCCGATTGGTACGGCAAAACTTGATATCGCATGGCCACTTACAGAACCTGAACGTGGCTATCGCATCCACTTTTCACTTGGCCTAGATTTATAAAGATGGTGTTATGCTGCTAAAATTTAAAAAACACTTCTTACGGCTAATTCTAAAAACGACCAGTGCGTTAGCGTCCATAGTTTTGTTACTCCTTGGCGTCACCAGCCTAGCGGGATTATGGGTGATTTCTCATCCCAGCGCCCCTCAAACACTTTATAATTGGGCGAGCACATCTCCCTTAACCGCTGACTACTGGCCAGATGGTTTCGCGATTGGCGCTCTGAAAGGCCCACTTTATCAAGAACTCACCCTTCAAGATCTTTACCTCCCCATACAAGATGCTTCCGGTGCAGATCTCAATGAACTGACTATTGAAGAGCTGCGATTATCATGGCTTCTTCACCGACTTTTCTTGCAAGAAGTGACTATTAAAAATCTCGATATTATTCGCCCTCAACTTCGCATAACGAACACCAATAAACCGGAAGAAAAAACGACACCACTGGACTGGGCAAGTCTAAAAGACTTGAGCTTTGATACGGCTGACCTGCATCAAATATTCACCCCTATTACTGCCCTTGGATGGTCGATTAATCTGCAACAGCTTACTCTTGTCGACCTGCAACTAGAACAAGCAGGCCAGAGTCTTGATATTAGCCAGGCACAGGTCGGTTTGCGATGGCAGCAACAACAGCTGATACTTGATCAATTGGACATTGAGGCCTTTAACACCAAGGTGGAATTGACGGGTTCATTGCACATTCATAGTCTCCAACATACAAACATTAGCTGGCAAGGCGCGATTCATCAGTGGGATGGATTTTCGGGCTTACCTACTAACCTGGCTAAACAACTGGCTGAACTGGATACGACCCTGCCGGCTATGACATTTAATGGGCACCTTAATCTACATGAGGACCAGCTGAGTATCCATTTGGACTTGTCAGGCCCCATTGATATCTCTTTACAACAAAAACTTGCGGGCAACGAACAAGCGGTCGACTGGGATACTCATATAGAACTGCGCCGATCAGATCACGATCTTCTTAGTCGCTTAAAACTCCCCCTAGCGTTGGAACACTTCCAGCTTACGAGTCAGGGTCAAGGAAGTTGGTATGCGCAGTCGCTTGAAGCACACCAACAACTGCAACTACAAATTGGACAACTACCGACGATTTCATTGCAAAACCGTATCGGCTTTCAGCCAAATGTTTATGATGAAACAGAGATGAATGCACAGCTTGCTTTTACCCTTGCAAACCACGGCACAGTGCATCAAGCTCTTATGGTTAACCTTGATAATAAAACGGGGCAATTATTGGTTAATACCAAAGGCTTCGCGCTTCCTGGCACCCAGCGTGATAACCGGCAGGCCTGGTCGCTCAGTTTAGAAACCGCCGTTCACTTACTTGACTGGGACACACGCAGCATCATTCTATCCATTCCAGAAATCAATCTTGAGGGCTTGCCTGCAACTTTCAAATTTAGCGGTCACGCCCTAAGTCAACTTACCAACTCAAATACTTATCAACTAGACTGGCTCACAAGCGATGTGAGCTATGGAGAGGTTAAGGGAGAGTTTGATGTCATGCTGCAACTAGCCAAGGACCGCAGCCAGTTTTTGTTGGACTCTTTACGCTTTCAACTAGGTGATGCGCAACTGAATCTTACCGCCCAACTTGAAAATGATTTACATATTAATCTAAACCTAAGCGCACCAAACTTAACGACACTGCATCCTGATATTGCGGGTTCTTTGCAGGGCACAGTTCAAGTACATCAAACCGTCGATCGCACAGACTGGATTGACAGCTTGCGTAGTGCGCAACTCGATCAGAGCTGGCAGGTTAAACAGCTAGAATGGCTAAATAATCTACTAGAAGATGCCCGCCTGACCACAAGCGGATCACTCGAAAACCTGCTTACGCATGATATTAACTTTACAGTAAATAATCTGACTGATAAAAAAGCTGGCATACCACTCCTTGAAAAAATGGAGTTTAACCGCCAAGCTGTGGATAACGAAACCCACAACCATTTACGTTTAACCCAGCCCGAGCTTAGTCTGAATATCCATCTCAATGACAGCTGGCCCAAGCCAATCAATATTGATGCTCTGAAAGACTGGCAAACTTGGCAGAAAACCGGCATGACACCCCACTTTACCCTTGATGAACTCAGCATCGATGCGCCCATAATCGGTACATGGCAGCTACTCGAAACAACACACGGACATTGGCAAGGGCTGGCAGAAGGTTTAACACTCAATCCGCTATGCTTACAACAAGGCACAACGGCGACTTTCTGCATTGAGAGTGAACAACACCGCATTCGATGGCAGGGTCAGCAGTTACCATGGCAAGCCTGGTTAGCACCCTTTAAACCGGATAATATCACCCTGTTAGGAGAATTTAATATTCAGGGTCGCTTAGACTGGCACCCGCCAATGTCTGCCCATAATCCATCAGAAAACATCGACTGGAATCTAAATAACAGCATTAACTGGCCCTACTTTTCCATCAATGTGCAAACACCTGAGGTAGCGCTGCCTTTAACTGTATTGAATTGGCGCAATGAACTAGGTGTCACGCCCAATCAACTGCATCTAATCAGTCGCGCACAGCTTAATCAACAAGGCGAACTTGATACCGAGATTAAGCTGTCAAAATTAGCAACGGATTCTTGGAACGACGCCAAAATTGACGGACAATTTCTATTAAACATTGTGGATTTATATCTTGCTGAAGACTGGCAAAACTTACTTACCATCCATCAGCAACGTCTCAAACTGAGCGGTGCACTATCGGGTAACGTTTCGGCACCTGACATACAAGGTCACCTTGATTTGGCACTTGGTTTTGACCTGCCGTTGCTTGGGCTTGCTGACCAACGCGTTGAAATCACCAGCACTGTTAACTATCCTATATCAGCAGCAGCGCCCCTAACCCTTAATGGTCGCTGGTTACAACCTCAAGACAATCAAGTAGACCTTAGTATTTCTTACGATCCAAGTCTTTTGACGCCAGCTGATACCGACCTTGACAATACGACAACAACCCCCATTTTTATTCGGGTTGACAGTGAAAATGTACAATTGCTCAACACCTCACTAGGCGATATCAATAGTCAAATAGGTATTCAAATCAATTACCATCCCGACGCAATTCAAGTGCTTGGAGGCATAAAGCTACAAAACACTCAGCTCAATCTAGCGCTTGTAACAGGGCAGTCGCGAACGCCTATTAGTGGCGACGAAGTGTTACTTGATGCCCAAGGACAGCCGGTAATTATTGAAGAAACAGGCCTGCCACTGTTTTTAGATTTCACAGTAGGATTTGGGGAAGATGTGCAAATTAGAGGTCTGGATGCACGTATATGGTTAGGTGGCGAGATAAACCTAGTTCAGACCCCTCAACGCCCAGAAATCCAAGGTTTTGGAAAGGTGCATATCGAACGCGGTCATTTAAATATCGATCGCAGAAATCGTGTAGAAATTGATCGTTCCAGTTTTAATTTTAATGGACCGCTTGATAATCCACGCCTTGACGTAAGTCTTTTCCGGGTTGTTGACCAAACCACAGCTCGCCTCAATATTACAGGCCAAGCTACTCGACCACAGTTTGTGTTTTACGCTACGCCCACTCAGTCGCAAGCCAGAACTATCAATATGTTAATTTTTGGCCGAGCCGGCGATTTACAAAACGAGCCAAACTATGAATCCCAAATGCTGACTGCGCTTTACAAGCTAGGTTTGCAAAATAACTTACCGATACTGAGCGACTTAACGCAAACACTGGGTATTGAAGACATTTATTTTGATGTCCAAGACCGAGAAGTTAACAACCTAATGTTGGGACGGGCTATTAATGAACAAATCTACATCAATTATGCCCACAACCTATCGGGCGTAGGTCAAAGTGCGGTGCAAGTCTTTTTTAACCTAACACCCAACTGGCTAATTAAAAGCGAAAGTGGTGAAAACAGTAATGCGATAGACTTAATTTACCGTTTAGAGCGCTAACCCCCTCTCTGTGATTAAACCTTATGCCGAGGGGGTAAAAATGTGCAGCCCATCCTCTGTAACACAGGCATCTAAAGCTACATCCCAGGGCTCTGGTTGAATAGGATCTACCTGCTGTAAACTGTGCGCCCAGCCGAGCAACCAAGGGCGCTGTTCTATTGGTAAATTGACCAGGCCTGCCAATAGACGATCATAAAAACCGCCCCCCATCCCTAGGCGATTTCCGTGCTGATCAAATGCCACTAGAGGCATCAACACACAGCTAACTTCTTCAATCGCAACACGAACTTGCACCTCATTTAAACAAGGCTCTAGGATACCCCACTGATTAGGTTGCAAGCTGGAATGCCCATCCCATAATACACAATGCATCTCACCTGGCTCTTCACCCATTACGGGTAAAGCTAATTGCCAATTTGGTTGTGCTGCGACCCAATTAAGAAGCTCCGTTGTTGCCAGCTCACCATCGTTTGCTATAAACCCCAAAAAAATGGCTTTTTTGTCAGAGTTTGCGCGTGGCGATAACCAAGGCCAATAGATTTTAAAATGCTGAAATGCCTGCAGGAAGTGCTGTCGTTGGTCATCGGGCGATAATTGCTGACGTAACTGACGAATTGACTGACGATGTTGCGAAGAGGTTAGATTCATGATTAACCATAGCAGTAATAGAAGTGAAATGGGGCTGCGGTCCCTGAACCCGGAGGTTCAAGGTGGCGGCCTTCTCTATAAGTTTAGGCTCCTCGGACATAAGCGAGGTGCTCACCACAAATAGTTTCTGGCCCCAAAGTAGTACTTATCGGCTCGAGGGTCTCGCACCCCATTCCACAATTCCAATATTACCATACCTTTCCATTAAAACACGAACAAACATCAGCATAATCGATTGAGTCTATTAATCCCTAGGCAATAATAAAATTTATTACAGATTAATTAGTATTTTTACTTATTTTTATTTATGATAAAGAATAAGCAATAATGCTTAACATCTGGAGATCACTCATGAAAAACTTAAACCTACATTACAAACGCACACACGCTCATCAAGCTAAACACCAAGTTCTGCTCAGACAAAAGGGCTTTTCACTCATCGAAATAGCCATTGTATTAGTGATTATTGGATTATTAATCACTGGCATCATGAAAGGAACTGAGCTCATAACCAATGCCAAAATCAGCACCGCTGCAACGGATGTGAATAATTACTCGATGGCATTAGCCAGCTATGAGCAACGCTTTGGCAGCATCTTAATCGGTGCAGAGACTAGTGGAAGATCTTGGCAAACGGATAGCGAACGCCTCCTCAACGAACTCAGTGACACGGGCTTCATAAACCCAAAATCTCAACACAGTTTAGGGGGGCCTATCTATTTGGTTAAAAACGGTACCCTCTCTGGCAGTCCAAGAGGGACTCTGGGTTCCGCTGATTTAGCTAGCAACGGATCAAATCATTTCAACTGGGCACTCTGCTATGGCGAAATAACGGACGATAGTCATATTAACCACCTTATTCGTTTAATTGATGGTAATGAAAGCCTGACCACTGGACGCGCTCGCCTTGTTCATAACACCACTTTGTTATCCAGTAGCACAGCTGACTTTTCACCCGACAATGATCATCGTACGGTTTGTTTTGACATCTAAACCGATAACTCAACAGTTCGGCAGGCTTTGTCCTAGTCTAATGCGCTGGGCAAAACCTGGATCTGTTGTACTCGTTAATATCAATGCCTGCCCATCGTACTGAGCAATAATCCACTGACACCAAAGCGTTGGCAGAGGCATCCAAGCACCATCAATACTGACATAACGGTCTTGCCCTTGTGTCAGAACACCCATAAAGATAACTTGTGCCTGCTCCGCCACACTAATAACTTCGGCAGGCTTGCTCGACGCAAGTGTTGGCGGTATGTCGGTTTTAATGACTTGACTTAACCCCGGAATTCCCTGCCATTGGTTAACCAGCCACTCACAATCGATTGAACCGATAAAATGTTCATTACGTGTGTTATTAAGATGGGCTTGCCAGCGACACCCACCGGGCAATACAGTAGATTTTAATTGCTGACTTTGCCATGCTTGCCAAGCCTGGTAGTCATTATAGGTTGAAATCCGCACCTGCTTTTTTAACTGAAACTGTTGCCAAGCAAATGCGGGCTCAGTCTGCTCAAATACCACATCAGGCCAGGCCTGCTGATAGCGTGTCTGCCAATCTTCCAATTCATGTAACCAATCATCTATGCTGAATTCCAATTGAAGCGTATGACGCACAGGCTTTGCTAGATCATCAATTTGGTTGAGCCAATGTTGGTAAGTAGATTGAGTTTGCAAGGCATTCGCTTGCTTAGTTGCTATTTTTGAATGGGATTTTAGTTGTTGATAGTTAACCAGATGCAGACCACAAATAAAGGCTAAAACCGTTGTTAGACCTAGGCTGACCACTAGAGGTTTTATGCTCGCTTTCATGGCCATAACTGCCACTGCCAATTGACATGAATCTGCTGCTGCTGAGGATTCATAATTCGCCCCGCAACGGGCTCAAAACCTGAGATATCGGCTTGCCAATGCTCGATTTTCCCATAACTTGCCAAATCAGCTTCTAGGTTTTCTAAAATGGACGGTAATGCGTGCCGATCGGATAAACGCAGTTCTGCTTGAAGACTCCACTGCCAATACCCCGTCGTTTGCCAGCGCCATTCCAACTGCTTAATCACCATGCCGCTACCGCTTAACCGCTGCCATACTTGCTCAGCATAGTCATTAACATAGTGATTTTTATGCGCAGTGTAATGACGGTTAAAATCCTCAAGCTGTTTTTCCAGTGCTTGTTGTTGCTGGCGGTTTAGCAGCGGCTCATCTAATACAACATTACCAACCTGATTTGGAATCGATGTCCATTTCCAAAGGGGTAATGTTGCTGTCAGCAAAAACACCAAACTTAATAACCATGCATTAAATTGCATCAACTTTGCCTGACGCTTTTGCAACCCATACTGTTGATACCAAGGTTGTACCGCATACGCAGGTTGATGACTTGCCAAAGATTGCAATACCGTGTGTGAGTCAAAATCGCATTCATGCGACTGCCACATAGACCTTTCTGGAAGGGTTACCTCCACTGACAAACCTGGGTCAACCTCTCCTATGTTTGGTATAACAACATAGCTAGTCTTATCAACCCAAACTAAACAGCTTGGGCTGATTGCCTTGAGTAAGGGTTGCAGGGATAAAAAGTCAACAAAGCGTTGATATTCATAAGACCAATGAACCTCTTCACGAACATTAATGGGACGCCACCAGCAGGCCTGCTGATGGTAATGAGCAACTTGAACCCAGAGCGTCGGTGACACTTGCAAATGTATCACTTGGAGTGCAGCAACCGATTGCTTATTGAGGATCGACCCAAGTTGACTCTTTGAGCACCAAGCCAGCCACCATTGATTAAAACTATATAGCCCCTGAGATGAGTCTAGCTGTGATTGCAATCTTGTCGAGATGGCATGGTTAGGTGATAGATTTTTGCGATGCGGTTCCCACTGTTGCTGTAAATAAACCCGCTGCCCTTGCCATCGGCGCATAACAGGCATGGCGTAATAGCGATTAGATTGTTGAACAGACCGCTGATCACGCGCTCGACGAAATAATGCGCGACGCCAAATCCAGTGCTGCCAAAAAACCAGTGAAGGCTGTTGTTGCCACTTACAGGTCTCATCATTAGTTATTAATACCAGCACAGAATTGCCAACGACGCGCCTAGGAACAGGGTCGACAGCAAGCTCATGGCCATCAAACCAAAGCAGTTCCAAAGCAGATTTAGTCTTAAAAAACCGCATCAGCCATCATCTCATAAATAGGACCCAAAATAGCCAGAATCATCCATACCACGAGCGCACCAAGCAGCAAGGTAGTCATCGGCTCTACCCAGGGCTCTATGCGATCTAATTGTTGTTTCGCCTGGGCCTCAAAATAATCGGCAAGTTGTTGAGTTACGGGCGCTAACTGCCCGGTTTTTTCAGCCAGTTTTAAAAGTTTCTGACTAAATGGAGGTAGCGACAAATTACTTACAACCGCCTGTGGCATAGGAACCCCCTGCGCTAATTGATCATGCAGGTCTTGCAACTGCTTTTTTCGTTTTACTGATGACGCATTTTCAAGCATCTGTCCTACCGCGTCATGCAAGGTTGCACCAGCTGATAACAGCCAATTGAGCTCGCGCATTAAGTAGGCTCGGTCAAGGGCTAGACTCACTGTTCCCAAATAAGGGATGCGCTGTAGACCCACTAGCCTAATCCCCAATATCAATAACCCTATCAAACTCAACACACTGATAAATAGCACAATTGGGTGATGAACCAGCAGGTGCGAGATCGCCAGCATGGAACGCGTGGCTTGATTCACTGGCGCATTCATGTCCACCAAAAATGCCATCAAGTCAGGTAGCACCCAAACCAACATAAACCCGAGAACCAACAACAAAATGCTAAAGGCAATCAGGGGATAGGTCAGTAGCTTTTTTAGTCGACCACGAAAAGACCGCCG
This sequence comes from Thiomicrospira cyclica ALM1, assembly GCF_000214825.1. Taxonomy (NCBI): domain Bacteria; kingdom Pseudomonadati; phylum Pseudomonadota; class Gammaproteobacteria; order Thiotrichales; family Piscirickettsiaceae; genus Thiomicrospira; species Thiomicrospira cyclica. Next base: position 1,323,776 of record NC_015581.1, read on the forward strand.
CCAAGACTGTAACATTAACCAATGGCCTAATACATGGGCCAATTGCGCTGTTTGCATGCCAAGTTTAATACTCAGCACCCATGAGGGATTCAAATGCAACCCCGCTGACAACCAGGCCTGGTCAAGTGGTTTGCCAGCATTAATTTCTTCTAAAACCTGCTGAAGAGCCCGAGTCAACTTTTGACTTACCAGCGAAGAATGCTCCTGCTGCCATTCGATTAGAGTCTGAATCGAATCCACCACCGTTAAACCTGATACCAGTAATGCCACCCAATCTTCCGTTAAACGCACACAATCAAACCTTAAACCCGACGGCAAACTCGACTTAACTGATAGCCCAAACAACGATAGTAACCGAAATGATATTGCTTGATCCTTTGTAATCATGCGAATACGTATTACAACACTACCTTGCTGCTCAAAGTATTGACGCGCATCCATCTCCGTAGGCATTTCCAGCTCATCAGTTTTAAGCTGACCTTCTACTGTCGTGATGGTATAGCGAAACCTAGGCATCATCACCACCTAATACGCGCTGCAACTCAGCCTTATCAGTAATGGCGTTTGCGACAAGCTCTCGACCATGGTCAAAAAAGTCACCCAACTCGACATCGGCTGGCCAGCGCGATAGCATTTCAATTATCGCTTGGCGCCCCTTATAGCTTCCCGTTTCAGGAACGAGTCGGCGTACCAAGCGTTGCGCCATAACGCCAAGCAAGCACTCATTAATCACCGTATCACTGACGCCCAAATCGACTAAACGATGTTGTGCTTGAGTGGCTCGATCACAATGGAGTGTTGATAACACCAAGTGTCCCGTCATAGCCGCCTGAAACGCCAGACGTGCGGTCTCTGCATCACGAATTTCACCGACTAAGATAATATCAGGGTCCTGCCGAAGAATAGCGCGTAAACCACTTTGAAAGCTAACCCCAAACTCCGTATTAACCTGGGTTTGACGTAACCCGACTAACCGATATTCGATAGGATCTTCCAGGGTCATAATATTGACTCCGGGCTGATTAAGACTTGATAACATCGCATATAAACTGGTAGTTTTTCCCGAACCCGTTGGTCCAACGACCAGGATAACTCCCGCTGGCTGAGCTAACCAACGCCTTAACGATTTTTCACGAAGATCATCAAGTCCTAACGCCGCAAGATCCAAGACACTTTTTTGCTGATCCAGCACCCTCAGCACCAAATTTTCGCCCTGTGCACCCGGCAAGCTACTGACCCGAAAATCAACCGGCTTCCCCATCAACATCATCGCAAATCGACCATCTTGAGGACGTCTTTGCTCTGTTACATCCAAGCCACTCAAAATTTTAATACGTGCCAATATCGCCAACCACAAGGCTCGAGGAATGTAATGTTGAAGCGCCAATAATCCATCAATACGATATCGCAGTTGGACAAAGGCTTGCTCAGGTTCAAAGTGCAGGTCAGAAGCCCCGAGCTTGATTGCTTCAATGAAAACACTATCAACCAAGCGCACAATTGGATGCCGAAAATCATCCTGATCATTTAAACTTGCTTGCTGAGGACTTAATTCCAATGCCTCTGTCATCAATGCCGATATTTTGCGTTCATACTGATAAGATCGAGCAAGAAAATCTGGTAACTCATCTGCATTAATTAACACCCAACTGATCTGAAAGGACGGCAAGTTTGAGGCACAATAGTGCTCGATTTGATCCTGTACCCATAGGTCTTCCGGATTCACAACACCCAGGGTAAGGGTTTGCTGTTGCATGCGAATAGGTGCCGCTTGCCATTTACGAAGCAAACTCGGCTCAAATAACGCCAAAGCGTCTGGATCAGCAACTAAGCTGGTTAAGGATAAATAGCTTAAACCCAGTTGCTTACCATAATAGTTATTGGCTGCCTCACGCGTTAAAAAACCTAGCTTAACGGTATTCTCGAGCAAACTGCCACCCTGAAGCTGCTGGGCTTGCTCAGCTAAAACCAGTTGCGCCTCATTAAGAACGCGCTGATCTAATAGATACTCCCGCTCCATTCGTTCACTAACACCCACGATATTAATCCTCCCCAATAACCGTAGCTCGCAATAAGACAACCATCTCAGTCTTACTTTGCGTGGCTTGCCTAAAACCAAATAATCGCGCTAGGGGACTTTGATGACGGGCAAGACCATACAAGCCCGCTTGATTTTCATCTTGACGCTGCTGAATCAAGCCGCCAATAATGACCGTTTCTTGATTTTCTAAGCGCAACAAGGTTTCCATTTCACGCTCTTGGATAAGCGGAACAAAATTTTGAACGCCTACTGCCGCTAAATCTGGGTTGGGGTCTAATACCTGACCAATGATACGCGTCACGCTTGGCCGAACGTTTAATAACACCTCTTGCTGCTCTGTGATCATCGGCTGAACATTTAAAATCAACCCCACCGGTACCGAATTTAAATTAGATCCGTAGGTTACTTCGGTCACATTTTGATTTGTGATACGAACGACGCCTATCGTAAAATACACAAAATTATCAACAACTTTTAACATGGCTGGCTGATTATTGAGCGCCTTAACACGAGGACTGGACAAAACGCTAACTTGACCAAAATTTTCTAACCAGCGCAGGCCTAACATAACATCCAAACCCACACTGCCTAGACGAGCACTAAATGTACGATCATGCCCCATTTGCGTTAAACCACTGCGATTAATAAACCCATCTAAATTCCAATCAATTCCGGTTTGATAGGCTTCTGACAACGTTACCTCAGCAATGACCGCTTCAATTAGGACTTGTCGACGCGTCCTCGTTTGAAGTTCCGATAACCAATGCGCGACCTGCTGCTGTTGATGATAGCTTGCTAGTACCATCACCAGACCTGCCTCGGGTTGTGTCATGACACGTTGAGCAGGCAAAAGTTCGGTTGATAAGGGTTCACTAACAAGAATTTGGGCGATATTCGCGGTCAAACTTCCCCAGATATTCGATTCACTTACCACTTGCATCCTCGATTGACTGGAGTTTTGTGTGGCGGCAATAGTGCTGATTTGTCCAATATTGAGATTAGTCACCAAATCATCCAACTTTGAACGTTCTAGATTGAGTAGGTCAACGGGATAAGCTTGCCAATACAACTGATCAGGACGCGCAACAATTCGACGTTGTTGTAATAAAACCTGTAAACCACTGGCCACGCCTACTCGGTGCAATAGTTCATTAAGCGTGACATCATCTGCTCTAATCGTAATGGTTGGCGCTTGATTAGGCCAAAGCTCCAATTCCTTATCAGCCATCCAGGCCAATTGCTGTAACACGTCAGACACGGGAGTTTCAATAAGGTGCAAGCTATACCTAGCTGGTTTTAATGATTCTTGTAACTCTGCTTTTACTGAGGAGTCTGAGAATTGTTCGGATTCAGAGTCTGGTGATGTCGTAATTGAGCCAGATGAATAATCCGGTACTTGAATAGGTAGTTCATAATCGGCATCAAAACTGTAATTAGGTGTTGTATTACAACCGACAAGCAAGACCATATTAAAAACGGCCAGGGTCAATGTCATGACATATCGCGAAGATAAAGATCTCATCAACAACAAAACTCCGTATATTTACGTAATAATTATACGCAATTATACGGAGACTTTAAAATTATTTTCAGTGTTTTTCTAAATGACTTTCGAAAAACGATTGGTTGTACCGGGTTTGATATAAGCATCAAACGCCATACAAATATTACGAATCAGTAAACGACCTTTGGCGGTAATGTAGATGTCGTTCTCATCCAGCGTTAACAAACCGTCTTCTACAAACTGTTGCACCGCGACTAATTCTTTAGCAAAGTATTCATCAAACCGAATGCCCCATTGCTGATTCACCGTTGCAAAATTCAAATGAAAATGGCTGATTAAACGCGTAATCACGTTACGACGTAACTCGTCGTCTTCGGTCAGATGCACACCACGGAAAATCGCCAATTTGCCACTATCAATCGCTGAGTAATAGCTTTCTAAATCCTTACGGTTTTGAGAATAGGTATTGTCCACCAGCCCAATCGAAGTAGCACCCATGCCCACCAAATCGCAATCGGCGTGGGTTGAATAACCTTGAAAATTGCGATAGAGAGTTTCATTACGTTGCGCTACCGCCAGTTCGTCGTCCGGCTTGGCAAAGTGATCCATGCCGATATACACATAACCGGCTTGCAATAAACGCTCGGTGGTGGCCTGTAAAATCGCTAGTTTTTGATCGGGTGACGGCATATCTTCTTCACGCATTTTTTTCTGCGTTGGGAACATACTCGGCATATGTGCATAGTTAAAAATTGAGAAGCGATCCGGCTCGACTTCTAGCAACTTATCCAAGGTTTGTAAAAAACTGGCTTGGGTTTGGAACGGCAAACCGTAAATCAAATCGACGTTTACCGACAAAAAGCCTTCGGCACGCGCCGCATTCAGCACCGTAAAAGTTTCTGCTTCCGATTGAATACGATTAACTGCTTTTTGCACTTTCGGGTCAAAATCCTGCACGCCCAAACTCATGCGGTTAAAACCGAGTTCACGCAACAACTTCACCGTTTCAGCAGTCGCTTCACGCGGATCGATTTCAATCGAATATTCGCCGCTGTCGTCATCATATAAATTGAAACATTCGCGCGTTTTCGCCATCAATTGACGCATTTCATCGTGATTAATAAAGGTCGGTGTACCGCCGCCCCAATGCAACTGCTCTACTTTACGATTCGGATCAAACAACTTCGCTTGCAGTTCGATTTCTTTAAACAGACGTTCTAAATAAGGCGTGGTTTTTTTGCGGTCACGAGTCCATTCTTTATTGCAGGCGCAATAAAAACAAATGGTGTCGCAGAACGGAATATGAAAATACAACGACAAGCCGCGACCGGACACATTAGAGCGCGCAGCGGCGGCTTCATAATCGGCAATACCGAATAACTCGTCAAACTGCACTGCCGTCGGATAAGAGGTATAACGCGGCCCAGTTTGGTTATAACGTTTAATTAAGTCCGCATCAAATTGAATTCCTTGTTCCAAGCTCATCTCCCTCGTAGTCTTATGTCATTATTTTGGCTTTTGCGAGACTTGTTCATAACTTTGACAATCCTTGCTTAAGTCAACTGCCAAACAAGCAAACCCAATAACATTATGGTAATACCTGTTACTAATACTAAGCTTACAAACATATCTACCCCTGACGTTTTTCCAACAACCAGGCCTGGTGAATTTTGGGGCTGCGTTTAAAGTCTTCTGGCAGGGTTTTACGGGTAATATCCTCGATCTGCCAAGCGGATAACGCATCCTTATCTAGTTTAAACTTCTGCATATTATTGGAAAACACCAAAGTGCCACCAGGCGCGAGTAACGCCCCCGCCTGTTCAATCAGTTCAACATGATCACGCTGAATATCCAGTACGCCTTCCATCCGTTTCGAGGTTGAAAACGACGGTGGATCTAAAAAAATCACATCAAACGGGTCCATTTTGGGTGGATTTTTTAACCAAGCCACCACATCTTCTTGCAACAGCTCATGACGACGTAAATCGATATTATTGGTCATAAAATTATGCTTAGCCCAATAGAGATAGGTTTTTGACATATCCACACTCAGCGAGTTATTCGCCCCCGCCACCGCGGCCTGTGCCGTAGCGGTGGCGGTGTAGCAGAATAGGTTCAACAGGTCTTTGCCCCTAGATAGCTTCGCGACCAACGCGCGCACACCACGGTGATCTAAAAACAAGCCAGTATCCAAATAATCGGTAAAGTTCACCCGCACCTTGGTGTTGTTTTCGATGATGGTAAAGTAATCTTTACGCTCCTCGAGCTTCTCATATTGGCTGGCGCCTTTTTGCTTCTGACGCATTTTATACACCACCCGCTCAGCCGCAATGCCAAATACCTCGGGCAGTACCGCCATCGCTTCATACAGACGTCGTTTCGCTTTGGCCGCATTCACCGTTTTCGGCGGTGCATATTCATTCACCACCAACCACTCGCCCGCTTCAAGGGTATGATAATAATCAATCGCTAAGGCATATTCCGGCATATCCGCATCATAGACTCGATAGGCCAATACCTTATTACGATCAGCCCACTTGCGCAGCGTTTTTAGGTTTTTGCGCAAGCGATTGGCAAACATCTGCGCACCCTCGGTCTGCGCCAAATCCGCCATCGAGCTTTCTACTTCCGCCGCTAAATCCGCCCCCGCTTTTAACGCCGGTTGACGGAAAAATTCTTCTTCAACCTCAAAGCGGAACAACTTACATTCCATCGCACCATTAAAAAACGCATGATCACGTTTGGCCTTTAAGCCAAGATACAAGCCAAGTTCTTTGTTACAGGTGAGTACCGCCGCCTGCCAACCGACAAAATGACGTTTTAAGGTTTCGCCTATTTGAACATACAAGGCTTTGACTTCATCTTCTTCACCCAAGCGTTCGCCATAAGGTGGATTGGTCACTACCAGGCCTTTTCGACCTGCTACGACCTGCAATTCCTGCGTTGGGCGCTGCTCGCCATCCTCATGTACTTCCTTGTACACTCCGGTGTCTGCGCTGCGTCCGCCTTGAACTTGAAGGTTTCGCGACGGTCGCTCTTCATTATCAAACCAATTTTCACCCAGTTTAGCGACGCACACTTTAATCACATCGGCATAACCGGCTTGTTGAATTGCTTGACGCGCAATTTTGACCGCGCCACCATGCGCATCCGAGCCGTAAATCGGAGGCATCTTCGCTAAACCCGCTAACTCGCGCGCCTGCGCATCCTTAACCAGCTCATCCCAAACATTACTTTGATGGCCTAACCAAGATAAAAAGCCCATATCATGGGACTTTGCCAGGCCTGGTGCGGTGTCCGATGCCATCATCGCCGCCTCAATCAGAAAGGTGCCCGAGCCACACATCGGATCAAATAACGGTGCGCCCTGCTCAGCCAGCTGCGGCCAACCGGCGCGAATTAAAATCGCCGCCGCCACGTTTTCTTTAAGCGGCGCTTTCACCTGCTGACCTTCACGATATCCCCGTTGATGCAGGCTATGCCCCGACAAATCCAAACTCAGGATAAATTGATTACGATTTAAATGACCATGCAACTGAATATCGGGATAGTCACGATCGACCGCTGGGCGAGTACCAGTAGTATCACGGAAATAATCAACAATCGCATCTTTGATTTTCAACGCGCCAAAATGGGTATGCTCAATGCCCATCCCTTTACCGGTAAACGAAATCGCAAAACTATGCTCTTCGGTCATGTGACGTGCCCAATCGAGCGAGCGCACATTCGCATACAAGTCTTCTTGGGTATCCAGCTCGGATTCTAACAAAACCAAATACACATGATTCGCCAACCGTGACCATAAACAGGCGCGATAGCCATCAACCAAGCCGCCTTCAAAACTCACGCCACGCGGTTGCGCTTTCACCGCTTGTGCCCCTAGTGCTTGCAACTCTTCTTTTAATAGCTCGGACAGACCGTTTGGCGCTGTAGCAAAAAACTTCATTTAACCTTCTTAATAATATGGGAATTCAACTTATTACAATTTTACCCTTTTTAGCGCGCGCTTTCGTTAGAATAAGCAAAATAGTTAGTGCGACATAGATAGGAATGAACATGATTAAACTTCGGTTACTTCAGCGGTATTTAATGAGCTTGTGCTGTGTTTTGCCCGGATATGCCTTGGCTGAGTCAAATGAGAACTTTCAACGTTGGGTGCAAAACTTTAAACCTCAAGCCATCCAAGCGGGCATTAGTGAACCCACTTTCAACCTGGCCTTTGCGAATGTAAAACTGAATGAACGTGTGCTAGAGCTCGACCGCCGTCAACCCGAATTTACCCGAACCTTTTGGCAATATATCGACATGACGGTAACGCCGCTGCGTATTGAACGTGGACGGTTATTACGCCAGCAACACGCACCACTACTAACCCAGGTCAGTGAACGCTATGGTGTTGATGATGCCTACCTATTATCTTTTTGGGCGATGGAAACTAATTTTGGCAGTTTTACGGGTAATACCCCTACCATTGAAGCCCTTGCCACCCTGGCCTATGACCCACGTCGCAGTGCATTTTTTACTGAACAACTCCTGTATGCTCTGCGTATTTTAGAAGAAGGTCATCTAAACCTTGAGCAAATGAAAGGCTCCTGGGCTGGCGCACTTGGGCACACGCAATTTATGCCGTCAAACTATATTCATTACACGGTTGATGGCGATGGCAGTGGTCGCAAAGATTTATTTAACAGCCTAGACGATGTGTTTCATTCTGCCGGGCATTTTTTAAATCGTTTGGGCTGGCGTGCTGGCCAAGATTGGGGCTATGAAGTACGCTTACCGAAAGGATTCAACTACGCACTGGCGGATGGCCGGACGCAACGTAGCATCGACGATTGGGCTGCAATGGGTATTACCACGGCACAGGGCGAGCGTTTAAATCAACAAACCAATCCAGACACAGCGGCTGCCTTACTACTACCCAGCGACTATCGAGGTCCCGCTTTTTTAGTGTTTCACAATTTCAATGTCATTAAACGCTGGAATAACTCCAATAATTACGCCCTGGCTGTCGGCTTAATTGCCGATCAAATTCGCCAACAACCAGGCCTGGTAGCCAAAGCGCCTGCGGATGATGCCGCTATGACTCGAGACGAGGTCATTGCACTGCAAAATCACCTCAATCGTTTAGGCTTTGATGTCGGTCGAGCCGATGGCATTGCCGGTCAACGCACCCGGCAAGGCCTGCGCGAATTTCAAGTCAAACAGGGTATGCCTGCAGATGGCTTTCCTAGCCCAAGAATGCTTAAGGTGTTACAACAAATACCTACCAGCCGTTAACCGCAATTTTTAAGAGGCCACCATGCAAACCAAAACTCTAGCATCCAGTCTATTAGTCGTTAGTTTCACTCTTTTTGGCTGCTCAAACGAGCAACCAGCCAGCGCTGAAAACACCAGCACGGAATCAGTAACTAGCCTAGCGGTCTCAACCAGCAGCGTGGCAAGGGTTGATAGCGAACAGTGGCAAGCATTAGGGCAATTATTACCCGCTCAGCAGATTCCATTAAGCATGGAGGTTACTGGTCGGGTCACAGAGCGACTGGTAAAACGCGGCGATCACGTCACAACAGGCCAGTTATTAATTCGCCTAGACGACCAAGACTTTCAGCTTAAACGTAACGCATTGGATGCCAGCATTAGCCAGCTAGAAGCGGATTTACAATTAGCCAAAATTGACCGCGACCGCTTAAACAGCCTGCTCCAACGCGAACTGATCTCGCAACAAGACCTAGACCAAATCACCACTCGAATTAAAAGTTTAGATGCCCAGCTGACCCGTTTAGCCCAAGAACGCGCATTGGCTAATCGCCAAGTCGACTATACCCAACTCTTGGCACCGGTGACGGGTCGAATCAATCAAGTCCTAGTAGAACCCGGTCAACAGGTTCAAGCGGGCCAGATTATTCTTGAAGTCATTCCAACCGACGACCTTATCATCTCAACACAATTGCCAGCGAGCCGAATGGCCAACCTACCGCAACAAGCCACCCTTGTCACGCCCTCGCAGAGCTTTGGGCTAGCTCTTTATGAACAAGAGCCCCTCGCCGATCAAAACACAGGGTTATTTCAGGTGCGCTACCAACTCGCGCCAGATCAGGCGCACCTGGCTGCCGAGTTAGCAGGCCTGCCTCTGGGAGAACGCTATCCAGTGCAATTTCAAAAACCCCTGGCGGTCGCATTACAAAAAATACCGGCTAGCGCGCTGATTGATCTCGGTCAAGGCCCCCATGTCTGGACAATTGACAATGACCGAGCGCAGTTAACCCCTGTTAACCTGGTTCGACTCCATAACGGTGCGGCACTGATTGAACCAAGCCTGGTAATTGATGCCCTTATCGTGCGTCACGGCGTGCACCGTTTGCAACCCAATCAAGCGGTTCGCATCCTCAATGATTAAAAGGAATTTCAAGTATGTTTGAACGCTTTAATCTGTCAGCATGGGCCGTCCGTGAGCGTGCCCTGACGCTCTATTTCATTATTCTTGTGTCGCTCGCGGGCTTGTACGCATTTGTTAGTTTGGGACGTGCTGAAGACCCAAGCTTTACTATTAAGGTCATGACCGTATCCGCCCAATGGCCTGGCGCCTCCGCACTAGAAATGCAACAACAAGTTGCAGATCGCCTGGAAAAGCGGATCCAGGAGGTGCCTTTTTTCGATCGCGTGGAAACCACGGCGCGACCAGGCCTGGTGGTGATGCAAGTGCAATTTTTAGATGAAACACCGGCATCCGAAGTGCAAAATGTTTTTTACGAAGTGCGCAAGCGTATGCTTGATGAGGCGCCACGACTGCCTCGCGGTGTTATCGGCCCCGTAGTCAATGATGATTTTGCCGATGTCTATTTCAGTCTTTATGCGCTCACCTCGAACAATCGCCCGCAATACGAACTGGTTCAACCGGCTGAACAGCTTCGTGATCAGTTATTACGCGTGCCCGGCGTGCAAAAGGTTAACCTACTCGGTGAGCGCCCGCAACAGGTGCAAGTTGATTTAGATTTGGATCGCTTAGCACAACTCCAACTGGCGCCACAAAGGGTATTTGATGCTATTGCCGCTCAAAACCAACTCCTCCCGGCAGGTTTCATTGAAACCGCTGCTGGCCGCACCTATTTGCGCCTCAATCAAGACATGGGCAACCTTGACCAATTACGCTTACTACCCATTCAGCTTGAAAACCAGGTCATTGCGCTGGGTGAAATTGCCACCATCACACGCGCCTTCCAAGACCCACCCAGCTACCTTATTCGCGATCAAGGTCAAGAAGCCTTAATGCTCGGCGTGGTGATGCAGCCTGGCTTTAACGGCCTCACCCTCGGCAAGAATTTACAGGGCGTTGAAGCCGAGTTACAAGCGCAACTCGCCGGTGACATTACCTTCGAACAAATCACTAATCAAGCCAATGCGATTCGGATGGCGGTTGACGAGTTTCAGTTAAAGTTCTTAATGGCGCTGGGCGTCGTTATGATCGTTAGTTTTTTGGCCTTAGGATTGCGAGCAGGTCTGGTGGTCGCGCTGGCCGTGCCCCTCACGCTGGCGATGACCTTTTTTATTATGATGCTCACAGGCAAAAATCTCGATCGGATTACCTTAGGCGCGCTTATTTTAGCGCTAGGGTTACTGGTTGATGATGCGATTATTGCGATTGAAATGATGCTGGTTAAAATCGAGGAAGGTCTTGATAAGGTTAAAGCCGCCTCCTATGCCTGGTCGGTCACCGCGATGCCGATGCTTGTGGGCACGCTAATTACCGCTGCTGGCTTTGTGCCGATTGGCTTTGCCGCATCGAACGTCGGCGAATATGCCGGCAATATTTTCTGGGTATTGGCGATTTCGTTAATCGCTTCATGGATTGTGGCGGTCACCTTCACCCCCTATCTGGGCGTCAAGCTATTAAAAAACCACCCGGCTGCGCCTACTCATCATCCTGTGGCCGATCATGGCGATCAGGCCTATCAAACCCGTGGCTATAAGCTGCTGCGGCGTATTATTCAAGGCTGTGTTAATTATCGCAAAAGCATTTTAATCCTTACCCTGCTGTTATTTATCCTCTCGGTTATAGGCATGGCCAAGAAGGTAGAAAAACAATTCTTCCCTAGCTCCGATCGCCCAGAGCTGATGATTGATATTTACCTTCCCGAAGGTTCCGCTTTTGCGACCACCGAAGCGGTAACTCAGCGGATGGGAGCGATCTTAAACGAACAGCCTGAAGTGCAATCCTTAGCCAGTTATATTGGCGCCGGTGCACCGCGATTTTTTATGGCCCTTAACCCAGAATTGCCCAATCCGGCTTTTGCCAAAATTATCGCCATTACCGGTGATCGCCACGAGCGCGATCAATTGCAAAAACGCTTGCAAACTCTGATTAATGACGGCGCATTTTCAGATGCCAGAGTTCGCGTGCATCCCTTGCTTTATGGCCCGCCTGTAGCCTGGCCGATTACCTTCCGCGTAATGGGTGAAGACCCGTTAATCTTGCGGGATATTGCCAACCAGGTGAGAGATCAGGTAGCCGCCCATCCGCAAACCCTAGAACCGCATTTGGATTATGGGCAACGTGCGCCTGTGGTGCACTTGGAGTTCGACCTACAACGTCTTGCGCAACTTGGCTTTACGCGGCAAACGCTTCATCAACAACTGCAATTTGCACTGCAAGGGCAAAGCCTAACCGAACTGCGTATCGATACCCGCAGCGTCGCGCTGGTGGCGCGAGCAGATAACCGAGAGTCCATCAACCTGGAGCAACTGACTAGCTTGTTAGTCACAACCCCAAATGGTCACAGCTTACCTCTTGCGCAACTAGCGGTATTGGTGAAAAGCTATGAAGACCCGGTATTAAAACGCCGCAACCGTACTCCGTATTTGTCGGTTAACAGCGAAATTGTTCAGGGCGCACAGCCACCTGATGTCACTTTTGAGATTTGGCCCGCTTTAGAAGAGTTGAACAAAACCCTACCGCAAGGCTATCGTATTGAAATTGGCGGCACTATTGAGGAGTCCGCTAAGGCGCAAGGCTCGATTCGTGCCCTGATGCCGGTAATGGTGATTTTAATGATTACCTTGATTATGTTAATGATGCGCTCGTTTAGCGGCACGTTGATGGTGCTATTAACCGCACCCTTAGGTTTAATTGGTGCGGTAGCGGCTTTGTTACTCTTCTCGCAACCCTTTGGCTTTGTCGCAACCCTGGGATTAATCGGTCTAGCCGGTATTCTGATGCGTAACACCTTAATACTGGTTGGACAAATTGATGATAATAAACGCCACGGGCTTAATGACTATGATGCGGTTGTTGATGCGACGGTGCGCCGAGCTAGACCCGTTATATTAACCGCACTGGCCGCGGTACTGGCGTTTATTCCGCTGACCACCTCGACCTTTTGGGGTCCTTTAGCCTATGTATTAATTGGTGGTATCACCATGGGAACACTGCTCACGCTATTATTTTTACCGGCTTTATACAGTGCCTGGTTTAAAGTTAAGCCAGCGTAATCAGGCCTGGTACCACTTACTTTCCAGTGGTTGCTGTTTTTTCATCCTTGGGGCGAAGAAAAAACTCATAGATAATCAACATTGCCGCACCAAGGGTTATGCCCACGTCAGCGATATTGAAGGTGGCATAGTGCCAATTGCCATAATAAAAGTCGAGAAAATCGGTGACCTTGCCAAACAGCAAGCGGTCAATTAAATTGCCGATCGCACCGGCTAAAATTAACTGCAAACCGATCACTTCAAAGGTCGGTTTAGCTTTGAGTTTGCTTAACCAAAACACTAAACCAAGACTTATCCCCACGGCCAAAATAACAAAAAACCAACGCTGCCAACCACCCATATCAGCTAAAAAACTAAAGGCCGCACCGTAGTTATAGACCAGCGTTAAATTAAAGTGCGGCATCACCGCCAAGGGCTGACCAAAAGTCAAATAACTAACCGCTAAAAACTTGGTCAATTGATCAAGCACCAGCACCAGGCCGGCTAACCACAGATAGCGCAAACCAGTTTGTCGCCATAACGACCGATCTAGCTTAAGCATAGTGGCGGACTTCGCCGTCACCTACGACGTTATCGACACAGCGTTGGCACAGCTCAGGATGATCCGCATCAACACCAATATCTTCACGGTGATGCCAACAGCGCGGGCATTTTTCAGCCTGCACCGCTTGGGCATCTAGCCACAAACCGGCCAGTTCAGACTCCACCGCCGTAGCGGACTTCTCAGCTAATGGCAATACCTGCGCGTAAGAGGTAATCAATACAAAGCGCAATTCGTCCTGTAACTTGGCCAAGGCGTTATACAGCTCGCCATCCGCATAGAGTTTAACTTGCGCGGTCAGGCTGGCTTTAATTTCACCGGCATTACGCAACTCTTCCAGACGCTTGGACACTGCCGAACGCACTTCAATCATCTGCGCCCAATAGGCGGAATTCATCTCAGCGGTTTCATCCAACGCGGTCAGCCCTTCATACCAGGTGGCGACAAACACGGTTTTCTCACGCTCACCCGGAATATATTGCCAAATTTCTTCGGCAGTAAAACTCAAAATCGGCGCAATCCAACGCGTCATGGCTTCAATAATATGATACAAAGCGGTTTGGGCAGAACGACGCGCCAAGCCATCGGTTTTACAGGTGTATTGACGGTCTTTAATGACGTCTAAATAAAACGCCCCCAGTTCAATTGAGCAGAAATGCGACACCGCCTGATAAATTTGATGGAAATGATACTGCTCATAAGACGCGACAATCTGCTGCTGCAACTGGTGGGCATGGCCGACCGCCCATTTATCGAGTGGCAATAAATCGGCATAGGCCACCAAATCAGTGGCCGGATTAAAGCCGTTCAGATTCGCAAGTAAGAAACGGGCGGTATTACGAATACGGCGATAGGCATCGGCGGTGCGGCTGATAATTTCGTCCGACACGGTCATTTCATAACGGTAATCGGCGGCTGAAATCCACAGGCGTAAAATATCTGCGCCAAGGGTGTCAGCGATTTTTTGCGGCGCGACCACATTGCCTTTCGATTTCGACATTTTTTTGCCGTCTTTATCGACTGTAAACCCATGCGTCAGCACTTGTTTATAAGGCGCGGCATTATTCATTGCCATGCCGGTTAACAAGGACGACTGGAACCAACCGCGATGCTGATCCGACCCTTCTAAATACAAATCCGCCGGTGCTTGCAATTCGTCACGCTGCTGACAAACCGCAAAATGGGTCACGCCGGAATCGAACCAAACATCGAGAATATCTTGTACTTTTTCATAGTCATCGGCTTCATCACCCAATAACTCAACTGCGTCCAAGTCATACCAGGCATCAATCGAGTTCTGCTCGATACGTTGCGCAATCTGTTCCATTAATTCAACGGTACGCGGGTGCATTTCACCCGTCACCTTATGCACAAAAATACAAATTGGAACTCCCCATAAACGCTGACGTGAAATACACCAATCCGGGCGACCTTCAATCATCGCTTCAATCCGGTTTTGTCCCCAATCCGGTACCCACTCGACCGTTTTGATCGCGTTCATCGCGCTGGCACGCAAGCCTTGTTGATCCATGCTAATAAACCATTGTGGGGTGGCACGGAAAATCAACGGCGTTTTGGTGCGCCAACAGTGTGGATAGCTATGACGAATCGCTTGGTGATGCAATAACGCACCGCGCTCACGCAACACCTCAAGCACTGGCTCATCCGCTTTCAGCACGTTAATGCCCGCAAATAAAGGCGTGCCTTCAACAAAGGTACCGGAACCATCCACCGGACAATCCACCTCTAAATCATATTTTAAGCCGACAATAAAGTCGTCCTGACCATGCCCCGGCGCGGTATGCACACAGCCGGTACCGGCGTCGGTGGTGACATGCTCACCCAAAATAATCGGCACAATGCGCTCATAGAAGGGATGCTGTAAGCGGATTAAATCAAATTGATCACCACGGCCATAGGCCACCACACGATAATGCTCAATATCACACTTCGCCATCACGTCTTTAACCAGTGCTTCGGCCATAAATAAACGCTCTTTGCCCTGCTCAGTTTCCACATGTACCAGCGCATACTCCAGTTCAGGATTAATCGCGACCGCCTGGTTAGCTGGCAAGGTCCAAGGTGTCGTGGTCCAAATCACCACCGACAATGGGCCTTCCCCCGTGTGATCTTCAATATGGTGACAACGCTCAAAAAACGCTGCTTCGTCCACAACCCTGAACCGCACATCAATCGCGTTTGAACGTTTTTCTTCGTATTCGACTTCCGCTTCCGCCAGCGCCGAACGCCCACCGATTGACCAATAAACCGGCTTGGTGCCCTTCACTAAATGACCTTTTTCAATGATCTTAGCCAGTGCGCGTACTTCATTCGCCTCAAAATCAAACGCCTTGGTTAGGTAGGGGTTGTTCCAATCCGCCATAATTCCCAAACGCTGAAAGTCTTTCATCTGGCCTTCAACTTGGCTTTGCGCATAGTCACGGCAGGCCTGGCGGAATTCACGCTCATTCAATTTGACGCCCACCTTGCCGTGTTTTTTCTCAACATTTAATTCAATCGGCAAACCATGACAATCCCAACCCGGCACAAATGGTGCATCAAAGCCACTTAAACCTTTGGATTTGACAATCATGTCCTTAAGAACCTTATTAACAGCGTGACCAATATGAATATCGCCATTGGCATAGGGTGGGCCGTCATGCAGCACAAATTTCGGACGTCCTGCCATCGTTTGACGCACGGTTTGATACAAATCGTCATCTAACCAGGCCTGCACTTGTTTTGGCTCACGCTGGGGCAATCCGCCACGCATCGGAAAATTGGTTTCGGGGAGATTAAGAGTGTGCTTGTAATCGGTCATTATGGCTTCTCAAAATTTGAATGATATGAATGAGTTAATAAAGCTCTGGCCTGCTCGGCATCCTGTACAATTTGTGCTTGGAGCGCCGGCAACCCACTGAATGTCATTTCTGGACGAATAAACGCCTCAAGGCGCACTTCAACGTGGGCACCATAAACCATTTTTTTCCAATCGAAAAGATGGACTTCAATCGATGGTCTTTGACCCTGAACAGTCGGACGCAGCCCAATATTTGCGACACCAGGCCAAGGCTGGTCTGCTAGGCCTGCAACGCTAACCGCAAAAACCCCATTTACCGGCATTTGCAAACGTTTGGGGTTCAAATTTAAAGTCGGAAAACCCAATGTACGTCCGAGTTTTTGACCATGAATTACCCGGCCTTCAAACCGAAATCCCTGACCCATTAATCGCGCGACTTCAGATAAATCCGGCTTCGCTAGCACCTGGCGTACTCGTGTACTACTGACGCGTGCGCCGTCAAGATTAAAGGTTGGCATCGCGCTGACACTGAACCCCATTTGCACTCCTCTTTGACGCAAAAATGCAAAATCGCCCTGCCGCTGGTAACCAAATTTAAAATCGTCTCCGATCACCAAATGCTTAGCATGTAATTGTTTGTGCAATACCTGATCCACAAAATCAATTGCTGTTAAAACAGCAAAGGACCGATTAAAGCTAACACAAAGCAAATAATCAATACCAACGCCGGCCAAAGCATGTGCTTTTTCACGCAAATTCATCAACCGAACCGGTGCCTGCTCAGGGCGAAAGTACTCGATAGGAAAGGGTTCAAAAACCATCGCTACACTTGGCAAACCTAGAGCTTCCGCCTGTTGCTTTACCTGAGCTAAGACACGCTGATGTCCCAAGTGTACCCCATCAAAATTACCAATAGTAATAACACTGCCCTTGGCAAAATCGGCAGTAAATTGGTTAATGTTATGAAGGCCACGAATTAAACGCATTGCAACGGCTTGGTTTCTCTGAACAAAAATAAACCGCGATTATAACGGATTAGGCGCAGACTGTAACCCTTGTTAAGTTCATCCCAATTCATCAGCATTCAGAGAACTTTCTTCTCGGTTTTTTAGTTGGCGTAAAAAAGCCTTTGGCCGAAAGCCTACGGCAACCATCGCAGCCAAATAAGCCAAGATCGCCAGCAAAATAATGCCTAACAACCAGCTAACACGCTGCCAGGCGCTAAAGTCTAACCAGGCCTGGTGTTCGGGGTTAATCAGCAAAATCACTAAAACCATCACCAGCAAGCCCAAGGTCACTTGTAGTAAAAACCAGCGCCAAGGAGTTTGAAGACAAAACACCCCCTGCTTGAGCAAAAAATAATAGAGGAGCCCGGCATTAAGCATCGCCGAAATAGAGGTCGCCAAAGCTAACCCCACATGCGCAAGCGGGCCGATCAACAGCAAATTTAAAATAATGTTACTCACCAAGGCGACCACCGCAATTTTGACCGGCGTTTTCATATCCTTGCGCGCATAAAAAGCCGGTGCCAACACCTTCACCAAAATAAAACCTAACAGACCCAGTGAGTAGGCCATCAAGCTATGACTCGACATCAACACATCAAAAGCGGTAAATTCACCATAAAAAAACAAGGTGACTAACAAGGGCTGTGCCAATAAAAATAGCCCAAGCGTTGCAGGAATCGCAATGAGTACGACCAGTTTTAAGGCAAAATCTAAATCCCGCCTAAAGCCATCCCAGTCAGCACGAGCAGCTTTTTTTGACAAGCCTGGTAACACTACGGTTGCCAAGGCTACCCCAAACACACCCAACGGAAACTCCATTAAACGGTCTGAGTAATACAACCAAGACACACTACCAGTCACCAAAAAAGACGCCAAAATGGTATCAACCAATAAATTAATTTGCGCCACTGAAACCCCAAATAAAGCAGGCAGCATCAAGCGTTTAACCTCACCAACACCGGGATCAGTGGCCAGAGTAGGTTTAGGTAGCAAGTTCATATGCCACAAAAACGGCAAATGAAATAACAACTGCACCAGACCTGCCAATAACACACCCCAAGCCAAGGCCATAATGGGCTCTTCGAGTTGTGGTGCCAACCAAATGGCACAACCAATCAATACCAGATTTAACCAAACGGGGGTAAATGCGGGTACCGCAAATTTGTTATAAGTATTCATCAAGGCCGACGACAAGGCCACCAGCGAAATCAACAGCAAATAGGGAAATGTCAACTGCAACATCGCCGTAGCTAATGCAAACTTTTCAGGATCGCTGCGAAAACCGGGCGCAAAAACAGTCATCCATAAGGATGCACCGAACACACCAAATAAAGTTAAGATCAATAGAATAAAGCCAAGTCGCAACCCAATCGCTGCCACTAAATGGCGAACAGCCTCATGACCACGATTCTCCTTGGTATCTGCCAACACCGGTACAAAGGCTTGTGAAAAAGCGCCTTCGGCAAACAAACGACGAAAAAAGTTGGGGATTTTAAAGGCGACAAAGAAGGCATCGGCCCCTGCAGATGCGCCAAAAAAACGAGCAATCACCATATCACGCACAAAACCTAAAATGCGTGAAATAAAGGTCATGCTACCCACATTGAGGGTTGCCTTAATCATGTTAGCCAAACTGTTATGTCCTGCAATCTAAGTCCTTTAAACCGTGTGAAGCGTTAACCCTTATTTGAAGTCTTTGCAATGATGAAAAATACAAGACTTTAAACTACTATTTTACGAAAAGTTGCTATTATTTACTTAGGCTTTAATTGATAATTTCCAATCATACCAAAACAAGGGTTACTACAATGAATGCAGCAGAGCTATTGGTCAAGTGCCTTGAAAACGAAGGAGTTGAATATATTTTTGGCATCCCTGGCGAAGAAAACCTCGACATTATGGACGCGCTCCTCGACAGCCCAATTGAGTTTATTCTTACGCGCCACGAACAAGGCGGCGCCTTCATGGCCGATGTCTATGGTCGCCTTACCGGTAAAGCCGGCGTCTGTTTATCAACCCTTGGTCCAGGCGCTACCAATCTAGTTACCGGTGTGGCTGACGCCAATATGGACCACGCCCCCGTAGTAGCGATAGCAGGTCAAGCGTCAACGAATCGTCTACATAAAGAAAGCCACCAGGTGCTTGATTTAGTCAACCTGTTTCAACCTATCACAAAATACAGCACCCAAATTCTAAGCCCAGATATTGTACCCGAGGTCGTGCGAAAAGCCTTCAAAGTGGCACAAATGGAAAAACCTGGCTGTTGCTTTATTGACTTCCCAGAAAACATCGCACCCATGACCGTTAATAAACAACCCTTAAAACCTCAAGCACCTAAAGCCCCTTTCCCCCATCCGGATAAAGTAGCCTTAGCCGCTGAAATTATTAGCAAAGCGCGCTACCCCATTATTTTAGCGGGTAACGGCATTGTCCGTAATAACGCTAACACGGCCCTTGCCACTTTTGCAGAAAGCCATCAAATCCCCGTTGCCAATACTTTTATGGCAAAAGGTGTTTTACCCTGCCGCCACCCTCTGGCACTGGGAACAATTGGTTTACAAGCCCGTGATTATATCGCATGCGGTATCGACCGTGCCGATGTGATTATTTGTGTTGGCTACGATATCGTCGAATATCACCCTCATTTGTGGAATCACTGCCCAGATTGCCACATTATCCATCTCGACTCTCAACCTGCCGAAGTTGACGAATTTTACAGCCTCGCTGTAGGGATCGTAGCCGATTTAAATGAAAGCCTAAACCAGCTTTCCAAACAGGTTGTGCGCCAAAACCAAACCGATGTGAGTCCAATCAAACGCTTAATTGACAACGAATTAAGCCAATTTGCAGCAGATAATCATTTTCCGGTTAAGCCACAAAAAGCGATCTATGATTTGCGCCAAGCTTTGGCAGATGAAGATATTGTCATTTGTGATGTAGGTGCCCATAAAATGTGGATGGCTCGACTCTATCCTGCTCAAGCACCGAACACCTGCATTATTTCAAATGGCTTTGCGGCTATGGGCATTGCACTGCCCGGTGCGATGGCGGCTAAACTCGCCCATCCTGACCGAAAGGTAGTTGCCCTAACCGGGGATGCTGGTTTCTTAATGAATGTTCAAGAAATTGAAACTGCCGTGCGACTCAAACTCAATATCGTGGTGTTAATTTGGAATGATAGTGGTTATGGATTAATTAAGTGGAAGCAACTCAATGAATTTGGTCGCGAGAGCCATATCGCGTTTAACAACCCTGACTTTGTCAAACTGGCTGATGCCTTTGGCGCAACAGGCCTGCGTGTCACCGCTGACTTTAGCTTAGAACAAGCTCTAACTAAAGCAATCGCCACCGATGGCGTCGTCATTATTGACTGCCCGGTTGATTACTCCGAAAATCTAAAACTCACTGAGCGCTTGGGGCAAATGGTCTGCCCTACCTAGTAGACCTGCCCGATATCCTATTATTGCGTGACCGACTTATTATGGGCACGCAATTTTTTTAGAATACTTTGTACCTCTTCGTTATCCATGTAGTCGCTATGGTAACGCTCCCATAGCGCTTCTGCTTCTGCAAACTTACGTAACGCCCATTTAACCTGGATTAAATGTAATAAAACCTCTTCGTCTTGCTGCATCGACCAGGCCTGACTGATTAATTTTTCCGCCAACTCATAATCACCTTGTTGGTAAGCTAACCAACCGCGACTATCAATAATATGAAAAGCGTCAGGCGCAATATCCAAGGCCCGATCCAACAAAATCTGGGCTTTGCTTAAATTAATGCCTTTTTCAGCATAAAAATAACCCAGTGCATTGAGTAAATCCGCTTCGTCTGGATAGAGTTGTAACGCGCGCTGAATAACAAACTCATACTCATCATCCAATCCAGTGTTATACAAACTCAGCGCATAAGCATAAATAAGCGGTAACAACTCACTGTGTTTTGAATAGGCCTCTCGATAGACACGAACGGCATCATGCCAATGCTCTGCTTGAGAATAAAATGAACCCTGCGCACGCCATAACTTTAACTGAGTAGTGTCATCAATAGATGAGACGTCTTGTACCAAGATAGCTAGACGAGCCGTCGCAGCCTCCAAACCGGATCGATCAAAATCGAGCTGTGCCAAAACTAATTGTGCGTCAAGATGATACACGGGATCTTCAACGCGGCTTAAATGTTGGCGCGCCAAAGTCGCATTATTTTGGCCATGATAAATCAAACCCAAGTAGTAGTTAGCAATATCTTGATAGGCCTGTTGACGTAACAAGGAATGAAAGTGTGGCATGGCCGCATCTAAATCGCCACGGTCTAAAAGTAATAGCGCCAAGGATAACTGAGAGGCACGCGCTTGGGGATTATTGCTCACTATACGCTTATAACGAGCTTCAGCCGCATCAAATTGTTGAGCGCGAACCTCTAGACGTGCGTAACGCTCTTGCATGCTCCAATCATCGGGCTGAGCCACCATGTAAGCGGCCAACATCTCAATACCCCTTTCATACCAATCTTGCTCTAGATAAATATTAATGAGCGCGAAATACACATCCCGCTCGGACTGAGGGTCTTGAATAACCTCTTCGAGTACTTTCATTGCTAATTGAGGTTGTTGATAATGGTCAGCAACGAAACCATAGACATAACCCGCGCTCCATTCATCGGGATAACGAAGATAAAGTTGTTCAAAAAAAGCCAACGCAATCTCAGGATCCATACCATGACCGATCTGACTCGCCGCATTTTTTAAATCCGCCTCTAAGATGTCAGTTGAGCGTTCGCGGTAAGCCTGCCAATTCAATAAAGCTTGTTCCAGATCACCGTCACGAAGCGACATGATGTAGCCAATTCGCCAAGGAGTGGCGTTGGCAGGCTCCAGCGAACGCCAAAGGGTCGCACTCTCTTCAATACCTCGCGGTTCATAAGCACTCATTGCAAAATGAAACGCCCGCTCCGCCAATTGCACATCTTGACTTTGCGACGCGACCCTCATCATCACATGATAGGCATTGACAAAATCACCGTGCGTAGCCAACATTTCAGCCACTAAAATATCATACATCCAAGAAGGGTTAATCTGCGTAGATGGCAACTGTTGCGCCGCAAGTGAGCCTGTCGATACAGCATCATCGGCCTTAACACTCAGGCTCTGACCCTGACAACCGGTTAAACCAGATAAGGTTAATCCGCCACCGATTAGAAGTGACAGCACCATCCGGGTTGATATCTTATGCATCTTTACGTCCTATACAACCTCTGCGAGGTCACCTTTTTCTTCGAGCCAAGCCTTGCGATCGGATGAGCGTTTTTTAGCTAACATCATATCCATCTTGGCATAGGCATGAGTTTCGTCAAACTGCAACTGCACCAAACGACGCGTAGCCGGTGCCATAGTCGTTTCACGTAATTGTAACGGGTTCATTTCACCCAAGCCCTTAAAGCGCGTTACTTGTACTTTACTTGCTGACTTTTGATTGTGTATCTTATCAAATATTCCCTGTCGCTCGTCTTCATCCAACGCATAAGACACATTTTTACCCCAATCAATGCGGTACAAAGGCGGCATTGCGACATAAACATGCCCCTGCTCAACGAGCTTAGGAAAATGCCTCACAAACAACGCACAAATCAAGGTCGCGATATGAGCACCGTCAGAATCAGCATCGGCTAAAATGCAGATTTTGCCATATCGTAAACCTGATAAATCATCGTTACCTGGGTCTACACCGATCGCGACACTAATATCATGCACTTCTTGGGATGCCAATACTTGCTCTGATGCCACTTCCCACGTATTTAGAATTTTGCCGCGCAACGGCATAATTGCCTGAAAACGCTTGTCACGTGCCTGCTTGGCAGAGCCTCCCGCAGAATCCCCTTCAACCAAAAACAGCTCTGTTAAGGTTAAATCGGACTCCGTACAATCGGCCAATTTGCCAGGTAAAGCGGGTCCCATGGTGATTTTCTTGCGCGTTACTTGTTTGGATTTACGCTGACGAGACTGGGCATTTTGAATCGCGATTTCCGCAATCTTTTCGGCCACTTCGGTATGTTGATTCAACCATAGACTCAACGCATCTTTTACCACACCAGCAATATAGACTGCCGCATCACGCGAAGACAATCGCTCTTTAGTTTGACCTGCAAACTGCGGGTCACGCATTTTGGCCGACAGCACATAGGCAACGTTTTGCCACACATCCTCAGGCGATAACTTCAACCCACGCGGCAACATATTGCGAAATTCACAAAACTCCCGTACCGCATCAGTTGCACCTTGGCGCAAACCATTAACATGGGTGCCGCCTTGCGGGGTCGGAATCAAATTCACATAGCTTTCAGCGAGGGGTTCACCGCCAACCTGCCAAGCTAAAGCCCAAGAGACCGCCTCTTGCTCACTACGATGCTCACCGACAAAACCCTCTGCCGGATAGACCTCTTGACCGGCCATGGATTGCACCAAGTAATCTTGCAGACCGGATTCATAACACCATTCTTGCTGCTCCTGACTCACCTGGTCTTCAAATCGAATCAGCAAGCCTGGACACAAAACGGCTTTGGCCCGCAATAGATGTTTTAAACGAGACAAGGCATACTTGGGGGAATCGAAGAACTGGGCATCTGGCCAAAAAGTGACCAGGGTGCCGGTTTGCTTTTTAGCGACCTTCCCAGTCACGGTTAACGGGCTTACTCGTTGACCACTTTCAAAAGCTATATGGTGTATCAAACCATCGCGTTTAATTTCCACATCAACTCGCTTGGACAAGGCATTAACGACCGATACACCGACACCATGCAAGCCGCCTGAAAACTGATAAGCTTTGTTGGAAAACTTGCCGCCCGCATGCAGGCGGGTGAGGATGACTTCAACGCCAGGTACGCCTTCTTCAGGATGTACATCGACCGGCATTCCACGACCGTTATCAGCTACGCTGATCGAACCATCCGCATAATGAACCACGTCAATACACGATGCAAAACCTGCCAGTGCTTCATCGACACTATTATCTATAACTTCCTGAGCTAGGTGATTAGGGCGGCTAGTATCGGTATACATACCAGGGCGCTTGCGTACGGGATCTAAACCAGTTAAAACCTCAATTTCCGCTGAATTGTAGCCTTGTGCCATAGCCCATCTCCTTTCTAAGATTTGTTGAAATTATAGACCAAAAGGCCTGCTTTGGTGAGTGCCTCTAGCATTTTGTCAGCGCTGTCAGTATCATGAGAGATCCATATTGACGGATTTATTCGAGGTAGACTATGCCAAACCGTGATTACCATGCCGAACGCAAAAGTTATGAGATGGGTGCATTGGATGACAATTTCCTGCAGCACGATCCCTTACTGCTGTTACAAACCTGGTTTGACGATGCCTTTAACCACAAGGTCGATGAACCCACGGCCATGAATCTAGCCACAGTGGACGCCAAAGGGAGCCCTCATAGTCGTATCGTTCTGCTTAAACAATTTGATGAGGCAGGCTTGGTTTTTTACACCAATTATGCCAGCGATAAAGGCGAAGAGCTGTTAGCTAATCCGGTCGCCGCGGTTAATTTTTTCTGGCCACAACTAGAGCGCCAAATTCGTATTGAAGGTCGAGTAGCCAAAATTAGCCCGGAAGCCTCTGATCGCTATTTTCAGAGCCGTCCATTGGATAGCCAGCTCGGCGCGCTGGTTTCTGCTCAAAGCCAAACGCTTCCTAATCGTGACGCGATTGAATTAAAAATGGCCGAGTTAAAACAACAATACGCCAATAGCGCACCCACAAGGCCTGCTCATTGGGGTGGCTATTGTTTAACCCCTAAACGTATCGAGTTTTGGCAAGGGCGTCCCAATCGCCTACACGACCGGCTTAATTTCACCTGTAATACCGCGGGGGAATGGTCAGGTGTACGTCTTTCCCCATAACGCCGACCAGCTTAGCAATACTATGTCGATTAATTTAGCCAATCTTATAACTGAACCCAGTTGGCAGGCTCAGCTTGCCCCGCTGTGGAGCCATCCTAGCCTGCAACAACTCAGTGACTTTTTAAATAACGAATTAGCTGAAGGACATCAAATTTTTCCGGCACAAACCCAATGGTTTCGAGCACTCAATTTAACGCCATACGAACAAGTGAAAGTTGTCATCGTGGGACAGGACCCCTATCCCACCGCGGGTCATGCGCATGGTTTAAGTTTTTCAGTCGAGGCCAGTGTCAGCCCTTTACCCAAATCCCTGCGCAATATTTTTCAAGAATTAGTCGATGATTTAGGCAGCTGTCCCATCAACGGTGATTTGTCTAGCTGGGCTATCCAGGGCGTATTACTGCTCAACCGTGTGCTAACCTTGCGCGCGGAACAGTCCAACAGTCATCAAGGCCAAGGCTGGGAATGGTTTACCGAACAGGTTATTGCCCAGCTTAATAAGCACCCAAATAATATCGTGTTCATTTTGTGGGGCAAACCGGCTCAGCAACTTCAATCTTTGATTGATACCCGCCATTTATGTTTAATGAGCGCTCATCCCTCGCCTTTGTCTGCGTATCGTGGCTTTTGGGGTAGTAAACCATTCAGTCAAGCTAATCATTGGCTGCGCTCGCAAGGCCTTGCTGAAATTGATTGGACGCTGACATAACCCATTTATTAATCTCACATAAACCTGCTTAAGCCAGTCGTAAAAAAATCGGCGGCTTGCTGGTTGATCTGCTCTAACGAATGATCGGCTGGGATAACACGCGGACTAATCGCAACCTGAATCTCTCCAGGATATTTTAAAAAGCTTTTTTTAGGCCAAATTTCGCCGGCATTATGGGTTAAAAAATAGACCGGTACTTGCATTTGTTGCGCTAAACGCGCCGCACCACTTCCTAATTTACCCACTGTGCCAGTTGGCACGCGAGTCCCTTCTGGAAAAATAACCACCCAATCGCCACGCTCGTTCATGTGTTGCTTGGCTTGCTGTAACAGCTGTTTGAGTGCTTTGGCACCGGCAGAGCGATTGATGGCAATCGGTTTTAACATGGCTAAGGTCCAGCCAAAAAACGGAATCCACATAAGTTCGCGCTTCAGCACATAGGTATGACGGGGTAATAAACCATGCAGCGCCAAGGTTTCCCATGCCGATTCATGGTGCGCCATGACAATACTTGGCTGAGAAGAGTCTAGATGCTCCAATCCGGCAACCGATACCTTAACACCACACGTCATGCGCAACCACGCGAGTGTTAAACGGGCCCAATAGCCGAGCACAACATACCGAACAGGATAAGGTGCTAACCATAACAACTGCCCAAACACCGCAAAAAACAGCGTTAAACTGATTCGCCCGATTTCAAACAGCAATGATCGAAAAAACACGACAATTTTCATCTGACCTGCTCGCTCTGTGATGATATGAGTGTCTCGGCAACAGCGGCCAAATCGTCATAAACCGGTACCTGATTAACCAGGCCTGGTTGTTGAGCCAAGGTGCGCTCGCCCTTGCCTGTACGCACCAACAAAGGACGCATCCCCGCCGCCTGCGCCGCTTGAACATCGGCCAAGGTGTCACCGACCATAATTTGCTGTTCAATCGAACGATTAAGGGTGATACCAATTTGTCGCAACATACCTGGCTGAGGCTTGCGCGCAGCATTGGGTTGATCGGTAAGATAGGGGGCGTAACATACCCAGTCCAAAACAACGCCAAACTCATGAAATAACAAACTATGTAGCTTTCGGTGCATGGCACTCAAAGCGGCGCGATCATAGTAACCACGCGCAATACCAGATTGGTTGGTTGCAACCGCAACCTGCCAACCGGCACGTTTAAAACGCGCAATCGCCGCTAAACTTCCTGGAATAGGTTGCCACTCATCAGCCGACTTGATAAAGGCATCCGAATCATAGTTAATCACGCCATCTCGATCCAAAATCAATAACGGCGGCGCAACATTGATCATTAATTTGCCAACCGCGAAATATCGGCAACCGCCAAAAAGGCTTGACGAATATGATTCAACATCGCAATACGGTTGACCTGTAAGCCAGCATCATCAGCCATCACGTGTACCTGATCAAAGAAGGCATCTACCGGTTCACGCAAGGCTGCTAATACCAGCAACGCCTGCTGATAATCGCCATCATTCATCGCCGCCAAACTTTGCGCTCTTACGTTACTAAAAGCGGACCAAAGCACAGCTTCGGCCTCATGTTCAAAACGGCTCTCACTAACCTCATTTGGCCAGGGTTGCGCCACTTTTTTCAAAATATTAGCAATCCGTTTGTTCGCCGCTGACAAGCTCTCCGCCTGCTCCAAGCTCGCAAAGTGCCGTACCGCCTGAATTCGCTGGTTTAACTCTAACAAGCGCGTCACACCAGTATCACGCACGGCATCAAACACCTGAGCGGCCACGCCCTCATCTTGATAGTAGGATTTTAAACGTGACACGATAAATGCCACAATATCAGCCTGTTGTTCGGCACTGATGGTCAATTGTTGATAAGCCGCCGCGGCACGCTCAACCCAATAATGGATATCCAACGGCAAACCGGATTCAATGACAATTCGCGCCAAACCGAGTGCGGCTCGACGCAACGCAAACGGATCCTTATCACCGGTTGGCCCCTGCCCAATCGCATAAATTCCAACAATCGTATCCAAACGATCAGCCAAGGCGACAATTTGACTCAAGGTATCTTCGGGTAAGCTATCGCCAGCAAAACGTGGCCAATAATGTTGCTCAATAGCCTGGGCTACCGCAGATGATTCGCCTTGTTGCTGGGCATAATAACGCCCCATAGTTCCCTGCAACTCTGGAAATTCACCAACCATCAAGCTCATCAAGTCACATTTTGCTAACTTGGCGGCGCGCATGGCCGCGGCAGGCTCCACATTGAGTTCTGCGGCCAACTCACCGGCTAATCGCTCTATGCGCCCGATCTTCTCGGCCACCGTGCCTAATTGCTGTTGAAAAACTACTTTCTCTAAAGCGGGTAAAAAAGCATCCAAAGGCTGTTTACGATCTTGGTTCCAAAAGAATTGCGCATCCGATAAACGCGGACGAATCACCCGTTCATTCCCCGATACCACCGAGGCTGGATTTTGGCTGGCGATATTGCTAACAGTAATAAACCGCGCCATCAGCTCGCCATTCGGTGCCAAGCAATGGAAAAACTTTTGATGACCTTTCATAGCAGATACTAAACATTCCGCGGGAACCTGTAAAAAGTCTTCATCAAAACAGCCAGCCAACGCATTTGGCCATTCATTAAGCGCAGTCACTTCATCTAATAAGGCCTCGTCTATAACGGGGCGCGCATCAAAACTATCGGCAACTCGCGCAACCTGTTCACGAATACGCTCACGACGCTGGGCAAAATCAGCGATCACAAAGCCCTGTTCTGCAAGGATCGACGCATATTCACTAGGCAACGAAATCTCAAGTTCTTGTGGCGCATGGAAGCGATGACCTCGAGTAGTATTTCCTGTTGGCAAACCTAAAATGGTCGCCGGAACGACCTGATCACCTATCATCAAAATGACCCAGTGAACAGGACGCACAAACTCAATCGCCGAATCGCCCCAGCGCATTGGTTTTGGAATCGGTAACTGCTTTAAAGCCTGTTCAACCAGGCCTGGTAGTAAGCTACTGAGCGCCGCACCGGCTTTAACCTGACGCGCCATTAACCACGCACCCTTATCGGTTTCCTCAGTAAATAACTCGCTCAGCTCTAAACCACAGGACTTTGCAAAACCCATCAGGGCTTTGGTTGGCTGACCCTCACTGTCATACGCGGCTTGCAGCGCCGGTCCTTTCCGTTCTAATACCTGCTCAGCTTGCTGGGTTTGCACAGTTTCAATCCAGACAGCTAAGCGACGCGGGGCCGCGTAAATATGCACCTGCCCATAGGTCAAATTAGCTTGCTGTAAGCCACCTTCAAGACCGGTCGCTAAAGACTTGGCCAAATTTTGCAGTGATTTTGGCGGTAATTCTTCTGTACCAATTTCAATCAAGATATCTTGTTGCGCCGACATTAGTTTGCTCCCTCTTGCACCGCTTTGTCTGTTTTTACCAAAGGAAACCCTAGAGCTTCACGGCCATTAAAATAGGCTTGGGCCACATCCCGTGCCATAGCACGCACCCGCCCAATAAAACGCGCACGCTCTGTAACACTAATGGCATGGCGAGCATCAAGCAGGTTAAAGGTGTGTGAGGCTTTTAGCACCTGCTCATAAGCAGGTAGGGGCAGGCCTGCTGCAATCAAACCAGCAAAGGCTTTTTCACAGGCATCAAATTGGCCAAATAAATGCGGTACATCCGCATGTTCAAAATTATAAGCCGACATTTCAACTTCATTTTGATGGAATACATCACCATAGGTGACCTTGCCCTGCGGACCATCCACCCAGGTTAAATCATAAACGCTATCCACGCCTTGCAGGTACATGGCGATGCGCTCAAGACCATAGGTGATTTCACCGGTTACCGGACGACACTCCAAGCCCCCGACCTGTTGAAAATAGGTAAACTGAGTCACCTCCATCCCGTTTAACCAAACTTCCCAACCTAAGCCCCAAGCACCCAGGGTAGGCGACTCCCAGTTGTCTTCGACAAAACGAATATCATGCTCTAAAGGATCAATGCCTAAATGGCGTAGAGAATCCAAATAGAGCTCTTGAATATTATCGGGCGAAGGTTTTAGCATCACCTGAAACTGATAGTAATGCTGTAAGCGATTCGGGTTTTCGCCATAACGGCCATCGGTTGGACGACGACTCGGTTGCACATAAGCCGCACGCCATGGCTCCGGCCCAATCGAACGTAAAAAGGTGGCCGGGTGAAAGGTGCCCGCGCCCATTTCATTATCATAAGGTTGCATCACCACACAGCCTTGTGCGGCCCAATAGGCTTGTAGCGTTTGAATTAAGCCTTGAAAACTGGATACATCAGCAACGAGTTGATTATTTGACACGCTTCCATCCTCGGTTAAAATGACGAATCGAACAGAAACCCTGGCGCGCTTGAAAAGGCGTGCTTTAAAAGCCTATCCACCAGGTCTGCCCAAAAAATAAAAAAATTAGCGCGATTATACCCTAAAAAGGATGATTTATGCCGTTGCATCCGCCCCATCAACTCGATTTAAAGGGACTGAAATGCCCCATGCCGGTGATTAAAGTGCAACAAGCGGCACGCAACCTAGCCCCTGGCAGCCAACTAGAAGTCTTAGTAACAGATCCCGCTGCTGAAAAAGATCTCGCTAGCTGGTGCCGGATTAATAAACATGACTTTATTAGTTGTGCTATTTTTGCCCAACCAGAGCCACAAGTTGCTCCAACCGTTTGGCAAATTAGGCTAAAATTAAAAGAAAGTTAAAAACACTCATAAAGACACCCAAAAAATTAGTTATAACCCAGTTACCACGACCCAGTTACCACCTTAGGATTCGTTTATGCCGCAATTACCACATTTTCGTATAGCTTCAGCTTCAAAACGCCTGGCAATTCTATTTGCGCTACTGCTCAGCGCAAGCGTTTTAAGTCAAACAGCGCATGCTACAACGGATAGCTATCAGCGTGTCAGCCTAGAGCTACCCGAACCGTCTAGAATTGACACATTGGTGCAAAACGAAAACACTATCGAACAACCTGCCTTGCGCGAACACCGCTATACCCTGCAACGCAACCAAAGCCTGAGCCATGCCCTACAAGGCATAGCGGATAACGGCAACCTACTATGGCGCATTGGTCGTCATGAAAATGCGCACTACTTCACCCGCCTTCGCACTGGCGATGAATTGGTCATGTGGCTAACTGAAGATGGCGAACTGGCTCGCATGGAGCTCAACAGAACCCCTACCCTGACCTATATTCTTGAAACGAATGATGAACTAGCCGACGGCATGGCGATTTACGCCGAGCGCAAAGAGGTTAAAACCCGCATCGTTATGGCCTCGGGTGACATT
Organism: Thiomicrospira cyclica ALM1; assembly: GCF_000214825.1. Taxonomy (NCBI): domain Bacteria; kingdom Pseudomonadati; phylum Pseudomonadota; class Gammaproteobacteria; order Thiotrichales; family Piscirickettsiaceae; genus Thiomicrospira; species Thiomicrospira cyclica. The sequence goes on from NC_015581.1 coordinate 1,355,078, forward strand.
AGTGATTCCTTTTATCTGGGCGTGCAAGCCGTAGGCGCCAGCCCACGCACCATTATGAATTTGGCGGATATTTATTCTTGGGAAGTTGATTTTGTCCGAGAATTACGCGAAGGTGACGAGTTCACCATTATTTACGAACGCCGTTATATTGATGGCGAATACATTGGCGATGGTGCCATATTGGCCGCACAACTCAACCTAAAGCATCGTAATCGTACCATCAATGCTTTCCGCTTTGAACAGGACGGCGAGCTACTCGGCTATTTCAACGAAAATGGTGACAACCTGCGCAAAGCCTTTATGCGTAACCCCATAAACTACACCCGTATCAGCTCGCGCTTCCAGCGTGGCCGCTACCACCCAGTACTACAGGAAATCCGTGATCACAAGGGCGTTGACTATGCCGCCCCTACCGGAACCCCTATTTACGCGGCCGGTGACGGTACGGTCAAGTTCCGCGGCTGGGGTCGTGGTTATGGCAACTACATCATTTTGCAACACGCGGGGCGTTATGAAACCGTCTATGGCCATATGTCACGATTCGGCAAATTTCAGCAGGGACAACGGGTAAAACAAGGCGATGTTATTGGCTATGTTGGCATGACTGGCCTAGCAACCGGCCCACACCTGCACTACGAATTCCGCATTAACGGCGTGCATCACGACCCCTTAACCGTTGAGTTCCCGGGTGGCGATCCGGTGGCAGCGGAACACAAAACGACTTTTGCCCAATGGGCCGGCCTGCTCAACAGTCAACTGCGCCGTACTGACCCAGAAGTGACGCAACTCGCGACACTGTTCGAGTAGCATTACACTTAGATGAACAAGCCGCACTATTTTATCGGCCTAATGTCTGGCACCAGTGCTGATGGCATTGAGGCCTGCCTCGTGAAACCAGAAGACAAGTCCATGGAACTAGTGGGGCGCTTAAGCTACCCCCTACCTCATGCCGATGAATTACAAGCACTGAATCACAGCCAGCAAATCAGTCTAACGCAACTGTCCCAACTGCAACGTGATCTGGGCGAAGCCTTCGCCCAAGCCGCACTGAATCTTATTTACCAGCATGAGCTTCAGCCCGCCGATATTACCGCCATTGGCAGTCATGGTCATACGCTATTTCATGCACCCGAACTGGGTATGAGTTTACAAATTGGCCATCCGGCGATTATTGCCAAACGTACCGGAATCAGCACCTACGGCGATTTTCGAGTGGATGATATGGCATTAGGCGGTCAAGGGGCACCACTGGCGCCACTGTTTCATCAGGCCTGGTTACACAGTCACAATATTCAACAGGCTTGGATGGTTAATATCGGTGGCATGGCCAATGTCAGCTTAATTACCCCACACCAACCACTACAAGGCTGGGACACCGGACCAGGCAATAGCCTAATGGACGAGATTTGCCAACAGTATTTTAACTGCGCTTTTGATGATCAAGGCCAATTAGCTGCCAGCGTCGCACCTAACCAGGTCTGGTTAGCACAGTTATTAGATGACCCTTATTTTAGCCAGCCCCCACCCAAAAGCACCGGACGTGATTATTTTAATCAGGCATGGCTACGAGAATGCTTACCCGCTGAAGCTTGGCAGGCGCCACAGCAATTACTTAGCACCTTAAACGCGCTCACGGTATACACCATTGCCCAAGCGGTTAATAGCATTAACGCGCCGGTCATTATTTGCGGTGGCGGTAGCTTAAACCGAACGCTAATCCAGCGCTTACAAGATAAATTAGCCAACCAATTAGCCACCCATACCGTGGAAACCACCCAGGATTACCAGACCGACCCATTGGCCATTGAAGGGATGCTCTGTGCCTGGTTGGCGCAGCAGGCCTGGCTGGGCAATAAAGTAGATTTAACGAGTGTTACTGGCAGTGAAAAACCGATGATACTCGGCGGTTGTTGGCAGGGAAAATAGCGGTTTGAGATAAAAAGCAGGCCCGCGAGGGGCCTGAAAAAACCTTGCTTGCACAAGGCCTACGAGGATACTAACCAAGGACTCCGACAGCATAAATCGGAAAACACGGCTCGCAACACAGCGAGCCTAACTTGCATTACATAAAGCTAAATGACTTGTTGATACCAAGTAATAAAGTGGTTTCTTCATCACCACCCGTTGCTTCTTTACTCGAACGTAAGATTGAGAAATCAATCGAAGTATCAGTATAGATTTCGGTGCTATAACCTAACTGCATGTAAGTGTGATCTACGCCTTTGCCAGCGAAATCCATACCTTTGCCATAAATACCATAGAAGCCGGCATACTCTAATTCGGCACTAATAACAGAATAATCAATATCTTTACCATTATCATCAGCATCACGGTTGATACCACGATCATACATAACTGTTAATGGACCATAACCTGCCCAAAAATTTAATTCATCATAAGGCGTATCAAAATTCCCTTCCAAGTAGCGGTATAATGTAAAACCCGCACCCAAGGTAAAGCCACTGATTTCGGTTTCGTAACCACCATAGATGTCATACTCAACATCACTATCAGCAACTTTTGCCGACCATAAACCCAAGTACAAACCAGACTCGTGCTCGTAATCAACACCAAACTCAGGTGAAACAACACCCTCAGATTGTGAAATACCACGGAAATAGTATTCTGACATCATACCAATGTTACCGGTCAATTCGGCTTGCGCGACGTTAGGCGCCATTACCGCCATTGAAGATGAAGCAACCGCTACTGATAAAGCTAAAGATTTTAATTTTAATGCATTTTTCATGTTTGTTTTCCTTTTTATGACTAACAAGAGCTAAACTCGAAATCTATGAAGCTTTTATCGTGCCAGAAATAAAACAAAACATTAAAAAACAATTAGTTAAGTTAAATAATAGCGGTATAAGTAAATTTTTATCCGCTATAAAATTGCATTAAAGGTGCAATATTGCACCAAAATAAAACATCAATCTTTATCCGCTAGACCTTCCAGCCTGATCTGGCGCAAGAATGCGCTCTTGCTCGGCACAAAAAGCTAATAACGCAGCGTGCAATTGATGATACTGCGCAATTACCCGTTCGGCGGCCTCGGTAATCCTCGTGCCACCACCCTGGCGCCCGCCGGTTTCACTCACCACCAAAGGCTCTACGGCCGCCTGATTCATCTCATCCACCAAACGCCAAGCTTTTTTATAAGACATATTCATCGATTTAGCTGCCTGACTGATTGAGCCATACTCCGCGATTCGCTCCAACAATACAACGCGACCCTTGCCAAAATAACTTTCACCATTTGGCGCCATCAACCAGATACGCCCTCGAATTGACGCACTTAACACCTCACCGGGTAGTTTTTGTTCAACCTGCATCCGACCACCTTTTTTTAAATTTTTTTTAAGCATAAAATGACAGCTATTCCACAAACTTATCCACAAGCTAAGCCTCGATAAAATCTACTAAAAATCAAGATTACCCCGTCTTTAAACTAACGATACACTGTGAACAATCTAGCTAAATCAGCTATTGCACTTTACTCGCAACTCCACTATATTTAGTCTCAGAAAAAAACGTTATAACTAGATATAGTGTTTTTACAACTACGCCTTACAACGAGTTAAATGATACTTTTTAAAAACTAACTTACAAAAAACCCCTAAGTTGATGTTTTTAAAAAACAATAAGCTGGTACTAATATTCAAAATGTCCCAGCAGTTATTCACAGTGTCAGTAACCGATTAAAGTGTAAACCGAAACCTTACTTAAATGCCAACCGCTGCAGGGACTGATTATGTCGAATACAAGCTCTTCTGAAATTTTAGTCGTCAAACGTGACGGACGTAAAGAATCCATTGATCTTGAAAAAATTCACCGTGTGATTACCTGGGCGGCAGAAGGCTTGGACGAGGTCTCCGTCTCTGAGGTTGAATTGCGTTCGCATATTCAATTCTATGATGGTATTAAAACGGCTGACATTCACGAAACCATTATCAAATCGGCCGCCGATTTGATTTCTGAAAACTCACCAGACTATCAACACCTGGCCGCCCGATTAGCGATTTTTCATTTGCGCAAAAAAGCCTTTGGGCGCTTTACCCCACCATCGTTGTTCGAGCAAATCAACAAAATGGTGCGCGCAGGTCGTTATGATGCCCAGTTGCTAGAGGATTTCAGCAAAAGCGAAATTGATGAGCTTGATAGCTATATCCAACATGATCGTGATTTAACCTTTAGTTATGCTGCCGTTAAGCAACTCGAAGGCAAATACCTAGTCCAAAACCGGGTAACCGGTGAAATTTACGAAAGTCCGCAATTTATCTATATGCTAATCCCAATGTGCCTGTTTAGTCACTATGACGGCACAACGAGGTTGAACTTGATCAAGCGTTTTTATGATGCCGCCTCAAATTTCAAACTATCACTACCAACCCCGATTATGTCAGGCGTACGTACACCAACGCGGCAGTTTAGCTCCTGCGTACTCATTGAATGTGGCGACTCACTCGATTCGATTAATGCAACCTCCTCGTCGATTGTTAAATACGTCTCGCAACGTGCGGGTATTGGGGTCAATATTGGCCGCGTCCGAGCACTTGGCAGCGCGATTCGGGGTGGTGAAGCGTTCCACACCGGTCTAATCCCTTTTATCAAGCACTTTCAAACCGCGGTTAAATCCTGTTCACAGGGCGGTGTGCGTGGCGGTGCCGCTACCTTGTTCTACCCTTTATGGCACCTTGAAGTGGAATCCTTACTGGTATTAAAAAACAACCGTGGTGTAGAGGAGAACCGTGCCCGCCACTTGGACTATGGCGTACAACTGAATAAAGTCATGTATCAACGCCTGCTTGAAGGCGGCATGATTACCCTATTCAGCCCTTCTGATGCACCAGGCCTGTATGATGCGTTTTTTGAAGACCAGGCTGAGTTTGAACGTTTGTACCAACTCTATGAAGCGGATCCTGCCATTCGTAAAAAACAAATCAAAGCGCTCGATTTGTTCTCTCAACTAGCACAAGAACGTGCGCAAACTGGTCGCATTTATATTCAAAACGTCGATCATAGCAATACCCACAGTCCGTTTGACTCCAAACAAGCACCCGTGCGCCAATCCAACCTGTGCCTAGAAATTGCACTACCCACTAAGCCGCTAAAATCGGTTGATGATCCGAATGGTGAAATCGCACTTTGTACGCTATCGGCGTTTAACTTGGGGGCCATTGAAGACCTGGATGAACTTGAAGAACTGTCTGAACTGATTGTGCGCGCACTAGATAGTTTATTGGATTACCAAGACTACCCGATTAAAGCCGCGCAGATTGCCAGCCTCGATCGCCGCACCCTAGGGGTTGGTGTCACCAACCTCGCCTACTATCTTGCGAAACATGGTGTGCGCTATTCCGATGGCTCCGCAAATGACTTGGTGCACCGCACCTTTGAGGCCATTCAATACTACCTACTTAAAGCATCCAATCGACTAGCTGGTGAGTTTGGTGCCTGTCCAAAATTTAATGAAACCACCTATGCGCAGGGTATTTTACCGATCGATACCTACAAAAAAGAGGTTGATGGTATTTGCTCAACTCAGCTTCATTACGATTGGGAAACCTTGCGTCGCGAAATTACCAGCACTGGTTTGCGTAACTCGACCCTAACCGCGTTGATGCCCTGCGAAACCTCATCACAAATTACTAATTCGACCAACGGCATTGAACCGCCGCGCGGCTACATCTCGGTCAAAGCCTCTAAAGACGGTATTCTGAAACAAGTTGTACCAGGATTTAAAGAGATTAAGGACAACTATGAATTGCTGTGGCAGATTCCAAACAATACCGGATATATCCAACTGGTAGCGATTATGCAAAAGTTTGTTGACCAAGCGATTTCGGCCAACACAAATTATGACCCGTCAAAATTTGAACAAGGCAAGGTGCCGATTAAACAGATCATGCAAGATTTACTGTATTGTTACAAACTTGGTTTAAAAACCCTCTATTACCATAACACCCGTGACGGTGCATCTGATTCGCAAGATGATGATGGCTGTGCTGGCGGTGCGTGTAAACTATAATAACAATAGGAACTGACTATGAGTTGCCAAGAAAAAATGACATATTCTACTTTTTGTCGCAGTCAAAATGATGCGCTCAAAGAGCCGATGTTTTTTGGTCAAAATGTAAACGTGGCGCGTTACGATCAACAAAAATTTCCGATTTTTGAAAAGCTCATTGAAAAACAACTCAGCTTCTTTTGGCGCCCAGAAGAAGTCGATTTGTCGAGCGACCGTGCCGAATTTGCGGCACTACCCGACAATGAGAAACATATTTTCATAAGTAACCTTAAATATCAAACATTACTGGACTCGGTGCAGGGGCGCTCACCCAATGTCGCTCTGCTGCCGATTGTATCGATTCCAGAACTCGAAACCTGGATTGAAACCTGGTCATTCTCAGAGACCATCCACAGTCGTTCATACACCCATATTATTCGCAACATCGTAACCGACCCGAGCGTGGTGTTTGACGATATCGTAACCAATGAAGAAATTGTCAAACGCGCCATCTCGGTAACCGAATATTATGACGAGTTGATTTTTTTAACCAACACCCTCTATTCGCAAGCAATTGATATTGAGCAAGATGCGGTGTTTCGCAAGAAAATTAAACGCGCGTTATACCTCACGCTGGTATCCGTTAACGTCCTAGAAGCGATCCGTTTTTATGTATCCTTTGCGTGTAGCTTCTCGTTTGCCGAACGTTCACTCATGGAAGGCAACGCCAAAATTATCAAATTAATTGCGCGCGATGAAGCCTTGCACCTATCGGGCACCCAACACATGCTGAATATACTGCGTAATGGCGATGATGACCCTGAAATGGCTGCGATTGCTGTCGAAGAAGAAGAGGCGATCATTAACATCTTTAAAGACGCCGCCGAACAAGAAAAGCAATGGGCCGCCTATCTGTTCAAAAATGGTTCAATGATTGGCCTTAACACCAAAATCCTGCAAGATTATGTGGAATATATTACGAACGTGCGCTTGAAAGCCCTCAACTATCCGATCATCTTCGAGCAACGCAGTAACCCACTGCCGTGGATGAATAACTGGCTAGTCAGTGACAATGTTCAGGTCGCTCCACAAGAATCTGAAATTAGCTCCTACTTAGTTGGACAGGTTGATACCAACGTCAGCAAAGATGATTTTGGTGGTTTTTCGCTCTAATTTATCGGATACAACCCGTCTAAAAAGCGCCTTCAGGGCGCTTTTTCATTAACAAATTCTAATGCACTCGCCTCATTGATTAATCTAAGCTAGAATAAAATCAGAATTTTGATGAGGCCCATTATGCTAAAAACTCTGCACAACTGGCTAAGCACCCCATCCAGTAAAATGGATTTCAACACCCTATTAAGCCAGCATTACACTCGCCTTTATCAATTAGCCTATGCTTGGACTCATCAAACCAGTGTCAGCGAAGACCTAGTACAAGAAACCCTGCTAAAAGCCATAGAGCACCAACATCAACTCAATGATTTAGACCAACTATTGCCATGGCTGTGCAAGATTTTACACAACCTCTATATTGATAAAATGCGCTACCAACAGCAATGGCAATGGATGGAAGAAGACGCCATTGATTTCCAACACACTCAAGCCTCTTGTGAAGACGACTATATGAAGCACGAGGCCCTTACCGCGCTTGAAGCCGCCATGACTCGTTTAACCGATAGCCAACGGCAAATCATTACGCTGATTGATTTACAAGAGCTTAGCTACCAACAAACCGCTGAGATTTTGGATATACCCGTTGGGACAGTGATGTCGCGTTTGTCACGCGCTAGAAAAGAACTTGAAAAACAGTTAATGCTCAGTAATAAGCAAAATAAAAACAATGTTATTGAAATGAGGCAACCATCATGAACCCTCACTTTAAACCTTACGAACTTGATCAATATATTGATGGTGAACTCGACCCTGCCGAGCGCCTCGCTCTTGAATCACGTCTAAAGCAGGATGCGGAATCTCGCGAACAGATCTGTGTCAAAAGACACATCAAAGCGCAGATCGCCCATCATTACAAACAGATAAAACCCATTAAAGGCATCAATAGTCAACCTATAACAAAACCGAAGGCAAAAACAAAATTTAATGCTGGTTGGGGGTATGCCGCCGCTGGATTCACCGGATTACTCTTGGGAATCATGCTAAGTCTATCACCCAGCTCCCTAGATCAGGTTAATTCCATACCCATAGCTGCCAATAAATTTGTGATTCATTTGGATAATAATGATCAAGGCAAAATGGCTGAGAGTATCCAAAAAGCAGGCCTACTGCTCAGGGAGCAACCGAATAGCCAAGTACAGATCATTACTAATCACGAAGGCATCGAGTTATTTAATGCACAAAACGCTAACGCTGAAGACATTATTGCCCTGTTGCAACAACATCAAAATCTCGAGCTGGTGGCCTGTCGGCGCACGCTAGATCGCATTGAACGTGGCGGTAAAACTTTTGATTTAATTCCGGCCGTTAACATTAATGAACCTGCCGTTGACGAAGTTGTTAAACGCTTAAAAGACGGCTGGACCTATATTAAGATTTAACGATTAAGTGATATATATTTAAGCAATCGAAACATCAAAACCTTTGATGGAATAAAAACCAAAAAACTCCGTTATTAATAGTGAAGGCAACATAGCCCGAACTAAAAAAACAACTAGGAGTTTACCCATGAAAAATCTATTTAAGTCGTTATTAATTTCGCTAGTTGGTCTATTTACCCTTGCTGGCATGCCCGCTCAAGCCAGTAATTATGAACCACAAAAGGTGGTTTATCACGTTAATTATGCCGATGATAACCGTTATCGGGCAATGCTTGGCAATATCCAAAACCACATCAATGGCGTTGGTTTAGATAAGGTCGAAATCCAAGTAGTCATGCATGGACCAGGCATTGACTTACTACAACGCGCTCATTCCGACGAAATCATTCAATCACGCATTTTGAATTTAAAAGGCCAAGGGGTCGGGTTTAAAATTTGTGCCAATACACTGGTAGGACGTAGCGTTAGCATTGACCAACTATTCAATGCCTCTGAGGGCGACATTGTTCCCTCAGGCGTCGCTGAAATCGCGGCACTTCAACAACAGGGCTTTGTATACCTTCGGCCTTAAAGTTTACAGTGGCTTAGGCGCTTAAAGCGCCAAGCCGCAAAACCGCGATAAGCCAAACGCGCAAGTTGCCGCAGGCCTGGTAAGGCAACCACTTTTCCCAGCAGTGCCCAAAATCCACCCAAACCACGCCAAATAACCAAAAACCCATCAACACCTAAATGTAATTGGCCCTGCGCATCTTGCACGTGCAAATGCTTCAATGCCGTTACCAGATCAACGCCCTGTTCGTCTAACAACTGTCTATCTTGGGTAATATCCACCCATTCAAAAACACCGACTGGTTGAATTTTTTGGTAATGCTGAATTTCACGGCGGCATAGACCACACTGACCATCGTAAAAGACACGAATTGGGGATTTTGACATTTACCAATCTCCGCTGAAGACAAAAATTTTTAAAAAATGTAACCGAAGCCAACTACCTTAGATACCTAGCTCGATAACTTTATTACAAATATCATCCTAGCAAAAATAAAAAAACGCGGGTAGTTATTCAGGCATCCTGATAACAACCCACGCTTTGTCAATAATGGCGGAGAGCGGGGGATTCGAACCCCCGATAGGCTATTGACCTATACACACTTTCCAGGCGTGCGCCTTCAACCGCTCAGCCAGCTCTCCATGGTGGCGCATTATAGCGACTCCACCGATGCTTGTCTATGTAACTGTCAAACAAAACAGTCAGGCTAAATAAATCTAGCCTGGCTGCAATAACCACCAAAAAAACGGGGTTGAAACTACATCATTTCTAAATCCATTTGCACCGCTTCAACACCAGCGACAGCGCATTCTTCGTCAATATCGCCACCCGGTGCTCCACTCACGCCCACGGCGCCAAATAAACGGCCGCCGGCTGAAATCGTGACTGAACCGGCCATAAAGGCTAGGCCTTCACCCAAAGTTGGCAAAGCGCCCGCTGCTTGACTCACTAACTGTGAACCATTGGCGTTAAACATCACCGCAGTATAGGCTTTTTTCTGGGAAATCGGTAACGATACCGGCGGTGCCATTGAATCGCGCATTTGTACCATAATAATACCGTTACGATCGACCACCGTAACCGATACCGGAATGCCTTTCGCTTCACAAGCTTTGATGGTTTCCATCGCAATTTTGTTATTCACTTCAAGGGTTAAACGTGGCACATCGACCGTTAAGGATTGTGCATTTGCTACTGGCGCCATTGCGACAACCAGGCCTGATGCGACAAGTAAAGATTTTAATGATTGTTTCAACATACATCCTCCAAGATGATTTATATTTAGTTTATTGTTGATTTAAATCAGCTTGATTCTATCACTATCTCGCGCTAAAGCTTACTGGTTAAACTAAGGATGAACTATGGAATTCACAATTTTTACACTCATACTGCTCGCTGTGGTGGTCATTTATTTAGTCTCTGGGATCAAAATTGTGCCGCAAGCTGAACTGCAGGTAATAGAACGCTTGGGGCGCTATCATCGCACCCTGCATGGGGGTTTAAACTTCATCATTCCAGTGATCGATCGTGTGCGCTCTAAATTTGGTACCCAAGAACAAGTCATTGATATCCCGGTTCAAAAAGTAATTACTCGCGATAACGTCAGCATTGTAATTGATGGATTAGTTTTTTTACGCGTCAATAACGCGGAACACGCCACCTATGAAATCTTAGATCTTAAGCATGCCATTGCGCAGTTAGCGCAAACGACACTGCGTTCTGAAATCGGCAAAATGGATTTAGACGATACCCTGTCCTCGCGCGACACCCTCAATGCCACCCTGATGATTGCACTCGATAATGCCTCCGGCGGCTGGGGCGCAAAGGTTACGCGCGTTGAAATTTCGGATATTTCAGTGCCTGAAGCGGTACAACACGCGATGGAACTGCAACTACGCGCCGAACGTGAGCGTAGGGCCACGGAAACCGAAGCGGAAGGTTTAAAAAACGCCACCATTGCCAAAGCGGAAGGTGATCGCCAAAAGGCTTTTAAAGAAGCCGAAGCCATCGAGCGTACCGCCGATGCCAAACGCTATGAACAAATTCAACTGGCAGAAGGTCAACAGCAAGCGATTGTCATGCTGGCACAAGCCATGCAGGCCAATCCGAATGCGGCCGAATTCCTACTGGCCAAAGACCGAATTAAAGCTTGGGAAGGCATTGCGGCTAGCGACTCGGCGAATAAAGTGGTAATTCCTTATGAGGCAACTGAACTGGTCGGGGCGCTCTCGGTGTTACAAGGCGTACTCAGCCAAGCAGGCGTGGCGAAATGATCACCCCTGGCCTGCTCGAATTGATCCCAAGCTGGCTTTTAATTGCCTTGGGTTTTGCCCTTATTGGCATTGAAATGCTAGTGGGTATCTTTATGTTAATGTGGTTTGGCATTGGCTTAATCGTGATTGGTCTGCTGAGCTTTGTGGTTGATTTTGAGCATGGTGAAATTCAGCTGATTTTTGCCTTCGCCATTGGCTCAGTACTGCTGTTTGCCTTACGCAACAAGGTGATTGCCAAACGTAATGCCAAAGAAGAAATCTCGGTTACCTATCAAACCGGCGGCATTGGCAAACTGTCATTACACAACGACACTTGGATGGTGTTTTACCATGGCACCCATTGGCAGGTCGCCAACCCAACCGCTGATTGGCAGGAAGGTCAACGCGTTCGAGTGACAAAAATTGAGCTTAATCAAGCTTGGATTGAAGCCGAATGAACTGGAAAAAAACGTCCTTATTAGCAGGCTTGTTGTTGGCACTAGCTAATTCAAGCTATGCGCAGTCGAAAACATCGCCAACCAGTCCATTAACCCAAGCCTCGGCACAGGGTTTAATCACCCTCCCCTTTAATCCGGATGTATTGGATTATGCTAAGGCCGAGGATTGGCAAGCCCTAACGACCCAGCTCGGGTCTTACCAAGTTATTTTTCATGGTGAAATCCACAATCGACTCAGCGATCACCTGATTCAAGCTGAGTTGGTGCATCTGCTCCATCAACAAGCCACGTCATTCGCGATCGGTGTAGAGTGGTTTCAAGCCCCTTTTCAACCCTGGGTCGATGCCTATATTGCCGGCGAAATTGATGAAGGCGAGCTATTACAACGCACCGAATACTTTACCCGTTGGCGCTATGATTGGCGGCTGTTACAACCCATTATGCACTATGCCCAAGGTCAACAGATCCCGGTGCTCGCCCTCAATGCCCCGGCCGAATTAACCCGTCAAATTGCCCGCGAAGGCTTAGACAGCCTAAGCCCAGAACAACGCGCCCAACTACCAGACATTCAGCCGCCGCAACCCTATCATGCCGAACGTTTAGAGGGCTTTTTCGGCCAACGCTTGGGCGACCATGGTCAAATAGATTATCTGATTAGCGCGCAACGCACCTGGGATGAAACTATGGCCGCCAATGCCGCTGCTTGGTTAGCAAACCATCCCAAATCACGGCTGTTGCTATTTGCCGGCCAATTTCACCTCGAATACCAACACGCGATTATTAGTGATTTTCTGCGTCGCTTGCCCGATTTAACTGGTAAAACGCTAAGTTTAGCTAATGGCGAATTTGAAGAGTGGTACGAAAACCGCTTTGATGGATTCTTGCTAACCCAACCGCTTAGCCTGCCGGCACACGGGCGTTTGGGCAGTCATATTACGCCACAAGGGCAGGCCTGCTTACGTGAGCTTATTGACGACAGTGCCGCCGAATCGGCTGGATTGCAGATTAATGACTGTATTGTTGGTTTTAACAACCAACCGATCCGTCATTTTAGTGATCTGATGCTGGCGCTCTATCAAACCCAACCCAACCAACAGGTTGAGCTACTCATCACGCGCCCAGCCGGTGAAAATCATCGCCGCGCCCAGCTAATCAATCTTAAACTCGACTAAACGCATAGCCAATAGGCCAAACCATAATCAATAGCACTAACACCAACAAGCCCAACCAGGCGAGCAAATAACCCAACCAATGAATGGTTTTTGAGCTGTGAATTATGCCGTGAATATGCGGATGCCTAAACCAGCTTAATGCCGCTGCCGCCGGCTTGATTGTCGCAAAAGAAGCATGCAGACAGCCTTTTAAGACACTGGCGTTTAAATGGCCGGTCCGCAGCTGCTCTCCTAGCCATTGATAAACCACTAACACATCACCTGCGGGCAACTGAAACTGGCGGTTAATCCGAATACGCCAAGCCACAGCAACAATCAACGCCATCACCAATGGCGGCCAGGCCTGCTGTAACATGGGTGCATAGCTTAAGCTCACGGGTGCCAGCGTTTGCCAAGCGGCCACCCCGCTATAGCCGCCACTAATCGCCTGCGTAAAACCGCCCAAGATGAGCACCAATGGCCAAACCAAGATCAGTAGCAAGATGATTAACCAAGCACTATAAGCACCAGCGTCATTCCAAACGCGCGACCATGTTACGGTGGTTGCTGGCAGAGCCAAGGGCCAGGGTTGTTTAAGCAAACGACGAATAAAGTGCAACATTAATAAGAAAGTTGCACCTGAAGCGACACTTAACCACCATAGTGGCAAGGTCGCCACAACCGCATCCATTTCACTGGATAATTTCATGCCGTATTTTAACCAAGCACCGGCGGTGAGTGGCGCACCGGCTAAAACTAGGGCCAACATCACCAGGCCTGCTAAAGCCACATAACGCCAGACTAAAGCTGTTGCAAACTTGTACCAGCCCAAACCAATAAATAACGCACTTTTAACCAACGCATGATGCCAGGCAAATAAGGCCACCCATAGCACCCAAATGCGCGGATCGGGGGTTTGCCAAACCCAAGCCAAGCCCCAAATCAACCAACCCATTTGACTAATACTGGAATAAGATAAAACGGTTTTTGGATTCGTTTGAGTTAAACCCATTACTACACCATACAACATCGCAATGCCGCCAATCCAGGCTAAGACTCGAAAACCAGTCTCGCTTAACGGCATGGCCAAACTGGGCAGTAAAATCCATAATCCCAAAATACCGGCTTTAATCATCACGCCCGACAAGATCGCACTCGCCGGAATCGGTGCGGCGGTATAAGCCAAAGGCAACCACACGTGTAACAAGGGCACACCCAATTTGATCGCCATACCCAGCCCAATCAAAGCCATGCCCCAAGCGCCCGATGGGCTGCTTAACCACACCATTAAATCGGTGGTGCCTAGCTCGGCGGCACGCAATAATAAGCCGCTGAATAATAAAATTTCGCCCAAAACGGCGAGCATAATGTACCAAGTCGCAGCCTGCTCCGCATGGGTGGTGCGTTCATGTACCACCAAGCCCCAAGCCGCTAAACTCATTAAACTAAAAAACAGGTAAAAACTTAACGCGTCTCCGGCGACCACCAATCCCAGACTGCCCGCTAAACTCAGCTTCATAAACAAGGGATAACTCATGTCATCGGTTTTTACCCAATGACTGTGCCAAGCGACGAGCGCCCAAATAATGACACTGAAACTTAACCAAATAAACGACAGCTCATGCCAAACGAGGCGCATACCGAGTAAAAAACTTGGGAAATAGAAGGCATCGGTGGGCGCTAGCATGGAGGTTAACCAACCCAGCTGTGCTAACCACAAGGCAGCGGCCGGCAGTAGGCCAATGGTAATCAGCGTACCGGTATATTTTTTGGTAACGGGCATTAATAACGTGAGTGTTAATAATAGCGGCCACAACCATAATGCGATCATTAGATTCATGCGCAGCAACTCTCACTGAAAAGAAGTTTTATTTTAGCTGATTTGGACGTTGGCTGTCAGTTTGCGGTGCAAATAACCAAGGGCGCAAGGCAAGAATTTGCGCTTGATAAGGACACACCCGATTATAACGCTGTTGGTAAGCGTCTAACCAGGCCTGCTGTGAAGCGGGACGCCCCATATTAACCCGTTGCGACCAGTCTAATAGGCTTAGCCAAGTCGCGCTTGCTTCCGCAGGAGTGGTGACTGGGCGATGCACAATGCGCCACAAGCTTGCTCGGTTATAGATACCCCAAACCAACCAAACGAGCAGGCTAAAGACTACCAGGCCTGCGGCTAGCACCAAAGCCATTAGAGTCAACCACAGCCATAGCGGTAAGGCAATAAACCATTGCGGTTCTAAAGTCTTTTGCTGTAATTGCTGACTATGCCGATCAAAATACAACCAATCCACCGGTGCATAATAGCCCCATTGAATCCCTTCTAAACGAAAGGGTTGCACCCATTGGTGAATCAACGTACGGCCTTCAGCCTGCCATTCAACTGTTTGCTCACGTCGCTGAAACAACCATTCCACATCAACCAGGTTGGCACGCAATTGTTGTTGCAACAGATTGCCCAAAGGGGGTAAATGGTCACTAGCCAACGCCGCCCATTCGGTACGCAATTCATAAACACGACCACTAATCATCAGTTTTGGGCGCTGCCATTGCCAAACCACCGGTCCGGATGGCAAGCTAGGCGGGATATAACTAGGACGCGCCTGCACTTTTAGCACTTGAGGCGGTGCATAAAACGCCCAAACACCACCTTGACGGGTCGCCACGCGAATACTGGGCGCACTGCGCTGAAAAGAACCGGGTTCATCCAGCCGCTGTGCCCATTGCAAACGTGCCTGTTGATTACTCAAGCGTGCCATTGGTGCGGTCTCTAAACCAGGCATATGTGGCATATGGACATTTAAGCTAAGGGCTTCATCAACCAGCGTTATATCGACCTGCTGACTCCACCAATCACCCAACCAGCCCTGCTCTGGCGCAACCGACCAATCCAGCGCCATAGCCGGGTTAGCGACCACCTCTAAGCGTTGAGCCGGTAGCTGCAAAGTGCCACTGCGTAGGGCTGGGGTTTCAATAAGCCCTGGCTGATAAGGCGTCAGCGTCAGTCGAACCCGATCAACCGCCGGATAGCGCACGTCAATATGAAAATGGGCACGTAACGGAGTTAAGTCCATCCGATCGAATTCGGCATGGGTATTGTCACTGCGTAAGGTTAATTGAATGCTTTCACCGTGCATCAAAGTTGGAGTAATTCCAATCGCCAGGCCTGGTGATGGCAACCAAGCCATGCTTAATAGTGTGGCTAGCAACACCGCCGAGATTGTGCGGCTTAGATTTGCTGTTACCATGGTTTCACCCCTGGCAACTCGACTTGTTGCGATTGACGCGCCTGAAAACCCGCTTCACGTTCAAACAAGTGAAATAAAATGCCCACCTGATCATCTTCAATCTGTTGCAGATAACGCTGTAAATCGGCTTGGCGTTGTTCACGAGCAAAATCTAAGCGTTGCTGTTCAATCACCGCTTGACCTTGCCAAGCGCCACGACTGCTACTTAATTCTTGCTGTTCTGGCGGCAATTCGGCCAACTGACCTTCTCGCTCGGGTAAATCTTCGCCCCAATAGTCTTCGTCATCGTCACGACCCCAATTTTCACCATCGGTTGCGCCTGCTAGGGTGGGATCATCATTGCCATCACGTCCAGCGCCTTGGCCATTTTCACCCTGCTCTTGTTGTTGCTCGCCATCTTGATCTTGTCGTGCTTGCGCGGCTAACTGCAGGGCTTGCTGACGTTGCGCGAGGGCCAAATTATGTGCCGCTTCCGGAAAATCGGACTGATGAATCAACGCGCCTTCGAGGGCTTCAACCGCTAAAGACCAGGCCTGCTGATCGGCATAACTTAAACCTAAATTATATAGGCTACGCGCCCGCTCTTCGGCATTGCGAGCCGTCAATAATGCTTGGCGAAAATAACCCTGCGCCTGTGGATGTTGTTGCGCGCGATGCTGTTGTTCACCGGCCTGCATCCAACGCACATAATCAGCGGGTGGATTCGCCCAAACGGCTGAGCTTGCCATCACACTGAGAAAACTCACCAGCGTGACACTAAGCAGCAGGCCCGTGGTTGTGCCAACCGCAACACGAGGTACCGCAAATAGCCACAACAAACCAGCCAGCAACGCCATAACGATCCAGGGCGTAAGATCGTAATAGGCCTGAAGTTGCTCGATTCCGTCGACTAATTCGTCATCACGGATCGCCTGTCCTACCAAGCGATCGTCATAATCTAACCAGGCCTGCAATTGCGCCGTTTGATTACGATCATCGACATAGCGGCCGTCAGCGGCTTGTGCCAAACGCTGTAAGGCTTGGCGTTCCATTGGTACCGTCACTCGCAAGCCGTCATACACCAACCAACCCGTAGGTGAAGCCGAATCGGGCAATGCGACCGGATCAGAGGTGCCTACACCAACCACTAACAAGCTCACATCCGCTGCCGCAATAGCGGCGGCAACCGCCATCAAAGATTCATTTTGGCTGGCTAAGACACCATCAGTTACTAACACCAGCTGCTGCACGCCTTGTGCTTGCGCGGCCGCTAAACCTTGCCGTAACGCCACATCGAGTTGCGTGCCCGCAAACGGCAGACGCTGAGCTTGCAATAGCCCAAGCCGATCCTGCAACAAGACTTTATCTTGGGTCATGGGTAATGCCCAATACGCCTCCGTACCAAACAACATCAGCCCTACTCTATCTTCCGCTGGCAAGCGCTGTGCCCAAGCCGCCAATAAATTCTGCGCGTGTGCAAAACGATCGGGATGACGATCCTGCGCGGTCATCGAGCGACTCGCATCTAATAGCACCAAGTGATTAACCCCCTGACTTTGCGTTGGCATAGTTGGTGATTCTAACGCCCAGCGTGGTCCCGCCAAAGCCACTAGCAGTAACACCCCAATCCAAAAACCTAATGGCCAACGCCAGGGCCAATAACTGGCCGGTGCTCGACTGGCTAAGGCCCAGGGTTGCAACGCCTCATCACTATACTCGGTGGCTTGGCGCCGACGATAGGCTAACCAGATCAGCAGGCCTGCTAACCAAGGCAGCAGCAAACTCAGCCAACTTGCCTGGCGGAAAAACAATTCGGCTATCACCATCTCAGCTCCGCCATTCATCGTAAATACATCCTTGCCCAACCCGAGGCCAGCAGTAACAGACCGACCACCAACGCCAAACTTAGCGGCCAATGGACTAAGCTGATCTGGCGCCAATCCTCGCCCTGTTCGACCAGGTCGTCACGCGCACGGACTTGCAGTTGGCTAAAGGCGTCGCGCAGTTCCGCAGGATCATAAACCGCAACGAATCGTCCGCCGGTATCAGCCGCTAGGGTTTGTAAACTGGCCGTTTCTAAGGGTTGATAAATCAAACTCGAGCGCCCGGCGGATAAAGATTCTTGCCCGCCCAAGCCAATGGTATGAATCGCGATACCGCTGGCATTGGCATAGTCAATCACATCGGCCAAACTCAAGCGACTGCGGGCTTGCAAACCATCACTCACCACCACTAACAGCGGTTCAAAGGTCGTTGAACGATTAGGATCAGTGTGCATATTACGAATCGCCATGGCCATCGCTTCGCCCATCGCTTGATCGGTACGTCCCGCTAAATAAGGCAACAAACGCGGCAGTTTCGCCCGCAAAGTATTGCGATCCGCTGTCATAGGCATCAGCGTAAATGCCTCATCGGCATATAAAATCAGACTAAAGCGGTGATGAGGTAATGCGGCCACAAACTCATCCAGCACCTGCTGTAGGACGGCGATACGGCTCAGCGGTTGGTCGTTTTCGGCATAATCTTCTAATACTAGCGATACCGAACTTTCAACTACCAGCGTTACATCGCGCACCGGTGGCGTGTCACTGACCGATTGCGGCTGGCTGTGCCAATAAAACGGACCGGCCAAGGCAAGCAACACCAGCCCGAGCAGGCTGACACGCAATCCAGCCTGCAGCGGTGATAACCAAGCCAAGCGTTGCTTGCCCTGGGTGCTGCCAGCGGTTTGAGTGGCCATAAATGCGGCAATACGCGAATGATAATACACCGATTGCTCAGCGGTATCCTGTGCGGCCAACCAAGGAAAACTCGCCTGGCCACGGGTTCGCAGCCAGCTAATTAGCGGCCATAGCAAAATCAGCAGCAACACCCAAAGTGCTCGCCACTCGATATCCTGCCAACTTAACGGGAAGAACTCAGTCATGGCGACCTCGCGGATCTTGCTGACCTTGTTGACCTTGTTGAACTGGCTGGTCTCGCGGCACCATTCGATCTCGCTCAAGCGCGATCATCGCCTGTTGCAGTTGCTGATAAAAATCCTGCGGTTGCATAGCTCGATCACTAAAGCAGGCCTCATACAACCAGCGATGCTCGGTTGGACTGAGGGACTGAGACTGTTGCGACTGCACTTGATAAATGGCCAACGCCAAACGACGTAACTCTGTGCTGAACGAAAGATCTTGTTGCGCTGGCGCTTCAACCGTCTCAACCAAGCGTTCCACCTGCTGCACCAAACGTTGCAAACGGCGCTGGGCATACCAGGCCTGGTAACGTTGCCATAACCACCAAACCAAGCCTGCTAATAACAGCAATGCGAATAGAAGCATCATCATAACCAGCAACCCTTGCCAGCCACTCAAACCCTGGGCGGCTACGTCACTCACCAACGGTTCATCGAGAGTCGGCGCTAGATCAAACCAGCCATCGGGTCGCTGAGCAATGGTCATCGTGCCAACTCCAATGCCAAGCGTCTAAAATCCACCAATTCATCCTGGGTACTCAATGGCCAATGGGTAATACCATAAGCACGCAGTTGCTTGGCTAGGGTATCAGCTTGCTGTTGTGACCACTGCTGATAAGCCGCCAGCTTATCGGCATCAAGTAGCCAGCGCTGCATACCCTGCTGTAAGGCCAGTCGCGCCCGCTTGGGCAGAGATAATTCAATCGGATCAACAAGGCTGACCGCCTGCACATCAAACTGCGCCTGCACCGCAAATAACCATTGCCAGTCCTGTGCACTCCAATCGACAAAATCGGTCACTAACCAAACTTTTGCCCCAGGTAACCAGGCCTGCTGCGATGCTCGCAAGCGCTCAGCAAAACCTACCGCGTTGTTGACCGCTTGCGGGGGGCAGGGTTTCGCGAGTTGATTCATCGTTTGCCGAAAAATATCCCGCGCCGCCGGCGCCGGCCACACCTGTAATTGATCATGGGCTTGTACGAGCTGCCATTGCACACCCTGTTGCTGCGCCCACCAGGCTAACCAGCCGGTAAAGCGCATCGCTTGGGTAACTTTTAAACGCTTGTGCGAGCCAAAGCGCATACTCGGCCCCTGGTCCACACAGACGCACCAGGCCTGCTGACGTTCTTGTTGGAAGACTTTGGTCATGGCTTGCCCAGAACGCGCCCACGCCCGCCAATTCAGATGACGCAACTCATCGCCAGGGTAATAAGCTCGGCTGTCGGCATAATCCATGCCCTGCCCGGTCGATTTAGACCACTGATCACCAAATAACCGCTGCGCACTGGCCCGTTGGCTGGGTTTAAAATCAACCAAGTCTGCGGCGATAGCCTGAGCCCAAGCGGCTATTTCCTCCGCACTCATAATGGGTGCATTCACCTTAGTAACGGCTGAACTCATGCCACAACGGGTACCTCAACCCAGCGTAACAATTCGGTTAGCAGCCGATCGATCGACCAACCTTGCGCACGTCCGGCAAAACTCAAGCCCAAACGATGGCGGAGCACATCAGGTAACAACAACGCGACATCTTCTGGAATCACATAGTCGCGCCCTTGTAACCAAGCATAGGCACTGGCGGCATGCAACAGGGCAATCGAGGCGCGCGGCGACGCCGCTACATCCAAGACGCCCGCTAAATTCGCATCAAAACGACTTACATTACGGGTAGCGGCAATCAGCGCCACAATATAGGCTTCCACGGCAGGTGCCACAAAAACCTCCGCCACCGCGCGGCGTGCTTGCATCACATCCTGCGGGGTTAAACTGGAGGTATCGGGCTCAACATCAGCACCAAAATGCTTGGCACGATCCCGACGTAGAATGTCTAATTCTTCCGCTTCGGTCGGATAATCCAGCACCACATGCAACATAAACCGGTCCATTTGCGCTTCTGGCAGTGGGTAGGTCCCGCTTTGTTCCAACGGGTTTTGGGTCGCCATCACGATAAATAATTCTGGCAAACCACGCGTTTTACCGCCGGCCGTCACTTGCTTTTCGGCCATAGCTTCTAATAGTGCGGATTGCACTTTCGGTGGGGCACGATTAATTTCATCGGCCAGGACAATTTCATTAAAAATGGGACCTGGAATAAAACTCAACCCCCCTTGCTGGGTATCCAACACCTCTGACCCCATCACATCCGCCGGCATTAAATCGGGCGTAAACTGAATGCGTTGAAAACTGGCATGTACCCCGCGCGCCAGGGTTTTAACCGCGGTCGTTTTCGCGAGGCCTGGCGGGCCCTCTAGTAACACATGACCACCGGTGAGCATCGCAATTAGCATCCGCTCGAGTAAGGCATGCTGTCCGACAATCGTTTTTTGTAAGTGTGTCTTCAGCCCCATAAAGGCCTGTTGGCTCGCTGTTGCGTTTGCTGACATAGCTTTTCCTTTAATTCCAGCGCTAATATTCAACTGAGTGGTTGAATATACAAAAGGCGGCTGGTGAATGCAAGATGTTCAGTATGCCAAATACCCTAAAAATTTTTGGGGAATAAATAAAGAGATTGATTTCAAGACGCTGGAAAACAGCCGTTTCAGCAATCTCTATTCTTGAAACGAATAATGTTCGAGCACTTGCTGAGCTTTAATCTACAACTTGCATTTGTTTTCTTTTGCGCACGGCACCTCTAATCAGTGCGATAAAAATCCCCAACATACCACCCAATACCAAGGCAACTGCAACAATCAGTTTTTTATTGGGCTTAATTGGGTTTTCAGGAACCATCGGTAATTGCGCAACTCGAAAAACACTAAAGTCGGCCTGAGCGATTTTTGTTTTCGCTTCATTTAACACTTCGAGTTTATTGTGAAGGCTACGAAGTGAATCTGAAAAAGGAAAATTATCTGTTCGGTTTTTTAGAGTGAGGATCCGGATATTTTCTTCATCTAACTGATTCAACTTAGCTTGAATACTCCTTAACTCCTCTGAAAATGGAAAGTTGTCCTGACGGTTTTTTAAACGTTCGATTCTTTGATTAACATTAAGTGCTTCTAATTGTCTAAATAAATCCGGTAATTCACTAATAAAAGGGTCATCTGATGTGCGCTGTTGTAATGACCTAATTT
Organism: Thiomicrospira cyclica ALM1; assembly: GCF_000214825.1. Taxonomy (NCBI): domain Bacteria; kingdom Pseudomonadati; phylum Pseudomonadota; class Gammaproteobacteria; order Thiotrichales; family Piscirickettsiaceae; genus Thiomicrospira; species Thiomicrospira cyclica. The sequence goes on from NC_015581.1 coordinate 1,377,308, forward strand.
CTTGGGTCAAAGCCTTGGTTCCAAGCCAGTAGCGAGAAGGGTTTTGGCTATTAATATCAATCCTGGAAACATTGCCAGCCTGCCGATTATAGTCGGACGGATTAACTGGTGTTTCAATACCTAGAGCTTGTGCAATATTTAGGTCAGTCTTAAGCCTAGCTATACGAAACTCTCTATCAAGCTTTGCTTTCTCTCTCAAGAGTTTAATTTGCTCAGTCAGGTTTTCTTTGTGTTCTATATCAGTCTCTTCCAATCGCTTTATTTCAGCCTGAATTTCACGGTTTACACGCTGATTCTCAAGCTCAAATTTCTGCAATAAAACCGTTTTCGATTCAAGGTCATCCTCTTCAAGGCGCTTGATTTCAGCTTCAATTTCACGGTTTACACGGGCATTTTCTTGTTCGTATTCGCTTAGTAACCGGCTTATTTTGAGTTCAATACTGGTAAGTAAACTGTTACGAATTTCTTGTGTGGTCAAGTCAGCGGAAGCGCTTAAAAAGTCGGATAATATTTCATAGCTAATATGTGGGCTTGATGCTTGAAAAGCAATACGGGTACTCAGTAATTTAAAAACTTCTTTCTGCGATATCTCTGGCGTCGTAATAGTTAGATTTTTGCGCAAAAACCGATAGGCTTGCGTCTCAGACAATTGCAGCTCATTTTGTATAAACGCTTGATGAGGCTCCAACCTAAGCAAATGCATAATTGCTTCTGATGAAGTTAGATTTTCCAGATAAGTCTGGTACACACTTTCTTGAGTTGGTCGCTCTAAATTAAAACCGCTCAGTTCTGAGAGTCGAATGCTATCAATTTGCGCTGAACTAGGGGGTAGTAGTGAAGCTTCAGATTGGTAGGTTGGCGTCATATTGATTGCATACAGCCCAGCAATAACCGTCATTATAATTGTGGCAATGGCTATCAGCCACTTCTGTGACCAAATCGTTTGCCAGAGTTCATAGAGGTCAATTTCGTCATCATATTGAGGCGGCATGGGTGCAGGGTTATGCTGATTCATTGGCGCACCTTCAGACTTGTAATTATTAATACCAGCAACAAACAAACGTGGGTGATGATTGCCCAGTCAAGCTGATAAAAAGCTAACACTAGCAAACCCAGCTGTAACAATGTCAAAGTCAAAAACAACATAGGTTTTTCGAGTGTTAACAGGCTGGGGTAAATTAGCATGAGAATACCCCCAAAGATAAGTGCCGCAGGAGATTGGCCTGATATACGAGACATTTTTGCTTTCATATTTTTTGTATTTACTAATTAAAAATAGCAGTATATTAGTAGTTAACTACGTCCCCAATTTGGGTACGTATATTTTGTTCCTACAATTGGGACACATGAAAACTATTTACTCTCCAGAAGCTAAACGCTTATCTAGTTGGCTACGCGAGCAACGCGAAGCCAAAGGGTTAACCATGCGCCAAGCTGGTGAGTTGATTCAAAAACCCCATTCGTTTATTGGCAAGATAGAAGTTGGCCAGCGCCGCTTAGATGTGGTGGAATTTGTTTGGTATTGCGAATGCTTGGGATTTGATCCCGTTGAAGGTCTAGTTAGCTTGCGAAAAAAACATTACTAGACCTGGTGATATAGTTATCCCTAATTCTTAACATCACCCATCGCAGATAATTGAGCAGTTAATTAGAAAACCCTTACAATAGCCTATCGATAACACATCACTTTACCTTATCAGCAGGAACCCGCCTTGAACCAACCAGCCCAGCCACATTCGTTTACGACCCTTAATTTACACCCCGACCTACTCAGCAATCTTGAAAGCCTCGGTTATCTGCACCAGACTGAGATTCAGGCGCAAAGCTTGCCACCGATTTTGGCGGGCCAAGACGTGATTGCGCAGGGTAAAACGGGCTCGGGCAAAACCGCAGCCTTTGGTTTGGGCTTACTCAATCAGCTGGATAGTAAAAATTTCAACATTCAAGCGATGGTACTCTGCCCGACCCGCGAATTGGCCGATCAAGTGGCCGAAGAAATTCGCCGTCTTGCGCGTCGCCTGCCGAACATTAAAGTCATGACGCTATGTGGCGGGATGAACATGGGCGCACAACTCAGCTCCTTACAACAAGGGGCGCATGTGATAGTCGGCACACCGGGACGCATTGAAGAACACCTGCGCAAACAAACGCTTAAGCTTGATGACCTCAAGGTGTTGGTACTCGACGAAGCGGATCGGATGCTCGATATGGGCTTTCAGCCAGCGATTGATGCGATTATGGAAACCGTACCCAGCCCGCGCCAAACCCTGTTATTTAGTGCCACCTTTCCGAGCCAGATTGAACAAATCAGCGAGCGGATTATGCAAACACCCCTGCGCATTCAAGTTGAATCGCAACATGACCATGCCAGCATCGCCCAGCATTTTTATCAGGTTGACACGCCTGAACAACGCCTTACTGCGTTACGTTTATTGCTACTTAAGCATCGCCCTGAATCCAGCGTGGTGTTTTGCAACACCAAAAAAGATGCCCAAATGGTGGCGGATGCCTTGCATAAGGTCGGCTTTGATGTGGCCGCGTTACACGGTGACTTAGAACAGCGTGAGCGTGATCAAACCCTGATTCAATTTGCCAATAAAAGCATTGCGGTACTCGTAGCCACCGATGTCGCGGCACGGGGTTTGGATATTGATGCGCTCGATGCGGTGATCAACTTTCACCTAGCCCACGACCCTGAAATCCATGTTCATCGGATTGGCCGTACCGGACGCGCCGGTAGCAAAGGGCTCGCCGCCAGTTTAATCAGCGACAAAGAAAGCTATAAGGTGGCGGTGTTAGGTGAGTATCTCGATCAAGAGATCAAAACGGAACCCTTACCCGATTTAAGTATTTTGAAACAAACACCCCTGCAGGCCAAGATGGTTACCTTGCAACTTGATGGCGGCAAAAAAATAAAACTACGCCCAGGTGACATTCTAGGCGCACTGACCGCCAATCCGCTGATCACTGGCGAACAGATCGGCAAAATCAAAATCACCGACATGCGCAGCTATGTCGCGGTAGAACGCCCGATTGCGAAACTCGCGCTTAAACACCTAAGCAGTGAAAAACTAAAAGGCAAAAACGTCCGCGCCCGGATGTTATAAACCCGCTCAGCAGGCCTGGTGAGCTAACCTAAATACCCATAAGCCGTGCATCAGTTTAATTGATTGTGCGAATGACGATGTTGCTCACCGCCTCAACCGTGATCCCAAAGCTATAGCTCGCGGCCATTAAGCCCAAGGATACTAATTGTGGCATCGGATAACGCGCAAGTTGCTCATCCGTTAGATTGAGGATCAGTTGGTTATCATCGGTGATTTCTACCACCAAGTCTACCAACGCATCAACCCCTAGCTCGACCTGAGCTTCTACCCGATCCACCACGTTGAGTGCGTTCAACGCCACCGGCTCAACCGACTCACTCACCGCCGTTTGACCTTGATTGACGCTCAAGACACCGCCACTTTGCGCCACCGACACCTCGGTACGACTTGCGCCGGCACCATTCACTTGGGTCACACTGAGTGTGCGCACGCTACTGACATCCGAGCTGGCTTGGCTGGTGCGCACCACACTGGTCTGTGACGTCGAGCTCACGCCCAACTCAAGCGTTTGATTGCCCACACGCAGCTTAGCGGTCGCAGGCGCCGCTCCCATGTCTGAGGCTTGCAGACTTGACTGCACCACCACATCCACTTCGTTGAGTTCAATACTAAAGTCGTTACGACGGGCACCGAACTGGCTACTGCTGGTCGCAGAACCCACATTGGTGCTGCCGGCACCGCCCTCACTGGAGCCGCCCGAATCACTGCCGGCATCGGCACTGACCAGCGTCGGTAATAACAATTCATTACCGGATGTCATGCCCGCTACCGCCGCATTCACATCGGTCACCGGCACAATCGGCGCCGCATTCACATCAGTCATCGGCACAATCGGCGCTGGATCAAAGCTCACCACACCCCCACGAGCAAACAGACTCTGACGACCGCCCACCGCAAAATTGGCATCCCGGTTTCGGGTCAGCTCACCCTCTACCGAACGCGCATTGAGGTCACCCCTGGCCGTAATATTGTTCAGCGCCAGATTGGTTTTGGCGGTCAAGCCAATGTTATTGCTCGCGGCATTGACTGGACTGTTGAAGGTATTATTGGCATTGGTTAGCGCAATATCACCGCTACCTGCAGCCAGGCCTGTTGTACCGGTGATGTCGAGTGTGCCGGTTTGACTAATGCCTTGCGCACTCGTGACATCAAGATTGCCCGCTAAGGTGGTTTCACCGAATGTGGTGCTGCCACCGCTGGTAATGTTGAGATCGGTTGAACTGCCTTCAACGCTCATGTTACCGCCAGAGCTCAAATCGCTGTTGCCATCCACATCTAACGCTACGGTCATTGTGCCACCAGAGCTTAAGTTGGCATCTCCGCCCGCTTCAACCTCGGCGGTGAGATTACCGCTGGCATTGAGCGTCACATCGGTTTTGGCCGTCACATCCGCATCCAAGTTACCGGCGGCGGCTAGATTCACGTTGTCGCCGTCGGCGGTAACTTTGCCTGTAAAGGCATTGCTATTCCCATCCAACGTGATGTCGTTACCGGCTTCAAGATTGGTTGGTCCTTGGGTCACTGTCAGCGTGCTGTCTTCATCCTGGGTGATATCGCCCGCTTCGGCCTCCAGATCCAGGCTCTCGACATTGATCGCGCCGTTGAGTGCTAGCTCCTTGCCCGCCGTCGCGTCCAATTTGCCGCGCGACGTCACATCGCCCAGTTCCAAGCCATTGATGTCATTCAGCGTCACGTTCAGCGCATCCGTCACCTTGACCTTACCTTTGAAGTCATTGGCTTGAGCTAAATCTATATTCTGCGCCGCTGTCAGCTCCGTGGCTTTATCAACCGTCAGCGTTCCATCGGTCTGATCAATCTTGCCATCTGTGGCTTCAAGTTTCAGACTGTCGACCGCCATTACCCCAGTCAGCGTCAGATCGTCTTTAGCCGTCGCATCGAGCTGACCCGTAGTGGTCACGTTGCCTAGCGTTAGACTGTTGGTGTCATTAAGGGTGACATCCTTGCCGCTCAACACATTCACCACGCCACCGAAGTTGTTGTCCGCATTATCAAGGGTGATATCACCGCTACCTGCAGCCAGGTCTGTTGTGCCAGTCACATCTAATGGACCGGTCTGAGTAATATTGCCGTCGTTGGTGGTGGTCTCTAAATTAGCGCGCACCGTGGTGTTGCCAAAGCTGATGCTATTGCCCGCTCCGGTTGTTTGAGTTGTCAGGTTCTGGCTATTGCCTGACACGGTCATGTCGCCGCCGGAGGTCAGCTCCGCATCTCCGCCAGCCTCAACCTCGATCGTCAGCTCCCCTGATGCATCGACCTTGGCATCAGTTGTAGCGGTGACATCGGCATCTAAATTACCTGCCGCAACAAGCGTGACGTTGTCGCCTTCAACAGTCACCTTTTCTGAAAATTCGTTGTCCTCTTCATCCAAGATCACATCAAAGAAATTCGCGGGCGATTCATTATCACGAGCCCTGATTGTTGCCTCGTCATTGGAAATAATTTTTGTACCGGAAGCCTGAGTGATCGCGCCATCCGTACTGGTCAGATTCGTCGTGCCCGTGGTGTTTAAATTACCGATGGTCATACCACCGTCTATATCCGTGATGGAGGTGTTTCCACCCACAGTGACTGACCCAACCTCACCTTGACTGAAGCTCTCTGAAACAGTGAAGTTATTGGTTAAATCTGTATTGCCACCTGTCTGCGAGAAAGCTTTCGACGTGAAGTCACCCGTGCCCGTGAAGCTACCATCCGTTTGCTCGAATGAGCTCAAGTTCGTGGGGCCAGCATTGGTCAGGATTCCGCCATTTTGAGTGAAGGCATTGAGCGTCATGCCGCCATCGCCGATATTAAGTTCCCCATTAGCTTGGGTAAGCGAGCCTGCCGATCCAATGCTTTCAATCTCAACGGCTTGAGAAGCATCAGCCGGACTTATGGCATCAGAAGTATCAAAAGAAACCGTTACGCCTTCAGGTATGATCACATTCGCCACGTTGGCCAGATCCGGCACCGCACCACCAGCCCAGTTGGCTGGATCAAACCAGTTGCCAGTATCACCACCAACCCAATTCACCGAATCAAGGCGCGTAATCGCACTGGCATCATTCGAGCCAACGTTGATAGTGTAATTGTTGCCGCTGTTGCCATCTCCAATCACGACTCCACTCAGCGTCAGTGTCTTGCTCGTACCGACATTTTTGTTGTCAAACGCCAGAGTTGCTGACGTCACCGTGTCACCGGCTACGCCGAGTAAATCACTTAGGAAAGCCAAGTCATCGGGAGTTGGTGTGTAGTCGACAGAGCCGTCATAAACACGGGTCGCCGCTTGTGGATTCAAAGTGACCTCTTTGGGGGTAATTTTGCCATTACCACCGGTAAAGCTGCCTCCCCCAGAGAGGAAGTAGTTGCCAGCATCGGCTCCGCTCAATGCGAGGTTATTGATGGTGTAATCAAGACCAGTACCAACGTCCCGGCTATCAAATGCGCCGAGCCCGGATACGGTGACTGCATCATTATCTACCAAGCCATCAAGCGCCAACGTGACGCCAGACATCGACGTCGTGCCCTCGTAGATCTTGCTGATACCGCCAGTGGCTGAGGCCGAAAGTGACCTAGGCGTAATATCCAGCACACCAACCACCACTAGATTATTACTGAAATTGCTACTGTTACCTCCGGTCACAGTACCCGACAGTTGATAGCTGCCAACATTGATTTCTCCCGCAGTACTTGTGGTTGCGTCACTGGCTTCGATATCGAAAGTGACACCGTCAGTATCAAAGCTACTGCTGCTACCTGTTACCGTTACGGAGTTGATAGTGGAATTGTCGTTATCTAAATACTCAGCACTGGCAATTGTAAATGTGGGAGAATTGCCATAGACCTCAGACACATTACTTACTCTTATCAGCAACTGACCAGCTGGAACAATGGTGTAGGTGCCCGATTCAAAGGTAATGCTGTAGTTGCCGTTATCGGCTGTCACGCCCGATAGTGTCAGTGAGTAGGTGCCAGCGTCATTGTTTGCGCTATCACTGCGCGAGATCGACAGCCCAGATACATTTAGGACATCGGATGTTTCACCATTGACCAAACCAATAAAGCTAACACCAGCGTAGTTTGTGTCTTCTGTCTGACCAACAAAGCGCGCATCATTGTTCGCTCGCACTCTCAGAGGTGCAGGCGTAATAGAGGCATTGACAGACTTGGACGTGGCATCTAATACATAGTCGGTCGCTTGCGAGGAGTTGGTGCCAATTACGCCATCAATCGCTAAGTCAGAAAGTGTCAGCTGGTTGTTGTCAAAAGAAACATTCTTGTCCTGATAAGCCGCTTCATTGAAATTCAATTCCGCCGCTGTATCACCATTCACTAGACCGCTGAAGGTCCAAGTAGGTTCAAAATCACCCGGTGCATTGGTTGTACCGTCATAGACTTTGGTGACACCAGTATTGCTGAGCGTTGCTGTTAAAGTGGCTGGATTAATCGTAACGGGTGCGTTCGCAGCGTTTAACGTAGGTAGAGCGTAGTTGCTGGAGATCCCACCGTTGTCGCCGTTTTCTAGCGTAATGGCGTTGATAAACTTGCCTGCGGTGGCTACGTGCTTGTCACTCGCGGCGGCTCCGCTGTAGCCGAGAGTTTCATCACCAACAAAACCTCCCAAAGTCACAAAACCAGTCAAATCGGTTGTGCCGTCGTAAGTTTTTAAAGCCGAAAGTGTCAGTAATTTTGGGATGATATTCGCAGTAGTTGTTTCTTGATTTACAATCGTGTAGTTATCACGATCAGCGCCATCAAAGCTATTGCTGAGGATTACCTCAACGTCATCTGCGGCATTTTTATCGGCGAAGACACCGCTCGAATTGAGCGTGACTAGATCACCGACGATCAGTCCGTCTTTTTGGACATTTCCAGTCAAAACCGTTGCAGTTGTATTGCCATCATAGGTTTTGTTCTCCGCCTTAATTCCACTGATCGTTATTTCCTTAGGATTGACAATGAGTGTTCCATTGCTGCCGCCAGAGATGTTGTAACCTAATGCCTCCAAGCCGGTGGCCGTTAAGGTGTAACCGCCGTTTTGGTTTACTTTGAGATTGTTAGAAGTTGAGAAGTCCTGAGCCGTGACACCACTGACGCCATAAGTGGGTGTATCTCCATTGACCATACCTGTCGCATCACCCGTGACAGTCAGGCTGTCGCCGTAGGTGATGGTCTGGTTGCTCACTGTGACGTTAGCCGTGGGCTGTTCGCGATAAAGAGCATTGACAACATCCGAATCAAGCTCCGCTTCTGCTGTGTAGCCTTTGCTTAAGGTTCCGTCGGCGTTGATGCTGGTGTTGTAACGGAAGTTGCCACTGCCTAAACCAACCAGCTGAGACAGACCGGTGCTGCCGTCAACATCGCCGGTGTAGAGTCTAATAGTCCCGCCGGTGCCCGCGGTGATTTCAATGGTGGGATCGCCAACTCCATCGAGGTCAATTAAGACATTGCCCATGCCCGGAGTTCCGTCGCCACCGGCTGAGGCATCGGTGCCCGCAGCAAGCACAATAGCGGTTTCGGATTTACTCTCAGTCACGACATTTTCGGAGATAGTGAGGTTGCCGTTTTTCGTGACCACAAAAATATTGCCAGTCGCCTTAAGTCCAACCGGGTTGATCGCCCCAATCTCAAGGGCGCCCGCATTGACAAAGCTGAGGCTGCCCAGCGGCGTTTCCGAGCTTCCACCGGCTAAAGTGCCGATGTTGTTAGCGGCGTTGGTGAGGGTAAAGTTGCCCGTGCCATGCAAGCCCAGTCCATTGGCTGAAAGTGCAGCAGACTGAGTAACTGCACCACTGGCGTGCAGGTTGATATTGTTGTTGGTGGCAGTAAGGGCTTCGTTAATAGTGAGCGCACCGCCGTAGATCGAAATCGGCCCAGCGATGGTTTGCGGGCTATTGATTATGATATCAGCCATGTTGCCCGCTTTGCCCAGAGTCAAGCCGGTTATGCCTGAACCAATCGTTAGGTTAGCAAGTGGCCAGTTTAGTGAACCGCTAAAGCTGTTGCTCGAAGGTGCTAGCGTCAAGGTGCCAGTGGTGGCAATACTTGTACCCGATGAGCCATCGATTTGAACCTTGTCGCCAAGGAGCTGGATGTTTGCAGTGCTTGCTGTGACCGCTGAGCCCGATTTTTCACCTAAGGTGATATTGGTTCGCGTGCGAACACCTTCGGTGCCGCCATCAACTGAGATCTTGCCACCGCTTGCTAGCAGACTCGTATGGTCACCGAAGAACACACCCCAAGGACTGACATTAGTGCCGAATGTTGGATCACTCGTGTACTCGCCTACATATTCATCAGACGTCGTTGAACCAATAATTACAATGTCCCCTCCACCCGTTGCTTCGATGGTCTTGGCGTTACCGTAGTTCAGAAGTACGCCATAACTACCAAAGCCAGAACCCGTAAGTGAAATAGCCGTGCCACTTGTTGCCGCAGACTGGATGGAAAGTGTCCCGCTATTCGGATCGATCCACGCCCCACTGCCCGCCTGCAACTCAACGCCGTAGGCTTTGTCGCTTTGTCCAGCTAGTTCGATTGTTCCAGTGCCAGAATCCATCACCAGTGTGCCTTCCTGACGAAGACCCACAGCATCCCAGCCGCTTGTTGGATTGGTGCTCTTGCCGCGGATGATGATGTCGCCGCCGCCACTGCGAATTTGGGCGTTATTTTGAATGCGAACCCCCGGGGCGCTGGCGCTCACGGCATAGCCGTCAGGCACGCCATCTTCATCCGAGTCGTTACCACCTGCCAGTACGATTTTTCCGCCACCAGAGAGGCCGCTCGTTGTCGCGCCATTAACGCTGTTCAGATTAATGCCACTACCCAGTGAAATACCACCTGATCCTGAAGCGTCGCTATCTGACCAGAAAATAATGTCGCCATTGTTTGTGGTAATGCTACGGCTGTTGGCTAATGTGATATTGCCAGAGGCTATAAGAAGAATATCAGCACCATTGGCGGTAGAAATCAGGTTTTGATTGACGGTAATATCACCGCCATATACCGAAATAGGTCCAGCGATGGTTTCAGCGCGGTTAATGGTGATGTTCGCTGTATTGCCCTCTTTGCCTAAAACCAATCCAGTGATCTCATACACACGCAAATGAGTAAATGAGTCTCTCCAATTAAGTTCACTAGTAAAACTCGTGCTGCTGGGTTGAATGGTCAATGCTCCCGTTGTCCTCACATCAAGAGTGCCATCAAACCTAGGAATAACATCACCAACAAGCATCACATTACTAGTACTACTTTGTATCTGGCCACCTGAATCCGATCTTGCGCCCACATTAATATCCGGTCTAAAGTGAAGCCCATGTGAACCGCCATCCAGAATGAGTGTGCCCCCACTAGCCAGCAATCTTGATTGATCACCAAAAAACATACCGCGAAGGCCACCAAAAGTAGTCTGCTCCCCAAGATAGACCGTACCCGTTGTGTGACCTCTGAGCGTAACATCGCCCCCACCAGCCCCTAATATCCATTTATTTCCAGCATGATTAAACTTAATGCCATAACTATTATGGCCCAAACCATCCATTAGAATAGCCTGCCCAGTAGGTGCATCTGACCTTATCGTAGTGGTCCGACTACTGCCACCATTTGCATTTAACTCGATACCATAATAAGCGCTACTTTCTCCAATAACGGCAATAGTACCCACACCCGAATTTATGGTTAAATCATATCTCAGCCGCACCCCTTGGGCGTCATAACCCGAAGTATTGCGTGTACCTGCAACCGGACTTGCAGCGGTTGTGCTCTTACCACGAATAACGACATCGCCGCCGCCACTCCAAATTCCGACTCTATCGGATAAAAACACGCCATGAGTTGTATTACTCTGGGCAAAACCCGTAGGATCGCCATGTTCGTCTACCTCACTGCCACCCGCCAAAACGATGTTGCCACCACCAGAGCTTTGGTTCTGTGAACCGTTAGCAGAGTTCAGCCAGCTATTTGCTCCTATAGTAATACCCCCAGATTCCGAACCATTCGAATTTGCCCAGAAGATAATATCGCCATTGTTTGCTAGGATAGTGCGATTGCTGGCTGTCGAAATATTGCCCGAAGCCTTGAGAAGAATTTCTGCACCGTTGGCGGTGGAAGTCAGGTTTTGATTGACGGTAATATCGCCGCCATACACCGAAATCGGGCCCGCAATAGTTTGCGCGCTATTGATGGTGATGTTGGCCGAATTACCCGGCTTACCTAAGGTCAAGCCAGAAATGCTGTTAACAATGTTTAAATTGGTAAGAGGCCAGTCAAGATCCTCGCTAAAACTGGTGCTGTAAGGTTGTACAGTCAGTGTCCCCGTACTTTCCACCCTAATGGTGCCGTCAATAATCATCTTATCCGCGGTTAAGACGAGATTGCTCTCGCTTGTGCTCAGCAAGGACCCGCTGGCGTCTCTTGCACCGAGCTCACTATTCGCTCTGAAACGAATACCCTCGGTGCCGCCGTCCAATGTGATGATTCCACTGCTGGCGAGGATATGTGATCTCGTATTTGCGAAAATACCGAAAGTTCCATCAGAGCCAGAACCGCGCTCGCCGATATAAGTGCCATGGCTGGTGCGGCCAGTGATCGTAATATTCCCCTCAGCGCCCGTCGCGACAATCCATTTGCGGGGTTCAGGAGTTTGAGTATGATTCAACATCACGCCATAGCTATTGTGCCCTTCTCCATGAATGGATATTGCATCGCCGTTCTCTGCAGCTGATCGGATAATAAGTTCATCATTGGAAGTGGCCATGGCGGCAAGCTCAATGCCGTAATAGCCATCGCTCTCACCCACCAAGGAAATTTGGCCGGTTCCGGATTCGATCCTCAGTTTTCGTTCTTGTCGGATTCCTTGCGCAGCGTAACCGTTACCATCACGCGATCCTGCCGAAGGACTGCTCGATGTGTTGGTGCTTTTGCCGCGAATGGCCACGTCGCCGCCGCCACTATACATTCTGGTGTCATTACCCAAGAACACGCCATGGGTTGTATTACTCTTGGCAAAACCTGTTGGATTACCATCCCCGTCTATCTCACTACCGCCCGCCAGAATGATGTTGCCACCACCAGAGCTTTGGTTCTGTAGACCGTTAGCAGAGTTCAGCCAGCTATTTGCTCCTATAGTAATACCCCCAGATTCCGAACCATTCGAATTTGCCCAGAAGATAATATCGCCATTGTTTGCTCGGATATAGCGATCGCTGGCTGTCGAAATCCTGCCCGAAGCCTTGAGAAGAATTTCTGCACCGTTGGCGGTGGAAGTCAGGTTTTGATTGACGGTAATATCGCCGCCATATACTGAAATGGAGCCAGCGATGGATGCAGCACTGCCGATAGTGATGTTCGCAGTATTGCTTTCTTTACCCAGGGTAAGGCCTGTCAAAGCCGAACCAAAAGTCCAGCCGTTGGTATTGAAGGCACTTGTAAAAGAATCATCATCAGACTCGATACGCAACAGCCCGGCACCCGTGAAGCTTTTGGAACTCGGATCCGGATTGTCGTTGCGCAACACCAGCGTTCCCGCATTGATGGTGTTGTTGCCGGTGTAAGTATTGTTTCTCGTTAAAAACACTGTGCCTGTGTTATCTATAACGAGGTTGCCAGCAAACGCATTACCAAAATTCGGGGTCCCAACGCCGTTTCTCAAAACAGCATCAATCGTAAGCTCTGTACCTTCATTTACATTAAAGGTTGGGCTTGCATTAGCGGCACCAAGAGCCACTAATCCAACGCCAGAAATAGTGGAGTTAGCGTTAACAGTAACCTCGTCAGACAACTGCCAAGCACCGGCTGAAACGCCACCGCTAGTATTGGTAGTGCCTCCTAAAGAAGTCAAGGTACCACCATTAAGCACTAGTTTACCAATTCGGTTATTGACGTTACCGCTATTCGTTACCACACCGCCAGCATTAATTGTAATCGTATTCTGGCGCGCAACTGAATTTCCGCCAAACACATCGCCGCCAGTACCACCAAAAACGAAGGTGCCGCCATCATTGACCACAATATTGTTGTTTTCATGGTTTGCAAGAACCGGATTGCCACTACCACGACCCTCTACAATCAAACTACCGCCGTTAACAATCATGCCTCCGGTAAAGGTGTTATTAGTGCTGCTAAGAGTGAGCTCACCCGTGTTTTCCTTGATCAAGCCACCCGCACCTGAGATGGCTTGATTCAGCGTCAAGTTATCAGAGCGCGCATAGATAAGACTCGCATCCGCAGCGATTGAGATGGCAGCTGTGCCAAGTGAGCCGGATTCGGCAGTGGCACTGCCATCGCCAATCTGCAAAGTGCCCGCATTGATGGTGTTGGTACCGGTGTAAACATTGTTTTGCGTTAACACCAGTGTGCCTGCGCCATTTTTAACGAGGTTGCCAGCAAACGCGGTTGGCCAAATTGGGTTCCCAACGCCATTTCTCAATACGGCATCAATCTTCAGCTCGGCACCTTCACTCACATTAAAAGACGGGCTGGCACTTCCAGCCCCAAGAGCTACTAATCCAACACCAGTAATAGTGGAGTTAGCGTTAACAGTAACCTCATCAGACAACTGCCAAGCACCAGCATGTTGGCCACCACTGGGATTAGTTGAACCACCTATTGAGGTTAAGGTGCCGCCGTTGAGCACAAGGCTGTCGATTCGATTGTTGAAGTTGCCATTATTGGTGACAACGCCACCCTCATTAATCGTGATCGTATTGTTTCGGGAAGATGAATTTGTCGCGAATAGATCCCCTCTACCAAAAACAAAAGTACCGCCCTCATTGACGACCACGTCATTTGACGCATTGTTGGCGAGAGTGCCCGACACGATCAGTTCACCCCCATCAACCCTGATACCCTCGGTAAAGCTGCTATTGCCGGTCAGCGTAAGCGCGCCCGCACCTGCTTTTACCAAACTACCCGAACCCGAGATCACACCCGAATAGGTGCCTGTGCCAGAAGCCGTGTTCAAGACAAGTTGAGCGCCGGAATGAGTGCCAAAGTTAATGTTACCGGAACCACTAATCGAGCCAGCTGCTTCAAGGGTTAAGGTGTTGGCGCCCTCAAAGGTAATGGCATCAACAATTTCGATATTGCCCGCTTCACCTTCACTGTTAAAGGTACATGTCACGTCTACACAAGATGGCTCCGTGGTGATCGTGACGTTGTTGTTGGCGAGTGCCGTACCAATGGCCTCCCCACTCACATCACCATCAGAAGCAATACGAATATCTCTTGGATCCAGCAACCACTCGCCCGACTTGCCTTGTGGCGCATGGGTAGAAACCGTAGCGCTATCTGCAATGCTGAGCTGATGGCCTGAGGTTTCAATCTGCCCACCATCACCACCGTTTGCCCCGCCTTTGGCGTACAAGCTACCGCTGACGGCGGTCACCGATTCGGCGTTGCTGATGTCACTCCACAGCACCACCGTGCCGCCCTTGCCGTTGACCGTGGCGCTGGCGTCAATGGTCGCGCCCTGTTCCATGGTAACTGTGGTCGCTTGGTAAAGGGCATTCGGGTCTTCAAATACGCGGCGTTCTTCATTCGCCCCACCTTGCCAATCACCACCGACCAGAATGTCACCACCGCCGGTTTTGCCGGTCGCGATTAAGCTGCTGCTGGCCGTCAGGGTAATGTCATCGCCTTCAAGGATAATGCGCCCGCCTTGTTCGGTTAGGCTATTGGCTTCTAATAAGCCGGTGTTGTTCACCACCGATTTACTCAACTGGTCGAGCGCCCGCGCACTGAGTAGAATTTGGCCACCGCCCACCTGTATGGCGTTCTGGTTTTCCACTAACGCATTTAAAGTGCCTTGCTCTATCTCAACCAATAAACTGCCATCGCCGTTAAAGTCGAGCGTGACTTTGTTGGCGGCAATCAGCGCCACATCGCCGTTGGGCGCGGTTATCTGTCCTTGGTTGGTCACCTGATTGGCCATTAGCACAATCCGCCCGCCTTCAAAGGCTTCCAGCTGGCCTTCGTTGAGGATTTGTCCCAGCGCCCCTTGGCCATCAAAACGGTATTGGCCATTTAAAAAATCCTGGTCGGTGATATTCAGCGTGGTGGCTACGAGCGAGCCGACGTTGACTTGTGCACCGGCGCCAAAAATAATCCCCGAGGGGTTAACTAAAGTAAGGTTGGCATTGGCACTGAGCTGGCCGAGGATTTGGCTGGGGTTGTTATCACTAATCCGCGCCAGGGCATGGCCGCCGGTGGGTTGCTGGAAGGTCACACTGGCATCTCGACCAATGTTAAAGCTGTTCCAGTTGGTAATGAGTTTATGGCTGTGTTGCTGAACCACTAAGGCATTGTGGGTTTGGCTGATGTCGGCTTGGCCGGCGCTGACCTGGCCACCGGTGGGTAGGGCGTTGGCATCCAGCGCATAGGCGGTGCTGACAGGCGTCATGGCAACCAGTAGGCTAAAGGCCAGCGGTTTGATGGCTAAGGGGGGTGCCAGCAGGCCTGCTAAGTCGCCATGGGGTTCGGCGGGGCAGTTATCGGTTGCCCGACGCACCTTGCCACGCCCTTTTTGGGCGGTCTTGATCACTTCACTGACCGCGACCCAAGTCCGATTCACCGCACTCCAGACTAACTTATATGCCTTGTTCATTGTCCTATCCCCTTAGAATCTCTTAGAACCACTTGACCAATTGTGCCCACACCCGCGTGTCGTCGGTACGACCATCCGCGTCATTGCCATTGTTATCTAGGCCGGGATTGGTGCCGATTTTGCTGGCCAGTTGCAACTGCAGCATCAGGTTATTGCGCCGGGTCATCCGAATGCCCAAGCCCGCGCCTTGTAAGCTGTAGGCATTAATTTCTTGTTGATTGTTTGGGCGCTGGTTGCCCAAATCTTTGTGCAACTGCACCCAGCCAATGTCATAAAAGGCGGTGAGTTGCGCGCTGTCGAACCAACCGGTTTGGGGCAGTTCGTAACGCAGTTCAAAATTAATCAGGTCGGCTTCATCGCCACTGGCCTCAGACCCCGGATAGGCTCGCACGCCACTGACACCACCGAGGCTCATTTGTTCGGAGGAGTCGAGGTTTTTAAACGCCCGTTGACCGCGATAGGCCAGTGATGCGGTCCAGTCGGCGTTAAGTCGTTGAATGCGGTTAAAGCTGAGATTGAGCTTGGTGTAACCGCCGGCAGTTTGAAAACCGCCTTGGTCGGCGTCCAAGCCAATCGGCAGGTCTAATTGCCCTTGGGTCCAGTTGAACGACCAGCTGTTAAAGCCGCCACCATAGCGCCCGTCCAACCAGTCGCCATTGAGGCCGAGCTTTAGGCTGTGCTTGTCACGCTGTTTGATAATGTCTCCGCGTACCTCATCGAGTAAATGCTGCTTGCTAAATTCCCCACTCAAATACAGGTTGTGCACCCGCGAGCGAATCAGCGCATAGGTGAGTCCGGCATTAACGCCTTGCACCGACCCACGCGATTGCTGCTCACGACCAAATTCGGTCATCACGCGATAATCCAGGTTTAAATAGCCCAGATTGAGCATTAGGCCGTGTGGGTTAAGAGGCGTAGCATAACTGAGGTTCGCCAGATCGACCCCGTTGCTGTGGTTGGCAAACAGGCTCAACTGATCGCCCTTGCCACTGGGGTTGACCAATCGGTATTGCGCCGCCGCTTGGGTTTCGCCGGTACTGCGATTGCCTTGGTTATCCACCCAGGCCAACAGATTGTGCCGCGGCTCGGTTTGCAGTTGATAACGCACCCGCAGCTCACCCAACTCCGCCCCTTGCGTGAGCGTGGCGGTGGCGTTAATGCCGTGCAAATCGCTCATTTTTAACACGCTGGCATTGAGCGGCGCTTCACTCAGCGCTTCACCAGGGGTGAGATGTGCGGCGGCCATACGGGTAAGAAAATCCACATCAAGCTCACTGCTGGGTCGCGCATCGTCGGCGGCATCATTTGCGTCTTCACGTTCAAATAAAAACGACTGCTGTTCGTCCAGCCGACCAATCAGAATATGGATCTCGACCGTGCCGTCGGTGACATCTTGACGCGGCAAATAGGCACGGGCCATTAAATAGCCTTTGGCACGCAAATAGGCGGTAACTTTATCGCGGTAACTGAGCATACCGGCATAGTCCAACCGCTGGCCTGTAGCATCACCTACCAGTGCGAACTTTTCTTCGTCAGTGAGCACACCGTCCACATCGACAATGGTCATGGATGTGATCAATACCGTTGGTCCGGCCGCCGGAATTGGCGCTAATGGATCGTCTTGACGCGACTCCACTGAAGGGAGCGCAGGCGCGATTTGAGGAATCTGCGGGGTAAGTTGTTGCAAAATCGACCCGGCATCGGGTTGGGTTTGAGCCACAGCGGGTGAGCTGGCTAGCAGGCCTGCTAGGCTCAAGCATAATGCCTGTCGTAGAAATAGTGGGGGTATAAACGACTGGATTGGGTTTATTGCCATGATACTCCCATTATCATCGGTAAATAAATATGCAGTTTTAAGCAATAACTATAATTAAGTGCAAAGTTCAAATTATTAATTAATACCGGGTATCATAAACAGCAACAACTTTTTTCTACATATCACTTTCCGCCAAACCATTATCAATTTGCGCCAATATGACAGATGTATCCTTTAATGCTAAAAACTGCATTAAAATAGCATCTATAAAAAATAGCTGGGAATGACGATGAGCATCAAAACATACGATATTTATCAGGAGTTTCAGGCAGCATGCCATATTTTGGATGTTGACAGTGAAGCCGTTCTGAGAGCATCAAAAATTTCATTATTAACCGATAACTTACAAAACCTAAATGTCACTTCTGGACAAATAGCCACGATATTTGGTGAATTAGTAATGCAGTATGGAAAGGATGACTTTCATATTAAATTGGCTGATGGGTTTTCTAAAGCAGCTTTTGGTCATTCATTTTTAGCATTGCAATGTAGTGAAAATTTATTGATGGGAATTTATCGCGTTGCGCGATTTAAAGAACTTATTGAACCTGTGCGCTGGCATATCACTGAAGACGATAAGCGCTTATCGATTGAGTTGCAGCGCCAAGCAGATGATTTCCCTCTTTATGGCATTGGACAAATCATGAGTTTTTTATGGCTAGTTAAAAGTTGTCGTAATGTGAGCGCAAAAAACATTGTGCCGCAACGTGTCGCCATCACTGACCCAGCACCTCACTTGACTGAAATTTCGAAACAAATAGGCTGCGAAGTTGAAATAGCTGATAGCGCTGTAATTGAGTTTCGACTGACCGACTTAGAACATAGAGTTTTATCCGTTAATAACTTAGTCACCAAAGGTCTCGACACCAGCATAACTAATACCCAATCTCTTAAAGTCGATAATCAAACTTTTATTAACTTGGTTTATCACATTGTTAATGAGTTGCTTCCATCTGGAGAAGTAAGTTCCCAACGCGTTGCAACAAGATTATCATTAAGCAAAAGAACCCTGGAACGCCGTCTTTCCGAACAAAACACCAGTCTTACAGACATTGTGCGACACTGCCGCAAGGATATGGCTGAGCATTATTTGCTTAATACACATATGCCTATGACTGAAATAACACTGATGCTTGGGTATCGTGAAACAACTTCATTCTTTCGAGCTTTTCGAAGTTGGTTTGGGTGCTCGCTAAAGGCGTTCAAAGAAGGGGCTTCGCGCCACTCATAGTAAAATATCTCAAGAAGATCACCTATCGCCTAAAATCTATTGGCGACCTTCTTGAGGTTTTTGATACAGTCGTTAATTGGTTTTCTAACTTAATTCAAAAACTCACGCACAGCGATGGCGGAGTCTTCGTTATAGAAGTCTAAGAAGAAATGATCAGCACCGTCTATGGTTACGGTCTGCACCTTGGCTAAATCGCCCAATGCTTCAATCGCGCCAGGCAAATCGGCCACCACATCATCGTCGGAACCAATGATCACCAAAGTCGGTTTTTTAGCCGACTTTAATAAGGTTGGCGTATCAAATTGTGGCTTAATGTCATAATAATCCACAAACGCAGCCGCGGTAACTTGGGCATCTTGGCAGTAGATAAAATCAATGCCCTGCATTAATTCATCGCCCTTGCTGGCTTTAATACGGTCTTTGGCTTGTGCCAAAATAGGCCCAATCGCTTTACCAAAACTGGCTTCGTAGCTTTCATGCGATTGTTGTGCGCCGGTGGCCGGTGCCCATAACACCACATTAGCAATCGAGTCACGATCACGTTCGGTGGCAAACCAAGCAATTTGATTGCCGCCTCGTGAATGCCCCATTAAGGTTACGTTATTTGCGCCCTGCTGCTCTAGCCAATCCAGCCACACCCCTACTTCATCTAAAGCATCAGTGTGTTTGTGGGTATGAGGTACGGCACAGTCATACTCGCCATCACGGTCATTCAAACCAAAAGATAAGTTAATCGATAACGAACTGATGCCCTGCTCGACCAGGTTTTGCTGTAACGCCATGTAGGTTGAGCGCCCTTTGTGCGTTAAGGTGCCATGCAGCAGCAACACAAATTCATCGCTGTAGCTCTTGCCATCCGCCATTTCTAAATTGGCATTCAAGGTTTTACCCTGCCAGGTTTGTTTAATTTCTTCGGCGTTCACCAAGCCTGCAAAAGCCATGGAGGCAGCTAATAAACCGGTCAGCACCGTGTTTTTCATCGCGGTCAGCGTTTGTTTCATCGTCTCCTCCTACAGAGATAATTGCTCTTTCGTGATTTTTTGTAACTAAACTATCTTTTGCGGCTTCAAAGCTAAGTATACCCATAATCCAGATAAAAACATCATCGCGCCGACAAAGTAAAACGGCCATACGACTGAGCTGGTATAGAAGGCCAGTAAGCCCAACAATAGCGCGCCGGCGGCATAACCAAAATCGCGCCAAAAACGATACACACCCAGCATCGAGGCACGTTGTTTTGGCTGACTGTAATCGGCCACCGCCGCGCCCAACGTGGGATAAAGCATTGCCATACCGAAGCCCATAAAAGCAGCGAGCAAAGACCAAGCGGCCATCGAATCCACCCAGACAAAACTAATACTGGTAATCGCACACAACCAAAACCCACCAACAATCAGTGCGCGCCGGCCAAACTTATCCGATGCCGGGCCGGTGATGAGTTGAGACGCGCCCCAGACCACGCCATAAACCGCAATAATTCCACTGGCTTGCACCAGTGTTTGGGTTTGCGAAATCAAATAGACCGGCATAAAAATCCATACCAAGGCGTCAATAAACTTTTCCACCAGGCCTGCTTGATTGAGTGCGACCAGTTGTTTATGTTGAAAGGTGCCGATTTTGAATGCTTGCGCCAGGGATTGTTTTTGCTCGGTTTGTTTTTCACCATCATCACCGTGGTGTTGGTTGTTCTGACTTTGGTTATGCTGGTTATTGTCATAATGACGCTGATGCAAGTTCGACCAAGGACGCGTATCCAATACTTTCCAGATCGCGAGCACTAAACCTAAACCTATCACCACCAGACCAAAACCTAATAAGGCTTCACGCGCGCCATACACTTCAGCTAAATACGCCGTCATCCAGCCTGCCAGGCCGACCGCCGCATAACCGGAAAATTCATTTAAGCCGTTAATCAATCCCTTTTGATTCGCCTTGGCTAAATCGAGTTTACTATTGAGTGCCATCGACCAGCACAGGCCTTGGTTTAACCCTAGAAACACCATCGCCCAGACAATCCATGACCAGCTTTGCGCATAATAGATTAAGAAGGGTACAGGTAAAGCCAATAACCAACCGACTACCAATAATCGACGGCGCCCATACTGCTCACTTAAATGACCCGCCACCAAGTTCATGCTCGCCTTTACCAGCCCAAACACGAACACAAACATCACCAGACTCATAAAGGCATTTGCCGCTAAACCAAACTCGCTTTCCGCCAGGCCTGGTACCACGGTTCGGGTCATACCCAAGGCTAAACCAACTAAAAACACCTGAATCAGCTGCTGTACAATCTGATTCAGATTGGCTTTGATACCGTGCATTATTTGATTATGCATTTGAAACCCTATATTCAACTAATTGGTTGAATATTAGCCGACAAGGTCGTATAGTGTCAATTCGAAATCTAATCTGGCACGAGGTTATAGTATGTTTTTATTCCAACACACCCCCGACTCCGAACCCGGTTCTTTATCCTATATGCTTGGTTGTGTCGGTCAAGGGTTAGCGATTGCGGTCGATGTTCATCAAGATGAAGTAGAGATCTATTTAGAAAAAGCCGCCCAAAAAGGCGTCAAGATTGCCTATGTCGTGGATACTCATGTTCATGCCGACCACTTTACCGGCGGAGCGGAACTAGCCCAACGCAGTGGCGGCCAATATTGCTTGTTTAAAGACTCAGTGGCGCAGTGTGCATTCACCCCATTAGCGGATGGCCAAGTCATTGAAGCAGGCAATGTGCATGCGCAAATTCTTCACACCCCCGGCCACACTGAAGACAGTATTTGTTTATTGGTCACCGACAAATCACGTTGCGACGACCCCTGGTTTTTAGTCACGGGTCACACCTTATTTGTTGGCAGTGTTGGCCGCCCAGACTTGCATGGTAAAGAAACTATCTTAGCTGGCGCATTATTTGACTCTTTAGACCAAAAAATCCTACCGCTTGCCGATTACATTGAAATTTTGCCCGGCGCACAAGCGGGCAGTGTTTGCGGTGCCGGTATTAGCGGCAAACCGGTTTCTACCATCGGGTTTGAAAAACGCTTTAACCCAACGCTAAAACTGGACCGCGATGCGTTTGTTAACCACGTCAAAGGCACCGTTCTACCCCAGCCAGAAGGTATGGACAAAATCATCGCGTTTAATGTTAATCCGAATAAAGCATAGCTAATGTATAATCGCTTGTATGGCGAATTCACTTAAATACAATTTGTTTGATCAGTTAGCGCAGGTTAGCAAAGCGCTGGGGCATGCGAATCGACTGATGATTTTAGACGTTCTGGCGCAAACCGAGAGCGATGTGGATACCCTGCATCAAAAACTCGGTTTGAGTATTGCCAATGTATCTAAGCATTTGCAAACCCTCAAACAAGCAGGGCTGGTGGTCAACGAACGCCAAGGGCAGCGTGTGGTCTATGGCTTAAGTGATCCCAGTGTGTTTCGCTTAATTGTCAGTTTGCGCGACGTGGCCGAGTCACAACTAGATTCGATGCAAAGCTTGTTACAAAGCCATTTACAACCCAATACGCCATTTGAACCGATTTCACTCAACGCCTTAAAAGACTTTAACCAACCTTACACCTTGTTAGATGTTCGTCCGGCGGATGAGTTTGCCGCCGGGCATATTCCGCAAGCGATTAATATTCCGATTGAACAACTGGCACAAAAACTGCCCGAACTGCACAGCGATAAAACCCTAGTGGTTTATTGCCGCGGACCTTATTGTATGTGGTCACAACAAGCACTCGACCAATTACAACAACACGGCATCCAAGCCAAGCGCTTGGCCGAGGGCTATCCTGAATGGCAGCAATTGAGTCATGCTCTCTGAACAGCTTATCAACTCGCTGAATAACAGCCTAAATCAAACACTCGATATCCAAAACATAGCACCGGTAGCCGGTGGCGATATTCACCAGGTCTGGTTACTGACCACCGCACAAACACAATGGTTTTTAAAAGTTAACCGGGTAAGCTCCGCGCCGGTGTTTGCCGCAGAGGCCTTGGCACTCGAACGAATTCAGCAAAGCAAAACCATTCACTGCCCAAGCGTGATTGCGCAAGGCGAAACCGACCAGCAGGCCTGGTTATTAATGGATTATCTGCAACTGACCCATCGCGGTGATGATTTTAAACGCGGTCAAGCCTTAGCCGCGATACATCGCACAACACATCGCGAATTTGGGTGGGAACAGGATAACTTTATTGGCCACACGCCTCAGCGCAATGCATGGCAACAAGATTGGCTGGACTTTTATCGACAGCAACGCCTCGAACCACAGTTGGCGCTGACCCTGCAAAAAGGTGCCAGCAGGCGCTTGCTTGCAAAGGGCCAACAATTGACTGAAAACCTCGCCGTGTTTTTTGAACACTATAAGCCAGTGCCGTCGTTATTGCACGGCGATTTGTGGGCAGGGAATAGTGCGTTTACTGTGCAAGGCGAGCCGGTCATTTACGATCCGGCCAGTTACTATGGTGACCGCGAAACAGATATCGCCATGACCGAATTATTTGGCGGTTTTAGCCCCGCATTTTATCAAGGTTACAACCAGGCCTGGCCGTTAGATGCGGGGTATCAGCAGCGCAAACCCCTTTACAATCTTTATCATGTTCTAAACCACTTCAACCTATTTGGTGGTCATTATCAACACCAAGCCGAACAGTTGATAGATGACCTACTAAGCCAGCTTTAATCTGGTTTAAGCTGATTTAATCAACGGGGCGCAAGCGCGCGATAGTGCCGCTGTCAGTACTAAAATAAAGCAGACCGGCTTGGTCAACCGCCAAGGAACGAATCCGTTCATTCAAATCAACTAACAAGCGTTCCTCACTCACCGCCTCACCCTGCTGATTGAGTGTCACCCGATTTAAGTGACGCAATGCCAGCGCCCCTGAAAACAAACTGCCCTGCCACTGCGGAAATGCCGCACCGCGATAGAGTAATAAACTTCCTGGCGCAATCGAAGGTGTAAACACCTTCACCGGATCAATCATACCCGGCTTACTGGTCACCCCAATCGCCTGATTACCCCAATATTCTTGACCCTGCGACACCAACGGCCAACCATAGTTTTCACCTGGCTGGATTAAATTAATCTCATCACCGCCGCGTGGGCCGTGTTCGTTTGACCACAAACGCCCGGTTGCAAAATCAAACGCCATGCCTTGTGGGTTGCGATGACCAAAGCTCCAAATTTCATCCAACACCTCAGGGTTACCAACAAACGGATTGTCCGCCGGCACGCGACCATCAAAATGCAAACGCATAATGGTGCCGATGTGATTACGCGTGTTTTGACTTTGTTGGCGTTCACCGCGATCACCGACACCAAAAAACACATAGCCCTGATCATCAAAGGCAATCCGGCTACCAAAATGCTGGCCACTACCGGTGGCCGATTCGGTTATCAACAAATCTTGCCAATTTTGCAACTGATTTGATTGGGTTAAATCTGGCCATTGTGCCCGCGCTAAGGTGGTTCGCGCACCAAATTCATCCGGATAACTATAGGTGAAGTATAACCAGGCCTGGTTCTGCGCATCTTGCGCTAAAAACTTCACATCTAGTAACCCACCCTGCCCACTTGCTGCCACCGCCGGCAGGCCTGCTAACCAAGTGACTTGACCGGTTTGAATATCCAAGATACCCGCCTCGCCAGAGCGCTGCGTAAATACCAATTGATGCTCGCTGACAAAATCCATTGCCCAGACAACGCCCAAACCCGAAGCCAAGCGCTCTAACTTAAAACTAGCGTCCGCATAGGCATAGGACAAAGACATCATCAATGCCAAAATGAATCCTGACACCAAACCAAACCGACCTCGCGAACAGCTTTTAAAATCCGTCATAAATCCTCACCCAAACTCATTTAAATTCACTGGCCACCAGGGTAGATACCCAGCCTAACGGGGTCGCAAGATGACCTGCCCAAACTCCGAGCACTATGATCATAATCGTGGTAACCAGTGGCGGTGCTAATAATAAAAAATGGGTTTCAAAACGCTGACTTAATACCTGGCGATGTGGCCATTCGGCGGGTGGTGGTAAAAACCAAGCTCGATAAATCGTCGGTAAAAAATACGCGGCATTTAATAAACTGGAAATTACCAACACGCCGATAACCCAATAAAAACCGCTCTCCCAAGCACCCAAGCCCAAATACCATTTGGTAATAAACCCTGCCAGCGGTGGTAAACCAATCATGCCAAGCGCACCGATGGTAAAAGCCAACGTGGTTAGGGGCATTACCCGCCCGACGCCATTGAGCTCCTTAATTTTATGGATCCCTAGGGTTTCAGCATAGTTACCCGCAGCCATAAACAGCGTAATCTTCATAAACCCTTGATGCACAATATGAATCATACCGCCAATCGCGCCTACCGGCCCAGCAAGAGCCAGCCCTAGCGCAACATAGGACACCTGGCTCACCGTGGAAAACGCCAGCCGCTTTTTAATGTCGCTTTGATAGAGCGCACGCACCGAACCATAAACAATGGTAAAGCTGGCCAACACCAACAGCACCCAGTGCAAATACAGATCACTAAACACATGAATGCCATAAATCTCATAGACAAAACGGGTTAAACCAAAGGCGCCTGCTTTAACCACCGCCACCGCGTGCAACAAGGAACTCACTGGTGCTGGTGCGACCATCGCCGTTGGCAACCAACCATGAAACGGAAACAGCGCTGCTTTCACCCCAAAGCCCGCAATAAAGACCAAGCCCAAACCAAATAAAACCGGAGCCATATCAGGGTTTGCTGCCCAATAATCATTGAGATAGCCGCCCACGGCAAACGCCTGAGTACCTACTAACACATGCAGACCTATCGCCGCGGTTAGTAATACCAAACCGCCGACTAGGGTGTAGATTAAATAGATCCGACCGGCATCCAAGGCTTTTTGAGTGCCTCGATGGACGACCAGTGGCCAGGTAGCGAGGGTTAGTAGCTCATAGAAAATAATGAAGGTAAACAAGTTGCCGGCCATTGCCACACCCGTAGTGGCACTGACACAGAGGTTAAAAAAACCAAAAAAACGCGCGCGATTAATACCGCCTTCCAAATAACCTATCGCATAGAGCGTGGTTAATAGCCATAAAAAGACCGACAACACCAAAAACAGCATCGCCAAGCCATCAATTTTTAGCAGTAAGGTCAGCCCTGGAACAATGGTCCAGCCAATTTCATAAACGTGCCCTTGCAATAAGCTTGGCATCAGCGCTAACACCAGCAGCAGTTTTACCAACGCGGCTAAAATATTAACGGTAGAACGTAACCAGACTCGCTCCTCAGCGATCAAAAACACCGCTAGAGCCACACCGAAGGATAAACCCATAATAACCAGCGGCCAAAAGGAGTAGGCGGTTGTCCAGCTTATTAAGCTGTCGATTAGGGTTTCGATCATAGACTCGCCCCCCACGGATAGACTGGCCACAAGGCCAATACCCAAACCGCCAATACCAAGATGAGTGGTACAGCCAGCAACGGCCAAGACAATTGCCTTTCATTGACACACTGTGGCGCACTACCATCGGCATTTTTAGGCGCCAATTGACAGAGTAGACTCAGCTCTAATGCCGGTTGTAACAGGCGTCCCATATAAGCCAGCGCAAACACCCCGCCAAGAATCAAGGGAGCCAGTAACCAATAGTGCCCTAGCAATAAGCTCGATTCTAGCAACCACCACTTACCCAGAAACCCTAAGGTTAATGGCAGGCCGGCTAAAGCGACGGTTGCTAAGCCAAGCGTCCATAAGGTTAAGGGAGAGTTGGATAATACGATAACCTGATCGCGCAGTTGATAACTATGGGTCAATTGAATTAAGTTACCAGCGACTAAGAACACGCCCGCTTTGGTTAAAGCATGCGCGGCCATCAGCCAAAATAACATCAACGCTGGGTTAAAACCGAATATCACCTCAAGATGGGAGGCTGGATGAAAAATAATCGCTAACCCAATTAACAAGTAGCCTACCTGGGCAACGGTGGACCAAGCGATCAATTCTTTTAACAAAGGCGTTTTCCATGCCCGCCAAGAGCCCCAAAAAATCGCCATACTGCCCAAGACCGCGAACAATACCGCTAATAATTCACTATTAAGTAGGGCAAAGGGCTGGGTCGCTAAGCGCCACATTAAATACAGCGATGCTTTAATGACCAGTGCCGACAATAAGGCACTGCCTGCGGTTGGCGCCCGACTATGCGCTAAAGGCAACCAACCATGCAGCGGCCAAGCAGCGGTTTTAGCCAGTAAACCTATCAGCATCATTGACCAGGCAAAATGGGTGACCCAGTTATTTTCAACCACATCGGCTAAACCTATCAGGTCTAAACGGCCATACTGACCATAAACGAGCGCAACACCCAATAAAAAAAACATCGAGCCGGTTAAGCTAATAATCAAATAGCGCACGGCGGCAGCGGCGGCACCGGCTTTCGTTGACACGGCAACCAGCGCAACCGCCACTAGACCGAGTAGCTCGATAGTGACATAAATATTAAATAAATCATTCGATAGAATTAGCGCATTAATCGCGCCCCAGCCACCCAACCATAACCCCCAAAGGTGTTCGGAACTGTCTTTATCAAACGCCGCATGGGCAAATATAGCTAGGCTAACGACCCCCACTAACAACAACATCAAATGGGCTAAATCGTCTAAATACCAGGCAATGCCTAGCGGCCGCTCCCACCCCCCTAACATCCAAACACCTTGGTATTCACCCACTCCCCAGGCATCAAGGCTGAGCAAAATTAAAAGTATCATCATCGCTAGCCCAGCCAGCCCGGTAATCAACCGAGCCTGAGGCTTGAATAAAGCGGCGAATCCGCCGGCGATCAGCGGTAACAAAACCAATGCTGGAATTAAGGCATTCATGGCGTATCCTCTAGGGTCGCCTGATGCTGTTTGGATTCACGAGCAACCCGTTTCATCAAAGCCAAAGCCAGTGCCATCGCACTAATTGCTACCACTATGCCGGTTAATACCAGCGCATGCGGTACTGCATCAGCGGGTTCGGCACGCGCAGCAAAAGCGAGGAAAAACATGAACACCGCTGAACCCATGACATTGATACCCAAAATCTTATGCAGTAGGTGTGGGCGCATCACCACCCCCCATAAACCAACCCCAAATAATACCGAACCGGTTGCTAAATAAATGGCGATTTCATTCATAGCGACGCCCTTCACCGGTAAATAAGGCAGCCAAAATCAGCGCAATAGATAAGGTTGCAGCTATCTCTATAATTAAGATTAACTGCCCGGCGTAAGCAGGTGGATAACCCATAAAACCAAATCCAGCCAGCAGGCCTACTAAACCCACACCAAAAAAGGCCAACAAACCACCAAGCCACAAAACTTTAATCCAACCATTATGAATGAAGCCGGTAATAAATGCCGGTGGGGATTGACCCAGTTCGGTCTGTTGAACCAAAAAAGCTAAAATCAGTGCCGCGGCTAACAAGGCACCGGCTTGAAAGGCACCACCCGGTGCATAGGCTCCTTGCCAGAGTACATAGCCACCGACAAGCGCCAGTAATGGCACCAGCAAACGCGTAAAATAAACCAATACCTGTCCTTGTAGCCTCACCCCATGCCAAGACAAACTGGGGCCAAGTGCACGCTGTGCCGCCCAAGCCCACATTAATACCGCGAGCTCCAATGCGGTATCCCAAGCACGGTAGTTAAGCAATACCGCTGTAACCCTATGCTCAACCCCAGAAGCACTGAGATTGGTCACAACCATGTCACTCAAACCTGGCGCTGGCTGCACCAAGCTCATCAAACTTAACGCCAAAGCACCACCCAGTAACAACGGAATCGACAGACTCCATAACACGATAGGCTTGGGCTGATCATCTTGGGTATGCTGTAGTTGACTTAAAGTGGCCAGCAATAATGCTCCGGCTAAGCCGGCACCAATCGCAACTTCGGCGAGAGCGGCGTCTGGCGCTTGCAGCCTAACCCAGATCAAGGCGATTAATAAGCCGAATACGATAAACAACACCACAGACTCAGCAAGATTGGGGGTATAGAGGCAGCGGATCGCGACCAGAATAACGGTGATGGCCAAGAGTAGGTCAAGGATGATCATCATCCACCTCCGCCGGCTGTGATAACTGGTGATACGCCCGTTGACCAATCGCATGACTGACGGTAGCGGCACTGATGATCACCAGCGCCCAAATGATAAATAACTTCATCAACAGCGCCGCATTGAAAAACAACAGGGTCAGTCCGAGCAGCACAAAACCAAGTCCCAGATTATCGGCCTTGGTGAGCGCGTGTAAACGACTTAAGTCATCCGTGAACCTTAGCAGACCGAGTGTGCCTGCCACAAAAAACACCAGACCCAAGCTAATGGACACGACCGCAATAATTTCAATGATGATCATGGTTCGTCTCACTTTGATTGAGTTTACGCAGTTGCTCTGGCCGTAACAATTTTGCAAACGCAATACCACTGATGGCCGCTAATAAGGCTAGTAATAACGCCACATCCAGCAAGGCATTGTTGTTCATTAACCACGCCAAAAGTGCAACCAACGCGACCCCCGTCGAACCGGCTAACTGGGCGGCCAGCATCCGGTCGGTTAACTTGGGCCCTTTAACAACTCGCCATAAACCCAAGCTTAACAGGAACATCAATAACGTGGCGGCAGTCCATAAGAGCAGGTCTATCATATCGCCTCCTTGATCGATGGCGCAGTGGGCAATCCGAAGCCAATGAACGCCGCTAAATGATATTCCAAAGCCTTTAGGTCATCCTCAACTTCCAAGCCATCATCTAAAACATGAACTCGTACCCATTTGTCGGCCACCGCAACGCTTAGGGTTCCTGGAAATAAACCAATCACACTAACCCAAACCGCGCGCGCCCAACCTGGCGGCAGTTGTAATGGGTAGTCGATAAAATAACTGTTGATTTGAGGTTGGGGGTGAAAGGCTCGACGACTGACATCCAAGCCCCCTAAGAGAGAGGCACGTAAAAACAAAATAATAAGAGCAGGCAAATGGCGCCAATGTAAGCGCGTAGGAAAAGGCGGCCAAATTTTATGAATTAGCAAGGCCACCACAGCAGTCCAGACGAGTGCAAAACCGCTCAATTGGCCTTCAGCAAGCGCCCACCAGACCAGTAGTAACACCAACCAAATACCTACTATACGTAACAATGGCATAGCTCCTCCAACGGATATTATTCCGCAATCAGCATATCGGCCAACCAATAGCCTGATTGTGGTGCAATTATCTGCTTAAGTGTCGCTAAATCTTGCTGCATCGACGCCATTAAAGTCCATGGCGGATTAATCACTATCATACCACTACCCGTCATCCCTCGACCATTGTTATCGGTCTCCCAACCCAGTTCAAAAACTGCGATATTGCGAATACTGCTGGCCTTTAATTCACGGTGTAATTTAGCAATGCGTCGACGCTCTACCACCGGATACCAGAGCAGATAGGTACCGGTAGCAAAACGTTTATGCGCCGCAATTAAACGACTCACCACCTCATCGTAATCCTGCTTCAACTCATAAGGGGGATCGATCAAAATGATCCCACGACGCTCTTTTGGCGGGAGTTGCGCAATCAGCCCTTGAAAACCATTTTGTTGATAAATTTTTACCCGTTTATCACCAGCTGTATGAGCTGTTAATTGGGCAAATGCTTGCGGATGTAATTCATAGGCCACTAAGCGATCATAATCTCGTAAACACTCTTGCGCAATCGCTGGAGAACCTGGATAAAAACGACCAGAACTCGAGGCTGCTGATGCCTGTTGCGCTTGGGCTTCAAAAGCTGCGACAACGTCTAAATAGCTTGTAATACTAGGGGACCAGGCCTGGTTAGATAAAGCCCAAAGCTTGCCAATTCCCTGTTGATACTCACGAGTTTTTTGTGCCTGGGCATCTGCCAAGCTGTAACCCCCTGAACCCGCATGAGTATCTATGTAAACCAAGGGTTTATTTTTGTTAGCCAAATAATCTAGCACATTGACCAACACCAGGTGCTTGAGTAAATCGGCCGGATTACCGGCGTGAAAACCGTGTTGATAACTTAACATTCGATGTCCTTAACAAGCTTAAAAGTTAATAAAAAACTTATATTTCAACAAGATAAACATTTGCTTCACTTTTAATTCCCAAATGTTACAATCCGTTTACATTTTTATTACAACCTATGCAATCATCTGTGGATTCTTATGGAACTGAAAAATATTCAACACCTTGAAGAGGCGAGCCAACGCAGCCGTAAAGAACTGTTGCGTTTTGGCTTAGCGTTACTCTTTATTATTGGCGTAATACTATACACCTTTATCAACTATGGTCATATTAGCTTCACACTCGTTGTTGCAGCGATGATTGGTGGTTATATGGCGATGAATATAGGTGCTAATGACGTGGCCAATAATGTAGGTCCCGCTGTTGGCTCTAAAGCCATGACTTTAACAACCGCCATTATAATCGCTGCGGTATTTGAAGCCGCTGGAGCGATTATTGCTGGCGGTAGCGTTATTACCACGATTAAGGGCGGCATTATTGATCCAGCCGATGTCGATGATACTGAAGCCTTCATTTGGCTGATGATGGCCGCTTTATTAGCAGCTGCAGTATGGCTAAACATTGCCACCGCACTTGGCGCACCTGTTTCAACTACCCATTCAATTATTGGGGGGGTTATGGGTGGGGGCATTGCCGCAGCTGGCTGGGCAATTGTTAACTGGGGCACTGTCGGACAAATCGCAGCCAGTTGGGTCATTTCGCCGATGCTCGGTGGTTTAATCGCCGCGCTATTACTCTATTTAATCAAACGAACCATCACCTACAAAGAAGATATGATGGATGCTTCCCGACGTATGGTGCCATGGCTGTTAGCCTTAATGGGTTGGGCATTTGGTACCTATTTAATGATGAAAGGTTTCAGCCAAATTATGAAGGTTAGCTTCATGACATCGGCTTTGGTCGGTTTGGCTGTAGCCACGGCGGTTTTCTTTATTACTCGTCCGCTAGTGAATCGCGCCTCGGTTGCGGCCTCCAACTGCAAAAAAGGCGTCAACCAAATGTTCACGATCCCATTAATTTTTGCGGCCGCGCTGCTGAGTTTTGCACACGGTTCCAACGATGTCGCAAACGCGGTTGGTCCGTTAGCTGCCATTCACGAAGCCCTCACCTCTGGCGATGTAGGCGGTTCAAAAGCGGCCATTCCTATCTGGATTCTAGTTGTAGGTGCGCTAGGTATAGCATTAGGTTTAGCACTCTATGGCCCCAAATTGATTAAAACCGTCGGTACTGAAATCACCGATATCGATCAAATGCGCGCCTACTGTATTGCTATGGCGGCAGCTTTAACCGTTATTTTAGCGTCACAACTAGGGCTACCAGTGAGTACCACGCATGTGACCATTGGCGCTATTTTTGGTGTTGGCTTTTTGCGCGAATACTTAAAAGCTAACTATCAGCGGATGATTCGTCAAATTGAAGAGCACCACGAAGGTCAAGAACGTGAAATTGTTGAAGCCTTTATCCGTCGATTTGATAAAGCTAACTTAGCTGAAAAAGGTCGCATGCTTCAAGATCTAAAAACAAAAAGCCTTGATAACGATGCCCACCTAACTAAAAAGGAACGTAAAGGCCTTAAGAAAGCTTATAACCAAGAATTGGTTAAGCGCTCGATCATTTTGAAAGTGGTTGCGGCCTGGGTAATTACGGTTCCTGCGACGGCAGTACTTGCGGCTGGTATTTTTTACAGTATTAGCATGATGATGGCCTAGTCTAATCGCCATTTTGGCAATGCATAAAACCTGTCATAACTGACAGGTTTTTTTTTGCAAACAATTGATCACCTGTTATCAAGTTACCAAACTGATTAATTTTTAAGCAATCTAAAACTTTAGTTGAGATAGTAACAACTTGGCGCACATTCTAAAAATCAATACACAAAGTTATCCACAGATTTTGTGCATAAATAAAACGATTGCACTCCGTATTAAATTTCAACTTAAACCTTTAAAAACAGTGACTTAAATAAAAAAATAATATGTCAACCCCCTAGTAGATACATAAAAATCACTTTTTTAAATCGTTTAGTACACAAGAGGAATAACAGTTCAAAAATCAACCGCAATTTCGAATTTATTTATTAAAAAAACATGATTTGACGATTAAGACGTGACCAATGAAAGCCTTAGCGTTAAAATTCGGTTTTATTTTTTACCAAAGGGTCTTTTCGGGCATGGCACGCATTTTAGGCATCGGCAATCTCGTTCTTGATACGCAACTTTTTGTCAGCAACTATCCGGCGGAAGACAGCGAACAACGCGCGCAACAGCGAATCTTTGCGATGGGGGGTAACGTTGCCAATAATTTACAAGTTTTACGCCAACTAGGTCACGACTGTGCCATTTGCAGTACACTAGCAACCGACGATGCAGCTAAACGCTTAAAAAGGGCGCTAGAAGAGCGGCAGATTGAAACTCAACACATTCAGCGCTTTATTCAAGGCTCAACGCCAACCTCCTATGTACAAATCAATCAACAAAACGGCTCACGTACGATTGTGCACTTCCGCGACTTACCCGAGGTCCATTTTGAGCATTTTGCCAAAATTGAAATTGAAGTCTATGATTGGCTACATTTTGAAGGACGCAACACCGATGCGCTTGCAGGCATGCTAAACATTGCAAAAACCTTTTTAAGCCATCAACCCATTTCGATAGAACTAGAAAAACCCCGTGAAGGACTTGAAGATCTGCTAGAGCAAGTAAATTTCATCTTTACCGGTAAGGCTTATGCCCTAGCACTTGGATTAGACAATCCTGAAGCGCTGATAGTCCATTTACAACAACGTGCACCGCAAGCTAGCATTATTTGCTGCTGGGGAGCTGATGGCGCTTGGTTTGCTGCGCCTGGCACCCTAGCCAGTCATCAAGCAAGTCAAGCGTTAGAAAAACCAGTAGACACCTTAGGCGCTGGCGATACCTTTATTGCAGCCACTATTGACGCTTTAATCACTCAAAAAACACTCGCAGAAGCCGTTATGGCCGGCAACCAGCTGGCACGACGTAAATGCCAACAATTAGGTTTGGATAATTTGCTAGCACCGCTCGTTACTCGAAAACCTATTGCTAATATAAAACACATTACCAATTCACGCGCAACAGTTGTACCCGCACCAGGCCTGCCGCATAAAGTGGTATTAATTAAGCATGACAATGAGATTAAGGCATACTTAAACAATTGCCCACATCAAGACGTACCCTTGGATGAAGCATACAAAATTGATATCAATCCGTTTGAAATGACTATGAAATGTTCCGTGCACGATGCCTTTTTTAGAATTGAGGACGGCGTATGTGTTGAAGGGCCTTGTTGGCGAGAGGAATTAACACCGGTCGATTTAGAAATTGATCCAGACACCGGTGCGATATATATTGCAGAGCATTAAATCGGGTGTTAAACCGCTTGGCGTTGCCTAATGGCCTCGTATAGGGTGACGCCGGCGGCTACCGATACATTCAAACTGGAAACCTGCCCTTGCATCGGAATAGCCACCAAATAATCACAAGCTTTGCGGGTTAAAGGACGTAACCCTTTCCCTTCGGCACCTAATACAATTGCAACGGGACCAGTTAAATCCGCTTGATAAATCGTTTGCTCTGTTTCACCTGCCAAGCCAGTAAACCAAACACCGCGCTGCTGTAGTTGCTCTATTGTGCGTACCAGGTTAGTTACGACCACCAGTGGAACCGATTCGGCACCACCACAGGCCACCTTCCGTACGGTCGCATTTAAACCAGCCGCGTTGTTTTTTGGCACCACGACGGCCGTAACACCAGTCGCATCAGCGGTGCGTAAAATCGCCCCTAGGTTGTGTGGGTCTTGAACCTCATCCAAAAATACCAACAAAGGGTTAGTATTGTTTGCAACCCAGTCCATTAAATCGGCATCCGTATAGGCCGCCTGAGCCGCAACCTCAGCATAAACGCCCTGATGCACGCCAGACAGTTGATCAAAGATTTTTTTGGGGGCACGCTGAGTTCTAACGCCCACCTGCATGGCTAAATCCAATAAGGCTTGTTGACGAGCATTTAACCGTCCTTCACAAAAAACCAACTGAAAAATCTGTTCGGGGTGTTTCGCTAACAATGGCTCAAGCGCATGCAACCCATAGACTTTATCCGTCATTTTTTTCCTTAGGACGGGTACGACGCTTACGGTTATTTGGGCGTGAACGCG
Organism: Thiomicrospira cyclica ALM1; assembly: GCF_000214825.1. Classification (NCBI taxonomy): domain Bacteria; kingdom Pseudomonadati; phylum Pseudomonadota; class Gammaproteobacteria; order Thiotrichales; family Piscirickettsiaceae; genus Thiomicrospira; species Thiomicrospira cyclica. The sequence continues at coordinate 1,412,306 of NC_015581.1, forward strand.
ACCGCGAGCGACGCTTTTTCTTCGCATCACCAACGTCCTCTTCCTGGACTGGCTCAGAAGCATCTACGGCCTGATCGATTGAAACTTGATCGCTATTGGCTGGTGTCTGCTCATCGGTTTGATTGATTAAACGCAAATCAATCTTGCGCGTATCTAATACAACCTGAGCGACTTGAACTCTGACCCGATCACCAATGCGATAAATCTTTCCAGTTCGTTCGCCTTTTAAACAATGACGCACCGGATCAAAATGGAAGTAGTCTTCACCCAATTCTGTCACGTGAACCAGACCTTCAATATAGAGTGGATCTAGTTCAACAAACATCCCAAAATTCGTTACCGAACTAATGACAGCATCATACTCTTCGCCCAAACGATGCGACAGGAACTCACACTTCAAGAAGGTGACAGCATCACGAGTTGCTTCATCAGCACGACGCTCGGTATCAGAGCAATGACGTCCCATCCGAGTCATATCTTCTTCATTATAGGCAAAGCCTTGCGCGCCCTGCTTTAACCAGGCCTGGCGAATAGCGCGATGAATTAACAGGTCTGGATAACGACGAATAGGCGAGGTAAAGTGCGCATAATGCTCAAAATTCAAGCCAAAGTGACCCTTGTTATCCGGCTGATAAACGGCCTGATTCATGGTGCGCAACATAATAGTTTTGATCAAATGCTCCGACGGTAAGCCTTGAGCCGCTTGTAGTACCTGATCAAAATCCTGCGCTGTCGGTTCATCGCCACCCGCTAAATCGAGACCGAAGTCCGTCAAAAATCCGCGCAATTTTTTCAACTTTTCTTCTTTAGGAGGCTCGTGCACACGATAGACAATCGGTAACTTATGCCATTTTAAATAACGCGCTGCGGCAACGTTCGCCATCAACATACATTCTTCGATGAGGCGGTGAGCGTCATTACGCACCACCGGTACAATTTTGTCGATTTTACGATCGCCATCAAAAACAATCCGCGTTTCAACGGTATCAAATTCTAAAGCACCTCGCTCTGCTCGTGCGGCATGCAAAATATGATAAAGCTCATAGAGTTGATCGACCGCGTCGACCACTTCAGCAAACTCAGTTCTAAACTGCGAAGACTCATCCGTGACCATTTGATGCACTTGGTTGTAGGTTAAGCGAGCTTTTGAGTTCATCACCGCTTGATAAAATTGACTGCGCTCTAGTTGGCCATCATCGGTAATCGACATATCACAGACCATACATACCCGATCCACATTCGGATTAAGTGAGCACAGGTCGTTAGATAGTTTTTCTGGCAACATAGGAATAACGCGCTGAGGGAAATAAACCGAGTTACCTCGCTCAAAAGCTTCTTTATCGAGTTCTGAATCTACTTTGACATAGTGAGATACATCGGCAATTGCAACGACTAAACGCCAACCATTTTTGCGGCGTTTAGCAAACACGGCATCGTCAAAGTCTTTTGAGTCTTCACCATCAATAGTCACCAGCGGCAGACTACGTAAATCTTTACGATCCACATAATCCTGCTCAGTCAATTGCGACGGAATAGCGGCTAACTCAGCTGATAACGCATCGGACCATTTATTAGGAATATTGAAGGTTTGGATCGCTGTATCAATCTCCATACCCGGTGCCATATAATCGCCAAGGACCTCGATAACCTTGCCTATCGGCCCATGGCGCTGTGACGGTGGCATAACAATCGCCACGCGGACTATCTGCCCTTCTTGCGCGTCCAACAAACCGTCGGCAGGAATAAACACATCCTGAGTAATACGGTTATTATTTGGATGCACCCAAGCTAGATTTTGTTCGATATGAATACGACCGACCAATTCTTCATTAGCACGACGCGTTACCTCAACAATTGCAGCCTCTTGACGACCGCGACGATCTTCGCCAATGATCGATACAATAACTTCATCACCATGTAACACCTTGTGCATCTCATGGGCCGACAAAACTAAATCGCGTTCTAGCTCTTCACTGGCTACAAACCCAAAGCCATCGGGATGACCAGTTACGGTACCTTTAATCAGATCCATTTTTTGGATTAAACCAAAAGCGCCACGACGGTTTTTAATCAATTGACCGTCACGCAACATGGCTTTTAAACGCCGTGATAAGGCCTCGAAACGTTCTTCATCGTCCTCATCAATATCCAAACTTTGGGCTAACGACCCCAACCGCATGGGTTTTTGCAGTTCGGTTAGATGTTCTATGATAAATTCCCGACTCGGGATAGGATTGTCGTATTTTTCCGCTTCACGATCAGCAAAGGGGTCTATAACAGGTGTTGTTGTTTGTTCAGTCACTCGATTCCATCTTACTTATGTGGGGTGAGGCTTAGTATTCCTATACCATCCATCACCCAATTAATTTTTCGTCAAACCTTTCAGTGCATTATATTCAGCCAGCATGGCATCAATCACATTCTGCAAAGCCTCTTCCAATACAGGATGATAATAAGGCATGGTTGACAAGTCTTGCAGCGTGAGTCCCATTTGCACTGACCACGCCAATAAATGCCCAAGATGTTCGGCATTAGGCATTGCTAATTCCCCGCCTAATAAACGCCCAGTTGCTCGATCAGCATAGAGGCGCATTCGACCGTAGTCTTGATCCATTACTATAGCACGGCCATTATTACAGTTTAAATCGAACGAGCCAATAAGCGTCGTATTTTTATCCAGTTCGTTATACTCACACCCTATCCGGGCGATCTGTGGATCACTGAAAACAATCGCTAATGGACATAAATAGTCACTACCGCGTAAGTGGGTATAGTGTATAGCATTTTGGGCGGCAGTTTTGCCTTCTCGGTTAGCTTCATGCAAAATTCCATGAAATCCACTAGCATCACCAGCCACAAATATCGGCAAATCACCCAGCTGCAGTGTAACAGGATCTATAGCAAGACCCTGCAGTTCTGGGGTTCGCCAATCGTCATTCGGCCGCCGACCCAAGGTCAATAGCACTTTGTCACCAACCCAATCACTATCTTGGTAGGTTATTTTAACCTGATTTCTATCTCTAAACGGCACAACCTGTTGATTTATGTGGATGGGAAAATGTTTTTGAATCTGCTCAAGCATAAACTCATTACAGTAACTATCTTGTAAACCTCCGATTTGCGCCTGCGCATCAAAGCCTATCACCTCCACCCCAAGTTTCGACAAGGCTTGCCCCAGCTCTAACCCAATGACGCCCAATCCAATAACTGCAAGACGTTTAGGTAACGTTTCCAACTCAAACACGTCATCACTGGTCAGTGCTAACTCACCGAGCTCTTTTTGCCAATCAGCAGGAACTATGGGCGTTGAACCGACCGCTACTATAATACGTTCAGCCTCAAACATTTTGTCAGCCACAACTAGCTTACCATCGGGATAAACTTTTGCTCGGCCACTGATAAAATGTTGGTCTGTTAAGCCGCCTGTAGTGCTGGCAATTAATCCAGACGTAAATCGATCACGAAAGCGCCGCACACGCTGCATGACCTTTGCCTCATCTAACTCGGGTAAACACGGCAGGTTAATTCCTAATGACTCTGCGTTCTGCCAGGCCTGGTAATGCTCAGCAATATGAATCAGTGCCTTGGAAGGCATACAACCCACCCTTGCACAAGTTGTGCCTAATGGGCCAGAATCAACCAAAATATAATCTTCTGTGTGCTTTTTTATTTCTGACCAAGCGGTCAAACCGGCAGAGCCCGCACCAATAATGGCATACTTAACCTTACGAATCTTGGGATGTGCTTGCATATAATTATAAGTCTCACTAAAAATTTACTGGTCAAGACCTAACCAAAGTTCTAAAATCAAAAATCTGCTACTAGGGTAACTTTACCACTATGCCTGATTGGCTTATAGACTCTTATCAACGTCACAGACGTTTTTTGCACCGGCTTTTTTACCCGCTAGTGATTGCCTTAATTGCAATCTTGGCGATGAATAGCGCCTCAGCAACCCCCCTTAGCCCAACGTTCTTATCCTACAGCGATCGTCTTATGCAACCCTTCTTTGGCGACCTCGATAAAATGAGAGACCGGCGCATCATTCGAGTGCTTATCAGCTATAACCGCACGCATTATTTTATGGCTGAGCATGGCAGCTTAGGACTAGAGTATGAATTTTTACGCGCCTATGAGGAAACTTTAAATCGCGGGCCATTACAACAGCGCTATCAAACCCATCTAATATTTATACCGACACCATTTGATCAACTGTTTGATGCCCTTAACGAAGGCCGTGGTGACATTATTGCAGCCGGCCTCACCATTACCGACTCTCGAAAAAACATGGCACTTTTTACCCAGCCATACATTACTGGCGTTAACGAAATCCTTATTAGTCATCGACAAGCCATTCAAATTGAACGTCTAGAAGACTTGGCTGGACAAAAAGTCATGGTTGTTGCTCATAGCAGTTACCTTGTAAATCTAATGCTGGCTAACCAATTTTTAGGCCAACTCGGATTGCAACCCATTGAAATTATACAAGCTCCGAGCACTCTTGATGCCGAGGATTTACTCGAGCTAGTGAATGCTGGAGTCATTGACTATACCGTTGTTGACGACCACATTGCCCGCGCTTGGTCTGGCGTGCTTGATAACCTCGTTTTAAAATCGAATATTGTGTTTCATCACAACGGTCAACTAGCCTGGGCTACCCGAAGCAATAACCCACAACTACTTGAATCCCTCAATAACTTTATTGAACGCCAAGCCAAGCCGGGTCGCTATCTAAGCAATGTCCTGTTCAATAAATATTTTGTTGATAACCGCTGGCTGAAAGAAGTCGGCCTAACCGCCGAAAGTTTTGATCAACTTAGTCAGCTGCGACCCTATTTCGAACTTTATGCTGATTTTTACGACCTGGACTGGCTACTAGTGGCCGCTGTTGCTTTTCAAGAGTCACGTTTTCGTAATCACTTAGTCAGCCCAAGAGGCGCTGTTGGCATGATGCAAATACGACCATCAACAGCCGCCGCACCACAAATTGCCATTGATAACATCAGAGACCTTGAACAAAACATTCATGCTGGAACAAAATATCTAGCCTATCTTAAACAACAAATTTTTACCGGTCCCGACTATACACCAGAAGAAAGCCTAAACTTTGCCTTAGCCGCGTACAATGCCGGCCAAACACGCATTAGACAATTGCAACGAGAGGCTGAACGAGCAGGCCTGGATCCCTATGTTTGGTTTTATAATGTTGAGCAGGTCGCACGACGTCGCATTGGTCATGAAACCGTTAATTATGTTCTTAGCGTACAACGTCACCAGACCACCTTTGGTACGACATTAAACCTGACTGATGAGCGTCGAGTCACTCGCGACCCAAGGCTGGACACACAAGCACAATCGCAAGAAACGCCCTAGCTAATCTTGCAAAAAACTTGTTTTTTTGGCCGAAAAGGTTAAAATTTACAGAATTTTTTTAAACCAACTGAGAGTTAATCCATGATTAGATTGCACGAAATTTTGAAGCGTGATGGCGTTAATAGTGAACTGAAACAAGTTATTAGCCATGTCATGATTGCCTGTAAAGAAATCTCACATAAACTGGGTCAAGGCGACTTGGCGGGCATTTTAGGTTCAAGCGTTACTGAAAACGTTCAAGGTGAAACTCAAAAACTATTGGATGTTGTATCAAACGACCTATTGAAAAAAATTCTTACAGAGGACAATTGTGTAAAAGGTATTGCTTCTGAAGAAGAAGACTACACAGTTGCTGGTACTGAGTCCGGTCGTTACCTGGTATTATTTGACCCGTTAGATGGCTCATCAAACATCGATGTAAACCTATCTGTTGGCACTATTTTCTCAATTCTTGAAGCACCTACTGACAGCCGTCAAGGTGATGATCAAGGTATTTACTTACAAAATGGTCGCAAACAAGTAGCGGCTGGTTATGTGCTTTATGGCCCATCTGCACTATTGGTTTTAACCACAGGCAAAGGCGTAAACTTCTTTACCCTAGATCGCCATATCGGTGAGTTTGTACTGACTCGTGAACAGGTAAAAATTCCAACCGACACAAATGAATTTGCAATTAACATGTCTAACCAGCGTTTCTGGGAAGATGGTATGAAAAACTACATCAACGACTGTCTGGCAGGCGAAACTGGCCCATTAGCTAAGCGTTATAATATGCGCTGGGTCGCATCAATGGTTGCTGAAGTTCACCGTATTCTTGTACGTGGTGGCATCTTCATGTACCCATGGGACAACCGTGAACCAAACAAGCCAGGTAAGTTGCGTTTAATGTATGAAGGCAACCCAATGAGTATGATTGTAGAACAAGCCGGTGGTTTATCTACAACGGGTCGTGAGCACATTATGGATGTTGATCCTAAAGAGATCCATCAGCGTTGCCCAGTCATACTTGGCTCTAAAAATGAAGTTGAAAAAGCCATGGGCTATTTAAAAGACTAACTTGTCAATTATTGATACCTGATGATATAACCACCCGCACTGCGGGTGGTGTTGTTTTAAGCTAATGTAATTATAAAAAGGACATGACATGGGATATGCAGCCGTTCCAGCAGGTAAAGATCTACCAAACGATATCAATGTAATTATCGAAATTCCAGCTTTTGCGCCCCCGATTAAATATGAAGTGGACAAGGATACGGACCTAGTATGGGTTGACCGCCTGCAAGGCGCCACAATGGCCTATCCTGCCAACTATGGCTACATCAATCAAACCTTAGCTAATGATGGTGATCCAGTTGATGTATTGGTTGTTACCCCGCACCCACTATTAGTTGGGTCGGTTATTCGCTGTCGCCCAATCGGCATGTTAAGAATGACTGATGATGGTGGTGAAGACGCTAAAGTCATTGCCGTACCTGTAGACAAGCTTAGCGCGATTTACAAAAACATCACGGCTGTTGAACAAATTCCCTTGCTAAAGGAACAAGTCGAACACTTCTTTAAGCATTACAAAGATTTAGAACCGGGGAAATGGGTGAAAATTGAGGGCTGGACCGACGCAGAGGGCGCTTTTGCTGAAATACTCGCTGGTGCGCAACGCTACCCAGGCTAGACTCCGATAGAAAGACACATCTAACCCTAATTAGCGAGCCATTTTGCTCGCTAATCATTTCACAGTTCGCCCTCATTAACGACTAATTCTGCTATAATTGTGCAAATTTCTTTGGAAAAGCACCTGACATGAATGTATCTGCTCAAACTGAATCTCATGACAAACAATTGCGCGCGCGCGTCAAACTGCTGGGGCAACTGCTTGGTGAAGTTATTGAAAGCCAAGTGGGACGCACCACCCTCGATGCTGTCGAAAAACTGCGCCGCGGTTACATCCAACTTCGTAAACAAGATGATCCTGAACTACGTCAATCGTTGGTTACGTTCATTGAGCAGCAATCACCCGAAAATCTTATTCTAATTATAAGAGCATTTAATATTTACTTCAGTTTAGCTAACCTTGCTGAAGAAGAACATCAGTATCATGGCCGTCAAAGCCAATTAAAATCAGATGGACCGCTTTGGATGGGCTCTATGCTTCAAACCATTGGTGAGTTTAAAGAAGCGGGTCTAGCAAGTGAAGACGTATCCAAACTATTAAGTAAAATTAAATACATTCCCGTGTTTACCGCGCATCCGACGGAATCAAAACGTCGTGCGGTTATGGAAAATCTACGCCGAATCTTTGTCACACTTGACGGACTCAACGAAGCAGAAACGCACAATAATAGCTATACCCGCCAAGACGTCATAAGCAAACTCCGCTACCAAATCCAGGTACTCTGGAAAACAGATGAAGTTAGACAAACCAAGCCAACGGTGAGTGACGAAATTCGAAACGGCATCTACTACTTCCGTCAATCGTTATTTCAATCAGTGCCTCAGGTTTATCGTTATTTAGAACGTGCATTAGGTCGCCACTATCCCGACATAGCACACCAGGTGCCACCTTTTTTAACCTTCGGTTCTTGGATTGGCGGTGATCGCGACGGCAACCCATTTGTAACCCATCAAACAACGCGAGAAGCGATTTATTTACAATCAAGATCGGTGCTGTATGAGTACGAAAAACGCTTATTAGAGCTTAGCGCCATGCTAACTCACTCGCGCCATATTTGTGATATCCATCAGGATATTATTAACCGAGCCACGATTGTTGATGCCGACCTACTTGAAAAAGTTTTCCATAAGCGTGCTGAACGTTTTAAAGATGAGCCCTATCGCCGCTTTCTATATTTAATGCGTGGTCGAATCAGAGAAAACTTAGCCTATATCGAAGCCCGTTTAAATAATGAACAACCACCTCAATCGTCATCACGCTTTGCTTACAGCTCGGAAGATGAGTTTTTAGCGGATTTACAGCTAATTCATGAATCCTTATGCAATCATGGCGATCAGAGCGTTGCTAATGCGACACTTAAAGATTTGATTCGTCTTGTAGAGACCTTTGGTTTCTACCTGATGCGATTGGATATTCGTCAAGAATCTACCGTACATACTGAGGCGGTTGCTGAGTTATTGAGTCATTTAGAGATTGATTACAACCAATTAGATGAAGCTGATAAGCTCAACTTATTGGCTAAACATGTTGCATCGGCAACTATTATTGATACCCAGCACCTGGCATTAAAACCCATGACTGCTGAAGTGCTCGAAGTTTTTAATGCGCTTCGAGAATTACGTAAAGAAATCAGTCCTAAAGCCTTTAATAACTATGTCATTTCAATGACGCATGAAGCCAGCCATGTGATGGAGGTGCTGTTTCTAGCTCATCAAGCTGGCCTAGCAGGCTACAACGCTGGTGAGCCCTATTGTGATATTCATATTACCCCACTATTTGAAACCATTGAAGACTTAGGCCACATTGTACCTGTTACCGAAAATCTATTTAATAACCCAACCTATCTGGCTTTATTAAAAGCCAGTGGTAACCAACAAGAAATCATGCTGGGTTATTCAGACTCGGCCAAAGATGGTGGCAACCTATCATCAGCTTGGTCGTTATATCAAGCTCAGCAAAAAATTATGAAAGTAGCTGATGCGTTTGAAATCGACTGTCGTTTATTTCATGGTCGTGGTGGCACGATTGGGCGCGGCGGCGGCCCAACCCATATGGCGATTTTATCCCAGCCAACCGGTACTGTTCGTGGTGAAATTAAATTTACCGAACAAGGTGAAGTCTTGTCTTACAAATACAGTAACTCAGAGACTGCCAGCTATGAACTGTCGCTGGGCGTAACCGGCTTGATGAAAGCTTCCTTATGCTTAGTGAAAGATGTCACAAAAGATGATCCTACGCATTTAAGCACCATGGAGCAGCTTGCAAAAGATGGCGAAGCTTCTTATCGTTTGCTAACTGACCATACTGAAGGCTTCTTTAAGCTCTTTTACGAAGCTACGCCAGTGAATGAAATTGGCTTGCTTAATATTGGCTCTCGCCCTTCACACCGCAAAAAAGGCAATTTATCCAAGTCTTCAATTAGAGCCATCCCTTGGGTATTTGGTTGGGCACAAGCACGCTTAACATTTCCAGCCTGGTTTGGTACAGGCCATGCCCTTGATGAGTGGACTAAACACAACAGCCAAGCAGGCCTGCTTGATATGTATAACAAGTGGCCATTTTTCCGTGCCTTGTTAAGCAATATTCAAATGGCCTTATATAAAACGCAATTAATTACCGGTAAAGAGTATTGTGAAATTGCCAGTGATCGTGAGCAAGCGATGCATATCTATAACATGATTGCTGAAGAACACGCACGCACGGTTGAATACTCCCTATCGGTCAGTGATAATCCCTACTTAATGGCTGAAACACCATCGATTGCGTTATCATTACAACGTCGCAATCCTTACCTAGATCCACTAAACCACATTCAAATAGTATTGCTAAAACGCTTTAAAGATGAAAGCGTCAGTGAACAAGAGCGCGATATTTGGTTAAAACCACTATTGAATAGTATCAATGCGATTGCGGCTGGTATGCGTAATACCGGTTAGGACGACTGCAAGCGCACGATTTGGTAATTGGCATCCTTTTGGGTATAATGGGCGCCGATTTACTTTTGACCCTTTTTGTAGGCAGGCACATAACACTATGCAAATCCAACTTTTAAAATCAAAGATTCACCGTGTGACAACAACACACGCCGAACTAGATTATGAAGGCTCTTGCGCAATTGATGCCGCCTTATTAACTGCGGCAGGTATTCGAGAGTACGAACAAATCCAAATCTATAACGTTCGAAATGGCGAGCGTTTCACCACCTATGCAATCACCGCAGAAGCAAACTCTGGTAGGATTTCAGTGAATGGCGCTGCAGCTCACAAAGCCGCGCCTGGTGATTTATTAATTATTGCAACTTATGCACAAATGAGTGAAGCAGAAGCGGACAGCTACAAACCTATGCTGGTTTATGTTGATGCTGATAACAAAATTACGCATACACGCAATACGATTGCGCCGCTAAAAACCGCCGTTTAATCGCAGTTACAGTTCAAGATTATCCAATAAACGGGTGGTCCCTAAACGCGCGACCACCAAAAGCACACTAGGCTGCTCTGCCACCGTCACCTCGGTTAAACGCTCTTGATCAACCCAAGCAATATAGTCCACGGCATCAAAACCAAGCGCCAGTAGCTTTTCCGTCGCGTCTGCTTGCAATTGCTGCCAACAAAGCGCCGGAGATGCGTCGGTAAGGGGCTGAAGGGGCTGAGTAAGATTGTGTGCCAAATCTTGCAGAACCTGGTACAGTTGCGGTGCAATCTTGCGCTGTCTAGCATCCAAGTATTGATTACGAGAACTTAAAGCAAGCCCATCCGTATCACGCGCAATCGGTCCCCTAAGTAGCTCAATAGGCCAGTTTAAATCGGCAACCATCGCCTGAATCACACACAACTGCTGGTAATCTTTTTGACCAAATACGGCTAAATGCGGCTGCACCAGATTAAACAATTTTGCAACGACGGTGACAACCCCGTCAAAATGACCTGGGCGCAGCGCCCCCTCAAAACGTGAGGCTAGCTGAGGATCGGCTTGCAAGCGCGTTTGCCGCCCCTGCGCAGGATACAACTCACTGACATCTGGACAAAACACTAGGTCACAGCCTAGTCTCCGCAAAGCATCGCAGTCGGCGGCTAATGTTCGGGGATATTGAGCAAAATCTTCATCTTCACCAAACTGGAGCGGGTTAACAAAAATACTCACGACCACGCAATCAACTTCCGCTTGTGCAAGACGAACCAGACTCAGATGCCCGGCATGCAAGTTTCCCATGGTGGGAATCAACCCCCATCGCTTGCCCGCCTGCTGCCAACGCGCAAGCTGAGCTCGCAAGGACGCAATATCATGCACCAGCTCCATTAACCAACCTCATGCGCTGCTGTGGGGAAATGACCCTGTTTCACCGCGGACACATAGGCGGCAAAAGCTGCTTGAATCGAATCACGTCCTGTTAAGAAGTTTTCACTAAATTTAGGCGTGTGCCCCGGTGTTAAGCCGAGTACATCATAACTCACCAACACCTGCCCGCTAACCGCACTCCCGGCACCAATACCAATGACCGGTATCGGTAGGGCCGCCGTAATTTGCCGAGCAAGATCGCTAGGGACACATTCAAGCACTAATAAATCAATGCCGGCCGCTACCAGCGCTTTGGCATCGGCTAACAATTGTGCCGCTTGTTCAGGATTAGTACCCTGCACCTGATAGCCTTTTTTCAAAACTGACTGAGGTAACAGGCCCAAGTGACCACACACAGGCACACCGCGCTCAGCTAAGGCTTTTACAAACGGCAAAATACGCTGACCGCCCTCCAGCTTAACCATATCCGCATGGCCCACTTTCAATAATTGCGCGGCACCATCCAATACACTGTCTAAACTCTTATCAGCCATAAACGGCAGATCGGCCACGCACCAGGCCTGCTGATTACCGCGCTGTACCAGTTGGGTGTGATACACCATATCCTCCAGTGTGACCGGCAATGTAGTAGCGTGACCCTGCACCACCATGCCCAACGAATCACCCACCAATATCACATCCATACCTGCCTCGTTAGCCCAATGAGCAAATGCGGCATCATAGGCTGTGACACAAGCAATCGGTTGTTTATTGGCCGCTAATTTATAAAGATGCTTGAGGGTTTTCTTCATGCCATTACCTTGTGCTTGGAAACATCGGATGCATATAAAAAACTATCCGGTAACATTGCTAAACAATCTTCAATCGCACCATAACCTGGCAGAACCAGACCTGGTGCCAAATCTAATAAGGGCACTAATACAAAATCACGCTGAGCTGCCATCGGATGAGGTAGTGTCAATCGTTCAGTTTGCAGTAGCGTTTGTGCATAACAAATAATATCTAAATCAATCAGTCGCTCGCCCCAATGACGTTGTTTGACTCTCCCCATCGCTAATTCTAAAGCCTGCAATTGATCCAATAACGCCTCTGGTGCTAAGCAAGTCAAAAAACCACAGGCGCCATTGACAAAATCTGGTTGATCTTGCGGACCTTGCGGTCTTGACCGGTACCACTTAGACACGCGTAACTCCTTGACACTTGGCCACAGAGAAATCTGGGCACAAGCCTGCTCTAATAGCTGTTGAGAGTCACCTAGGTTACTGCCTAAGCCTATATAGACTTGAGCCCAAGACGATGGCTCTATCATTGCGTGTGAAGGCGGATGACTAATCATTTGTCGACTGCGACGATTTCTTACGATAAAAATTTCGATTAGAACGCTTGCTCCGCACTGGTTTTATATCGCGAATCATCTGATTAGCAAAACGCACCTGCTCCAAGGAATCTTTTTCTTGGTATTGCGTCCACCAGTCGAATAGATCTTCAAGCTCCGTTTCACCTGCCGCCAAACGTATACCAATAAAATCATAAGCCGCTCTAAAGCGTGGATGAGCTCTTAGCACCGCTGCTCGGTCACCAAATCGCTTATGCAACCTAAATTGAAGATTCCAAATATCCCGAACCTGCGCGGTAAAACGTTTCGGTATCGAGGTATGCGCACACTGAACATGCAATACATCACCCGCGGCGGCAAAAAACGCATCTTGAGGTGATAAACCCTCTCGTAAATAGTCATGACGCGCCTGCATCATAGGCTCCCAAAGCATAGCTGCAAACAAAAAGGCCGGATTAACCGGCTTATCTTCCGCAATGCGGCGATCGGTACTCTGAAGAGCTTCTATTACCAGCTGGCGTGGAAACTGCTCCTTCTCGCTGGCTAAAATCGCATCCGTTAATGGAAACAGGTGCTTAAATAAATCATAGTGGCGCAGTTTTTCAAACACCAAAATTGCTGAACCACTATGAAAAAGCTTTAAGACTTCATCAAACATCCGCGCATTTGATACTTCCTTTAGCAGCACGCCCAGCTCACCAATGGGTTTTTCGGCACTTGGGGCTAATTTAAAACCCAACTTGGCGGCAAAACGAACCGCACGAATCATCCGCACAGGATCTTCCCTATAGCGTACCCAAGGATCCCCAATTAATACAATCTGCCCCGCATAAAGGTCTTCACGTCCAGCAACGTAGTCAATAACCACATCCCGCTTTGGGTCATAATAGAGCGCGTTTATTGTAAAATCGCGACGCCATACATCTTCATCCATGGACCCGTAAACATTGTCACGTAGTAAACGACCTGAGTCATCAACTTGACGCGCCGGATGACCATTCTCTTGATCGCCACGAAAGGTTGCAACCTCAATAATTAAGCGACCATAACGGATATGAGCCAAACGAAAACGTCGACCAATTAATTGACATCGATGACGAAACACCTGTTTTACTTGATCCGGTGATGCGTTCGTGGCAATGTCAAAATCTTTAGGCTCAATGCCAAGCATCAGGTCTCGCACGGCACCGCCAACAAGATACGCTTCATAGCCCGCCCGTTTTAAACTGAATACAGTATCAAGCGCAGCTTTATCAATAAGCCGATGATGAATGCCTTGCTGATACCCGGAATAAGACTTTACCGATGTACCAGCTGTCTCCGAGCCATCGACTGAGCGTGTCTGTGCAGGTGCAATTCCAGCTAATCGGCGCGAAATTGCATTAAAAATTCGTTTAATCATGGTGAATTCATTACAAAATAAAGTCGTATTTTAGCAAGGTTGCTGAGCAATTAGCCAATAATTATGATATTGGTTTTAAAACTTTGGATAAGGTTGCGCCTAGCCTATAGAATCGGCTAACATTTGAACTATTTAATGGGAGATACCTGTGGCTCAGTCACTTGATACGCAACAACAAGACCTCGTAAATCGGCTTAATTATTTTAGTAATTGGAAGGACAAGTATAAATACATCATTGACCTTGGCAAACAACTAACGCCCTTTCCAGAAGAACTCAAAACCGAAGAAAACCGAATTCATGGCTGCCAATCGCAAGTTTGGATTGCCATTAATGAGCAAGACGGCAAATTACAGCTTCAGGCAACCAGTGATGCCGCGATTGTTTCAGGATTAATCGCAATATTACTTCGGGTCTATCATGATCACACGCCAGAACAAATCATTAACACACCACTCGATTTCTTAGCGACCAGCGGTTTACTCCAACACCTTTCCCCAAACCGTTCAACCGGGCTTTATCATATGATTAAACGTATTCAAGCTGAAGCGCAAGAGCGTATCTAACTATCACATAAAGATAAAGAACAGCGTTTTCGGTCATAAAAAACCCGGCTGATGCCGGGTTTTTGTTAAAGACTTACTAACTTAGCTATTAAGCAATTTTTAACTCTTCTTGAAGTGTTGCTTCTAAAGCGGCAATACGATCTTCGAGTGGGGGATGCGACATAAACAGGGCACCCAACTTGCTTGGACGATTCGAAATACCAAACGCGGCCATTTGATCTGGCAACTCGCCTGGTTGCATCATCTGCAAACGACGTAAAGCAGCAATCATATTTTCTTTACCGGCTAAGTAAGCGCCGCCATTGTCTGCGTGGAATTCACGACGACGCGAGAACCACATGGTGATAATACTTGCCAGAATCCCAAAGATAATTTCAAAGATAAACGATGCAACAAAATAGCCAATGCCATGACCTGACTCATTCTTAAGAATAACACGATCAACGAAATGACCGGCAATACGTGCAAAGAAGATAACAAAAGTGTTAACAACACCCTGCACCAACGCCATGGTGATCATGTCACCATTAGCAATATGTGCTACCTCATGACCCAAGACGGCTTCGACTTCATTACGCGTCATATTGCGCAATAGACCAGTAGATACCGCGACCAACGCCTTATTCTTACTCATGCCAGTGGCAAAAGCATTTGGATCCGGCGCGTTGTAGATAGCGACTTCCGGCATCCCAATCCCTGCTTTTTCAGCTTGACGACGCACCGTATCAACCAACCACTGCTCATCGGCATTGCGGGGATTTTCAATCACCTGAGCACCGGTCATCTTTTTGGCCATAAATTTTGATAGGGCCAAAGACACAAATGAGCCAGCAAAACCAAATACCGCTGCAAAAATAAGCAGGTTGCCCAACGCCAAGTCAACGCCGTTTGCCTGCAGGGTCGAACCGACACCCAACAAGCTCAATACGATCGATGCTATTGCAATGACCGCGATGTTGGTTAATAAAAACAAACCAATTCGTTTCATTTTTGTTTCTCCTTAATTGAGAAGGTTAAAATTTATCACTGTTAATATAAGCTTTTTTTATGAGGTTTCAAGTCATGATGATGCTCATCAATTAAAAAACTTAGTTTTTTAATTTTTCTTGCAACAAATCATTCACTTGCGCTGGATTTGCCTGCCCTTTTGACAACTTCATCACCTGACCAACAAAGAAGCCAAACATTTTTTCTTGGCCGCCTTTATAAGCCTCAACCTGTTTGGCATTCGCTGCCAACACCTCATCAACAATTTTCTCAATCGCACCACTATCGGTAATTTGCTTTAAACCTTTGGCATCAATGATTTGATCCGCAGAACCTTCTCCAGCCCACATGGCTTCAAACACCTGTTTGGCTAACTTACCTGAAACCGTATTATCAACAATACGGATTAGCAGGCCTGCTAAGGCATCGGCGGCAATCGGTGACTCCTCTAAACTCAAATCCGCTTTATTGAGGGATTTTGCTAACTCTCCATTCATCCAGTTAGCGGCCAGTTTGGCTTGCTCGGCACCGAGTTGTGCGACCAACGCATCAAAATAACGCGCGTTAGCGGCTGATGCGGTGAGGAGCTGGGCATCATAGGCCGACAAACCATAATCCTGTTCAAAACGCACCCGCATTTGTCCTGGTAATTCGGGTAATGCGGCCTTAATCGCCGCCAACTGCTCATCACTAACCACAACCGGTAGCAAATCCGGATCTGGGAAATAACGGTAATCGTTTGCTTCTTCTTTTGAACGCATAGAACGAGTTTCATCACGCTCTGGGTCATAAAGACGGGTTTCTTGGACAATCTCACCACCCGCTTCTAAAATTTCGATATGGCGGTCAATTTCATAAGCTAGGGCTTTTTCAATAAATTTAAACGAGTTGATATTTTTTAACTCGGTGCGGGTACCAAAGGCTTCGCCGGGTTGGCGTAATGACACATTGACATCCACTCGGAACGAGCCTTCTTGCATATTGCCATCACCAATTTCTAAAAACTGCACCAGCTCATGAATGGCCTTGGCATAGGCCACTGCTTCCGCAGCCGAGCGCATATCCGGCTCTGATACGATCTCCAGCAAGGGCGTGCCGGCACGGTTTAAGTCAATCCCAGTTAGGCCCTGAAAATCCTCATGCAACGACTTGCCGGCATCTTCTTCTAAATGTGCACGCGTAATACCAATGGTTTTTTGCTGCCCATCCACCTCAATCGTGATTTCTCCTTTACCGACAATCGGCAGTTCAAACTGGGAAATTTGATAGGCTTTTGGCGAATCGGGATAAAAGTAGTTTTTACGTGCAAACACCGAAGTTTGACCAATCTCGGCGCCCACCGCCAAGCCAAAACGAACCGCCAGTTCAACGGCGCGGGCATTCAGCACTGGCAACACGCCAGGTATCGCCAAGTCAACAACATTGGCTTGAGTATTAGGCTCGGCGCCATAAGCGGTTGGCGCATTCGAAAATATTTTCGATTCACAAGCCAGCTGCGCATGAATCTCAAGACCAATTACGACTTCCCAATTCATAATGCTGCTCCTTGTGCCATAGGTGCGCGTTGTAGATGCCAATCGGTATGTAACTGATACTGGTGCGCCACATTCAATAATTTTGCTTCGCTAAAATAGGGGCCAACTAGGTGCAATCCAACCGGCATACCCTTAACCTGACCGGCCGGAAGCGACATCGCCGGCAGCCCTGCTAAGTTCACTGGAATGGTATATAAATCGGCCAAATACATACTTAACGGATCATCACTTTTTTCACCCAACTTAAATGCGGGAGTAGGCGCAACAGGCCCCATAATCACATCGCATTGCTCAAAGGCAGATAAAAAATCTTGCTGAATCAAACGACGCACCTTTTGCGCCTTCAAATAGTAGGCATCATAATAACCTGCCGATAAGGCATAGGCACCGAGCATAATCCGTTTTTGTACTTCAATACCAAAGCCCTCGGCTCGTGAACGCCCATAGAGATCGGCCAAATCCTTCGGATCTTCACAACGGTGACCATAACGGACCCCATCAAAACGCGACAAATTCGATGAGGCCTCTGCTGGTGCCAAAATATAATAGGCCGCCACCGCGTGTGCTTGATTCGGCAATTCGACCGCCACGAGCTCCGCGCCCAGTTTTTCATACTCAGCAATGGCCGTCTCGATGACTTTTTTAACGTCAGCATCTAGACCTTCACCAAAGTAGCTGGTAGGCACCCCAATACGCAGGCCTGCTAAGGGCTGAGCCAAAGCGGCTACATAATCGGGTTTCGGTTGATCTAAGCTGGTAGAGTCACGCAAATCAAAACTATGCATCACATCTAAAGTCAGTGCTAAATCTTGAGCAGATTGCGCCATCGGGCCGGCCTGATCAAAACTTGAGGCATAGGCAATCATGCCAAAACGTGAGGCGAGTCCATAGGTTGGTTTCAAGCCACTGATACCACAAAAGCTGGCTGGCTGACGAATTGAGCCACCCGTATCCGAACCGGTGGCAAATGGCGTTAACCCGGCAGCAACAGCCGCGGCGGAACCACCGGACGAACCACCTGGCACACGGTCAAGCGACCAGGGGTTTTTAACCGCGCCAAAAAAACTCGACTCATTCGATGAGCCCATCGCAAACTCATCCATATTCGTTTTACCCAATACCGGCATATCTAAGGCTTTGAATTGACTCACGATATGAGCGTCATATGGCGCGGTAAAATTCGCCAACATTTTAGAACCACAGGTCGTTAAGACGCCATCGGTACAAAATATATCTTTGTGCGCCATCGGAATACCACATAAATTGGGGGCATCACCTTTTGCTAAACGCTGGTCAGCCGCCTGTGCCATGCGCAAGGCCTGCTCAGGGGTCGTCGTAATAAAGCTGTTTAGCTCTGGCTCATGTGCTGCGATACGCGCTAAAAAAAACTCGGTAAGCTCAACACTCGAAATTTGCTTGCTTTGTAAGGCCTGGTTAAGCTCCGCTAAGGACATCATATTCATTAAAGGATTTCTCTTAGTTAATTCGGTATTTATTCAATCACTTTAGGCACAAGATACAAGCCTTGCTCACAGGCTGGTGCCAAGGCCTGATACTTTTCACAATCCACCACCTCAACAGCCTGATCCAATCGCAAACGCTGCACCTGATCAAGCGGATGAGCCATAGGCTTTACCCCATCGGTGTTAACCTGTTCGAGTTGTGCAAACAAATCCAATACATTAGAGAGCTTGGCTGACAATTTGGTTAAGTCCTGTGTTGATACGTCAATTGCTGCCAATTTTGCAATCTTCAAGACATCATCTTCAGATAAGGCCATAGTGCGTTCTATTCCAGTTGAGTAAATTTAAAAAAGCTGATTCTAACATTGAAAAAGCCATGCGCCAATTTACTGGCTAAATTAGTGCACTTCTACATACTTTTATTCTGATACTAAATCAAAATTTGCGCTACAATATCAAAAATTAGTCTCATTAAAATACAAAACTATCAGGACAACGCATGTTTCGAAAACTTATCGGCTTATTTTCTAACGACTTATCCATCGACTTAGGTACGGCAAACACACTTATTTATGTTCGCGGTCAAGGGGTTGTGCTCAATGAACCCTCCGTGGTGGCCATTCGTGATAATGGCCGTGGCAATCGTCAAATCGTTGCTGTTGGCAATGAGGCTAAAATAATGCTAGGACGCACTCCTGGCAACATTAATGCTATTCGCCCTCTAAAAGATGGCGTAATTGCCGACTTCTATATCACCGAAAAAATGCTCCAAGCCTTTATTCGTAAAGTGCACGAAGCCAAATTCTTTCAACCTAGTCCTCGTGTATTAGTTTGTGTACCCTCTGGCTCAACGCAAGTTGAACGCCGTGCGATTCGCGAATCAGCAGCCGGCGCTGGTGCACGCCAGGTATTTTTAATTGACGAACCTATGGCTGCCGCCATCGGCGCAGGCATGCCTGTTAGTGAAGCGAGCGGCTCAATGGTGGTTGATATTGGTGGTGGCACAACTGAAGTTGCCACTATTTCATTAAACGGCATTGTCTATGCTGACTCAGTCAAGGTCGGTGGCGATCATTTCAACGAAGCCATTATCAAATTTGTTCGCCGCAATTATGGCATGCTGATTGGTGAAGCCAGTGCTGAAAAAATTAAGCACAACATTGGTTCTGCATACTTTGAACCTGAGCCAAAGACTATTGAAGTCCGTGGGCGCAATCTGGCAGAAGGCGTGCCGCGAAGCTTTGTCTTAAACTCCAATGAAATCCTTGAAGCCTTGCAAGATCCTCTGGCCGCAATTGTAGGCGCCGTTAGAACGGCGCTTGAGCTTACACCCCCAGAGCTCGGCTCTGATATAGCTCAAAACGGAATTGTATTAACCGGCGGTGGTGCCTTGTTGCGCAATCTAAGCACTCGTTTAAGCGAGGAAACCGGTGTTGCTGTTATCGTTGCTGATGATCCGTTAACCTGCGTTGCTCTAGGTGGTGGACGAGCATTAGAGATGATGGACGACAAGGGTATGGATGTGTTTTCTTCCGATTGAGATAAACCCGGATTCTAGATAACAGCCCAAAGGAGCCAAGCCATTAGCCTCAATGCGACCAGCCCACAACAGGACGCCATTCATTTCCTAGTGGTATTTATCCTAAGCCTGCTGTTAATGGTTTTTGATTATTATGGCCAATACTCTGGCCAAGCAAGAAGTATACTGGTTACGGCGCTAGAGCCGGTCGAGCGCGTGGCCAGTGTACCTTTCAGTTTGCACGCATGGTATCTAAATACCAGTAGCGAACAATCCGAACTGCGCAATGACCTATTGCAACTTCGCTCGGAAAACCTAATTCTACGCAATCGATTAACGCAACTGGACACGACCCAACACGAATTAGAGCGGCTACAACGATTACTTGGCACAACGGGGCGCATGGGACATTATGACCTACAAATTGCAAGTGTTATCCAGTTTTCAATCACACCATTAACCGAGTATAAAACCCTCAACAAAGGTCTTCTAGACGGCGTTAAATTACAACAACCGGTGGTGGATGCTGATGGCGTAGTCGGCCAAATCAGTCATGTAACGCCCTTTAAAAGTCGCGTATTACTTATTAGTGACCCCAACCACCAGGTTTCTGTTCGCAACTTACGAACGGGGGCTCGAGGTATCCTAACCGGCATGGGACAAGGCATGACTCAACTCCACTTTATGTCCGCCAATAGCTCAGTTAGAGTAGATGACATACTGGTAACATCCGGCTTAGAGCAACTATTTCCTTCCGGCTATCCAATAGCACGTGTAGTAAGTGTTGATCATTATCCTGGCGAAAGCTACTTAACAATCACAGCTGATCCTGTGGCTAATCTACATAATAGTTATGAAGTACTTATCATTGAAAGGTCATCACAATGACTGAACGCCTTAATGAACTAGAATTTTCTAAGGTTGTTTGGTTATGGCTACTCAGCTACTTTGTCGCACTAACGGCAAATGCAATTAATCTCCAATTAAGCACACCTTTGTTTTTACCACCTTTAGCACTAATCGTCGCATTTTTCTGGGCTACACACTTTATTAATGGACCTCACCTTTTTAGTGTGTTTATTCTTGGCCTTCTTTACGATGGACTCTATCATTCCTTGCTGGGCATGCATGCGTTACTCTTCGTTGTTTTCATGTATCTAATGCTGCGTATCCGACTCCGTTTCCGCAGTTATCGTATATGGCAACAAGCACTCTTTATCATGATATATATGGCTATTTATCAGCTCATTTACTATTCGATTACACCTATACATCTCAGCGATAAAGACGTATTGAGCTATTGGTCTGTGCCACTATTAGCAGGCTTATTGTGGATACCCGTTGTGAGAAGCTTTCGCGGGCTAACCCGCATGAATACGACAAGTTAATCGATCATGGCTTGGTTTCGTAAACAATCATCAACAACTCACAAAATGGGCTGGACAGCAAAGCCCAAAGCGGCAAGCTGGCCATTTAAGCAACGGCTCATTTTCGCATTAGTCATTGTTCTACTTGCCTTTAGTGGTCTCATTGCACGCATGATTTATTTGCAATTTCATCATTATGAAACCTACCTTGGCTTAGCAGAAGGCAACCGAATTTCGGTACAAATCATTCCACCTGAGCGTGGCAAAATATTCGACCGCCATGGCCAGCTGTTAGCAGAGAACCGCTCTGTTTTTTCATTAAGCTTTACCCGTGAACGGATACCTAACTTAGCTGAAAGCATTATCAAGCTGACAGAGTTATTCCCTGACATCGACCAAGAAAGGCTAGAACAGTTTTCGCAACGAATAACACGACTTCCTTGGCACCAAACTCATATTTTCCCGATTAGCCTGTCTGACGAGCAAGCCGCTCGATTCGCCGCTCATAACCATCAGTTTCCAGGCATTCAATTAACCGCACGCCAAAAAAGGGTATACCCATTCGGCACCTCCACAGCGCACCTCATCGGCTATGTTGGTCGAATCAGCGAGCAAGATACGGTCCGAATTGATCGTGCACGCTACCGCGGTACAGACATCATTGGCAAATCAGGTCTTGAGCGATTTTATGAGGATATATTGCATGGTCAGCCAGGCTTAAGACGTGTTGAAACTAATGCGCGAGGGCGCGTCATTCGAACCCTTGAACAAATTCCACCTACGCCAGGGCAAGACTTACACCTCTCGGTTGATATTCGTTTACAGCAATTTATCGAGCAAGAACTCGCTGGAAGGCGCGCGGCGGTTGTTGCAATAGAGCCGAGCACGGGACAGATTTTAGCCTTTGTAAGTACACCCAGCTATGACGCCAACCTCTTTGTCGATGGCATTAGCCACCGTGAATACAATGCATTGCTTAATGACCCTGAACGCCCTTTAATCAACCGTGCCAGCCGCGGTCAATATCCACCTGGCTCAACCACCAAACCCATGACAGCATTAGGCGCCTTGGAACTGGGTTTTACAACAACAACCGAGCGAATTTTTGATCCTGGGCATTTTGAGTTTCAAGACAGACGCTACCATAATTGGCGCCGCGAGGGTCACGGCTGGACCGATTTAAAGCGTTCCATTGTTGAGTCTGTTGATACCTTTTACTATAAGATGAGTTTGGACATGGGCATTGACACCTTGCACGATATTCTTGCACCATTTGGATTTGGTGCCCGAACGGGTGTTGATCATCCTGGAGAACAAGCTGGTATTTTACCCTCGCAAGCTTGGAAAAGAGCCACCCATGGCCAGGCCTGGTTCCGTGGGGAAACCATCATTTCATCGATCGGTCAAGGCTATAACCTAGTTACACCCTTGCAATTAGCACAAGCGACGAGCATTCTTGCAAACCGCGGCCAGGTAATCCCACCGCATTTTAATCAAGCTTTAGCGCAAAATAGTCACCAGCTACCAATAAGGAATCGACAACATTGGGAGTATGTTATCGACGGCATGATAGACTCCGTTCATACCCCACGCGGCACAGCATGGAACTCAGGGCGTCATATTAAAGGCTACAAAATCGCTGGTAAAACCGGCACTGCACAAGTTTTTAGCTTAAATGATCAAGAGTACCGAGAAGAGGAGATCGAACAACACCTGCATAACCATGCACTATTTGTGGCCTTTGCTCCCGCCCATAACCCTAATATTGCTATTAGCATCATAGTTGAAAATGGTGGTGGCGGTGGTCGCACTGCCGCGCCTATCGCCATTCGCGCAATTGATTATTATCAACGGGAATTACAATGATCGATCGGTTTGGGCAATCACAAAATGGTTCACCCTATGTTCGTCCCAGAAATTGGTTAGCCCGTCTACACCTTGACGGTTGGCTACTATTTGGTTTAGCGATTCTTATGACGATTGGCTTAATGACGATCTATAGCGCATCAGGTGCTGATATACAAGTCGCCAAAAACCATGCTATCAGAATGGGCATTGCCATAGTTTTGATGATTGCTTTTGCGCAAATTCCCCCAGCTTGGCTCAAAATAGCAACGCCTTGGTTCTTTTTTGCCGGTTTTATTATGCTAATAGCCGTTTTAATAGCTGGCGATATGGGCAAGGGTGCTCAACGCTGGTTAGATCTTGGATTTGTTCGCTTCCAGCCTTCGGAAATGATGAAAATCGTTTTACCAATGATGATTGCTTGGTTATTCTTTAGCCATGACCTTCGCATTCACCCATTTCGTTTCCTGCTGGGTATTTTGCTTACGACTTTAACCGCCGGAATGATTTTTCTCCAGCCTGATCTCGGTACCTCGCTACTAATAGCAATGAGCGGTCTATTTGTGGTGTTCCTCGCCGGACTCCCCTGGAAACTTATCCTTGGCGCACTGGCCGCAATCTTAGCGAGCGCCCCTATTGCCTGGAATTTTCTGCATGCCTACCAACAACAGCGCATCTTAACCTTTTTAAATCCGGAATCAGATCCGCTCGGTTCGGGATACCATATTATTCAATCAAAAATAGCGATTGGTTCTGGCGGTATAGACGGCAAAGGTTTTTTAGGCAGTACCCAGGCGCATCTTGAATTTTTACCCGAAAGCACCACCGATTTTATTTTTTCAGTGTTTGCTGAAGAGTTTGGATTAATTGGGGTTATTGGTTTACTACTCGTCTATTTATTTATATTAGTTAGAGGCTTAGTTATCGCGTATCAAGCTCAAGAACGCTTTACTCAACTCGTTGCGGCGAGTTTTACCCTCACATTTTTTGTTTACATCCTCGTTAACATAGGCATGGTGAGCGGGTTATTCCCTGTAGTGGGGTTGCCATTACCCTTAATGAGCTATGGTGGAACTTCGATGGTGACGCTATTAATTAGTTTTGGTATTTTGATGTCTATTCACACCCATAAAAAGCTCTTATCAACGAATACAGATCAAGCAAATGTCTAGGCTTTTAAACCCAAATTTTGGCCAATTTATGGTAAGTTAACCTATTAATTATTCAATTCATTTATGAGTCTAGCTTTATGAAACTAAGTCGCACCCTGCTTATCAGCCTTTTGGTTAGCCTTAGCTTATTGGCACCAAAAATATTGGCTAATACACCATTTATTATCCCCTCACCACCCAATGTCGCAGGCACTGCACACATTGTGATGGATTTTGACAGTGGTGCGATCATCACCAGTAACGAGCCCGACATGCAAATTGAGCCGGCCAGTTTGACCAAAATTATGACCGGTTACGTGGTGTTTAGTGAAATTCGCAATGGTCGTATTCAGCTTGATGACATGGTCACCATCAGCCACAAAGCCTGGCGTATGCCTGGCTCAAGAATGTTCATTGAAGTCGATAAGCAAGTTTCGGTTGAGGATTTAATTCGTGGCATGGTTATTCAATCCGGTAATGATGCCAGTGTTGCGCTTGCCGAGTACATTGCTCGCACCGAAGAAGATTTTGCGATGCTGATGAATCAGTATGCCGCCAAACTTGGCATGAACAATACCAACTTCCTTAATGCGACCGGCTTACCAGATCCCGAGCACCTAACAACAACGCGTGATCTCGCTATTCTTGCGCGTGCACTGATTAACGAATTCCCAGAATTTTACACTTGGTATTCAGAGCGCAGCTTTACGTTTAATGGTATCAACCAATTCAACCGTAACCGTCTGCTGTGGCAAGACGCCACCGTAGATGGTTTAAAAACGGGCCACACCAGTTCAGCGGGTTACTGCTTAGTAAGCTCAGCCAAACGGGATGATATGCGGATTATTAGCGTGATTGCTGGCACTGATAGCGCTAATCAGCGCATTGCTGAAAGCCAACGTTTAATTAACTATGCATTCCGTTTCTTTGAAACTCACAAGCTTTATGGCACTGACCAGCGCCTACAAGAAACGCGTGTCTTTGGCGGTGCAAAAGACCTTATTAACATAGGTGTTAAAGATGCCGTCCATGTCACGATTCCCCGCGGTCAATACCAAAATCTAGCGATTGAGTTAGTGATTCCTAATAAACTCAATGCACCGATAGCTGCAGGCGATTCAATTGGTAGCTTACAAATTAGCTTCAATAACGAAATTTTAGCTGAACCGGCGATAGTCGCCCTTGAATCTGTTGACAAAGGCTCGTTTTTTAAACGTCTACTTGACAGCATTAAGCTGTTCTTCAAAAACCTGTTTAGCTTCGGTGGCTAATGATGGGCGACAAGGATATCCAATGGGCCTATCTTGATGGCCAGTTCCAACCCTTGCTCGATACCAAAATCTCGGTCCTTGACCGAGGTTTTTTATTTGGTGATGGCATTTATGAAGTCGTGCCGGTTTATAACCGTCAACTCTTCGAATGGCCCGCCCATTATGCGCGCCTTGAACGCTCCTTGGCCTTAACCCAGATTTCGAATCCACTAAGTCAGCAAGCCTGGTTAGACTTACTCAATGAGCTGATCGAACGTCACCCATGGCCCAACCAATTTATCTACTTACAAATAACCCGTGGCGTACAGACGCCCCGCGATCATTTGCCTGCAGCTCATTTAACCCCCACCCTTCTGGCCTACACCAACCCGCTCCCCGCAATTAATAAAACCAACATAGGTCGAGGTATTGCAGCTATTACCCACCCCGATCTGCGCTGGCAGCATTGTGATATTAAAGCGATTACTCTTCTTGCTAATGTTATTGCCAAAAAATCCGCACAAAACGCCCAAGCGCAAGATGCCCTTTTAGTGCGCCAAAATGGCCTAGTAACAGAAGGCAGTGCCAGTAATATGTTTTTGATTAAAGATGGCACGATTCATACGCCACCGCTAAATGAGTTTATCTTGCCCGGTATTACGCGCCAAGTGGTTGAAAAACTCGGCACCAGACACCATGTAGGATTTGTCGAGCGGGACATTCAGGAATCTGAGTTAGCCACGGCTGATGAGCTTTGGTTAGCCAGTTCAACCAAGGAAATCATCCCGATTGTGACATTAAATCACCAGCCCGTTGGCAACGGCCAGGCAGGGCCGCTATGGTCAAAAATGTTTGACCTTTACCAAGACTATAAACGAGAATATAAGCAAGATTACCGGCAAAACACTAGGCAGGACTGAAAGGATAAGCATGGCCCAGGACAACACAACAACACCATCAAACTCAACAGCAGACACACTTATTGAGTTCCCGTGCCATTTTGAACTTAAAGCCATGGGACAACATTGTGAGGAGTTTGTAGAGCTGGTTTATCAAACCACCCAAAAGCATGCCCCTGAGGTTTCACGCGAAGCGGTCCGTTTACAAGCCTCTAAAAATGGCAAGTATGTATCGGTAAAAATCACCATTTATGCCACGCATATTAAACAAATTCATGGCATCTATGGTGAACTGAACGCCCATCCTGACGTACTTTGGACACTCTAACTCCATCCGCTACGGCAGCAGACCTGCCTATTCAAATTCAACACCTAGGGTTGATAGACTACCAAGTCTGCTATCAAGCAATGCAAGACTTTACCCAGCAACGTGATCCGGACACCCCCGATGAAATTTGGCTGGTTGAACACCCACCGGTCTATACCCAAGGTTTAAAAGGCGATGCCAAACACGACCAAAACCTCGCCGGAAATATTCCGTTGATTCAAACCGACCGTGGCGGTCAAATAACCTTTCACGGCCCAGGTCAATGGATTGT
The DNA here is from genome assembly GCF_000214825.1 of Thiomicrospira cyclica ALM1. Taxonomy (NCBI): domain Bacteria; kingdom Pseudomonadati; phylum Pseudomonadota; class Gammaproteobacteria; order Thiotrichales; family Piscirickettsiaceae; genus Thiomicrospira; species Thiomicrospira cyclica. The sequence goes on from NC_015581.1 coordinate 1,439,565, forward strand.
TTATCCCCTATTAGACTTAAAACGTCGCAAACTCGGCGTGAAAGCATTGGTTCGTCTGCTCGAAAAAACCGGCATCCAGTTATTAGCCGACTATGGCATAACCGCCGAAGCACGTGCCGATGCGCCTGGACTCTATGTCGCCGGTCAAAAAATCGCTTCACTGGGTTTAAAAGTGAAACGCCAATGCAGCTACCATGGTCTTGCGCTCAATGTGGCGATGGACTTAACGCCCTTTCAATACATCACCCCATGTGGCCTCGCGGGGATGCAAATGACTCAGATACGCGAGCATCGACCTAATGTGGATTTTGCCCAAGTCGGCGAAGCCCTGGTTACACATCTTGTCGCGGCACTACACGCACAGGGCACATCTTCGCTATAATAGCCCCTCAACTTAAGGGATCAGATCATGCAAAATTATCAGGAAATCACCCTCGATACCATTGGCGGATTAAAAGCACGCAACCAAGCAATGAGCAAAGGCGAATATAAAACCAAAGCCCTAAAGCATCGCCCTGACCCTGAGCGCGAACGCCTAGCCAAACCGCGCTGGATTCGTGCTAAGCTGCCCAAAGCCAAAGATATTCACCGCATTAGTGAACTGAAACAGATTCTACGCGAGCACCAATTACACACCGTTTGCGAAGAAGCCTCCTGCCCCAACCTCGGAGAATGCTTCGGGCATGGCACCGCCACCTTTATGATTATGGGCGATATTTGTACCCGAAAATGTCCCTTTTGCGATGTCAAACACGGCCGCCCTAAAGCTCTAGATCGGCAAGAACCGGTGCATTTAGCGACCACCATTAAAGCCATGCAATTGAAGTATGTCGTTATCACCTCAGTTGATCGCGACGATTTACGTGATGGCGGGGCGCGCCATTTCTTAGCCTGTGTACAGGCCATTCGGGAGCAGGCACCAAACACTGAGATTGAAACCCTAGTACCAGATTTTCGTGGTCGTTTAACAGTCGCGCTGGATCTGTTAGCTCAATGCCCACCAGATGTGCTCAATCATAATCTTGAAACCGTACCCAGCTTGTACGAACAAGCCAGGCCTGGTGCAGACTATCAAGCGTCACTCGATTTATTACAACGCTTCAAACAGTTGCATCCTCACGTAAAAACCAAATCTGGTTTAATGGTCGGCTTGGGAGAAAGCTATGGCGAAATGTTGCAAGTTCTAAAGGATTTACGCGCCCATGATGTCGATATGCTTACGGTTGGTCAATACTTGCAACCGAGCGCTCACCATTTAGCGGTAGAACGTTATTGGACACCGGATGAATTTAAGCAACTCGAACAAGATGCCTATGCACTGGGCTTTACCCATGTCGCCAGTGGACCCATGGTACGCAGTTCCTATCATGCCGATTTACAAGCTAAAGGTGAGTTTTAATGGCTCAAGACACTATTCAACGCTTTTTATTTAAAAACCATGCCGTACGTGGTCAAGTACTGCAACTGCACCAGGCCTGGCAGTCACTATTAAAAGACCGCCACTACCCCATTAACCTAAAGCAAGTGTTTGGCGAGCTCACCGCCTTTGCGGTGTTATTAGCAAATGGCATGAAATACACCGGTCGCCTCACCCTACAAGTGCAAGGTTCAGGCCCAGTAAATTTGCTGGTGGTCGATATTGATGATGAGCTGTATTTACGTGGCGTTGCGAAAACCCAAGCTCCTCTCACCGATTTAATCGGCGCCCACGCCCTATTCGGTGATGGCCAAATTCTCGTCACCTTGGAAAATCGCCAAACCGACCATTTCTATCAGTCCTATGTAGCGCGCGAATCGGATGACCTGGTGGTCGATTTACAAGGCTTTTTAACCCAATCAGAGCAGTTGGAATCGCGTTTATTTATTGCAGTCAGCGAAACCAAAATTGGCGCCCTCTATTTACAAAAAATGCCGGAAACCGATGGCCATGATGCCGATGCTTGGGATCGTGTCAGTCATCTCGCCGCTACTGTCAAACCCGAAGAATTACTGGAACTAGATAGCGCAACCCTGCTAACACGCTTGTACCACGAGGAACAGGTCGAATTGTTTCCTGCACGCCAACCGGAATACCACTGCCCCGGTAACCGCGAACAGGTCGCCACCATGATCAAAGCGCTAGGTGAATCAGAAGCCCGTGCGATTTTGGCTGAACAAGGTGAAATCGTAGTACATAACGATATGTGTAATCGCTATGAACGGTTTAATGCCGAAGACATTAATCAACTATTTAAACCTGCCTAGCCCAAACGCCACATATAAGTTTACTCTGCCAACTGGCGGGTAAACACCCAATCCTGCTCAGTTGAAAGTTCCGGCGCAAATTGATAGCCCGCATAATCGAAATGCTTTAAACCCTCGACCTCTTTTAACTGATGATCAATCGCATAACGCACCATCAAGCCTCGCGCTTTTTTAGCATAAAAGCTAATCATCTTATACTGACCATTTTTCCAGTCTTTAAACTGTGGCGTAATAATCGGCGCGGTGAGTTTTTTTGGCTTTACCGATTTGAAATATTCGTTCGACGCTAAATTCACCAAGGGCCCTTGCGCCTGACTCAAAGCGTTATTCACGGCATGGGTAATCTGTTCGCCCCAATAGGCATACAAATCCTTACCCCGACTATTGTTGAACTTGGTGCCCATTTCTAAACGATAAGGCAACATTAAATCGGTTGGACGTAATAAACCGTATAAGCCCGACAAAATCCGCAAATGTTGCTGGGCATAAGTCCAACCCTGTTCCGTCAAACTCGCCGCATCCAACCCTTGGTACACATCGCCTTTAAACATTAACAATGCCTGCTTGGCCGCCGCATCATCTGCTTGGGGCAGTGACCAGGCCTGGTTGCGCTGATAGTTCAATTCCGCCAAATCATCACTAATGTGCATCAGCTGACTCAGTTCAACCGGACCGAGTGGTTGTAGCTCTTGCATTAACGCCTGAGCCTGCGGCATAAACGCCCCTTCGGTGATCGCTAAATCGCGCGGCCGTGGAGTTTCGTCAAGGGCTTTCGCCGGAGAAATTAACATTAACATAGCTTAAGCCTCAACGGGTTTGATACCTAACTCGGTTAAAAAATGACGCAATGCCATAATGTCATCTTTGTTTTCTATATCATGACCATGGTGTGGGCTATGAATGACCAACTCGTTGCCATCTAATACAATTTTTGCACGACCATGATGCGACATATCCACGGTCGCGCCATAATGTTCTAGTGCGTGAGTTAACTTTTTCCAATCAATATTGGCCGCAATCGGGTGGGCAAAAATTTTCGCAATCATCGCATCATGTTTATTACTCATATCCTGCTCCTTTAGCATAGGGGGAAATCGTCAAATTCTTTACACTTTTAGTATAGCACTCTGGGATGTAGCAGGCTATGACTTGGCATGGGTTAGCTTGGTTTTTTAGCTCGCAAAATCCTGACGAGCCTGCTGCAAACGCCCAAGGGTACCCACGTCTTGCCAATACCCTGAATACACCTGTCCGGTTACCTGCCCCTTAGCCATCGCCGCACGTAATAGGGGCGCCAGTGCCAGTCGTCCCACCTCGAAACCCTCAAACAATTGTGGCGACAATAAACTAATACCACTAAAGGTCCAATCACCCGCTGGGTCCACCCGACCGTCTGCCGTCAAGCCAAAATCCCCCTGATTCTTAAACGCCGGCGTTGGTACCAATACCAAATGGGCCAATACCCCATCACCCAGGGTTTGAGGCATAGCTGACCAGTCAAAGTCGGTCAAAATATCGGCATTAACCACCCAAAAGGGTTCTCTACCCAATCTTGGCAAAGCCATGATAATCCCACCTGCCGTTTCTAATCCGCCCGCGGGTTCAAGCTGACGATGCCATTGCCAATTCACAGGCAAGTGGGCTTTTGTCGTTTGCTTATAACGAGCAACCTCAGCAAACACCTGATCCGCCAACCAAGCACCATTCACCACCAGGCTTATAACCGGTGTTGATTCCAGCGCAACCAAATGCCGCCACAATAAGCTCTGCCCACCGACCTCCACCAAGGGCTTGGGGATTTGGTCGGTTACGGGGCGGAGCCGCTCACCGCGCCCAGCGGCTAAAATCATCGCGTGCATAGCGAAGATCCCTCACAATAGGCCAAGACAGGAGCAACCAACTCGGTTAAATCGGCGAGTTCAGGATAGGTTTGCGCCTGTTGCAAAATATAGGTTAGGGTTCGTGGAATGGCCGCCAAATAACTCGGTTTGGCATCGCGTAAATACAAGCGCGCAAAAATCCCCGCCGCTTTTAGATGCCGTTGCACGCCCATCCAATCAAAATCCTGCTGAAACTCTGACCACACTGGCAAATGCAGCTGCCCGCCCTGCACCAATTCACTAGCCAATAAACGCTGATAATAGCCCTGCAACCAGGCCCGCTGCTGGGCTAGCGGCCAATCAATATAACAATCGCGAATTAAGGACACCGCATCATAGGTCATCGGCCCCAACACCGCATCCTGAAAATCCAGCACGCCTAAGCAGGGTGTGGAATCTACTGTCAATTCACTGGCCGCTAGCACCATGAGGTTGCGACTATGGTAGTCACGATGGACCCAGACCTGCGGTTGCGCCAATGCTCGGTTGATTAATTGTTGGCAAATGCGTAACCAGGCTTGCTGTTGCTCGGGCGTCCATATATGTTGCGCGAATTGTGCCGCTAACCAGTCACTGAACAAACCCATTTCCTCAGCCAGTTTTTCAGCCGAATAACGCGCTAATAAGCCAGATGGCAACCACTGCTGCTGAGCGATTTCAAAACTGTTTAATTGAATCTGCGCCAAATCCAATAGCGCTTGTTGATAACATACATCGACAATAGCGGGATGCTGTGATTCACTGGCCACCACCTGCCAAAAGGTGGTTTGACCAAAATCATCTAATAATAAAAACCCCGCCTGATCATCCTGCGCATGAATCTTAGGCACCCCATAATTCAATGCGTGTAACGCTGACGCCCAATTTACAAAGGGTTGAATGTCCTCTAAGGCCGGCGGGGCATCCATCACAATATAGGATTGCTGAAAATCAGTACGCGTCAGCCGAAAATAACGCCGAAAACTAGCATCCGCTGAAGCCGGCATAATCGGCAACCAGGACTGGTTTGCGAGCAAAGGCAAGCTACCTAACCAAGCTTGGATAGCCGCCAAGCGCGGATCAAACGTATCATCTACGTGCAATTTGCATCCTTTTGCGGAACACCGCCCATTTCTAAGACGCCTAGACTATTCTCAGGTAGAATGAGCGCAAAGAATTTATCGAAAAACTGAATTTAATAATGCCCGTTTTTAAATGTCAACTTTTACGCCCAATTATCGCTAAGCTCAAGCTGAGTTTCGGTCACCCACGCTCTGCGAAGTTAGCGGCTCGTCGTCACTTTGCGCTATGGCTGTTTAGCAGCTGGGCTTTACTGACAACGCCTGTGCAGGCCGAGGTTTGTTTGGTTGACTGGCTAGAGCCGCCGCGTAATTTGAGCTTTCCCGCTGACCAACAGCGTTTAGTGGGGCAAAATCTAGAGCAAACAGATGCCAATACTTTTTGGCTAACCGGCCATGTAGAAATCCAACAGGATGGTTTATGGATTCATGCCGACCAAGCTATTTATCAGCGGGATCAACAAACGGCCTTAGTGTTTGGACAAGTCCGTCTACAACAATCAGATTTATTACTTCATGCACCCAGCCTGCGCTACTTTGCGAGCCCTCAACAAGCCTTTGCTGATGATATACGCTATCAATTTATTGAGACCCGCGCCCACGGTCATGCCGCTCATATTCACGCACTACCCGAACAAAACCAAAGCTACTTTCGCCAAGCCACCTACACCACCTGTGCTTTAGATAACCCTGATTGGACCTTGCGTGGCCGAGATTTAGAACTGAATCAAAACACCCGACGTCTGTATGTCAAACACGCCCGACTGGATTTCTATGGGGTGCCGATTTTTTACAGCCCTTATCTTGATATTCCGCTCGATGAACGCGCTACTGGCTTGCTGTTTCCGTATATCGGTAGCGTTGATGCACCGCAAGGTGGCACACCACTAGGCGTTTTTGCCCAACCCTACTTCATCAACCTAGCCCCCAACCTAGACACCACACTGACACTCATCGCGATTGAGCAACGCGGCGTCATGCTGGATAACGAATGGCGCTACCTGCAACCGCGCCATCGCGGTGAACTCAGCGTCAGTTTCCTCAATGACCAACTGGTGCAAGATCAGGGACTAAGCTTTATTGGTCGTGGCGGTAATCCGCAAACCATGGATGCTAGTGCCGATCGCTGGCGCTTGAGTTTTGCCGGTCAGCAGGCTTGGTCACGCTCAGTGCGCTCTAACTTGGTCTGGCACGAAGTATCCGACCCGGATTTTTACAATGATTTGCCGACTAACTTTACTGAAACCAGTGGCTTGCGCACCCGAGATACCCGCTTAGAACGCCGCGCCGAACTGCGATTTAATCAAGGCGCTTGGCGCGGTGAACTCAATTACCTCGGCTTTTTACCGCTGCGTAACGGTGAAAACAACTATCTCGAAAAAGCACCGGAACTGCGCCTCGGTTATAGCGAAAATTTTGGCCAACTGCGTTTCAGCCTAAACACCGAACGCACCGAATTTGTGCGCTACAACGGCTTTAACGACTTTCAACGTGAAAGCCAGGTTCGTGGTTTGATTAATCGTCAACAGATGGGTGAACGCTGGTTAGTACAACCCCGCCTCGATTACCGCATCAGCGACACCTATGGCTTTATGAATGCCTTTCTGCAAGCCAACCAACGCCACTACCAAGTTATCAACCCCAATGCCCAAACCGATGCGGCATCGGATAATCTAGTTTGGCAGGGTGCACTGCGTGGCGGTTTGATTTTTGAACGAGACCTCAACCTATTTAACCAGGCCTGGCAACAAACCCTCGAGCCCGAAGTGCAATATCTTTATGTGCCTTATGTAGATCAGAGTCGTTTGCCCGTTTATGACTCGGGCACCGCAAGTTTGGATTTTAGCAATCTGTTTCAGCTCAACCGCTTCAGTGGCATTGATCGTATTGGCGATACCGAACAAGTCAGTGTGGCAGTGAACACACGCTTTATCGACCCCGAAGGTGCGCCAAAATTTGATGCGGGCATCGGCCAAATCTTCTATCTACGAGATCGCCAAGTCAATTTAAGGGGATCTGCCACTGCGACCGAACCGCGCTCGGATTACTTCCTGCGCCTGCGTAGCTTTTTTGCCCCATTTAGCGCGACCAGCACCAGCCAGTGGGATGATAACACCCTTGAGCTAAAACAAATTAACAACCGATTGGAGGCCTATTGGCAACCGCGTTTAGCGCTGTTAGCCACTCATCAAGGCTTTAATTTAAATGATGAAAACCGACGCCGACAATCGCTGGGCTTAGGCACCGTCTACCAACTCAGCCAAAACTGGCAATTTGCCGGTTATGCGCAGATGGATTTAGAAACCGATCGCACCTTACAACGTGCTGGTGGTCTGCGCTATGAAAGTTGCTGTTGGGCATCGGAATTGATTATCGAGCAAGCAGAGAAGCTTGATGGTCGTTATAATACAACGATTAAATACGTCATCGAATTTAAGGGCTTGAGTAATGTCGGCGATCGACTTGCTGATACCCTGCGCCGCGAACTGGATTTTTAAAGGATAACTTATGTTTACTCAAAAACGCGCCACTCCATTTTTGTTTACTGCCTTGGTAATGGCAGGCCTGCTGCTAATACTGAACGTGGTCAAGGCCAATACACCGCTTGATCGCATTGTAGCAGTGGTCAATAACGACATTGTCTTGCTGAGTGAACTCGATGAACAAACCGACCTGTCATTGGCCGAACTGCGTGAACGCGGTATTAATCCACCGGCGCGAGAAGTTATGCAAGAACGAGTGTTAGACTCCATTATCATGCAAAAACTGCAAGAAGAACGAGCGCGTGATCGAGGCTTACGAGTATCCGATGACGACATTAACCGCCAGCTTATTCAAATTGCCCAAGAGAACAATCTGACTCTGGTGCAATTACGTGATGTGCTTAATCGCGAACAACCGGACGGCTTTAACAAAATTCGCCAACAAATTGCCAATCAAACCCTGATCCAGCGCTTACGAGAAATTGAAGTAATTAGTCAAATTGCGGTGACTGAAGAAGAAATTAACCAGTTTATCCAACGTCGCCAGTTAGATGTGTCCAACAATGAATACCGCTTGGCACATATTTTAATCAGCCGTCCAGACTCGGCAACCCAAGCACAACGTACGGAACTACAAGTCCGCATCAATCGCATTTATCAGCAATTGCTAGACGGCGCCTCCTTTGCTGAAATGGCTATTACCCACTCAGAAGGTCGCCAAGCCCTAAACGGCGGTGATTTGGGTTGGTTAGCTGACGATCAAATTCCCTCCTTCTTTGCGGAAACGGTTCGTAATTTACAACCAGGTGATATTTCACCCATCATTGAAAGCTCAAATGGTTTTCATATTGTTACGCTATTAGATACCCGTCGCACCCAAGGTCAACAAGGCCTGGCATTGCAGGAAGAAGCCATTCAAGCGATTCGGAATCGTAAAGGCAATGAAACCTTTGATTTGTGGATGCGCCGTTTACGTGATGATGCTGTCATCGACATTCGTTTGTGAGGTCGGTTATGTCCTATCACCCCAGTCGTTTAGTCATTAGCTCTGGTGAACCCGCGGGGATTGGTCCCGATTTAATTTGTGAACTAGCACAGCTTCATTGGCCGGTGCCATTGGTTGTCATCGGTGATCGCCAATTATTGCAAGAGCGTGCCCAGCAAATCAATCTGCCATTGACCCTGCATGACTATCATACTGATGACGCGCAAGCACCGCTAGAGCCAGGCCATCTATACCTACTGCACGAACCCTTAGCGGCACCCTGTCAAGCAGGCCTGATGAATCCCGCCAATGCCCAGTATGTGCTCAATATGCTGACTCGCGCTACCCAAGGCTGTTTGAGTGGTGAATTTAGTGCGCTAATTACCGGCCCGGTGCATAAGGGGGTTATTAATGAGGCGGGGGTCGCTTTTAGTGGTCATACCGAAATGCTGGCAGAACTCAGCGATGTCGATCAGGTGGTGATGATGCTGGCGACACCTGGCTTACGCGTGGCCTTGGCAACAACGCACCTGCCGTTGCGCGCCGTTGCCGATGCGATTACCCCAGAATTAGTCGGTCGCATTATCGACATTACTTATCAATCGTTACAGACCCAATTTGGTTTACCCCAACCACGATTAATGGTGGCGGGACTTAACCCACACGCAGGTGAAGATGGTCATATGGGCCGCGAAGAAATTGATATTATCAATCCAATTATTGCGCAACGCCAAGCGCAGGGTTGGAATGTCACTGGCAGTTACCCAGCAGATACTCTGTTTACGCCCGCTAAATTGAATCAAGCCGATGCCTTTTTAGCCATGTATCACGACCAAGGCCTGCCGGTTTTAAAACATAAAGGCTTTGGTCAAGCGGTCAATATCACCCTAGGCCTGCCGTTTGTGCGCACCTCGGTCGATCACGGTACCGCATTAGAACTGGCCGGCACAGGACAGGCCGATGCCGGCAGTTTCCGCTATGCGATTCAGGTGGCACTCGAAATGTTGGAGGCCCAGCATGAGCCGCGCTAAAACCCACGGCAAACCTAGTTACAGCGCCAGTGGCCATCAACATAAAAAACAATTTGGCCAAAACTTTCTTAACAATGACAGCATCATTCGTCAAATTGTGCATGCGATTCACCCACAAGCTGACCAACACTTAGTGGAAATCGGCCCCGGCGAAGCCGCGCTAACTACGCCACTTGTTCAGCAGGTTAAACGTTTGGATATTATTGAAATAGACCGCGACCTGCACCAACCTTTGCGTGATAAACTCGGACACTATCCCGCATTTGCGTTACATCAAGCCGATGCTTTACGTTTTGACTATGCACAGCTGGCCACCGATGACAAACCGCTGCGCCTAGTTGGCAACTTACCTTATAACATCTCTAGCCCACTGATTTTTCATCTGCTCAACTTTTTACCGCACATTGCCGATATGCATTTTATGTTGCAAAAAGAGGTGGTCGAGCGTTTAACCGCAACCCCTGGCAAGAAATCGTTTGGGCGTTTATCGGTGATGGTGCAATATTTTTGTCAAGCGGAACTATTATTCATTGTTGGCCCCGAAAACTTTGAACCACCACCCAAAGTTGATTCGGCGATTGTGCGGCTAACCCCGCATCAGCCGTTGCCCTATCAGGCCGACAACTTTGAAGACTTTAGCGCGCTGGTCAAACAATCCTTTGCGATGAAGCGCAAAACCCTGCGCAATAATCTCAAGGGTTGGCTCAATGACGACGACTTTAACACGTGTGGCATCGAACCCAGTTTACGTGCCGAGGCGCTGGGAGTTGCTGATTTTGTGACTTTGGCCAACCATTATTCGCACCACTACACCCAAAAACAAAAGGACACCTAGTAAGATGGCGACCTATGTGATTGGCGACCTTCAAGGCTGTTTAGACCCACTGATTGAACTACTTGCTAAGATTGAGTTTGATCCACAGCATGACCAGGCTTGGTTTGTCGGTGATTTGGTTAATCGCGGGCCGCAATCTTTGGAATGTTTACGTTATGTCAAAAACATGGGCGATGCCGCTAAAACCGTATTGGGCAATCACGACTTTCATCTACTGGCCAGCTACCTAGGTGTCGAAAAATACCGCGCGAAATCCGATACCCTCGACCCAATTTTACAAGCACCCGATGTCGATGAGCTCATTAATTGGCTGCGCCAACAACCTTTAATAGTAAAACACGAATTACATCCCTGGGTGATGGTACATGCCGGCATTCCACCCCAGTGGAGCTGTAGTGAAGCGGCCGGTTATGCCCAAGAAGTACAAGACATCATGTGCTCACCGCGTTGGTCCGAATTCATTCGCGACCATCTGTTTGGCAGTAAAACCCGCAGTTGGTACCCAGAACTTAGTGGCTGGGCGCGCTACCGTTATATTGTGAATGCCTTTGCCCGCATGCGTTATTGTGATGCCAAAGGGCAGTTAGAATTTAAACTCAAAGCGCACCCACGCAAGGTGACTCATACAGATTATCTGCCTTGGTTTGCCCATCCGCATCGTCGTAATAAAGATCAACAAATCTTTTTTGGGCATTGGTCAACCCTGGGGGCCATGGACGCCTATCAGGTCCATGCCACCGATACCGGCTGTCTCTGGGGGGGCGAATTGACCGCTTATTGTACCGACACCCAAACCCGCCACAGTGTCAGCTGTCCATGCTATGCCGACCCAAAACCGGCACCACAAGCCCATTAATTTAGTGGCACTGGAAACTAAAAAACCGCCCACAATAACATTAGGACGGTTTTCTAAACAATCTTCTACCAGTACGCAGCTTACTGCATCGCATCTACGCGTTGTTGTACCTTGGCTAAAAACTCTGGATTTTGTTGCAACAATCCAATCATCTCGCCATACTTTTCCACGCTCATGCCTTCTTTTTCAATCAACGCAACCGCTTCTTGTTCAAAACGAGCGTTGACCTCTTCCAGCAACTCTTCAGTAACTTCAGCTTCCGGACGCTGCATCAATTCCATTTGATATTTTTGCTTCAAGTTTTCAACGTTCACAATCGACTGGGCAAACAAATCCACGTCAGCATCCGAAGGCATTGCAGAAGATTCCGCGGCAACCGGTGCTGTGTGATTGTGTGCTATTACCGCTTGAGTGGTCATCATACCGCCAGAAAGAGCCAATGCGGCCATCCATAATTTCATAAATCATCCTTCTCGTTAATAAGGCAGGTTGTCACTTGTCACCCGCCTACAAAAAAATAGCTCCATATCGGAGCTTTACAGTCATGTTTATTCAACCATGCCAACTAGCGGATTGTCAAATAGCACCCCTTAGCCATGCGCACAAGGCGTAGAATTAGGCACCTGCGTTTGTCGCGCTTGCCACTCATCCGGTGTATAGGTGTGCAAAGCCAGCGCATGAAACTGGGTCATCAAATCGCCCAAGGCTTGATAGACCGTTTGATGGCGTTTCACCCGGCTTAAGCCGCTAAAAGCGTCACTCACCAACACCAGTTTAAAATGCGATTCTGTCGCCGGGCCCGCATGCAAATGGCTGTCATTTTGCAAGGCCATGTCATAAATGGGTAAATTTTGTTTAATTTTCATTTCAATCTGTTGCGCTATACTCACAGGAATTCCTTATTTATCGCGGATGGGTTGGGCTCTCTAGGTCACATATTTTTGTTAGAATACGGTTTTATTTTTAAAACGCAAGAGGAGCCAGCATGCCTACGATTACTGTCATCGGTCAAGGAACCGCCGAATTTAATGGCGAGTTTTCATTATTAGAAGCCCTTGATGAGCAAGGATTTGATATGCCCTACTCCTGTCGTGGTGGCAATTGCGGCGCTTGTGAAGTGAAATTAATCTCCGGTGACGTGGAATTAATTCAAGACCCGATTTACGAACCCGAACCCGGCCATATTTTAACCTGCAGCGTTATTCCAGTCGGTGATGTTGAAATCGAATTGTTATAACAACCAAACGTCAAAAGGCTAAATAACCGCAAGCTGGCCTGGTCATCTCACCCAATCCTAAATTATTAAAGGATTACGTATGAACAGCCCTGCTGCCCCCACTCGCTTATTAGCGCTTGTCGCTATCTTTTGGCAATTCACCCTACTGGGCTGGCAGGCTTTTGGCGGGCCACCCGCTCACATCGCCCTATTTCAACGCACCTTTGTTAATCAGCAGGCCTGGTTATCTGATCAACAATTTGGCCATTATTTACTCATCAGCCAAATCTTACCTGGCCCGGCCCGGCCAGCACACAACTGGTTTTTTTAATTGGCGTGCATCGGGGTAGTTTAGCCGGTGGTATTGCCGCTTTTATTGGCTTTACCTGGTCCACCGCCCTGCTGATGCTCAGCCTTGCTTATTACAACCTAAGTACACTGCCCACGCACTGGCAACCGATTATTTTGAGTAGTTTACTGGTCTTTGCCCTCGCCCTCGTCACCCAAGCAACCTGGCAAATGGCGCAAAAGTTTTGTAACCACCCTAGTTTGTGGGCTCTGGCATTAGTCAGCACCGCCTGGTTAGTCTGGCAAAACAGCCTAGCAGGCCTGCTAATATGGCTAGTGCTGCTGATTATTGGCGCGCAAGTGCTACCTGGCTTAAGATCGTCCACATCAAAAGTCACATCAAACGTCGCTGCAACAGCAATGGGTGAATCAAGGCTGGATAAGTGCCGACGAGTTTTTGGCCGGCTATGCCTATGCGCAATTTATGCCAGGCCCGCTGTTTGGCTTTGCGAGTTATTTAGGGGCACTAACACACGGGCCGCTCGGCGCACTGGTGGCTACCTTGATGATTTTTCTACCCGGCCTGTTACTCGCCTGGCTGAGTTTACGGCTGGGACAAGGGTTGTTTCAGCAGGCCTGGTGGCAACGCGCTCAGGCCTTTGCCGCTTTATTATTAGTCGGGGCCGCAAAACCCACTCCGGCTATTCCACTACTCTTTACCGATGCCACCGAAGCCGAGGCGATTAAATTATTTTCTAATACCTATTTGGCACTGCGCGTTGCCTACTTCAATGAACTGGATAGCTATTGCGAAACTCATGACCTGAGCACCCGTCAAGTTATTGAGGGCGTTGGTCTAGACCCCCAAATTGGCAAACACTACAACAATCCGAGTTTTGGTTATGGCGGTTATTGCCTGCCTAAAGACACCAAACAATTGCTCGCCAATTATAAAGATGTGCCGCAAAATCTCATTGCCGCAATTGTCGAGGCCAATACCACCCGTAAAGTCTTTATCGCTGAACAAATTTGTAAGCGTCAACCGCAAGTGGTGGGTATTTACCGACTGGTGATGAAGCAAGGTTCGGATAATTTTCGCGCCAGCTCTATTCAGGGTGTGATGAAACGGATTAAAGCGAAAGGTATCAACCTAGTGGTTTACGAACCGGTCATGAGTGCGCAGCAACAGGATCGGTTTTTTAATTCACCCGTTATCCACTCTATTGAACAATTTAAAGCGACTTGTGATGTGATTGTCGCCAACCGATTGGTAGGTTCATCCACCAACGTAAAAGCTGTTAACTTTACGCCAGCAGGTAAATCAATAGTTTGATCGAGCAACACATCCGCGTTTTCTGTTGAAAACCCCAAAATGCGTCCGGCATCGGTAATCCGAACGCCAACCTCTTTATAATCATCAATAGCATAATGCAATGTTTGACTTGATGTACCACCAGGGACGTTCATTTCAGCTCTCTGTTTAATATCAGCCGACACAAACATGGGCAATACGACATAGATTAAAAAGAACATGATTAGGAATACGGCAAAAATAATCCCGATTCCCCCGGTACTAATGCCATACTTTGCGGTATGATCAATAATACGGCGACGAACTAAACGACGCTTTGATCGCTTGCCTGTTAACGCTTCATTAAGATTATCTTTAACTAATTGACTCATTTTGAAAGGACTTCCGTCTTAGCAATGGATTTCTGCCAATAATAACGACCGAATATTACAGCTAGATGTCAATATCAGATGAGTCACGAGCCTAGTTTAAATCGCTCTTTTGGTCTGCGCTATTTTGAAACAACCTGCACCAAAAATGTAAAGCTAATGGCACGAAAAACCCAAAAAAAAGCCCAGCTAAAATTGATAATATTATTTTAAATCAAAAACTTATAATGATTTAATGCATAAACAAAAACTTTGGCACGGTTTCCGCTTCAAACATTGTTGAAAACAATTACAACTACCACGAAGGATAAAATCTATGTCACAAGCAATTTTTGACTTAATCAAAGAACAAGAAATCAAATGGGCGGATCTGCGTTTCACCGACACCATTGGTAAAGAACAACACGTTACTATTCCAGCGACTGAAGTTGATGATGAATTTTTTGAAGATGGCCACAGTTTTGATGGCTCTTCAATCCGTGGTTGGAAAGGTATTCAAAATTCAGATATGTTGCTAATGCCACAAACCGATGGATTTTACTCAGACCCATTCACCAATGACCCAACCATCGTTATTCGCTGCATGATCGTTGAACCTTCAACGCTTGAACCTTATGAAAAAGATCCTCGTGGCATCGCTAAAAAAGCTGAGATGTACTTAAAATCAACTGGTGTAGCTGATTCAGCTTTCTTTGGTCCAGAACCAGAGTTCTTTATTTTTGACGATGTTCGCTGGGGTGCAGATATGTCCGGCTCTTTTGTTAAAATCGACAGTAACGAGTCGTCATGGAACACTGAAAAAGTTTATGAGGGCGGCAACATGGGTCACCGTCCAAAAACAAAAGGCGGCTACTTCCCTGTGCCACCGGTTGATCAACTTCATGAAATTCGTGCGGATATTTGTGCGATGGCAGAAGCCATTGGCTTAAAAATTGAAGCACATCACCATGAAGTGGCTAACAGTGGTCAGTGTGAGCTTGCTATCGCAGGTAACACCCTAACCGCGAAAGCTGACGAAGTGCAGATGCTGAAATATGCTGTGCACAATACCTGTCACCAACTAGGTAAAACAGCTACATTTATGGCTAAACCGATCGTGGGCGATAACGGTTCTGGTATGCACATCAACCAATCATTATCAAAAGGTGGCAAAAACATTTTTGCTGGTGACGTCTACTCTGGTTTATCTCAAGAAGCACTTTGGTATATCGGTGGTTTAATGAAGCATGCTCGTGCATTGAACGCATTCACTAACCCAGGCACCAATTCTTACAAGCGTTTGGTTCCAGGTTTTGAGGCACCAATCCTATTGGCTTATTCAGGTTCTAACCGTTCTGCGTCAATCCGCATTCCTTATGCGGCATCTGAACGTGGTCGTCGTGTAGAATTACGTTTCCCAGATCCAACAGCTAACCCATATCTTGCTTTCGCAGCATCATTGATGGCTGGTCTTGATGGTATTACCAACAAGATCGATCCTGGCGCTCCTGCTGAGAAAGATTTGTATGATCTACCACCAGAAGAAGAAGCTACATTTAATACGGTCTGCGCCTCTTTAGAAGAAGCTTTAGATGCGTTAAATGAAGATCGTGAATTCTTAAAAGCCGGTGGTGTATTCACTGATGAGGCAATTGACTCGTACATTAAACTTAAAATGGAAGATGTTACACGCATGCGTGCAACAACTCACCCTATTGAATTTGACATGTATTACTCTTCTTAATGGTTTAATCTGGCACAACTCCGTGTCAGCTTTGACCAATAAAAAAACCCAGCTCGTGCTGGGTTTTTTATTAGTTTTAGTTCATAAACATTTATTCTGCCACCAGGTATTATTTCAACCATCGCACCATTAGATCTTATTGCCGATACTTTGTTACGAGAATCACAGAAATTAATAACAGTAACGACCACATCATCACAGGCCAATGAGTCCAATAACTAAATGGCGTTCTGCCTTCATAGGGCTGTATCTCACCTCGTAACACCCCTACTTCATAAGGCGGAATTTGGTATTTAATTTGACCATCAATTCCTACAATGACCGTATAACCAGTATTGGTTGCTCGAGCCACTTCACGACCAAGCTCTCTGGCCCTCATTTGGACTTCTTGGCGCAATTGTGCTGGCTCAAAAGTATGACTAAACCAGGCATCATTACTCGCTGTAATTAAAAAACGCGCTTCAGGCACATCTCGTGCGATCAGCGCACCAAACATCATTTCAAAACAAATCGACACCCCAGCAGGCTGACCCGCTAAACTCATTAAGGGTTGACGAGCTGACCCAGCACTAAATTGTGAAAACGGCAGATCAAGTTGATTTGATATTAATTCAACGACGCCTGCCATCGGATAATATTCACCAAACAATACCAGTTTGCGCTTATTGTAAATTTGATCCGGTTGACGGAGATTAATCATCGAGTTGAAATACTCAGTGGCCGTTTTATCGGAACGTGTGATGGCACCAACGACTATCTCACGTGATTGCAATTGCGCATCACCAACAAAATGACGCAATAGGCCTGCTGCAGCGTGATCAAAGTAGCCCGGTATCGCAGTTTCTGGCCAAACCACAATCTGCGCATCCAAATGCTCGCGGGTTAGGTCCGTATAAAGCTGCATCATATTGGCAAACTCAGCGCGCTCCCACTTCAAATCTTGCGCCACATTGCCTTGAATCAAAGCCACGGATACCGGTTCATCCACAGGGGTAACCCAATTTACTTTTTGTAAACTACCACCAACTGGCCACAGAAAAATCATCACTAGGGTGGTGGATAGGAATTTACGATAATGCAACATCCACACCAGCAAACCGGCCGTCATGGCAACTGCAAAACTGACCCCATAAACACCAAGCACTGGTGCATAGCCATCCAACCAGGTACCCAGATGAGAAGTACCCATCAGTAGAAAGGGCAACCCCCCAAAGGTATGACTGCGTAACCACTCAATCAGCACCCAAACAGCCGGCATTAACCACAACAACGCAGCACCCGGCCAATCCACAGCAGCTAATCGGCTTATGACCAGGCCTGCTAACGCCACGAAACTGGCTAAGAGCAACACAAACAGAATAACCAAGAAGATAGCGACGACTAAGCCGGCCTCAGAATAGAAGTAAATACTAGAAAATAACCAGCTAACCCCAAGCCCAAACTGCCCGATACCAAACCATAAGCCATAACGAAACCCATCGGCTAAGGTTGTGGTTTTAACGCTCCACAACCAAAACAAACCGGCCAGACCCACTAAAACTAATGGTGAAAACTCAAAGGGCGCAAAGCCAAATACCGTCAAGGCACCTAACAGCAATGCCAACAAAGCCCAATGATTGGGCAGAATGGCACGACCTAACCAGACTAACCGCGATTTAAAGTTGCTCATCCGTATCGCGTTGCTGGGTCGTTGCAGGCTTAATTGGTTTAACTAAGAACAGATGAACGCGCCGACTGTCCGCTTTTAAAACCCTAAAGTTAAAGCCCTGCAGCACCACTTCCTCATCTTTTTGTGGCACATGGCCTAAATGAGTTGCAATTAACCCGCCAAGTGTTTCAATGTTCGCATCGCGGTCAAGTGACACGTTAAAAGACTCTTCAAACATTTCTAATGGCGTAATGGCTTGTACTTTAAAACTGCTACCATTGTGTGCTTTGATGAGGTCTTCTTCGTCCTCATCATGCTCGTCCTCGATTTCACCGACAATTTGTTCTAGCACGTCTTCAATGGTAACCACACCCGCCAAACCGGCATACTCATCCACTACTAACGCCATGTGATTGTGACTTGACTTAAACTCCCGCAGCAACACATTTACCCGCTTGCTCTCTGGAATAAACACAGGTTTACGATAGATTGACCGCAAATCTTCAATCGAGTTTAACTCCCCTTGCACCATGAGCTTTAACACGTCTTTGGCCAAGAGAATGCCCAAAACTTGATCTTTGGTTTCTGAGATAACGGGATAGCGAGAATGGGCAGAACGGGCAATTTCTTGCAAGATTGCGTCTAGCGATTCAGATTCATCAATCACATCGACCTGAGGGCGTGGCACCATAATATCGCGAACACGCATTTCACTCACATCGAGTACGCCTTCAATCATATAAAAGGCGTCGTGATCAATTAATCCTTGTTGTTGGGCTTCTTTAAGCAGGATAACAAGGTCGTCTAAATTTTCCGGTTCGTTCGAAAAAACACGGGCAATGCGATCTATCCAAGACGACCCGTTACTACTGTCACTGTCACTCATGGTGAGGGTTTAACTCCACTGATATAAAAAAATTTAATGTAACAAAAAAATGATGAATTCTGTATGACTTTTACAACATTCTTATCAAGATTATAGGAACGCTTCAGCATAAGGGTCATCTAGTCCCAGTTTAAGCATGATTTTTGACTCCAAAGCTTCCATTAAGGCCGCTTCATCATTTTCAATATGATCAAAGCCATGTAAGTGCAAGTAACCATGGATTAATAAGTGCGCCCAATGCGCTTCGGGTGTAATGTCCATGGACTCTGCCTCGGCTAACATCACCGGCACGCAAAACACCAAGTCTCCTAAATGCGGCGTACCTAATTCGACTCGCAATTCAGCCGGTATATCAACCGATCCCCAGTCATCGGCGGGAAAGGACAGTATATTAGTCGGTTTAGCTATGCCTCGATACGTATGATTCAACTCCTGGCTCTCAACGGCATCAACAAAGCGCAGGCTAATAGCATAGTTTTGTGCCGCAAACTCGGTCGCATCATAATCAATCAATTGCGCTTGCGCCGCCATCAACCAGTGCAAACAATCGGCCTCACTAGGCAAGTGTCCGTCGGCATAAACAATCTGTAAATCCAGTTCAAACATGACTTACCCTTTTCTTGGCAATTATTGACGACTTAACGGGGTATTTTTCTCATAAGCCTGCACAATTCGCTGCACTAACTTATGGCGCACCACATCTTTAACCTGAAAAAAGGTAAAGCCAACTTCATCAACCTCTGCTAAAACCTCAATCGCATCGCGCAATCCGGATTTCTGATGTTTGGGCAAATCGCACTGGGTAATGTCACCAGTGATCGCAACCCGCGAGTTAAAACCCATCCGCGTTAACAGCATTTTCATTTGCTCGATGGTGGTATTTTGCGCTTCATCCAAAATAATAAAGGCTTCGTTCAATGTTCGCCCACGCATAAAAGCGAGCGGGGCAATTTCAATGACATTTTTTTCAATCAAACGCTCAACCGCTTCAAAACCGAGCATATCAAACAAAGCATCGTATAAAGGTCGTAAATAAGGGTCGACTTTTTGGGTTAGATCGCCCGGTAAAAACCCGAGCTTCTCTCCCGCCTCAACAGCAGGCCTGGTTAACACAATACGCCTTACTTGATCTGACTCTAGCGCTGCTACCGCGCAGGCAACGGCCAAATAGGTTTTTCCCGTCCCTGCGGGGCCTATGCCAAAGTTTACTTCGTTATATTGCATCGCGCGAACATACTGCGCCTGATTAGGGTTGCGGGTTTTGATTTGTTTGCGCTTAACCCGAATAATTTCAAACCCTTGCGTCGCGTCTGAACTGGCACTCGACAAACGCTGCTGAATATCGCTGGAATTGAGTAATAAATGCAAGTCTTCCGGCAGAAGGGTTTTATGAGCCGCCTCGGCATACCAGGCTCTCACCGCTCGTTCAGCCAACATTAGTCGACTCGGATGACCGGTAATTTTAAATTTAAAGCCTAAGTGGTTAATTTCCACGCCGAGCTTTATTTCTAAATCACTGAGGTGTTGATCATGCCAACCGCAAAAATTTTGCAACTGTTCATTTGACTCAGGCGTCAAATCAAAGCCTATCGAATCTAATTGACTGGAACTACTCATAAAAGACTATAACGCATAGTAGGGTACGACATCACGCGGCAGGGCCGTCTCAGGTTCATTAACAACCTCGCCCCGCAATGAGTTAGAAAAGACTTCGTGAATTTCAACCTCAACAAACTGACCAATCATATCGATACGGCCCGGGAAATTAACCACACGATTATTTTCAGTGCGCCCCGCCAGCTCATGCGTAGAACGACGCGATAAGCGTTCAACCAGAACGCGTTGCTTGGTGCCAATCATTGCGTTGCTTATCGCTTGTGTTTGTTCATTCAATAAGGCTTGCAGCGCATACAATCGCTGTTTCTTTTCATCCATCGACACATCATCTGGCAAACTCGACGCCGGTGTTCCTGGACGCGGACTATAGATAAAACTAAAGGAACGGTCGTATTTCAACTCCTCAACCAATTTCATGGTTGCCTGAAAATCCGCATCTGTCTCCCCTGGAAAACCGATAATAAAATCGCCTGACAAACTCAAATGTGGACGATGCGCACGCACCTTCCGAATAATTGACTTGTATTCCAAAGCCAAATGATTGCGCTTCATTAGCGCTAAAATGCGGTCAGAACCCGATTGAATCGGTAGATGTAAATGTGACACTAGCTCAGGTATTTCATCAAAAGCATTAATAATGTTACTGGTCATTTCATTCGGATGCGAGGTGGTATAGCGAATACGGTCAATACCTGGAATTAAGCGAATCGCATGCATTAAAATCGCTAAATCAGCAATTTCTCCATCTGTCATCACACCCCGATAAGCATTAACGTTTTGGCCGAGTAAGTTAATTTCGCGCACACCTTGCTCGGCCAAAGTGCGAACTTCCGCTAACACATCACTAAACGGGCGACTCACTTCTTCGCCACGCGTATAAGGCACCACGCAGAAAGTGCAGTATTTAGAGCACCCTTCCATAATCGACACAAACGCTGACACACCCGTCGACGCTGGCTTTGGCAAATGATCAAACTTTTCAATTTCTGGGAATGAAATATCAATCACGGCCTTCGCTTTGCCATCACGCGCACGCGCACCTAGCGCATCATTAATCATATTCGGCAAACGATGCAGCGTTTGAGGACCAAAAATCACATCGACATAAGGCGCACGCTGACGAATAACCTTACCCTCTTGCGAGGCCACACAACCACCGACGCCTATGACGCGGTTCGGTTTTGCAGCTTTCCACTTTTTCCACTTTCCTAATTCATCAAACACTTTTTCCTGCGCCTTTTCGCGCACCGAGCAGGTATTCATTAGCACAACATCGGCTTCTTCTGGCGTTTCTACCAAACGTAAACCATGAGTATTCTCAAGCAAATTAGCCATCTTTTCCGAATCATACTCGTTCATTTGACAGCCATAGGTTTTAATCAACAACCCACCACCGACAATCGAACCGGTTGATGACGCATTCTGCTTTGTTAATAAATCACTCATGTCGCTTTACCTTATAAATCAGATGGTTAACTGAAACCAGCCAAGAAAAATAGCCGCATAGCTTATCACAAAACAATCCGTTTGCGTGGACTTAAACTTTACTCGCCTCTGCCGCTAAAATTTTCGGCAGACTTGTCAGTACCGAGTCAGGATTTAAGCTCATTGAGCTTACGCCTAAACCCACTAAAAACTCAGCCATTTCTGGATAGTCAGAGGGGGCTTGGCCACAAATACCAATCGGCTTACCAAGCGCTTGCGCCTGCTCAATCGCCATTTGTAACATTTTTTTCACCCCAGGATCACGCTCATCATAAGAGCCGGCGACCTTGGCAGAATCACGATCAACTCCCAACACCAATTGGGTTAGGTCGTTACTACCAATGGAAAAGCCATCAAAATAAGCGGCAAACTCATCCATCATCAATACATTATTGGGGATTTCACACATCATATAAATTTTTAAACCCTGATCGCCGGATTTAATCCCCAAGTCAGCTAACAACTGCACCACCGCTTTGGCTTCATTAACCCGACGGCAAAAAGGCACCATCACATTAACATTGGTAAGACCCATCTGCTCACGAACTCGCTCAATCGCTTGGCATTCTAGCGTGAAACTGGGCGCAAAACCGGCATCGATATAACGCGCCGCACCCCGATAACCGAGCATGGGGTTTTCTTCTTGCGGCTCATACAATGTGCCACCAAGTAGGTTGGCATACTCATTTGATTTGAAATCAGAGAAACGCACTAATACCGGCTTAGGATAAAAAGCGGCTGCCAGCGTGGCAACCCCCTCTGCTAATGACTGCACATAATACTCAGCGGGTGATGTATAACCTTGAATGCGCTCGTTAATAGCGGCTTTTAAAGAAGCATCGGTAAGCTGATCAAAATCCAACAAGGCTTGTGGATGCACGCCAATACCATTAATAATAAATTCCATCCGTGCAAGACCAACACCCGCAACCGGCAAATGGGCATAGGCAAAAGCCAACTCAGGATTGCCCAAATTCAACATAATCGGTGTCGCCGGTACAGGTAATTCACTTAAATCAGTTTCCGTTACCTCAATATCCAGCAGGCCCGGATAGATTTTGCCCTGCTCACCTTCAGCACAGCTCACCGTAACGTCCAATCCGCTGCTAAGATGCTCAGTCGCATTCTCACATCCCACCACAGCGGGGATACCCAATTCACGGGCAATAATCGCGGCATGACAGGTACGACCACCTCGATTAGTCACGATCGCGCCGGCCATCTTCATAATCGGCTCCCAATCCGGGTTGGTGGTATCACTGACCAGAATTTCACCCGCTTTGAAGGAGGACAATTCAGAAAGGTCCTTAATGACGCGTACGCGACCCTGACCAATTTTACTGCCAACCGCACGTCCCGTTACCAAGGGCATTTCATCGCTTGGATTCGCTAAACGATAATCACGCTGGATAGCTTTATTTTTTTGCGAAACAACCGTTTCAGGGCGGGCTTGCACAATAAACAATTCGCCAGTTAAGCCATCCTTAGCCCACTCAATATCCATAGGTTTTTGATAGCCGGCTTGCGTTGAATAGTGATCTTCAATAATCATCGCATAACGAGCTAGGGTTATAACGTCGGTATCGCTGACACAAAACCTATTGCTCTCAGCACGCGACGTCGGTACATTGCGCACGGGCGACTTGGCCGCGGCCGACGCATAAATCATCTTAATTTTTTTGGTGCCTTTATGACGCTTAAGCACCTGCTCAAACCCTTGTGCTAAGGTCGGTTTATGCACATAAAATTCATCGGGATCGACCGCCCCCTGTACCACATTTTCACCCAGCCCCCAAGCGGCGGTAATAAACACCACTTGATCAAAGCCAGTTTCAGTATCCAAGGTAAAAATAACCCCTGATGAAGCTAGATCACTGCGCACCATCCGTTGCACACCAATCGATAATGCTACTTGCTCATGCGCAAATCCCCTATCAATTCGATAATGGATGGCACGATCCGTATATAAACTGGCAAAGCAGCGTTTACACGCCTCTAATAAATCCGCTTCGCCCTGGATATTTAAATAGGTATCTTGCTGGCCGGCAAAACTAGCATTCGGTAAGTCTTCCGCCGTTGCCGAACTTCGCACTGCTAAACTAAGCTGGTCACCAAGCCCTGACTCAGCTTGTAAGCGTGCATAAGCTTGATGTAATTGACTAATCATTTCGTCTGGCCATTGCGCGTCATAAATCCAGCCACGTACCCGTTTAGCACGGGTCGCTAAATCATCTTTGTCATCGGGGTTAAGCGCCAGCATTTCAGCGGCAATCTTAGCGGTTAATTGATTCGCATCTAATAACTCTCGATAGGCTTCAGCGGTAACTGCAAACCCTTCAGGGACAGGCACATTTTTACTCGCCAATGCTTGTACCATCTCACCTAACGAGGCATTTTTACCGCCAACCAGCGCTAAATCATCCAGCGTTAACTCACTAAAAAACCGAATAAAATTAACCGCCATATCTATCCCTTTAGAGTTTTTTAGTTAACCAGCTCATCACTATACTCGCCACGACGACTACCAATCCTCTGGAAAGCCTGTAAATCAAACAACGGCAAAGTCGCTAACAGATTATCAAAAATTCCCGATTGAATACGCTCATAATTCGCCCAGTTTTTATCAGCACTGAAACAATAGATTTCAATGGGCAAACCCACCTCGCTCGGTTGCATTTGACGCACCATCACCATCAGGTTTTGATTTATTAATGGGTGTTTACGTAATTGCCATTCGACATAGGCTCTAAAAAGTGCGGTATTGGTTAAATCCGGCTGATCTAAATTAACCAACTGTTGATCAGTAAAAAACGTCGCCAACATCGGATGCCCTTTAATTTTATTGAGTTCCATTTCATCAACAAATCGAATGGAATGAATATCAACTAAAATCGCTCGTTTAATTCGACGCCCACCGGACTCCTGCATCGCCCGCCAATTTTTAAACGAATCCGAGATTAAAGCATAGGTCGGTACTGTGGTAACGGTATTATCCCAATTACGCACTTTAACCGTAGTCAGCGCCAACTCAATGACACTACCGTCGGCGCCATACTTGGGCATTTCAATCCAATCGCCTCTTGCCACCATCCGATTAACCGCAATTTGGATACTGGCAACAAAGCCCAACAAGGCATCACGAAATACCAATAAAAGTACGGCTGTTAGCGCCCCTAAACCACTCAGCAAATAGGCTGGCGACGCCCCCATTAATAAGCTCACGGTCATAATTGCAAGCACAATAAAAATGACCAGCTTCGTTAACTGTGAAATGACTTTGAATGGGATATTTGAATCCGCTTGTCGAGACGTGAGTATCGCTTGCACAACATCAGCAAGCGCAGCCAGCGTCATGGCTACAAAGACATACAAATAAAGCCAAGTTAAGGTATGAACGAGATTTTCCCACCAGGGCCAACTTCCAAAAAAGAACGGCACAAGCTCCACTAATAAAATGGCAGGAATCAAATGCGCTATGTGACTAGCTAAAGCCGGACGATGCTGAACCGTTGCATCTAACGTATCTCCCTCAAACCAATCAATTAAGCGATTAACCCAGGGGCGAACCAACAGTCTAGAAAGGTAAAAACTCACGCCAATAAATAACAAAACCGCGGCAATACTGGTCATTGCTACTACCACGCTAAGCAAGGTAGGATATAAAATCCATTGACTTAATAATCCACTCAACCAATCAACTAACATAGTGCCTCATCGTATAAAAATTGTTCAGCAAGCCTATCAAGAATCGTTAAAAGTTCAAGCTTTTTAATTGGGTTAAATGGATATGACCCTGCTGTCGCAGCCAACGCTCCTGTTGTTTATATTCAGGGTAATAGGTGGCAACCAGTTGCCAAAAATCACGGCTGTGATTGAAATGAACAAGATGTGCCAACTCATGTACTAACACATAGTCAACCACCTCATCAGGACAGGCCATTAAAGCCCAATTAAGTTGAATTTCTTGGCGACGATTACAACTTCCCCAACGCGCGGTATAAAAGCGAATTTTCACGCCCTTTGGTTTTTTGGGCATCCGGCTTGCCCAATCGTCTAATCGCATAGGTAAATAGTCTTCTGCCTGCTGTTTGTACCATTGTTTTAAACGCTTCGGTGTATCTTCGCTGGTAATCAAACGTCCTGCTGCTCGAAAGGGCCATATACTGTCAGCCTGAAAAGGCTTCAAATTAGGCAGACTTTTCAACTGGGCCTGCCACCAGGCTTGGTGTTGTAAAACAAATTGCTTAAGACAGCTTTCAGGAGTACCAAAGGGACTTAAACAGTAACAACCTGCAGAATCTACTCGCAGTGCGGCACGTTTTCTACGACGGTGACGTTGAATTAGCCAGGGCTGACCTGCAATTAACAGTACCTCTGCAGCCATTAAGATGACTGAGCTTCTTGAAGTTTGCTAAGGTCGCGCAGCACATCGGCAACATGAGCTTCTGGATCAACGCCCTTATAAACCTTAGCAATGCGCCCTTCTGGGTCGACAATAAAACTATTGCGTCTTGCAAAACGGAGTGGACCTAACTGCCATAACGAGTTATAGTCCTTGGCTACCGCACCACGCTCATCTGACAACAAACTAAAGGGCAACTGATATTTTTCGGCAAAGGCCGCATGACTTGCCACGTTATCGACACTAATCCCAAACACGGTCGCCTGCTTGGCAATAATGCCATTAATGTTATCTCTAAAACTACAGGCTTCTGTAGTACAGCCCGGGGTGTCATTTTTTGGGTAAAAATACACAACCACCCATTGACCACGATAGTTTGCAAGGGTTTCTAGTTGCTGATGCTGATTCATCAGACTAAAATCTGGCGCCATATCTCCTGGCTCTATCGCCATCACCGAAGAGATAGGTAAAATCACCATGAACAAGCTTCGTAACCATTTCATATCATGTCTCCGAGTTTAAAATAGACCTACATTTAATTAATATCATTAAATATAACGCCAAAAGCTCGATAAATGTTGCAGTCTTTGCGATTTTTACCTAAGATTCATTCAAGCCATTTATTTTTATGGTCTACTGATTTTTACAAGGGAAGGTTTTTGCTTAAGTAAAACACACTTAATACCTTTTATTTAATGATGTTTTACGCCCCAGCTAACTGATTCCGCTTTTATCATCACTTATTATGAAATTTTTAAGGGAGTATACATATGTCAAAAGAAGCATTAGTTGATCAAATCGTAGCTAACACGGGTCTTTCAAAGAAAGATGCCACTGCTGCCATTAGCCAAGTTACTCAAGCCGTTACTGATCTTATGGTTAAGGGTCAAGACATTAGTTTAATCGGTTTTGGAAAGTTCAGTGTTAAAGATGTTCCTGCTCGCACTGGTCGCAATCCATCTACTGGCGCAGAAATTCAAATCGCGGCACGTAAGCAAGTTAAGTTTACACCAGGTAAGGGTCTAAAAGACGCCGTAAACTAAGTGTCATTTCGATACTCAGTAAAATAGTAATAAAGGGGCTAACGCCCCTTTATTACTTTATATGCCTACTAAGAATCCTACAACTGACAAAGATAGCATGGCCACCAGCGTTGCCTGCCAACGTAAACTAAAGAACCAGGCCTGCTGATCTTGCTGCCGTAAAGCAACATAATCCCCCGCTAAAGCAACTATAAAACCCAACATTAATCCAACAACAGCCCAGGATGACTCACCTAGCAGTAGTAACAACCAAACGCCTACAGCAATCACATTGGCGCTCACCAACAATCCCAAGCTAGACGCGTTCGATAAAGCGGATTCAAGGCTACGCCCCCATTGCACCCCCGCTAAAAAACTCAAAATAACGGCGGCATAGACTATCATAGCCTGCGGCCAAACCACCCAACTTGGCCACCAGCTCAAGCCCGGAGCCAGTCCCAAAACCGCTAAGACGCCATAAATAAAAGGCAACATGCCGGCATAGGTAAAAGCATGCGCCATGCGTTGGTAGGCAGAGGATTTCACTGATGCTTCCTGGTTTTTGATGAGGTTTTATAAGCAGACAAACCCAAACTTTTCGCCTGTACAGGCCAAAAATGGCTGAAACGCTTCAGGCGTGATGGCTGCAAATCGGCTTTTAAAAACAAGCTCGGGTTGCGATACATCTTTACCTTAATTTCTGCCGGCAACTGAGCTAACCAGGCCTGCAGCTGAGGATCCAAAGCCTCGGCAACAAAAAGCTTTGGCGACAGAGCCGGCGCTTGCGCAATAAATTCACGCCAAAAGCTCGTTGGCGAGGCCACATAAATCTCCGCCTGTAAAGCCACTAAACATTCGTAAATAAACACCCGCCGTTTTAATGACCAGGCCTGCTGAGCGAAGTAATTAGGGTCCCAAAGAAACACTAACCGATCACCCGCTTGATACGCATCCGGTTTGCGCAAGGCTTCGTCATGCAACCAGAACACTCGCATTGTATTGTTCTTAGAACTCGATTGTGACATTACTCACCCGCCGTTAAATTGGGAAATAACCGCAGCTGTAAAGTTTCATAACTGGCATCTAAAGCGGGATTATTGGCCGGTGTTAGATCGAAGGTAGTAACCGCACCAGCGAACTTCACCACATTGTCGAGATTAAAAATATAGGGCTTAGCACTAAAGGTAGATGCGACCCATTGCCAAGATAAATTATTACTCGCCGTATCGCCATCCAGCAGATGCCTCAGCATCCAGCGGGCACCCACTTGCCATTTAACCCGCCGCCAATGCACTAGGTAGCTAGCCAAGTACAAACGGGCATGGTTATGCAAATAGCCTTGGGTGTAAAGCTGCTCAATCAACTGATTGATAAAGGCTTCCGGCGTCTGAGCAGCTAACACATCTGCGGGCAGATCTTCTGCATAATCAACCACACTAAAGCCGGTTTTATAAGACTCAACATCCTGCCACAGCCACTCAGGATACTGTTGCGCAATATGATGGTAATAATCGCGCCAACTTAATTGCTGCAAGAATTTTTGGGATTCATCCAAAGATAGTTTTGCCAGGCAGGCCTGCTGAAGCTGATGGGGCGTTAACACGCCATGCCGAAGGTAAGGTGATAAACCCGATACCGCGCCATCTAAATGATTGCGCGTTTGGCCATAATCTCTAACTGACCATAACTGCAAAGCCAACTCGGCCTCATCGGCACCGCCAAGAATATCTGAAACAGCTCTATCAGTGGGCTTATTAGCCGGCATCGCGTCGGTTGACAACAAATCCGGCGAAATCGCTACCACCTGCGCCACCAAATCACTTCGACTAGCAAACTGTGTGGGCAAGACCTGACGCATTAATACAAGCCCATTTCACGCACGCACACTTGCACCGACCCGGCCTCCCCCAACGCAATCACCGCTAATCGGCGGACATGACCTAAATCAAGCGGCGTATCGGTGCGATAAGGCGCAAAATCTTTAAACGACACATAGTGTTTCTGCCATTGCGGCGTCACCGAAACGGGATGACGATAAGATTGCCAAGGACGCATCAACTGATCGGTTTTTAGGTGCAGTGCAACGCCGGGCGCTTGACCGCGCCAATCCAGATAGATACCGGAAAACTGGCTTAAATCCAACTGCGGATCAATCACCCACTGCATTTGAATAAAACCGCCATTGTTCTCTAAACTGACCTCGCCTTGTAAACAGGTTTGCACCTGACCCTGCTCAGTATAGGTTCGCACCTCGCCATGCGAAACACCGCCCATGACCTGATCACTGACAAAGTACCAGGCCTGCTCGCCGGCGCTTTGGCTAAAATTAGGGAATAATCGCTGCTCTGCGCCCTGTCTCATGGTTGCTTCCTTTGTTTAGAATTAAGGCTCAAAAAACTCACCCATAAAATCTAACAGTTTACCCGAATCACTCGGCTGACATTGCTGTAATACCTGATATAAATGCTGAGCCGTAAACTCCGGCGATTGCAACGCATCCGGCGCGACATGGCGGCTAAAAGGTGCCGACAAGGCGCTTTGAGTCGTGCCTGGTTGCATCCCCAACAAAGTAATATTGGGATGCGTCCGCGCTAACTCGATAGCGAGGGTTTTCAACAACATATTAAGAGCGGCTTTTGAGGCGCGATAACTGTACCAACCACCCATGCGATTATCGCTAATACTACCTACTCGCGCCGATAAGACTCCAATTTTAAGCATGATGCGACGCGGTAAAACAGCCAAAATTTGTGATAGTAGCAAACTCGGCCCAATCGCATTAACCGAAAAACTCCGCTGGAGTGCCTGCGCGCTTAAGGCTTGATGGCGTTTTTCGGGCTGGAGCTCTGCGTCATGCAATAGACCGGTCGCAATCCAAATCTGGCCCAAGTGCGCCAGCGGTTGCTCAAGTCCCGTTGCTGCTGACCAGTCCTGGTGCGCCTGATTAAATAGCATCGGAACCTGCGCGGAATCACTAAAATCCATCGCTAAATCAATGATCTGATGCGCGGTGGTCAGTCTAGGTAAGCTCTTAGGATTACGTGCCATCCGAATCAATCGCGCCTCGGACGGCAAATGCGCCAAGGCTTGATTAACCAATGCCTGACCTATCGCACCACTGGCTCCTACCACTAACACGTCGTGATGAGTGTCTTGCGTCATGTGCTTCTCACCGATTAATGCCGCCATTTAACGCTGCCGATATTGCGGCGCTTTATACTGGGTCGCGCAGTGACCACGCCCCACCTCAAAACCACGCAATTGCAAATGTTTGGTGGCTCGGCCAGTGACCCGTTCACGCCAACGCTTAAACGAGCCGGGCTTTAAGTTGGCTCGCATCAACTTGATCACCTGCGACTCAGCCAGGCCAAATTGCTGCTCAATTGCCTCAAATGGGGTACGATCTTCCCAAGCCATTTCAATAATGCGATCTAAATCGCCCTGTTCTAAATTTGCCACGCGAGGTATTCCTGTGCTGGTTGTGAATTGTTATCCAAATTCATTGTTGCGCTTGTTACACTATAAAGTATAAAGTTATACAAAAGTTATGCAATACACACTATTAATAGCCGTGTTAATTTCATTTTTGATCAAGGTTGCCGAATGAACAAACCCAGCACGCCCAATAGCTATCCACTCCCAACCCACCGCCTTAATCGTCTTGCACGTCTGGGTAAAGTGGCTGGCGGTATGGCCGGCTCTATCATCTACCAAGGCACCAAACAATGGTTGCAGGGTGAACAACCCACCAAGCAATCGCTGCTGCTATCAACACAAAATATCCAACGCCTCACCAATGAACTAGCCAAAATGCGCGGTGCCGCAATGAAAGTGGGTCAGCTGCTATCACTCGATGCCGGCGAACTAATTCCCGACGAATTAGCAGTAATTTTGGCGCAACTGCGTAATCAGGCACCCGCCATGCCCATTTCGCAACTCCAAACCCAGTTAGCGGCGAATTGGGGCAACAACTGGATGGCGCACTTTCAACAGTTTAGTTTTTACCCAATCGCCGCGGCGTCGATTGGCCAGGTGCACCGCGCACAAACTCGGGCGAAGGAAGACCTTGCGATTAAAATTCAATATCCCGGCGTAGCCAACAGCATTGACAGCGATGTTGATAATTTGGCCAGTTTATTACGCTGGTCTCGGTTGATTCCCAAAGACGTGGACTTAGAACCGATTCTTGCGGAAGCCAAACAACAACTCTTATTAGAAACCGATTATGAAAATGAAGCTAAGGCCCTAACTAAAATGGCCCAGCAATTAGCCGACACGGATTTTGAACAGCATTTTGCTCAGCCCAAAGTGCAAACAGAATTTAGCAACAAAGCCATTTTGGCAATGGAATTTATGCCTGGCGAACCTATCGAAACCCTTGCTGCTGCTCCACAAGCCGTTCGTGACCAACTGGTCAGCGCGTTATTTCAACTGCTATTTAGCGAACTCTTTGTTTGGCAGCAAATGCAAACCGACCCGAATTTTGCCAACTTTTTGTACCAGGCCGACACCCAACGTATTGTGCTGCTCGACTTTGGCGCTACCCGACAATTTAGCCCGGCTATTGCCGAGGGTTATCAACAACTGATCAGCGCCGCACAAGACAACAACCTTGCTCACATGACCGAGGCTGCACGCCAAATTGGCTTTTTTCAAGCCAACATTTTGCCCGCGCAACAAGACACGGTGGTGAAACTATTTAAGCAGGCCTGCGAACCCTTCTGCCATAACGGAAAGTTTGATTTTGCAAAATCGGATATGCTGGCACGGATTAAAGACCAGGGCATGGCACTGAGTTTTGAACAGAACTATTGGCACAGCCCTCCCGCTGATGCATTATTTTTTCACCGCAAACTCGGTGGCCTCTATTTACTGGCCGCCAAATTAAACGCGCGAGTCAATATCCAAGCCTTGTTTGAACCTTATAGAATCACCAGCTAGGTTGATACAAATCTAATGAACTGCATGTCAAGCAACCTAAAACCCAGTAAAATGGCAAATTCGCTCGATAGTAAACAGGATTTTTCATGACGCAAGCATCCACGCTACCCAACTTTACCCAAAAACACTGGCCACTGCTGGCGCATTTAGGACAACACTCGCCAGACTTTAATCTGGCGCTTTTTTTAGACCAGCTCAGTTGCAGTGAATTTGAGCAGGCCTTAGACATTTTGCGTTATGTGCACCGCCAGGGTGCGAAAGATAGTTGGTTACTGCAACAAGCCCAAGACGCGCATCAGCAACAGCAGCGGGCAGATGCCTATCAACAAGGTAACCGAGCGGCACAAGCCGAAAACCCTTACAAACTGCTCAAAGCACCACACGAATTGGCAAAAAGCAGCAACCCTTATGATTTTGACCAAGCCGCGAAACAACATATGGCTTGGCATGACGGTTTCATGGCCTGGGTAGAAACCCAAGTCAGCGAATCCTGGTGAGCGAGTCCTTGTAAGCCCATGCACAACAGCCAACTTGACCTCAGCCTGTATCTCATTTTAGACCCTGCCCAATGCCGATTAGCACCTCTCGAGGTGGCGCTTGCGGCGGCTCGGGGCGGCATCAGCCTAATTCAGCTGCGTGATAAACGAGCCGACCAGCAGGCCTGCTTAGACCTAGCCCATCAGCTTCAACACCGCTTAGCCGCCTTGAAGGTGCCGTTAATTATTAACGATTCGGTCGTGATTGCAAAGGCGGTAGGTGCCGCGGGGGTTCATTTGGGTCAGGGCGATGGCGATTTAGCGACGGCACGGGAAATACTCGGTGCCGACGTCATTATTGGTCGCACCGCGCCTAATGCGCAAGCCTTACAAGCGGATGAGTTGCGCTTTGCCGATTATGTTGGGCATGGACCGGTTTATGCCACCGCAACCAAACAAAATCATCTGCCCCCCATCGGCTGGTCTGGTGCTACCGCCGGTGTTGCCCTTAGCCGTAAACCGGTGGTGTTGATTGGCGGTTTGCGTCTAATCGATGTCGCACAAGTCTATCAAACCGGTGCGCAAGGTCTAGCGGTTGCCTCGGCGATTTGTGGTGCCAGCGACCCTGAAAGCATCACCCGCCAATTTCGCCAGGCCTGGTCATTGGCGGTTCAAGGGCTGAGCCATCCGCACACAGGTCACAAACCATCCGCAGCTAATCGAGGGAGCCTAAAATGACCCAAGCCACCCAGCCAACCCAAGCCACCCAACCCATTCGCAATCTATTAACCATTGCCGGTTCAGACCCTTCGGGCGGTGCTGGCATTCAGGCCGATCTAAAAACCTTTTCTGCTTGTGGTTGTTATGGTATGTCGGTGATTACCGGCCTAACCGCTCAGAATACCCAAGGCGTGCAAGCCATTCACCCCCTGCCGGCCGAGTTTGTGGCGCAACAATTCGATAGTTTACTAACGGATATTCGGATTGATGGCATTAAAATTGGCATGCTTAGTGATGCCAGTGTTATTGCGATCCTTGCCAAACGCCTATCTGATTTCAATGGTCCGGTGGTACTTGATCCGGTGATGATTGCGAAAGGTGGCGCCGCTTTAATAGACTCACCCACCCAACACGCCTTGCGCAACCAGTTACTGCCCCTAGCAGGCCTGGTAACCCCTAATCTACCTGAACTCGCGACCTTAGTTGGACAAGCGGAAGCTCAAACCCGCGAACAGATGCTGGATCAGGCCGAACAACTCCTAGCACTCGGAGCACAAGCGGTGCTTGCCAAAGGTGGCCATTTGTCAGGTAACGATTGCTATGACTTATTGTTAAATAAGCAAGGCGCAAGCTGGTTACACCAGCCGCGTATTGCAACCGCCAATACCCATGGCACAGGCTGCACCCTATCCTCTGCCATTGCCAGTTTTTGGGCACAAAGCGGTGACTTAACCACAGCGGTGGCAGCCGCCAAGCATTATATTACCCAAGCGATTGGTCATGCCGATCAACTTCAGGTCGGATCGGGCCACGGCCCCACCCATCATTTTTATCAATGGTGGTCGTAATCGCCCCTTGGCGCAGCGGTCAATTTACTCTATACTAAATAACCAACTAAATTACTAGGTTATTATTGAATGAGCGAAAACTTAACACCACAGCCCGCTTTCTCCTTGGCAAAAGAAAAAATTAATATTCTGTTACTAGAAGGGATTCATCCGGGTGCGGAAGCCTATTTTCGCGAACAGGGCTACAGCAACATTATCAGCCATGCCGGTGCTTTAAGTCCGTCTGAACTAAAAACTGCACTGCAAGACTGCCACTTTATTGGCATTCGCTCGCGTACCCAATTAACCGCCGAGCTACTGGCCCAAGCGCCCAAACTCAATGCGATCGGCTGTTTTTGCATTGGCACCAACCAAGTTGATTTAACCGCGGCGATGCGTCTGGGCATTCCGGTGTTTAATGCGCCTTTTTCAAATACCCGCTCGGTAGCCGAACTGGTGTTGGGTGAAATCTTATTACTCTTGCGCCGCGTGCCTGAAAAAAACGCCCTAGCCCATCGCAGCATTTGGCAAAAAAGCGCCCAAGGAGCCTTCGAAGCGCGTGGTAAAACCCTGGGCATTATCGGGTATGGTCGCATCGGTTCGCAACTCAGCATCTTGGCCGAAAACCTCGGGATGCGGGTTATTTTTTATGACATTGCTAAACAACTGCCGCTCAATAACGCGCAACAAGTCGCCAGCCTCGCTGAACTGCTAAGCAAAGCCGATGTGGTCAGCTTGCATGTTCCGGAAACTCCAGAAACCGAATGGATGATTGGCCATCAACAACTAGCGATGATGAAGCCTGGCAGTTTATTGATTAACGCGGCACGAGGTCGGGTGGTCGATATTCCAGCATTGGCCGATGCCCTTCAATCCGGGCAATTAGCCGGTGCCGCGATTGATGTGTTCCCGACCGAGCCAGAAACCAACAAACAGCCGTTTGAATCGGTATTGCGTGGTTTAGATAATGTGATTCTAACCCCGCATATTGGCGGTAGCACCGAAGAAGCCCAAGCCAGTATTGGTGCCGAAGTCGCGGCCAAACTGGTGGCCTATTCGGATATTGGCAGTAGCATCTCCGCGGTCAACTTTCCGGAAGTCGCCCTGCCAGAGCATATCGGGCGCAGTCGCTTATTGCATATTCACCATAACCAACCGGGTATACTCACCCAAATTAACCAAGCCTTTGCTGCCCAAAACATTAATATTGCGGCACAATATCTGCAAACCAACAGCGAAATTGGCTATGTGGTCATAGACCTCGATGCCAAAGACCGTGATGCCGGCCTGGCGCAATTAAAACAAATTCCAGGCACCTTGCGTACACGCTTATTACATTAAAGGCCATTAACCAGCACCATGACCACGATTACCACTGACGCGTCCGTTTTTGAAATCATACCCCAGCAGTTTGCCTATCCAAAAGATCAGGCCGATTTGCTGGCAAAGGTTCGTAACGCGCTAGACGCGAAATTACCCATCACCCCCCGTGCCGGTGGCACCTCATTGGGTGGCCAGGCGATTGGACCAGGCCTGCTGATGGATCTATCCAAACACTTTACGCGGGTGTTGGATTATCGCCCTGAACAGCGCGAAGTCGATGTCGAGCCGGGGGTAATTCAAGATGATTTAAATGCACTGGTGCGCCAAGATGGTTTGCGCTTTGCGCCGGACACCTCCACCTCTAATCGCGCGATGATTGCGGGAATGATTGGCAACAACTCCTGCGGTGCCTACTCGGTGTACTATGGCACCACCCGTGAGCACGTCAAGGCGCTGCAGATGATTCTTGCCGATGGCAAAGAAGTTGCGGTAGGCCCACTCACGCCCGAGCAACTGGCGGCGAAATGTCAACAAACCGACTTGGAAGGACAAATTTACCGCGGCGTGATGGCATTACTTAATAACCATGGCGAGGCGATTGTCAAGGCTTATCCCGACCCGAGCATTGTTCGGCGCAATACCGGTTATGCGCTGGATGTGCTCTACACCCAACACCAACCCTTTAACCCGCAAGGCAAGCCATTTAGCTTGGTGCCGTTAATTTGTGGTAGCGAGGGCACGCTAGGGGTTATTACCCAAGCCACGCTAAATTTAGTGCCACTGCCCAAACATCGCCAACTTTTCTGCGCCCATTTTGACTCCATTTTTACCGCAATGCAGGTGGTACCAGCCTATTTACCGCAACAGCCCGCGGCGATAGAACTGATTGATAAAGCCACCCTCGATGGCACCCTCAACAACCGTGAACAAACCGCGAATCGCTTTTGGGTAGAGGGTGATCCAGCCGCCGTGCTGGTCGTCGAGCTGTTTGCCGATTCGGCCGATGAACTCGCACAACGCCTAGCCGATGACCAGGTCTGGATGCAGCAACAAGGTGCCTATGCTTGCCCAATTATCGATCCACAGGATAGCGCTAAAGTCTGGAATTTACGTAAAGCCGGCTTGGGCTTATTAATGGGCAAACCGACGCGCAAAAAAGCGGTTGCAGTTATTGAAGATGCCTGCGTACCGGTCGCCGCCCTGCCGGATTTTTACCGCGACACCCAAGCACTGATGGCCGAACTGCAACTGGGTTGCGTTTACTATGGTCACGCCTCGGTGGGCTTAATTCATGTGCGCCCAGAAATTGATTTAGCCAGTCCCGAAGGCCCGGCGTTATTTGCCCAAGTGGCCCAACGCAGTGCCGCTTTGGTCAAAAAATACCGAGGTGCTCTGTCGGGTGAACACGGCGATGGTCGAATCCGCGCGCCCTATCTACGCTCACAGCTGGGCGATGAGGTTTACGACTGCTTAGTGCAACTGAAACGGCTGTTTGATCCGCACAACCTATTTAACCCCGGGGTGATTTTAAGCGACACCCCGATTACCGAAAACCTGCGGGCCACCCGCCGCGCCCAGCAAACTTTTGCCACGGGTTACAACTGGCGTAAAGATTTATCCCTGCTAGATGCGGTCGAAAAATGTAATGGCGCTGGTGCTTGTCGAAAATCACCCGGACAAGGCACCATGTGCCCCTCCTACCAAGCGACCCGTGAAGAAAACTATTCCACCCGAGGACGCAGTAATTTATTACGCCGTGCTTTAACCGAACCCGATCCGCGTGCCGCGCTGAATAACGCCGAATTACAAGATGCCTTGGCGCTGTGTTTGGGTTGCAAAGCCTGTAAAACCGAATGCCCGGCCAGTGTCGATATGGCGCGACTGAAATCGGAGGTGCTCTATCAAACACAACCCTTTTCATTCAGTCGTTGGTCGATTAAACACTATGCGCAATTACTCAATTTGGGGAGCAAAGCACCCAAGCTGTTTAATAGTTTGCAAAACCTTAGCCTCAGCAAGCGGGTAATGGGCGTCGATCCCACTCGCCCATTGCCACAAATCGCACCTCAAACCTTAGCCGACTGGTGGCAAAACTCAGCAGGCCTGCTAACCAACTCATCCACCCAGACGCGCGGTCGGGTTTGGTTACTGATTGATCTTTACAGCAATTATCAGGAACCAGCGATTGGTCAGGCAGCGATTAAGACACTGCACGCCCTGAATTTGGAAGTGATACCGGTGTTTTTAGACCACTCACCACGCGCGTTATTAAGCCAAGGTCTGTTAGACGAAGCGAAACACAGTCTGAAAGCGATTCAAGCACAACTCACCCAAGTCAGTTATGGCGATTGGATTGTCGGCCTAGAACCTTCGGATACCCTGGTGTGGCGTGATGAAGCTAGTGCGCTGTTACCACCACAAGTTGATCCGGTTTGGCACTTTCAGGATGTGCGCCTGTTTGAAGAACTGATCTTGGCGCTAGCCAAAGACACCCCCCTGCCGTTTCAGCCGATTGCCAAAACCTTGTGGTTGCACGTGCATTGTCACCAAAAATCTTTAGCAAAGGCACTCGATGCCAAAGCGGCACTCAGTCTGATTCCGCAACTCGATGTGCGCCTTATTCCTTCAGGCTGTTGTGGCATGTCCGGCGAATTTGGCTATAAAAATCGTGCGATTTCTTTAACCATTGCCGAGCAAACGCTACTGCCCACATTAGCCAGTGCGCAAGCCGATGATTTGATTGTCGCGACCGGCACCAGTTGTCGCCACCAAGTGGCCGACTTTGCCAATAAGCAGGCCTGGCACAGTGCCCAAATATTTGCGCTGGCTTGTCAGGGCATCAACCCAACCGGAGATTAAGCCATGCTCGATACCCAATTTATTCAATGCCCCTATTGTTGGGAAGAAGTCGAAATCGTCGTCGATCCCTCGGAACCCGAGCAGCAGTATGTTGAAGATTGTTTTGTCTGCTGTCGCCCGATTCATTTACATATTCAGGTCGATTACGAAGGTGACATTAGCGTCACGGCACGCAGTGAAGATGAGGACTACTGAGATTTGACTGAGAAAGCGGATGTGCTTTTTTATCAACCGCTTATGCTATAATCTGCGTCCATTTTGCCATGGGGTGGCTTCGGCCTGAGATTGCATTAGCAAAACCCTTTGAACCTGATCTGGATCATACCAGCGTAGGGACAGGCGTCGAATCGCAAAGCTTTTGCGATGTTCCCTGTCCTTTTTAAACCATTGACTTATACATCTGGCGATAAAAAGGAAACACCATGTTAAACAACACCGCTCGTTTTAAAATGAAACCACTCCATCTTGCCCTATTAAGCAGCTTACCAGGCCTGCTAATCACCCCAACAAGTCATGCGGATAACGCCACTGCGACCCTAGCCCCAATTACGGTCAATGCCGATTTACGTCAAGTGGAGCAACAAGCCTTAACCGCCAGTGCCACCATTCTGGATGAGGTCGAACTGCAAGACCGTGGCGCCACCCATTTTGGCGATGTATTATTACAAACCCCGAACGTTAATTTTTCAGGGCAGTCGTCGCGCCCGCGCCACCTGCAAATTCGCGGCATGGGCGAGCGCGATGAATATACCGGTGCGCCCAACCCCAGTGTCGGCTTTGCGATTGATGGCATTGATTTAAGCGGCATTGGTATGGCCGGCAGTTTATTTGATGTCAAACAGGTGGAGATTCTGCGCGGCCCACAGAGTACCCGCTATGGTGCTAGCGCCATAGCAGGCCTGGTCAACATTCAATCTAATGAACCCACCACCGCTGGCGAAACCCTGTTAGAAACCACCCTAGGCAGTGATCGTTTGCGGGAAATTGGGCTGGCCAATAGTGGCGCTTTAACCGGTATTGATCGCGGTGAACTGACCCCGCTCTACCGCTTTAGTTTGTTTAAACATGACAGCGATGGCTTTCGGACTAATAAAACCCTGAATCGCACCGACACCAATGGCCGTGATGAAACGCAAGCGCGGGGTGCCTTACGCTGGTGGGCCAATAGCGACACCCAATTTGATTTAAACCTGCTCTATGCCAACCTGAATAATGGCTATGATGCCTTTTCACGCGATAATAGTTTCACCACCCGATCCGATGAACCCGGGCGTGACACCCAAAAAACCCTAGCCGGTGCGTTTAAAGTGACTTGGACCGGTAACTCGAATTATCAGCTGACGTCCACGACAAGTATTGCTGACTCAGAAATGCTTTACAGTTATGATGACGATTGGACTGAGAACCCTGATGCTGTTTATCAAAACCAGAAACAGCGAACCCATTATTCACAAGAACTTCGCTGGACTTCTTCAGAAAAAATACTTAATAACTCAGTTGATTGGTTGTCAGGGCTTTATGCTTCGAGATTATTGGAACAGAACGATACTTTCTACACCTATGATGGTCTAACTGACACCGATTATGAAATAAATCGATTTGCCACCTTTGGTCAAGTCGATTACTACTTCACTGATATGAGCACCATAACCTTTGGTTTACGCATAGAAAACATCAAACAGAATTTTAAAAATTCCGCTAATGACAGTTTTAAGCCAACTGAAACACTTTGGGGTGGCTCCATAAACTACAGCCATAATTATAACGATCGTCATACTGCCTTTGCTGGTCTATCAAGAGGTTACAAAGCCGGCGGCTTTAATACTGGCTTAAGCAACGAAGATGCTC
The DNA here is from genome assembly GCF_000214825.1 of Thiomicrospira cyclica ALM1. Classification (NCBI taxonomy): domain Bacteria; kingdom Pseudomonadati; phylum Pseudomonadota; class Gammaproteobacteria; order Thiotrichales; family Piscirickettsiaceae; genus Thiomicrospira; species Thiomicrospira cyclica. The sequence continues at coordinate 1,479,898 of NC_015581.1, forward strand.
CTCAACGTTTTAATACCGAAACCCTATACAACTATGAAATTGGCTTGCGTTCCAATTATGGGCGACTACAAACCACAACGACGCTATTCTATATGGATCGGCAAAATCCGCAGTTTGATGGTTATGACCTGATTGGTAATTCTTTTGTATTTTTCACAGAAAACTTTGATTCTGCTAGACACTATGGGCTAGAAACTCAGTTAGACTGGCAAGCCCATCCAAGACTGGATTTGTTTGCCCATCTCGGTCTGTTAAAAACCGAAATCTCTGGTACTCCAAAAGCGGCCGATTTTGCAGTAAACGGTCGTGAAGCCGCGCATGCGCCTAATTACCAGTACTTATTTGGCGGGCAATATCGCCAAGGTGATGGTTGGTTTGCTCGTTTAGAACTGCAAGGCATGGATGCGTTTTATTTTGATAACGTGCATAATGAACGCTCCGGTGCCTATCTACTGGTCAATAGCCGCATAGGTTATGAAACCGGCGCCTTTGAAGTCTATGCTTGGGCCAAAAACCTCACTGACGAACGCTATGCCACCCGCGGTTATTTCTTCGACCATGATTTTGGCGACAATAACAAACGCTACGTTCGCCTCGGCGACCCCAGACAATTGGGCATAACCACCCGTTTGCGTTTTTAGGGTTGAATTTACACCATATCAAAGGATTGCTATGCAAATATCGCTCGACATTAGCTTATACCCTTTAAAAAAAGAGTACTCAATGCCCATTTTGGCATTTATTAACCAACTTGAAACTGATCCACGTGTCACCGTGGTGCGCAACACCCTGAGTACTCAATTATTTGGTGATTTTCATCACATTATGGGACTCATGACTGACGAAATGGCACGCGCAATTGAGCTCCATCCCGAGTCGATTTTTGTGTTGAAACTTGTCGGTCAAAATCGTGCGCCTAAAACGCACGACGCCCTCTAACATCTGCAACATTCACATGGAAGCACACATTATGGATGGACAACTGGCTAATCTTTTTGCCATACAACTACAACACTTTTCCATTTGGGAAGCCATTGCGGTAGCCCTCGGTCTCGCTTATGTGCTTATGGCCGCTCGTGAAATCGTCTGGGCTTGGCCAGCGGCGTTTGTGAGTACCGCCATTTATATGGTGATCTTCTGGGAAGGCAATTTGCCCATGCAATCGGCGCTAAACCTTTTTTACATGGGCATGGCGGCTTACGGTTGGTGGCTATGGCAGGTACAACCCAGTCGCGAAGCCGCCGCCACTAATACCGACATTAAACCCTTAGCGATTCATACCTGGGGACTCGGGCGTCATGCGCTATGGATTAGCTTAGGCGTGTTACTGACCTTCAGTTTTGGCGGCTTACTGACACTCTTCGAAGCGAGTCAAATGCCGTATTTAGACGCCGGTGTGATGGTATTTTCGATGATGACCACCTTTTTAATGGCACGTAAAGTGTTAGAAAGCTGGTTTTATTGGATTGTGATTAATACCTTCGCCGTAGCACTCTATTGGCAAACCGGCTACCCGCTCACCGCGATGATGTTTGTCGCCTACATGGGCTTAGCTTGGTACGGTATGATTAAATGGCAACTGCGCTTTCGCGCGCAAACTACCTAGGCTTTAAACCGCTTTGGGGCGGCTAACCAGGCATCCAGGTTAGTTTCGCCCTGCCAATTCATCGCAAATAATAGCAAACGATATGCCTGTCGCCATGCGTCCAATTGATGTTGATTGACCTGCAAATCAACGACCCAGCGTGATACCTCCTCATCCGATTGTCCAGCCAATAAATACTCTAACATTACCCAACTTAACGTTTCAGGCGCCCAAACCCAAGCATCTAAATCAATAATCGTATCGGGCAGGCCTGCTTGCCATGCTAACTGATCCCAACGCCAATCTAACATAAGCGGCACGGCCTTTGTTTCCGGGCATTCTTTCGCTTGCGCAAGTGCGGATTGCACCAGCTGACTGGGGACTTTAGTTAATTGAAATCCTTGCTCTAGTCGCTGCAACCAGCCGTTCATGTCACATACTGGGTTAACTAAAGGACCAAACTTGGCAGATGAAAACGACTGCATCGCCCGAAAATGATCTCGCAATCTTATGAGTGCCGAATCGGATAAATACGTTGGAATCCCTTCATTCGCTACCGCTCGACTTAACACATAGTATTCAACCGCCACTGGTCGTACCCAGTGCAAGGATGAAGCCGAACTCAGTTGCAACCAGATATCGGCTGACGCCATCGAAAATTGATAATTTGAGTGAATATCAAGTTGAAACCAGGCCTGGCTCAAGCGCCAAAATATGTGGCTCTTTACCTGCTTTTTTGGCCACTTTAAATAGTAAGCGATCGTTGCGGTTTTGATATAAATAAGTTGATGACTAGCATCAGGGTAAACAGAAGGAGACCAATACACCTGCTGAATAGGTGAATCAATAGCCGGATGGGGCAAGGGAAACGCCAACGCCTGTGCCAATTTGGTCCAACGCGCTGGCGATAATAGTATTAATGACCTTTTCGTGACGGATCCCAATCTTTTAACACATATTCAGTGCCGCAATAGGGACATTTGGCAAAGCCAGTTTCTTCAATTGGCAAAAAAACTTTAGGGTGTGCGTCCCAAGCGGTTTCATCCGGCATAGGGCAATAAAGCGGTAAATCGTCATAAGTGACTTCAACTTGACGCTGCGAACAGGATTGTTGCTGACTCATAAAAACTCCTTAGCTAGCTTATTTAGTAACACGACTCAACCAAGCTTCGTGCGCAGCAGAACGACCGTGCACTATATCAAAATACATGGCCTGAATTTTTGCGGTAATCGGTCCACGCGAACCACAGCCAATAGGGCGGTTATCCAATTCACGAATAGGGGTAACTTCAGCGGCAGTACCGGTAAAAAAGGCTTCATCGGCAATATAGACTTCATCACGCGTAATACGTTTCTCAACCACTTGGTAACCCAATTCCTTGGCAATTTGAAACACCGTTTTACGCGTAATACCATCTAATGCGGCCGATAAGTCAGGGGTGTAGATAACACCATCTTTAATCATAAAAAAGTTTTCACCACTGCCCTCAGCGACAAAGCCATGACTATCTAACAAGAGTGCTTCGTGACAACCATGCGCGATGGCTTCCTGTAACGCTAACATAGAATTCATATAAGCGCCGTTGGCTTTAGCTTTAGTCATGGTGATATTAGGGTGATGGCGCGTATAAGACGAGGTTGCAACCTTAATCCCTTTGGTCAGATTTTCTTCACCCATATAAGCACCCCACTCCCACGCCGCAATAATCACGTGAGTTTTGAGGTTATCGGCACGTAAGCCCATACCTTCTGAACCATAATAAACCATCGGACGGATATAGGCAGACTTCAAACCGTTTTCACGGACAGCGGCACGCTGAGCCGCATTTAAAGTCTCTTTATCAAACGGCATCGGCATATTCATAATTTTGGCTGAATTAAACAAACGATCAGTATGCGCTTCTAGCCGGAAAATCGCCGTTCCACCATCGGCATCATAGGCACGCACACCTTCAAAGACGCCCATGCCATAATGCAACGTATGGGTCAGAACATGGGTGTTGGCTTCGCGCCAAGGGACCATTTCGCCATCCTTCCAGATTAGGCCATCGCGATCAGACATAGTTTGCATGCAACTGAGCTCCTACTTATCATTCAATTCATTAAAAAAAGGAAATTATTCTAGCGCAAGCTGTCGATAAATCCTAGCTTGCTCAGCTAACTTATTTTATACTAAACCAGTCAATTACTTGAATTTTCATACAATTTCGCTAAAATCAAATTGGATTTTGGGAAAGGGCAATCCATAGGCATGTTTGGATTGCTCTTTTTTGTTTCAGCATTTTGAATAGCGTCTTAACCTGTGAGGGGTTTTACATGAGCAGCTTGATGAATACCTATGGGCGTTTACCGGTAACGTTCCACTATGGCGAAGGTGCCCTGCTATACGATGAGCAGGATAACGCGTACCTTGATGCCGTGAGTGGTATTGCTGTTTGTAGTTTAGGGCATGCCCATCCAGCAATCGCTCAAGCCCTGTGTGAACAAAGTAAAACCCTAATTCATACCTCAAATCTATATCATGTTGCTAAACAACAACAGCTTGGCGACAAGTTGGTTGCGATTAGTGGCATGGACAAAGTCTTTTTTGGCAACTCCGGTGCCGAAGCCAATGAAGCGGCTATTAAAATGGCCCGAAAGTATGGCCATAGTAAAGGTATAAGCCACGCGCAAATTATTGTGATGGAAAATAGTTTCCATGGTCGCACCCTCGCGACGCTCAGCGCAACGGGTAGCGCAAAGGTTCATGATGGCTTTTATCCATTAGTGGAAGGTTTTGTGCGCGTACCCTTCGATAATGTTGAAGCGGTTGCAAACGCAATAGCGAATAATCCAAATGTGGTCGCCATTTTGGTTGAGCCAGTGCAGGGTGAAGGTGGCGTTCATGTGCCTAAGCCTGGCTACCTAAAAGCCTTACGCGCGCTGTGTGATGAACACGACTTGTTATTGATGATCGACGAAATCCAAGCCGGCATTGGGCGTACCGGTAAATGGTTTGCCTTCCAACATGAAGGTATTTTGCCTGATGTACTAAGCCTAGCAAAAGCTTTAGGCAATGGTGTACCGATAGGTGCCAGCCTTGCTCGCGGCAAAGCCGCTGAACTATTTGCGCCAGGCAATCACGGTACAACTTTTGGTGGCAACCCCCTAGCCTGTGCTGCCGGCTTAGCGGTTATCGAAACCCTCGAATACCATAACTATATCGACCTCGTTGCTAAACAAGGTGCTGAACTTTTAGCCGCCTTTAAAACGGCTTTAGCCAACATTCCAGGCGTGGTCGATATTCGTGGCAAAGGCTATATGATTGGCATTCAACTCGATCGCCCTTGTGGTGATTTGGTAAAAATGGCGTTAGCCGACAAACTCCTGATAAACGTCACACGGGGTGACACCGTGCGCTTGCTACCCACTTTTGTGATGACCCATGCGCAATCCGAACAACTTGTAAACGGCCTGACTAGACTGATTAAGGCTTTTTTAACTCAATAAATTTTCTATGAATATTCAACACTTCTTAACGCTTAAAAGCTTCAATGCCGAACAATTAAACGCTTTATTATTGCGCGGCATTGAGCTGAAGGCGATGCAACAAGCGGGCGACATTCATGAGCCGCTGAAAAACAAAACATTGGCCATGATTTTTGAAAAATCATCCACGCGAACACGCATCTCATTTGAAGTGGGCATGACCCAACTAGGCGGTCACGCGCTTTTCTTATCACCGCGTGACACCCAGTTAGGTCGCGGTGAACCGATTGAAGATAGCGCACGGGTGATTTCAAGCATGGTTGACGGCATTATGGTTAGAACCTTCGAGCATAGCATTGTTGAAACCATGGCGGAATATTCTTCAGTGCCAGTAATTAATGCTTTAACGGACGACTTTCATCCCTGCCAACTGCTTGCAGATATGCAAACATTTTATGAAGCACGCGGCTCTATTAAAGGCAAAACCGTCGTATGGATTGGTGATGGTAATAATATGTGCCAATCTTATATTAATGCCGCACAGCTCTATGACTTCAAATTACGTATTTCTTGTCCAAAAGGGTTCGAGCCACGTGCTGATTTACTTGAGATGGCGAAAGACCGAGTAGAGATTATCCGCGATCCGATGGATGCGGCTGAAAACGCCGACTTAATAGTTACCGACGTATGGGCTAGCATGGGCCAAGAAGATGAGCAACGCTTGCGTAAACAGGCATTGTCACGCTATCGCGTCACCCAAGCCATTATGGAGCGTGCCGATAGTTATGCGTTATTTATGCACTGCTTACCCGCACATCGCGGCGAAGAAGTCACCGCCGAAGTGATTGATGGACCGCAAAGTATTGTTTGGCAAGAAGCCGAGAACCGTCTTCATGCCCAAAAAGCTTTACTTGAAACCCTGATGTCGTCTAATTCTTAGTTTTCAAACGATTTGCGACCACTAAATGCAAATGATAGGGTCGCACTATCGACATATTCTAGCTCGCCACCCATTGGCAATCCTTGTGCCAACATACTCACCTGAACACCCTGTTTATTAGCTAACTGCGCAATATAATCAGCTGTGGTACGGCCTTCTAAGGTTGGATTAGTAGCCAAAATAAGCTCGGTCACTCCGCCCTCAGCTAAACGCTCACTTAATTGCTCCAGACCCAACTCTTTGGGGCCAATGCCATCAATCGGCGATAAGTGCCCCATCAACACAAAATACAAGCCCTGATAAACACCCGTTTGTTCAATCGAGATTAAATCACTCGGGGATTCAACAACACACAGCTGGTGTCGAATTCGTCGCTCAGAACGACACAGCTGGCAAATCGGTTCTTCGGTAAGGGTACGACAGGACTGACAGCGCCCGACCTTTTCTCGCGCTTGCCCCAAACTCTCTTCCAAACGCTTGGCCGCCTCAGGGTTCCTCTCTAACAAGTACAGCGCCATCCGCTGAGCGGACTTAGGGCCAACACCCGGCAAACCACGAAGGCTATCAATAAGATTCTGAATCAGCGGCGAGTAGTGCACAGTCAATTGCGCTTAAAAAGGCAACTTCATGCCACCAGGCAGATTCAACCCCTGGGTTAAACCGCCCATTTTTTCTTGCGTAGTTTCTTCGACACGACGCACTGCCGAATTTACGGCTGCTGCAACCAAATCTTCTAACATTTCTCGGTCATCCATCAAAGATTCATCAATATTGACCGCAACCAACTCATGCTTACCGGTCATGGTGACTTTCACCAAACCACCGCCCGCTTCACCAACAATTTCCATTTGTGCGATTTCTGCTTGCGCTTTTTCCATGTTCTTTTGCATCTCTTGCGCTTGCTTCATCAAATTACCTATACCAGCTTTTCCACCAAACATAACACTTCCTTCTTAGTTAATTAATTTAATAAGATACTTTCAGGCTATTGTGTAATCGGGTCATTCCCAATTGCGCTTCAATATTGGCCAGAACGGTGGATTGCTCTAGTGCTTCCATCCACAGCTGTTCTTGTTGTTGTTTTTGATCCTTCATCGCCTGAGCAGGCGTTAATCCCGTTAAAGGTTCGCTTAGCTTGTGCAATGTAATATCTGGACTTATTTTTTCCCAGACCAACTTTTGTAAGTTTTGCCAAGCAACCTCATTATTCGCTTGTAACTGCATCGAATCTAAGGCCAGCCACCAGGCCTGCTCCTCGCGTTTGACCCAACAGGCTTGCTGAGCCAAAGCTAAAGCCATGCCGGTTGGCTGTAATTGATCAATCATCGCGATCCAACTGTCCAAGTCAGCCACTGGCAAACCGACACCTGCAGCTGCGGTCTGTTCAATGCTTGATTCAGTCAGCATGGGTTCAATCGAGGCGACTTCCGTCGGAGCTGGTTCAGCCAAAGGCGGTGGAACGAGTTCTGGAATCGTTGGTTCTGGAACAGCCGGTTGCTGTTCTTGCACCGTTGTAACGGACTCGCTATTAAGTTCAGGCGAGGCGTTTTGACGTTTTTGCACCCTAGCTACTCGTGCTTTCAATGCGGGAAAGGCATCTAGCTCTAAAGAAGGGGGAGTCTCTCGCACCTGATGCTGTTGAACTGGCGCTGACGCTTCCGCAGCTGCGGGCACTAACGGTGGCTGTGTAGCTACCGGATTCGATGACATGACAGTGTCGATACTGGGCGCATTGGTAACGCTAGCGGCACTATTAGAAATAGCTGGACGTGACGAGCCATCGCTCGGTTTAAATGCAAACATCCTCATCAGCATCATTTCAAAGCCCATGCGCACATCGGGAGCTAAGCGAATATCCTGCTGAGCCCGCAAACCTATCTGATACCAGACCTGCAACCTAGCGGGGTCGATTGCCGCAGACCATTCCTGTAACTGCGCGCTGGTTAAATCTCCACTATCCAAGGCTTCGCCCAAAAACTGCGTTTGTGCCAACTGATGAAAGCTCGCTAATAACTGATTTAGCAGAGCCATATAATCCACGCCTGTAGCGGCCAAGTCCAGTAGCAATGCCTTTAAAGCAGGAGATTGTCCCGACTGCAGTGTCGTTAAAACCGCTTGCACCTGTTGCGGGCTGACCAAGCCCAACATGGTCTGAACAGCCGCTTGGGTAATATTTCCTGCGCAATACGCAATCGCCTGATCCAGCAGACTCAGTGCATCACGCGCTGAACCGTCCGCTGCCTTCGCAATTAACGCCAGCCCTCCTGGCTCAAATGCCAGCGCTTCAGCCGTTAAGATCATCGCCAGATGTTGTTCAAGCTGAACCGTGGTTAAACGCAATAAATTGAACTGTAAACAACGTGATAGCACCGTAATAGGCAGCTTGTGAGGTTCTGTAGTCGCTAACAAAAACTTAACGTGAGGCGGCGGTTCTTCAAGCGTTTTTAACAAAGCATTAAAACTGCTTTTTGAAAGCATATGCACTTCGTCTATCAGGTAAACCTTAAACCGCCCTTGTGTGGGTGCGTACTGAACATTATCCAAAATCTCACGAGTGTCTTCGACTTTGGTTCGAGATGCGGCATCGACTTCAATCAAATCGACAAAACGACCTTGGTCAATCGCTAAACACGCCGAGCACTGACCACAGGGATGTGCCGAGGGCCCCTGTTCACAATTCAGTGCTTTTGAAAAAATACGTGCAATCGTGGTTTTACCGACCCCGCGGGTCCCGGTAAACAAATAGGCATGGTGAACCCGCTGCTGCTCCAGTGCATTACTGAGCGCTTGCATTACATGGGTTTGCCCAACAAGTTCGCTAAAGTTTTTTGGTCGCCATTTTCGCGCCAGTACCTGATAGGTCATGCCATACTCTATGTTTTAAGAATAATAGAATTCTAGCATGCTCAGTTGAAAGACTGGCAAAAGAACACAAGAAAAATCATCGAGAGATTTGCGTAGAAGTATTAAAGATGAATATTAGGGGTGGCAGCACCATCCGCCTGACCTCGGCACCCGCAGCCACTGGTACCGTTGCTTCCTTCCGGACCTGGCGGGGTTCCCAGTTTAGCGTCGCGAGGGGACGAACAGCACTACCATAATGAAATACGCCAAGAGGCGCACAGTTAGTTGCCTAACTTGCGCGCCATTGTAGCAGAAGTTAACCTCTTGTCCAATGCAATCGAATATGACCTAGCTGACGTTCACTGGGGTTAAATGCCAAATTTCATCGTTATATTGTTGCATGGTACGGTCCGTCGAGAACATACCACTGCGCGCAGAATTGACGATACTCATTTTCACCCAGGCCTGCTGATTCTTATAAGCCTGGGCCACTTGCTCTTGCGCAGCAACATAACTACGGAAATCCGCCAAGGTCATCCAAGGATCATGCGGTGCCATAAAGCTGGCAATCACGTCATCAAATAAACCGGGCTCTAACGGATTAAAATGGCCAGAGCGTAAGAGATCAACTACGCCTTGTAAATCGGCATCCGCATCTATGTAGCTTTGCGGATAATACTCGCCTAACTTGGCTTGCACCTCATGCGCACGTAAACCAAACAAGAAGAAGTTATCATCACCGACTGACTCACGGATTTCGACATTCGCGCCATCCAACGTACCAATCGTAATCGCACCATTCATCATAAACTTCATATTACCGGTACCAGATGCTTCTTTACCAGCTGTCGAAATCTGCTCGGACACATCGGCCGCCGGGCAAATCACTTCCATCGTCGATACACGGTAGTTTGGAATAAACACCACTTTCAATTTATCGCCAATCTCGGGGTCGTTGTTAACCATCATCGCAATGTTATTGATGAGTTTAATAATGGTTTTTGCCATCGCATAACCCGGCGCAGCTTTGCCACCAAAAATAATCACTCGATTGGTCCAATTTGCCGTGTTGCCTAACTTAATTTGACGATACAAATGAATCGCATGCAGGGCATTCAGTAACTGGCGCTTGTATTCATGAATCCGCTTCACCTGCACATCGAATATGGCATCGGTACTCACTTGCACACCCACTTCTCGGGCGATTAAATCGGCCAAACGCTGCTTGTTCGCCTGTTTAATATCAAACCAGGCCTGCTCGAAGGCTTTATTGCCTACCTGCTTTTCAAGTGCAGCGAGCCGACTTAGGTCGGTAATCCAGTCTTCATTACCCAGGGTGTCGGTAATTAAATGACGCAAACCCGGATTACAGGCCGCTAACCAGCGACGCTGGGTAACGCCATTGGTTTTGTTATTAAACTTGTGGGGCCAAAGCTGATAAAAGTCATTAAACAAACCTTCTTTAAGCAGTTCAGAATGAAGCGCGGCAACGCCATTAACGGAGAAGCTTCCCACAATCGCCAAATACGCCATGCGCACCATGCCATGCTCGTCAAATAGCGATAACTCACGAATTTTGTCGGCACGACCTGGCCACTTGCAAGCCACCTCAATAAGAAAACGGCGATTAATCTCTTCGATAATTTGTAACGGACGAGGCAATAAACGTGCCATTAAATGCCGCGACCATTTTTCCAGTGCTTCTGGCAGTAGCGTGTGGTTGGTGTAAGCCATGGTTTGAGTGGTAATCGACCAGGCCTGGTCCCAAGGAAGATGATGCTCATCAACCAGCAAGCGCATTAATTCTGCGACCGCTAAACTAGGGTGCGTATCATTCAGTTGAAACACATTAAACTTAGCAAAGTCGGTGAAATCATGACCCTTTGTTCGGCACCACTGTGCAACCACATCTTGCAAACTAGCCGACACCAAAAAATACTGTTGGCGCAGACGCAACTCTTTACCGTTTTCACTCGAATCGTTTGGATAAAGCACCATCGTTAGATTTTCAGCCGCTTGTTTTTCAGCCACCGCTTCAAAATAGGAGCCGGCATTAAACGCACTTAACTTAAACGCATCGGGCGCCTCTGCATGCCACAAGCGCAACGAATTAACCACCTGGTTTTTATAGCCTGGTACCGGCACATCAAAGGGAACGGCTAAAATTTCTTCATAGCCTTCCCAATGCACCTTAAGATGACCTGATGAATCTTCATGACTGTGGCAACAGCCACCAAATTTAATGATTCGCGCGTATTCACGACGCTGTGATTCCCATGGATAATCACCATGTCCTAGCCAATGATCAGGCGCCTCAATTTGAAAACCCTGCTCAATCATTTGACGAAACATACCGTATTCGTAACGCAAACCATAACCCATCACCGGTAAGCCCAAGGTGGCACAACTATCTACAAAACAAGCCGCTAGACGTCCCAGACCGCCATTGCCTAAGCCGGCATCAATTTCTTGCTGCTCGATTTCTTCATAGGCTAATCCCAAATCATCCAATGCCTCTTTAACAGGATGATCTAGGCCAAGGTTGAGCAAGTTGTTGCGCAATGAGCGCCCCATCAGAAATTCCATCGACAAGTAATAGGCACGCTTGGTCGGATTTTCGTTATAGGTTTGCCAGGTTTTTTTCCAGTTTTGCATTAAACGATCACGCACGACATACGCAAGTGCGCTCAACTGGTATTCGGGGTTTGAGGGAAGATCACGCCCCAAGTTATTCTCTAAGTAGTGCAAAAATGCCTGTTCTAAGCCCGTCTTATCATTGGGCAAAGCCGGTTTTTTAGCCGCACTTTTTTTAGCTTTTACGGGGGCTTTGTTTGTTTTAGTGAACATGTGATAACTCCTGAAGGTATAGATTTAAATAAGCCTGCGCGCTGGTCTGCCAACCAGACGCGCGATTCATCCCCGTTTTTTGAATTTGTTGCCAAGTTTTTGGCTTATTATAAAGTTCAATAGCATGTTCCATCGCGGCGGTCAGCGCATGCGGATTTGGATCATAAAACACAAATCCGTTGGCGGTTTTATCGGCAATATGCGCGGCGCTTGCATTCACTACGGTATCGGCTAAGCCACCAGTATGATGCACAATCGGCGGCGTACCATAGGCCAGACTATACATTTGATTAAGGCCACAGGGTTCAAAACGTGACGGCATTAAAAACATATCGGCACCCGCTTCTACCTGATGCGCCAAAGTTTCGGAATAGCCCAAATGCACAAACAAGCGGTCTGGAAAGCGCTGCGCTAATTCTAATAATGCCTGCTCGTAATGGGGCATACCGGTCCCAACCACTACCAACATCATCGCATGCTTTTCAAGCCACAGTGGCAACTGATCGACCACTAAATCGATACCCTTTTGATCGACCAATCGACCCACCAGGCCAATTAAAGGGACTTTAGCCATGGCCTCAGGTGTCGGATGCCCCAGTAGCGTTAGTAATAAGACTTTGTTTTGTGCTTTTGCACTCACCCGCCCTTTTTTAACTGAATAGTTATAAGAAATATATTTATCAGTCGCCGGGTTCCATTCGTGGTCATCAATGCCATTTAAAATGCCTAATAATCGACCTTGTTCACTGCGCTGCTGTAACACCCCTTCTAAGCCATAAGCAAACTCGGGATAACACATTTCCTGTGCATAGGTTGGGCTAACGGTAGTCACCCAATCGGCATATCGAATGCCAGCTTTCAGCATCGACATATAACCATAAAACTCAACACCATCTGGCTGCCACCAACTCCAAGGTAGCCACATGGCATCAAAAAAACTTTTCGGAAATAAGCCGGCATACGCCATGTTGTGCACAGTAAATACTGTGCGGGGCGGCGTGCTCTCCAAGGTGAGCAGTGCTGGCACCAGGCCTGTTTGCCAATCATTAGCATGAACCACATCCGCTTGCCACTTTAAGCCTGCGCGATTCATCGCAACTTCAACAACGGCTTTGGAAAACACCCCAAAGCGTTCGCCGTTGTCCCACCAATCAGCCCCATCGGGAGCTAAATATGGATTACCCGGACGGTTAAAGAGTTCGGGAATATCAATCAGCCAAACGGGGGCATTCAAACCTTCGACTTTCGCTTGCAGGACTCGAACCCTTAGTGTTCGTCCACAGGCCCCGACTTCAAACTGACTGAGTACACTGACTTTATTGAGATGATCCATAACCTGCTGATAAGCTGGCATAATCACTCGTACATTTTGACCTAATGCCACCAGCGCCGAAGGCAAACCACCGGAAACATCGGCTAAGCCACCGGTTTTTATTAAGGGGTATACTTCTGAGCTTGCAAATAAAATGCGTTGTTTCTTTGGCAACTTAATTATTCCTGTTGTAAAACGATAAAGCCTAAAGGCGGTAACACAATCTCAGCCGATGCCGGACGATCCATCCAGGGTTGGAGTTCACTGCACACCTGACCTAAATTTCCTTGATTACTGCCACCAAACAAATTGGAATCGGAGTTTAGGATTTCGCGATAAACACCATGGTGTGACAAGCCAATTCGATAATGATTACGCAGTACCGGAGTAAAATTAAATATCACAACGACACTACCCTGCGCACTATGGCGTTCAAAACTAATCACCGACTGCTCATAATCATGGCAATCTAACCAGGCAAAGCCTTGCTGCTCAAAGTCTCTTTCATGCAGTGCATAGGTTTGCCGATACAGTTCATTCAAAGCCTTCATTAGCAACTGCACACCACGATGCGCCGGTTGATGCTCTAAATACCAAGGCAAACTCTGGGTTTCCGTCCATTCGTCCCAAGGTGCAAACTCACAGCCCATAAACAGCAATTTTTTACCGGGCTGTAACCATTGATAGCCTAATAGCAAGCGTAAATTGGCAAACTTTTGCCAATGATCACCTGGCATTTTGGTTAACAAAGAGCCTTTTAAGTGCACCACCTCATCATGAGAAATCGGCAAAATAAAGTTCTCGGTATAGGCATAGACCTGACTAAAGGTCAGCTGATTATGGTGATAGGGTCGATAAATCGGATCTTTGGCAAAATAATCCAAAGTATCATTCATCCAACCCATATTCCATTTCATCGAAAAGCCTAAGCCACCCATCCAAGTCGGACGCGATACCATCGGCCAGGAGGTCGATTCTTCCGCCATCACCACCGTGCCCGGATGCTGAGAATGGACTTCCGCATTCAATTGTTGCATAAACGCAATTGCGGCCAAGTTCTCGCGACCACCGTACTCATTAGGAATCCACTCGTCTTCATTGCGCGAATAATCCAAATAGAGCATCGAAGCAACCGCATCCACTCGTAAACCATCAAGATGAAATTCATCTAACCAGTAAAGCGCGTTAGCAATCAGAAAATTACGCACCTCATTACGACTGTAATTAAAAATATAAGTGCCCCAATCTCGGTGCTCACCTAAACGTGGATCCTCGTGCTCATATAGAGCAGTGCCATCAAAACGCGCCAAGGCAAAACTGTCTTTTGGAAAATGCGCTGGCACCCAATCCAAATACACCCCAATGCCGTGTTGATGGCAATAGTCCACAAAATAGCGAAAGTCATCGGGACTGCCAAAGCGACTTGTCGGCGCATAATAGCCTGAGGTTTGATAACCCCAGGAACCATCAAAAGGATGCTCGGTAATCGGTAACAATTCAATATGGCTAAAACCGAGCCATTGCACATAAGGCACTAAGCGATGGGCGAGTTCACGGTAATTTAAGAAATGGCCTTGATCGTCTTTTTGCCATGATCCCAAATGGACCTCATAGATACTAATGGGTTTAGTCGCCCACTGATCTTGCTGACGTTCTTTTAACCAGTCCTGGTCCTGCCATTGATGATGACTTTGTTCAACCAAAGACGCGGTAGCCGGCCGTAACTCCATCGCACGCGCATAGGGATCGGTTTTAGTAAATACAGCGCCCGTTTGCGCATTACGAATCTCATATTTATAACAATCTTGTGCCTGTAGACCCGGAATAAACAATTCCCAAAGACCACTGGAGCCGCGACAACGCATCGGATGACGTAAACCATGCCAGCCATTAAAATCACCCACAACCGAGACACGCTCGGCCGCTGGTGCCCAAACAGCAAAACGAACGCCCGCTACACCATCAACCTCGGTTAAATGCGCACCTAAATGATCATAAATCCGCCAATGCTGGCCTTGCGCAAACAGATGCAAGTCCAACTCGCCCAGTAATGGGGCAAAGGTATAGGGCATCGCACCTTGATGGCTTCGACCATCAGCTTCTTGCCATTCAACCATTGGGTGTGCTGTTTGTTTAAGCTGCTGCTGATACTGCTGTTGTGAATAGGTCAACGCAAACAAGCCACTGTGCTGACTGCCCAACGGCTCACACAACTGCTTACCTATCCGAACTTCCAGAGCGGTAGGCAACCAAACCCGCAATTGCCAAGTATCAGCAACTGGGTGCCAACCTAATAACTCAAAGGGATCATGCAAACGTCCCTCATGCAACTTAACCAGGCCTGCTTGTATCGCGGGGTTTAACTCTGTCACATTCACATCCTTATCTAAACTCGACCATGGCCTGCCACTAAATCGCGAATTCTGGGCGCTAAATCGTCAGGTAGATCGCTCCAATCAAAACGCCACAACCAATTATGCTCGATGGTACCGGGCGTATTCATTCTTGCTTCGGCACCCAGACCTAACCAGTCCTGCATGGGCACTATAACACGCTCAGCCGGCGAAGCCACAGCACAGGCAATTAGGGGCCAGGGCATATCCCCTCCATCGGGCAATTGTCCACGCACCCAGTGCTGGGTATCTGGCGCTAAACTATTGAACCAACCCAGACTGGTATCATTATCATGGGTGCCCGTGTAAACAACTGATCTAGTCTCTAAGCTGGTCGGTGCATGCGGGTTATCTGGCAAACCACTGAAACCAAATTGCAATACCGCCATACCTGGCAAATCAAATGCCTTTTTGAGTGCCACAACCTCTGGTGTAATAATCCCCAAGTCTTCGGCAACCAAAGTTGCTTCTGGATAGGTTGACATAATTTGTGCTAATAACGTCTCGCCAGGCACATTCCGCCACTCGCCATTCATGGCTGTTGGCTCACTGGCTGGAATGTACCAACTTGCTTCTAAGCCGCGGAAATGATCAATACGGACTAAATCAAATAGGGCAAAACTTTGCCCCATGCGATCCAACCACCA
The DNA here is from genome assembly GCF_000214825.1 of Thiomicrospira cyclica ALM1. NCBI lineage: Bacteria > Pseudomonadati > Pseudomonadota > Gammaproteobacteria > Thiotrichales > Piscirickettsiaceae > Thiomicrospira > Thiomicrospira cyclica. Next base: position 1,495,934 of record NC_015581.1, read on the forward strand.
CTGAAAGCCAGTCTGTTGCATATACGGCCAATTGTAATGCGGATTACCCCAGCGCTGGCCTGTCTCAGAAAAATAATCCGGCGGCACACCGGTTACAAAGCTCGGTTGCAAATACTCGTCAAGCAAAAATTCTTGCGGGTGCGCCCAGACGTCGGCACTATCAAACGCAACAAAAATCGGCAGATCGCCAAAGAGTTCGATTTGCTTAGCATTGGCATACTCCTTAATCGCTTGCCAGCGTTGCGATAAGGCAAACTGTTGTCGCTTTATCGTCATCATTGCAGGCTGATGCGCATCAGTAAATGCGGCTAAAGCAGCGCTATCCCTATATTTGTAAGGATCAGGCCAATCAGACCAGGAGGCCTGGTTATGCATGGATTTTAAGACACAGAACAACGCAAAATCTTCTAGCCATGCCGGTGGTGACTGTAAATAGGCTTGAAAATCGGCTTCGACAAATTGTTGTTGCCATGCCCCCGGCAATAACGCCGGGTTCATCGCAAAAGCCGATAAACTTTGATAAGGAGATAGATCGTCATGAGGGGGTGTCAGCGGCAACATTTGCCAAATACCTAAACCTGAATCTGCCACCCAATCAATTAATCGTTCTACATCAGTATCTATCACACCGCTCGGTAATGATGTTGGATGCAATAATAACCCTGCACGTGGTGTCATACTCAGCCTCACTTTGGCACAGTAGCCAATTACAGCACAATGATCTTCTCTAAATATTGCGGCGCATTGTGCCAGCGTTTTCCGCATTACCTCCGCCTTTGGATAAAGGTATCTCCAATTCATCGGGCGGGGTTAAGTTTAATAATTGATACAAGCGGGTTAAATGACGACGATAAAGATGGTCAAAATCACTGACACTGCCTGCGGGATTGTAATCGCCAAACCACCAAAACCAATCCGACCCCTCACACACAGCTAACTGTTGGGTTGCTGCTTGCAAGGCAGATGCGTCCAGAGCACCCGCATCGACTTGTTTATCATAGGCTTGCTTAGCATGAACCAATAAATCCCAACCGCGGTTTTTATCCGGGTCGCCCATCCAAGTCGAAAAAGAACCATAAACCCAGCTACCGGCTTTGAGAATGGGTAAATGGCGCGCTTTAGCCCCATTCGCGAGCGCACTTGAGAAGGTTGTTAACTCCACTTGCGGATGCTTCGCCAGTTCGGCATACAGTTGGGTTAAGAAATCTTGGGCATTGTTTGGATAGTACTCCCATGCGTTCTCACCATCCAAAATCACACTGACCACATGCTCGCTGGCCTGAGCGCCTAAAAAATTGGCTATGTTAGCCATATGTTGGGCAAAATCTTGTGCGGCATCCTGCGCCTGCCAATCTTTATATTGAAAACCGATAAAATCCGACAAGCCATCATCACGAAAGAAAATTTTGCAGTTTTTAGAGCCTTGCTGCATCGGCTGGTAGAGTGCTCTTTTGCACGCTAGATCATGCGGATTAATTTGCGAACGCTCACATGAGTGACGCCACACCCCTTCGCCCGAAGCCGTCCAAGCAAAGTCCATTTCATCCAATAAACCAACAGCGGCTTCGCTAACCGCTCCTTCAGATAACCACACGCCTTTGGGTTGATGGCCAAAATGCGATTCAAACACCTTTAAGCCATGTTCAAGATGCCACTTGGCACGCGCATACCCATCGGGATAATGACTAGCTTGCGGCTTAGGCGCATCCGGCATCGCCTCTTCTAAGCTTTTAAAATCAATTAATAATGGCACAATGGGGTGACCATAGGGTGTCATGGATAGCTCAATTTGACCTTTTTCCCACAAGGATTTATAACGTGGGATGATACCGGCAATGGCTTCATATATAACATCGATTAAATCGGCTTGATCACGTTGATCATAGCCCCGTTCTTTTGCCATTAAACTCTTCACACGGGCATCGCTATCTCGCAAACTCGCACCCATCCAAGCCAAGTGATACCAAACTAATAAATCACGAAAATACCCGTCATTAAGATAGGCCATTTTTTCTCGGTAAATCGGCGAGTCTTCCGTTAGTCCCTCGAGCAAATGCAACAAACGCGCAAACGCAGGCAAGGTATCAATCATCGTCGGTGCATAAGCGCGCCTGCAAGCGCGTACAAGCTCAAGCCGACCATTAACACCCGAGGGAATAGGTTTTGCCCCTGCCAGCAAATTTAACATGCAATCTTGCATAAGATGCTGGCCATCACGCCAGTACCTTAACTGTTCGGCATAATCATCTAGCTGCTCTAATAAAACTGGCGCAAAATTAACCACAACCCGTGCCGCTGGATTAGCCTCCAGCAACGCCGCCATATCCGTGTAATCCTTAATGGCATGCAAATAAACCCAGGGCAACCGATATTGCCCATCAAGTCCATCACGATAATGTGGTTGGTGCATGTGCCAACATAACACCACCTTTATTTTGGGCAAGTCACTCACCTTATAACCCTCACGTTGCCTGCACTAACGGGTGAAATGCAGGGTTTGTCCTAACATTTTTGGCGTCACCAACACCAAACCTTTTTCATCCACATAAAAACGTTTCGCATCCTCAACAGGATCTTCGCCAATAACCGTGCCTTCCGGAATATAGCAACCTTTGTCAATAATGGCATTTTGGATTCGGCAATTACGACCGACTTCTACGCGCGGCAACAAAACCGAATCTTTAATCATGGTATAGCTGTGTAAAAAACAACCACTGGAAATAACAGAGCGCTTGACCTTAGCACCTGACAAAATACAACCCGCAGAAATCATTGAGTCAATTGCTTGCCCTCGGCGACCCTCATCATCAAAGGCAAATTTTGCCGGTGGCATTTGTGCCTGATAGGTCCATATCGGCCAATCGCGATTATATAAATTCAGTTCTGGCGTAATGGAACACAAATCTAAACTGGCTTGCCAATAAGACTCAAGGGTTCCAACATCACGCCAATAGGCTGGCTCATCTTTATCATCAACAAACGGATAAGCTTGTACGTTATATTCATTGATAATTGATGGAATAATGTCCTTACCAAAATCATTTGAAGAGTTGGGATTGTCATGGTCTTCGATGAGCTTTTGAAATAAAAATTCCGTCGAAAAGATATAAATACCCATCGATGCCAGCGCCTTTTCTGGCTTGCCTGGCATCGCCTCTGGATTTGCTGGCTTTTCAGTGAACTTGGTAATTTTAAAATCTTTATTGACCGACATCACGCCAAAACCCGTGGCCTCCATGCGCGGCACCTCGATACAACCAATGGTCACATCCGCACCAGATTGGGCATGGGTATAGAGCATTTTGGAATAATCCATCGAGTAAATATGATCGCCACCTAACACCATCACATACTCAGGCGTATGACGTCTTACAATGTCTAAGTTCTGATAAAGCGCATCGGCGGTTCCTTTGTACCATTCCTTATCAATACGTTGTTGAGCCGGTAAGAGTTCAACAAACTCACCGACTTCATAGCGCATAAAGCTCCACGCGCGCTGCACATGGCGAATCAAAGAGTGCGACTTATATTGGGTTAACACGCCAATTTTACGAATCCCAGAATTAACACAATTCGACAAAACAAAATCGATAATCCGATACTTACCGCCAAATGGCACCGCCGGTTTTGCGCGCCATTCTGTAAGGTTTTTAAGACGACTTCCTTCGCCTCCAGCTAACACCAACGCCAGCGTTTTGCGAGTCAAATCGTTACTGCTTTTTGTTTCTATATAATTTTTCATAGTATCCTCGTGCGATGTCACAGTATTGCTTAATTGTTATAGATAGGTTGGCTGATCATGGAGTTGATGGCTGGCATAGTTGCGGGCACCCAGCAAGCCTAAATCCAGTGCTTTAACAAGATGCAAGGCACAATTCTCAACAATCGGCTGCATGCGACCTTTTTGCTGTAAGCGTGTTAAAAACGCTGGCACTTCCATCCATCTTACAAGTTTTGGTGCCATGCCACCAGCGATATATATGCCGCCAAAAGCCGGCCAACATAATGCCATATTACCAATAAATTGACCGTAATAACCCCAAAAAAGCCTGATGGCCTCAATTGCAATGTTATCACCCGTATCCGCTAAACTTGCAATAGTCGGTGCTGAAGGTCCATGCGCTGACGCAAAGGCCGATTGCTGGGATAAAAACTGATAAATAGCCACCAACCCATCTCCGGACACTAAACGCTCAAATGAGACATGAGTCCAAGATTGCATTAACCAGGCCTGCAACTGGCTATCTTGTTTGGTAATCGGCGCAAAATCGATGTGACCAGCTTCCGTCGCCACCACCGATAACTCTGTTCCATAACCACGCAATAACGCGACCCCTAATCCCGTACCCGCGCCTACTAAAAGTCGCAAGTCATTAGTCTGATGAGACAAGGGTGAATAAATAATCTGACTGTCTTTACTGGTCAGCGAATCCAATGCATAAGCCGCAATCGTAAAATCATTAAGCAGTGCAACCTGTGCCTGAAGAAATCGCTTTTGAAGAGTGGCTTCTGAAATAAACCAATTAAGATTTGTAAACTGAACCTGCCCCGCTTTGACCGGACCTGCTGCGCCAATCACCACGGCTTGAAAGTTTGTGGCATTCGCTGAGGCAACCACCTGATCGAGCAAGGCATCAAATGTCTCATATGCCTCACTTGCGTAGCGCTGATCTGACACACACAACCAGTCCTGTTTGTCATCTTGACCCGCTGGAAACCGGTCACGCTGCCAAATTTGAAAGCGACTATTCGTGCCGCCAATATCCGCTATCAAAATGGTTTGTTGCATAAATAAGCCCTCTATTTCAAGCAATCGGGCTTACAAGAAATGCCCGATTAGTTGTGATTAAATGCGAGATCTAAGCCTTCACAAATCAGATGGTTCACCAGAGTATGGGCCTCTTGAATACGTGCTGTTGTAGTCGAATCAACACAAATTGCGAAATCCGCTTGCCCTGCTAACGGATTCGGTCCCTGGCCGGTTAAGGCAAAAGTAACCAAACCTTGCTGCTTCGCTTGTTGTAGTGCTTGCAACACATTGACGCTGTGGCCGGATGTTGAAATAGCGACCAGCATATCACCCGCTTGTCCCAATGCGGCTATTTGGCGTGAAAACACCGAAGCGAAATCAAAATCATTGGAGTGCGCGGTTAACAATGAAGTATCTGTTGTTAATGCTATTGAAGCTAACGGGCGACGATTAACCACATAACGCACCATCAACTCGGCGGACATATGCTGGGCTTCTGCCGCACTGCCACCGTTGCCACACCATAACACCTTGTGACCGCTATTAAGTGCGTGAATCATCGCATCGGTCACCGCACCCACTGTCGCCGACTGGCTAAACACCGATGCTATCGCCTGCTGATGCGCGCGCTCAACACTGGCAAAATCAACCATGTTCCGCCCCTTTAATTCGCGTCACGATATCGCTAGTGGAAAAGCCGTCCCAAAAGGATAACACCTCAACTTGACCACCACGTGCAAATACACACTTCGCGCCGGCAATCTGCTCCGGACTATAATCGCCACCTTTAACTAACACATCCGGCTGTAAGGCACAGATCAGTCGCTCCGGCGTATCCTCTTCAAAAGGTACTACCCAATCCACACAACTGAGTGCCGCTAACAGTTCCATGCGACTGGCTAACGGCACAACAGGACGAGCTGGCCCCTTTAAACGTGCCACTGACGCATCGCTGTTAACCGCAACAATTAGGCGATCACCCAATTTCGCCGCTTCATTTAAGTAGCGCACATGACCAGAATGCAAAATATCAAAACAGCCATTGGTAATAACCACACGCTCGCCCTGCGCTTGTGCCGCTTGAATTAAGGCGATTAAATCCGCTTCCGAAGGGGACACATAGCCCTGGTGACGATGACGCAACTGAAGATAATCATCGAGTTCGGCGCGGCTTACTGATGAAGTACCCACTTTGCGCACTACAACGCTCGCTGCAGCATTGGCTAAATACACCGCTTTAGTCCAGGCTAGTCCCGCTGCCATCGCAGTAGCCAACGTTGCCATCACCGTATCACCGGCACCAGTCACATCAAACACGTCTTGAGCTTCAGACGATAATAAATAGGGATTCGCTTGATGACTGATTAACGCCATACCATGCTCGGAACGGGTCACTAACAGTGCTTGCAAATCCAACTGCGCCACTAAGTCTTGCGCTTTTGCAATGAGGGACTGATCATCGTGGCAGGCTCCAACAATTAACTCAAACTCACTTTGATTGGGCTTAATCAGCGTGGCACCGCGATAGCGCTCAAAATCCAGTCCTTTCGGATCAACTAAAACCGGAATGTTTAAAGCACGAGCGGCGCCAATCATCTGCGCCACCTCAACTAAGGCACCCTTGGCATAATCGGAAATAACCAACAAGTCGAATCCAGCGAGTTTTACAGCAACCAACTTGGCTAAAGCTTGCGCAGAATCGGTCGGCACAGGTTGCTCAAAATCCATGCGAATCAGTTGTTGATGGTGACTCAGCACGCGAAGTTTGCAAATCGTGCCACTTTGGCAATAGACCCAATCAGCGGCCACATGATGTTCTGCCAACACCTGTTGCAACTGTTCACCAGAGCGATCTTGGCCAACAATCCCTAGCAAATGCACCTGCGCACCTAAGGTAGCAATATTCAAAGCCACGTTAGCGGCACCACCGGCACGGTATTCATCAGCGCTCACCTTCACCACCGGCACCGGCGCCTCAGGTGAAATTCGACCGGCTTTACCCGTCCAATATTGATCTAACATTACATCGCCAACGACTAACACCTTGGCATTGGAAAAATTCTCAGTCATAGATATTCAAAGTTTTACCGAATAGCAGAAGCACTAGAACCGCTACAGTCCGCATGGATGAAAATATGGTCTAAGCCAGTAGGATTCTGGCTGTCAACATTTAGCCTTTAATTTAATTAGAATTCTAGCAGGATTCCTCAGTAGAAAAACTAAATAATGCACCCAAGAAGCACTTAATCCCACTATAATGTGAGAGGGTCACTTCTATTTTTGTTAGGTAAATCATATGAAAAACCGTTTTTTATCACACGCGAAAGCGACGCTTTTACTCCTCCCATTAACTTTTGCCATTACCTTAGCGCCTCAAGCGGTTAAGGCCGATGAAGTAGGAGGTGCCTTATGGCGAGGAGCAACCTACGCAACCATTGCCGCAGTGGCTTACACAAACCCTTTCAACGCCGACTCTTTCCGCTTCACAACGGGCGCTTATCCCGACCATGATGCCATTCAATTTGAAGCCAACTTGCGCTACGATCTAACCGAAACCAAACACTTATTCCGAGCAGTGACCATAACCCCCTTTCTTGATGTGAGTTATTCAGCCTGGCAGTTTAGCAAAGATGGCCTCAATTTAACCAATAAAGGCAACGTTCTTGGCATAGCACCGGGCGCCCGCATTGAGTGGCCAACGTTTTTGTATGTGCTTGACTTTATCGATGTTCGCGCGGGTGTGAGTATTTTGGCCCCAACACAACTTGAAAACAAAGACGATACTGTTCGTGATTTCGGTGGTAACTTCACCTTCTCTGAACAGTTTGCGATGGGTGGCTATTTTTCTGAGCAAAAACGCTGGGAATGGCAGGTAGGTATCCAGCATCATTCAAATCACAATATATATGAACAAAACAATGGCATAGAGTTTTACAATATTACAATCGGTTATAATTATTAACTCATATTTATGCGAAATCTAGCCCAATGGAGCCGATGTAAACTCTATGTCACAACCTAGTCACCTAACCATTGCTAAACAGGTTTTTGAAATTGAAGCGCAAGCCATCGAAAACCTTATTCTTCAGCTTGATGAACAATTTGAACTGAGTGTCGATGCGATTTTGCAATCCACCGGTCGCGTGGTTATTTGCGGCATGGGTAAATCGGGTTTGATTGGTAAAAAAATCATGGCAACCCTAGCCAGTACCGGTACGCCTTGTTTTTTCATGCACCCAGGTGAAGCCTTTCATGGTGACCTAGGCATGGTCTCGCCTGAAGATGTGTTTATTGCTTTATCCAATTCTGGTGAAACCGAAGAGGTGATTCGACTACTGCCTTTTCTAAAAGATAATGGCAACATCATTATTGCCATGACCGGGCGACCCGATTCGACCCTAGCTAAAAACTCTAATCACCATCTCAACATTGCGGTACCCAAAGAAGCTTGCCCTCTGCAATTAGCGCCGACCTCCTCCACAACAGCTACACTCGTTATGGGCGATGCATTAGCCATCGCACTCATGCAAGCTCGTGACTTCAAACCCCACGATTTCGCCCGATTCCATCCAGGTGGTAGTTTGGGTCGCAAGCTTCTCACCAAAGTGAAACATGAAATGCGTACCGGCCCACTGCCCATTGTTGCAGCTGATGCCAATATGAAAGAGGTTATTCACACTATAAGTGATGGCCGTCTGGGCTTATGTATTGTGGGTGAAGCAGAAGGCATTATTACCGATGGTGATTTAAGACGCCACCTTGATCAAGACGCCGCCGCGCTTATGACCAAAAAAGCGGCTGATATTATGACACCTCAGCCAAAAACTATTGAGGCCAATGCCAAGCTCTCCCAAGCAGAAGAACTGATGAATCAAGTGAAAATTGCATCACTCCTCGTCACGGAAGCAGACAAGTTGGTCGGCGTTATCCAAATTTATGACCTCAACCGTTAACCGGCCGCCTAAGCCTGCCAGTCAGCAGGCCTGGTTAGGCCGTTTTGCATTATCAATCTATCGTGCATTGCTCTATCTAGCCTTACCACTTGTTGCCGTGGCGGCTTGGCGGCGCTGTCGCAAAGTGCGGCATCCGCAACTCATTGCCAAACTCAGTCCGAAAGCCTGCTGGCTAGCGCGGTTTGGCGTTACCCCAGCACAGCTACCAACTGGCGGAATATGGGTTCACGCGGTATCGGTCGGTGAAACCCGGTCGATTTTTCCGTTGCTTGAACACCTGCATCAACAACATCCAGACTTACCCATCACCCTAACCAGTGGCTCTACCCAAGGTGCCGTCCAAGCGCTGCAATTCTGCCCAGTACCGATTTATCACCAAATGATTCCTTATGACTACCCTTTTGCCGTCAACAAGTTTCTTAAACGCTTGCGACCCAAATTGGTGTTGATGGTTGAAACAGAAATTTGGCCCAACCTCTACCACGCCTGCACCCAACAACAAATCCCTCTCATGTTAATCAATGCACGCCTAAAAGCGGGCTCTTTTGAGGCCTATCAACGCTGGGCAAAGCCTTTGATGCAACAGGCCTTGCAACATCCACAGCTGATTGGCGCTCAATTTGATACCGATCGCGAACGCTTTATTGCCCTTGGTGCGCCAGAGCAACGGGTAAAAACCCTGGGCAATTTAAAGTTTGATATTCAAGTCCCTGACCAGATTCAGCAGGACGCTCAGCTATGGCGCCAACAGCTAGCGCACCCCGAGCGCTTTGTTTGGGTTGCCGCCAGCACCCATTCCGATGAAGAAGCCTTAATGATTAAAGCGCATCAGCAACTGCTAAAAACCCATCCTGACGCGCTATTAATTTTAGTACCCCGCCACGCGGATCGATTTGGCGAAGTAGCCGAATTACTGGCATCTTATCCACAACAACTCAGCTGGCAAAAACGCAGTCAAAATCAAGACAGTCCTCCAGACGGTTCCATCTATCTCGCCGATACCATGGGCGAATTGTTACTCTGGTTTGCGGTTTCTAATGCGGCGTTTATTGGCGGTAGCATGGTGAACTTTGGCGGCCATAATATTCTCGAACCCGCCGCCTTAGCTAAACCGGTATTATCCGGCACCCATTACCAAAACCTCACCTCACTCTATGACAGCTTTATCGCCGACCAGGGTTTACAGGTTTGTGCCACACCCGAAGCACTTGCTCAAACCCTGAGCCAATTAGCCGATAATCCCGATCAACAAACACGCTGGGGTCAACAAGCCCTGCAAGCACTGCATAATCAAACCGGCTCACTGGCCAAACACTATCACGAAATACGCCGTTTTTTATCGTAAAAGCTTATTTACAAGTCAATAAATAATAAGTAAAATAACGTATTATTTATTGACTTGTAACACATGATAAAAACGCACTCACAACAGGGGCTTATTTTAAGTCTTATCGTATTTTGGTTATTTTTGATCAGCTTGATTCTGTTGCTAAACCTACGCCCAACAACGGCGCAACTCACTTGGCAAGCGCAAAACAAACAAATCGTCCATTTAGCCTGGACCCGAGAACAACTTTGGCAATTTAGTCAACAAACCCCACAACTCTACGCTACCGACACCAATGGACGGTTTTACGATGCTAATCGTATCCCTAGCCCCGGCTACTTCCCCTGCCCAGACACCAACAACAATGGCCAAAGCAACGCGCCCTGCGGCCAAGGTCAAGCGATTGCAATAGGTCGCTTACCCAAAAACATAGCAACACGCAGTATTAACTTTACGCCCTACCATATACCTGAGTTTAGCCTAGGCTATGCCGTAGATAGTCGCTATGTTATCCAGAACTCTGATTATCATAATCCGCCTATTCAACGATTTGCACCACTCAATGTCATCTATCCGGGTGAAGCCGGGCTCCAAAATTTACAAGGGCAACCCAGTGTCGCCTTGCTATTTATTATTCCCGCTGATGAAGACTTTAACCAAGAAATTTGGCATCAGGCTGTTCAGCAATCACCGCAGCATCCAGACAGACAAGCCTTTAACGATCGGTTTCCGTTACAACAGGCTTTAACACTGGAACAATGGCAAGACCGGATGCAGAGTCAAGTCGCATCTTTTTCTGCCACACTGTGTGAGCTAGCGCCAGATCAACCCCATTGGTTTAATGCCTGCACCAATCCGCAACAACCCACTCCCAACTGTCCAAACCAGCAACCGGCTAACCCAACTGGGAGTGATTGGCGGGCGCTATTATGTTGAAAAAAACCCACAATACGAAGCAAGGGGGGTTAAGTCTGCTTGACCTCATTATCGCGATCGGGCTCACTGGCCTCATCATTCAACTAGGTTGGCAACTAGGCAATCAATACCAACGCCAGCAAGGCCTTGCTAAGTCCGAGACACAACTTAATATGGCTATGAATGCCTTAGAACACCATTTAATTAGAATGGCTTACCTACCCTGTCCTGATACAACCGGAGATGGATTAGAAAACCGTCATAACAGTGGACGCTGCATCGCCAACCATGGCCGCTGGCCATTTTTAACCCTAATGACCACTAGCGCTACAGATGGATTTGGCCAACCGATTTATTATGCGGTTCATCAATGGGCAACCAGCGACACTTCAGCACGTAATCATCGCTACGCCTGCGCTAGCGCAAGCTTATTTGCATTCCAAGGCTCAATTAACAACAGCTTTTATCAAAACCCAACGGGTGCTTTGTTTTGCACTCAAGCCCAATGCGGTCATACGGAACCAGCGGGATATGACCCTTTGGTCCATGATGACCAGCCCTGGTGCCAATCAATAAAACTGATGCGTGACACTCCGCCTTACTTTAATCGCCTAACCCCGCCATTAGGAACTAGTAGCGCGCTAAGCGGCAGTTTACGCGTCTGCGCAAATAACCCGAATGCATGTCGTTCCAACACTCCTCGTAGCCAACATGCCGGCAATCAAGTGGTCGCTGTCTTAATCAGCTTTGGTGCTAATGGGCATACGGCTTGGCATGATTGTGCTCAGCTGAACGAACGTGAGCAGATGAACTGTAACTACAACGGGTATTTTCAACAAGACCCACTCAGTCGGGATTTTGACGACCAATTACGCTGGCTAACCATTCATCGCATTAAGGACTTACTTCATGATCAAATTGACTGGCATCAAACTGCAGCGAACTAACAGAACTGCAAAACAACGCGGTATCAGCTTAATCGAAATGACCGTGGTACTCGCTATCATCGGATTACTGCTACTGAGTTTATGGCCAATGCTGCAACAATTACAAAATCGCCATCAAGCCTTACACCATGAACGCAGTCTAAACCTGGCGCAAGACCACCTACTATTTCATTTGCGCCAGCAGGGATTTTTGCCCTGCCCCAGTGTTACCCCTAGCAGTACTGAGGCACGTGAGTTTGATGGCCGATGTCAACTTCAACTGGGCTATGTACCCTCATGGCAACTTGGTTTGCCCAGCGATCTGGCCATTTGGTATGCCGTGCCCGCAAGCACTAAACACAGCCAGCATCAATTCAACGCGACCAGCTCTGCGAGTTTTTGGAACAACCAGCCCTGCTACGACCAGCCACAGCATCACTGCTTCAAGATGTCAACGCCAACCAATCCGCTGGATAGCCAGGAGGGCTATCGAATTCAGCAAGGTCAAAATCAAATGAGCCAGGGACAAATTATTTGGCTGGCTTATCCCGCTGCTAAACACTGTGATCTTGTGGATTGGTCGGCGCGCCAGACCTGCTTAATTACCCAAAATACCATTACCCTGCCTGAAAAAACCAACCTAAGCTGGCGCAGTCTTCACCCCATGCAGTTACTTCAAGCGGCGGGGCATTTATCGCTTAGTCACCTAGCTAATTAAACCAAAGAACAACCCGGTCCAAACCAAGGTGCCAACACTCATCACATAAAACAGCATCGGCATCAAGGTATAGCGGATAATTTGACCCTCTTTACCGACCAAGTTCACCACTGAAGCAGCAGCGACCACATTCACTACACAAATCATATTACCGGCATTCGCACCGAGCATTTGCAAGGCTAAAATCCAGTGGGTCGGCAAGCCAGTGGCGAGCGCGGTGGATTCTTGAAATTGGGCAAACATCATATTGGAAAAGGTCGCCGATCCCGCGATAAAGCTACCAAGTGCACCGACAAAGGGCGCGGCAAGCGGCCAGTTACCCTCAAACGTCTCAGCCGCCAGCGCCGCCAATTCCATTGGCATCGACAACAACTCCGATTCATTCACGCCAGAATTTAAGAAAATCCGTACCATTGGCACCGATGCGCCCAGCGCGATAATGGTCGGCAACATCACTTTGGCCGAGCGCCCCCACGCAAGACCTGCTTGTTTTAGCGGCACTTTATGCAAAGCCAAGGTCACCAGCGCCACCAAAATAAACAATGCGCCGGGCAAATAAAATGGGACTAATTTTGCAGATATCTCAGTCGCGAGAATGCTATTAAACTCAACACTAAATCCATTCAACCAAGCTTTAAACGGCAAAAAGTCCAATCGACTTAATACCAATATCAATGCTATTAACACATAGGGCAACCAGGCCTGGTATAACGATAAACCATGCTCTTTAGGCGGTTCGACCGCTAGACAAGATAAAGCGGGGGACTTTTCACAGCCTTCAATTTTCACCAAGCCAGGTGGTTGCTCATGAAGGACATTTGCAGAAAGTTCCGAATGATCAGCTTTAAATAACCACACATCCTTCGGGGTTAAAAACCTCTTTTTGGCCGCGGTGACGGTAATTACCAGGCCTACTAAACCGCCAAGGATTGCTGGAAATTCCGGACCAAAGGTTTTCGCTACTAATAATGCCGACAAGGTATATGAAAAACCACCAAGTAGTGCGAACTTCCATGCCCCCAAACCTTCGCGCCAGCTTTTATTTTCGCCAAAAAACCGCGTTAAAATCAGCACCATAATCAGCGGTAAAAAACTGGCGACAAACAGATCGATGGTGCTGGCAGTAACCGCTATCTGCATAATGTCTTCGTAACTCGGATCACTCAAACCCTGCCCGATGCCAACAATCACCGGCGTACCGACCGCACCATAAGACACCGCGCCACTATCGGCAATCAAAGCCAACACCACCGCCGCCATCGCGGGGAAACCCAGCGCCAGCAACAAGGGGGCGACAATCGCCGCCGGAGTGCCAAACCCGCTCGCCCCTTCTAAAAAAGCGACAAACAACCAACCGACAATGACCGTTTGCACACGGCGGTCCGGCGAAATTTGCGTAAAACCATTGCGAATAGCTTCAACCGCCCCGCTGACTTTCAGTGTATTCAGCAGTACAATCGCGCCAAACACAATAATCAGAATCGACGCAGAGATAACCCAGCCTTCCAAAACCGAGGCGACAATTTGAACCCCCGGCACTTGCCATGCCCACCATGCCAGGCCTGCAACCAATACCAAACTCAAACTCATCGCACGACTTGCTGGCATTCGCAAGATCACTAGAAAAAGTAAAACCGCAAGAACAGGCATTGCCGCCGTTAAGGCCTGCAAAAATGTCATAATCACCTTACCAAGATATGGACGTAGGTTGGATTATAGCAAATTAGCCTACGCCCACTAGGCATTGACAGACTCATTCAGCGCGGTATAATTCACGGTTTTTTCAAATCTGCCAAATCCGTGAGGGCAAAACTATGTCAGTTTCAGAACAGCCGATTGTTGGGGTTATTATGGGGTCAAAAAGCGATTGGCCGACCATGCAATACGCCGTTGATATGCTGACCCAATTTAATGTGCCGCATGAGGTGAAAGTCGTGTCGGCACACCGCACTCCGGATTTGATGTTTGAATACGCGCAAACCGCTGAAGCACGCGGTTTACAAGTGATTATTGCCGGCGCAGGCGGCGCGGCGCACCTGCCGGGCATGGTGGCCGCCAAAACCCTGGTGCCCGTTTTAGGTGTACCAGTGAAGTCACGCGCTTTGAATGGTCAGGATTCTTTGCTCTCGATCGTGCAAATGCCGGGTGGCATTCCGGTGGGTACCTTGGCGATTGGCGATGCCGGTGCCAAAAACGCGGGAATTTTGGCGGCGCAAATCGTTGGCAATCACAATCCAGCCGTGCGTGACGCGGTGCGTGCTTGGCGTCAAGCGCAAACCGATGATGTGTTGGCGAATCCTGACCCGCAAAACTAACTCAATGAGCACGATCAGCTGCCATATCGGAATCCTCGGCGCAGGCCAATTAGGCCGCATGCTGGCCATGGCTGGCTATCCGCTAGGGCATAAGTTTGGCTTTTATGGCCTCAGCCATGATGAGCCGGCGTCGATGCTGGGGCATATGCACACCCCTACGCAAGAAAACACCGATGACACCTCAAACCTCGACGATCTCGTCAGCTTCGCGGATGTGATCACCTTTGAAAGTGAAAACACCTCGGTCGAACTGGTCAAACAGATCAGCCAAATCACCCCAGTCTATCCCAGTGCGACATCACTATATTATGCGCAAGATCGTGGCCGCGAAAAGGCCTTGTTTAACCAACTCGCCATTCCCTGCGCACCCTATGCACTGGTCAATAACCTCACCGACCTAGAAGCGGCGGTTAACACCATTGGCTTGCCCGCGGTGCTCAAAACCACCACCGAGGGCTATGATGGCAAAGGCCAGTTTGTGATTAAACAACCGGAACAACTCTACCAGGCCTGGTTGTCGATTGGCGAGCGCCCAGCTATTTTAGAAGGCTTTGTTAACTTCAAACGCGAACTATCGATTATTGCGGTGCGCAATGCCAATAACGAACATGTCTATTATTCGCTGGTCGAAAACCAACACCGTGACGGCATTTTGCGTTTAACCCTCGCGCCTGCGCAACAGATTGACCCCGCGATTCAACAACAAGCCGAGCGTTATATGCAAGCGCTGCTGGACAAGATGGGTCATGTCGGTGTGCTGACGCTGGAACTCTTTGAAACCGAAGCAGGTTTGGTGGCGAATGAAATGGCGCCGCGGGTGCATAACTCCGGGCACTGGACGATGGAAGGCGCGCAAACCTCACAGTTTGAAAACCATATTCGCGCAATTAGCGGCTTGCCGCTCGGCTCGACTGCCGCACGTCAGCCTTTTGCGGCGATGGTCAATATTATCGGTGAACATGGCGATATCCAAGCCGCGCTTAAACTACCGAATGTACATGTGCATCTATATGACAAGGCCGAGCGTGCGGGTCGCAAACTCGGCCATATCAATGTATTAGCCAACAGCCAAGCTGAGCTCAACCAGACCCTCGAACAGCTCCAGGCCTGGTTGTCTTAAATCTTACTCGTTTTGCTAAGCTTTCCACTTAATCGAACAGCCCATTGATGGGATTTGTTCCAGCGGGCCTTGGCCGGTTTGAGCGACTTGCTTCATGGCTTCAAACAAGTCACGACGCACATGGGCATCAGCCGCTTGCTTACGCGATTCATCCAAGCGTCCGCGATATTGCAGTTGCAAATCGGCGTTATAGCCGAAAAAATCCGGTGTGCACACCGCGCCATAGGCTTTGGCCACCGCCTGGGTTTCATCCAACACATACGGAAAAGGAAACTGCCATTTTTCGGCCACCGCTTGCATATTCTCAAACGAGTCCTCTTCGTATTCATTCGGGTCGTTTGACATAATCGCAATCGTGTTAATGCCCAAAGCTTTTAGTTCGGCACAATCACGCACCAAACGGTCTTGAATCGCTTTCACATAGGGGCAATGATTGCAGATGAAGGCAATTAGCAAGCCCTGCTCGCCACGAGCTTTGTCCAGCGTCCAAATCTGACCATCGACGCCAGGCAATTCAAAATCAATCGCCGCTTGCCCAAAATCACACACCGGGGTTGTTAAACTCACCATAACCACTCCTTTAACTTATAAACTCAAATAATTACTAACGTTTCAGCTCTGGGCTAAACCGATACTGGGCAGACACGCCGGTCAAGGCATTTAACTGCTCAGCAAGGTCGTCATAACCGGCATCCGATAAAAACTGACCACTGACAACATTCAACTGCACCAAGGGCTCACTCCCCCATTTCACACTAACCCGCTCCAATCGCACCGGTACCGACTCCATCATCAACTCAACGCCTTGAATATGATTAATTAAGCGACTTTGCTGGCCCATTTGCCAAAACGAAAAGGCCAGCGGAATGGTAATCAAACCCACAATCACCGCCGATACGCCAAAACCTTTTTTAGCGCGCGCAAAACTTGTGTAACCCATCACCCAAAACGTAATCGCAGCCGCCGCTGCAATCTCAAACAAGTTGTTAATAAACAGTAAAAACGAGCCATAAATCACCTGCCAATCCACCCAGCCTAAGCCAATTCCAGTCACGGCTAACGGCGGCACCAACGCCACCCTCAAATCTAATAGGGTTGGATTCAAGCGCCCAGCAATTTCATGGGTAACATGGTGAATTCCCACTGCCCAGCTCGCCACCATCGCACTTAATAGCGCTAAAACTGGGCCAATCAACAGGGTTTTAGACGAGCTCAGGGTTAAACTCGACTCACTCCGCGCCAACCCCATGGCTAAAGAGACAATTGGCGCCATTAGCGGCGCTAAAATCATCGCGCCAATCACCACCGAGGTCGAATTAGCCATCAAACCAAAGGTGGCTAACAAGGTCGATAAAATCATCAAGGTGACATAGGGCGATGTCGTCAATGCACTTTGCCGCAATTCGATAAAAACATGTCGGTAGTCTTCTTCGTGCGCTTGGTCAAACAAGGGCAACGGCTTATTTGCTTTTAGCTTAGCATCCTCATCACGCGCCAAGCCTTGCGCCTTAAACACTTCTTTATTGGCTTTCGGGGTCATATCGTTATCACGAATCAACCGCCCCGGTATCATCAATACTTGCTGCGGATGCACCTCAAAACGAATGTCTGCCGCTTGGCGCGGTTGATCATCCAGGACATAATCAACCGGATTTGCGATAGTAATACTCAGTCTTTTGGCCGCGCCATCGCGCGCTCAATACTGTCACTCACCACTTGATCAATTTGCACATCTGAAATCATCGCCACCATTCCTTTTAGGTGCTACCTAATCGCCCATTATAGACTTTATGCAATCAATGTGCGTTTTCTAACGCATCGGGTTATTGAATTTGCAGTAGGGCTTTTTTCTGTGCGATAATTGAAAATTAATTTTGCGCCGATTTGATGATCAGCTTGCGGGCGCGTTAATAAGTACGGCTAAAGCGAGGAGTTTTCCCGCCTCTTTCCGTACCTCACTTTTGATATTTTAGAATTGCGAGGTTGCACATGACTACCACTGTTTTTACATCTGAATCCGTTTCTGAAGGCCATCCTGATAAGATCGCCGACCAAATTTCCGACGCCATGCTTGATGCGATTATGCAACAAGACCCGCGCGCGCGCGTTGCCTGCGAAACCTTTGTTAAAACCGGCATGGTACTCATCGGTGGCGAAATCACTACCAGCGCATGGGTTGACCAAGAAGAACTGGTGCGTAAAGTCGTTAAGGAGATCGGTTATGACAGCGCTGATTTAGGCTTTGATGGCGACACCTGTGCGGTTCTGACCGCGATTGGTAAACAATCGGCTGAAATCGCGATGGGCGTGGATGAATATGACGACCACGAACAAGGCGCGGGCGACCAAGGTTTAATGTTTGGTTATGCCTCAAACGAAACTGACGTATTAATGCCTGCGCCGATTTATTACGCGCACCGTTTAATGGAGCGCCAAGCGCAAGTACGTAAATCCGGTGAATTACCTTGGTTGCGCCCGGATGCCAAAAGCCAAGTGACGCTACGTTATGAAAACGGCCAGCCAGTTGGCATTGACGCGGTGGTGTTATCGACCCAACATGGCCCCGAGATCGAAAATGCCGCGCTACGCGAAGCGGTGATGGAATTAATTATTAAGCCGATCCTGCCAACCGAATGGCTGCATAAAGACACCCAATATCACATTAACCCAACCGGCCGTTTTGTGATCGGCGGCCCGGTCGGTGATGCGGGCTTGACAGGGCGTAAAATTATTGTCGATACCTACGGCGGAATGGCGCGTCACGGCGGTGGTGCGTTCTCTGGCAAAGACCCATCAAAAGTAGATCGTTCTGCCGCTTATGCCGGACGCTATGTGGCGAAAAACATCGTCGCAGCAGGCCTGGCAGATAAGTGTGAAATTCAAGTATCTTATGCGATCGGGGTGGCCGAGCCGACCTCCATTAGCCTGGACACCTTTGGCACCGAAAAAATCGCGGTCGAAAAAATCGAGCAGCTGGTGCGTCAACACTTTGACCTGCGGCCAAAAGGGCTGATTGCGATGCTGGATTTGTATCGCCCGATTTATCAAAAAACCGCGGCCTATGGCCACTTTGGTCGTGAATTGCCCGAGTTTACCTGGGAAAAAACCGACAAAGCCGCCGCTTTGCGCGCCGATGCCGGTTTATAGCAGTAATCAAATGCCAGCGTTGCGTAACCTTATGCTCCAGCGACGCCTCTTTTTTCGCAGAAAAAAGCCGAAGGAGTCGGGGCATAAGGTGAAAGCAGCGAGCTTGCAACAACTTACAAAACAGGACGTGAGTCATGAAATCACAACAACAATACCCGCAGGGTTTTAGCCTTGAGTGCTTCCCGCCGCGCACCGCCGAAGGCAGTGAAAAACTTAATCAAGTGATTGATGATTTAAGTGTGTTAAATCCGGAATATATTTCGGTGACCTATGGCGCAGGCGGCACCACCCAAGAAAAAACCCTGGAGACAGTCACGCATATCCAGCAAAGCACTCGCCTTGATGCCGTACCCCACCTTACCTGCATTGGCGCCACCAAAGATTCGATACGCGCCCTGCTAAAAATCTATCAAGACCTCGGTATTAAACGCATTGTCGCGCTGCGTGGCGATATGCCGTCCGGCATGATGGATCCGGGCGAGTTTAAATATGCTGCCGATTTGGTCGCGTTTATTCGTCAAGAAACCGGCAATCAGTTTATCCTCGAAGTCGCCGCCTATCCGGAAACCCATCCGCAAGCGCGTAATTGCGACCAGGGGATTAAACACTTTAAACACAAGGTTGACCAGGGCGCGGATGCTGCAATTACACAGTATTTCTTTAATGCCGACAGCTATTTCTATTTTATCGATTCTTGCGAAAAAGCCGGCATCGACCTACCCATCGTGCCGGGCATTATGCCGATTACCAACTATGAGCAATTGATTCGCTTCTCACTGATGTGTGGTGCCGAAGTACCGCGTTGGTTAAAATGTCGCTTGGAAAGCTTTGATGAAGATACCGCCAGCTTACGAGCCTTTGGTCAGGAGTACGTCACCCGACTTTGTCAGCGTTTACTCGACAACGGTGCACCAGGTCTGCATTTCTACAGCATGAACAAAACCCAGCCCACGCTGGACATCGTGCGCGATCTTAACTGGCGCAACGATAACTTGCAGATGTAAACGAGTTAATTACCCGTGCGTATTCCTCGTTTTTATTTGCCCGCCGACTATCAACCAGGCCTGGTGGTGGCGCTCAACAAAGAGCAAAGCCACTATGCTCTGACGGTGTTGCGGTTAAAAAATGGTCATCAGCTCCAGGTATTTGATGGCCAAGGCCAACAAGCCGAAGCGCAACTGCAAGTGATCAATCGACGCGAAGCGCAAGTTCAACTAGGCGAACAGATCACCAGGCCTGGTTGCGAGTCCCCGCTCAATACCCTATTACTTCAAGGCATTTCGCGCGGCGAGCGCATGGATTATAGTTTGCAAAAAGCGGTAGAACTCGGTGTAACCGCGATTCAGCCGGTATTTACCGAACGCTGCGAAGTCCGTCTTGATGAAGAAAAAGCTGAAAAGCGCCGTCAGCAATGGCAAGCCCTTGTGATCAGCGCCTGTGAGCAATCTGGCCGCTGCGTGGTGCCGGAGGTCAAATCGCTCGTCACTTTAAACGACTGGTTAGCTGAAAACCCACAGCAACCAGGCCTGGTGCTCGACCCTTACAGCCGTCAAACCCTCAATACACTTGCGGCACCTGATGTCAGCCAGGTCTTGGCGATACTGATTGGCCCCGAAGGCGGTCTAAGCGAACAAGAAGTCGCCCAAGCTCAAACTCAGGGATTCCAAGGTATTCGGCTCGGCCCACGCATCCTGCGCACCGAAACCGCCGCCCCAGTTATCCTCAGCCTATTGCAAGGCCGCTGGGGCGATTTAAGTTAAAAACATTACCTTAGTTGATGACAACAGGGCGATCTTCAGCCGCTCTAAAAGCGCGTGCCGAACCTCTTAATGACACATCCAGCACCAGCGTTTGCTCCTCGCCAAAGCCTCGGAAACCGACCTTCATGACCCGCCCTGCCATCAATTGCATCATCACATCATCACCAATATTGCCCATGACACGACAACCATCAGCCAAGCAGGTGCTAAATGGCAGTCCAATTTCTTCGTTTTCATCAATCCTAAGCACAATGCCCGCTAACAAATCCATCCCGAGCGGGAAGGTCATGGTCAAACGAGCTTGCCTGTCCGCATAGAACACCATCGCTTCAAGGAGTCGCATAGTTTGATCCCCTTGCGCTAGGTCTAAAGCCTGCACCGCTCGACAGGATTTATCTCCCTGCTCGGTACACACCACCTGCCAATCACCAAAGGTGTTTGCCAAGGACCAGGCACTACCCTGCGCCGGAACCGCCAAGTCAGCAGATGGCTCAACCGCCGCAACATTGACCGCATTCAACATAAGCCCACTTAACAATAACGCATAAAACTTACTCACGAAAAATACTCCCTAAATTTAACGCCAAAAAGATAATTTTACTATTTTACCCGAGCTTAATCATGCCAAACATAGCCAACACCATGAACCGTTTCAAAAGGCACTGACTGACCCGTAGCTTGCTCAATTTTGTGGCGAATTCGATAAACAGCAGAGTCCAGCGCTTTTGAATCATAGTTAATAGGGTCTTGGTTCATTGCCATAATCAATGCTGAACGTGTAACCAATTGACCAAATTCAGCGATCATTAACTCGACCATCATCGCTTCTCTAGCCGTAAGCTGAATCACTAACTGATCAGGCGAATATAGACGCTTCCGTTTGATATACCAGCTAGAGCTTGCATTTTCAGCACGGACCGATGGATTGGACGACGCTGTTTGAGTGATCTTGCGCTCGAACTGCTCCAAAATAGCCAAAAGTTCATCAAAATCAATAGGCTTTGATAAATAGTAATTGACATCGCGGTTAAAGGCCGCCACTCTGTCCTGCACCTCACCCAGCGCACTCATAACGAGCATAAATCCATCATGATGCTTTTTAATCCGCGCGATATCTTTTAGCGCATCCCCTTCGGGTAACAACCGATCCAATAAAACAGCATCATATACTTGGTTTGAAAGTGCCAGTAAACTATCATTTAAATTATTACAGACGGTTACATGATATTGACGCTTTATTAAAAACCGCTCTAGTTGGTAGGCTAAATCAATTTCATCTTCTATCAATAACAGCCGCATACGGAGAATCCTTGTTTGCTCACACTACTTCATAATCCTGGTGTCAAAAATCTACTGAAAAGTATACCCCTGCTTCTAAAGGCTTTGTTGATCTTTTTTGCTTTCACGCTAAACGGCGTGGAGGCTCAGGATCATTGCCCAATAACCCTTGCGCTTGACCCCAGTAGCAGAATGCTTATCGATGCGCCAAGCGACCTTGATTTTCCCGACATCTTGACAACTAACTTTACCGTTCCCTACAAAAACCAATCGCTCGGTTTAATCAAAGAGGCTATATGGATAAAAACGCCGTTAAACCTAGATAGGGACTGTGAATCACTGCAATGGAGCCTAGTGTTTGGCACTGCTTTTCACGACTTTATTGACCTATACATTGTAGATGGTGACCAATTATTAGCGCATTATGCGCTTGGTGATCGCCGCGCCACCCACCCAATACTTGGCCCGCAGCGAAAACCCACCATTCCATTAGCTGCTTATATTAACCAAGACACATCCAACAAACCATTAACCCTATATATTCGGATTGCCTCGCAGAATGCCTTAATCGCCGACCTAAGCCTGATGACTGATCAAGCCATTAGTGATGATGAACAACCGATTTTAATTTTATCCGCGTTTATTGCGGCGACGCTCTTTCTGCTCGGTGTACTAAGCCTGATTCTATTGGGGATGACCTTAAAAATTGCGCTTACGTATTATTTTATAATGTTGGTTAGCTATAGTTTTGTCTTGGCCGCTGTTTATGGCTGGCTAAATCTAACCCCCATCAATAGTGATCCTTGGCTTACCATCGCACAAGCCACTATTGCGTTAAGTTTTTTATTACTATCTAACACCGTGCTCAAGTTGGATAATTTGTTCACAAAAACCTACCGCAGCCTTCTAATACTAAACAGCCTAAACTTTGTTTTTGCGTGCTACAGTGCTTTTATTGATGAACTTCAATTGGCCATTTTATTCAGCCATCTTTTAGGCAGTTTCACCATATTCATGATTATGCTACTAAGCATACGCCTGTTTAAAACCAACACTATTGCCCGCCTTTATATGCTGATTTTTGGATTTATGGCATTGTCTCTAATCCTACGAACGGCTTTTTTGCATGGATTACTGCCTGGCAATTTTATAACCAATCACTTATTTGCATTAGTAGGCATTATTCAGCTTACATTATTGTTTTTTACAACACTCAGTTATTATTTTTTAGAATTCAAACAGCTAGTCACTCAAAAACAACAGCTTATATTTGAACAAGAACAGATCACCCAACGAAAACTATTTTTAAGATTGTTAGCACATGAACTGATGACGCCCTTAGCTATCAGCGATGCAGCCGCGCGTAATTTAATCGACGATATAGAACTCGAATGTAAAAGCGAGAGCAATCAAAAACTACGTAATCAATTATTAAACGATATAACCATCCAGCGACGTGCCCTAAAAAGGATGCAAGAACTTGTGCAACAATGCTTGGTGAGTCAGCAAGATATCAATCGGTTTAGCGACGGGGAAACGTCCTTGAAACTGATCTTAACCTCAGTAGAGCATGAGGTTAAAGCTATGGACATTGATAACCGTGTCATTTTAAACACTGCGGTGCCTTTAGCCAAGCAACCGCAATTGATTATTAAAGGCGATCATCAACCGCTATTGTTCGCCATGAAGTTAATTCTTAACAACGCCCTTAAATACTCACCTGAACAACAAAAAGTTGAGCTAGCAATCACTTTGGAGCCACTGACTTTATTAGCTGAAAAAGCATCGCAACAGCTGATTATTGAGGCTCGCGATTACGGCATTGGCTTTGATCACTCATACGATACACCCAAACCGTTTAAACGAGGAAATAACACGGGCAATACCTCTGGCTTAGGCATAGGTCTGCATATCGCCCAAGATATTGTGTCAGGTTATCATGGCCAACTTATTATCGAACGAATGGATCAAGGCAGCCGCGTTCGCTTAATGGTGCCTGTTTATTTATCTAATGACTTTACCACTGAGGCAGAGACGGAATAATTTGATATAATTGACGCTTTTAAACAATGAAAGAATGCATTGACTATGCCACAAGACTATCGCGTTCCGCATCTTACAACGGCGCTAAAAGGCCCGTTACTAGAATTAGAAGCGCATCTATTAAACCATTCTCATGCTATAGAAGCATGGTTTAGACAAGAATTTCGTGACACCCCAGCGCCTTTTTATGCGTCCGTTGACCTGCGTAATGCGGGTTATAAGTTGGCACCCGTTGATACAAATTTATTTCCAGCGGGTTTTAATAATCTGCATCCCGATTTACGACCATTGGCGGTGCAAGCCGCACAACACGCGATTACTCAAGCCTGCCCGGTTACTGATGGCGTATTGATCATTCCAGAAAACCACACACGTAACACCTTTTATCTAGAAAACCTTTATACCCTGAAAGACATTATTGAAAGTGCCGGTTATGAGGTTCGGATAGGTTCAATTAATCCAGAAGTCACTGAAGCACAAACCATTGACTTACCATCGGGTAATAGTTTGGTGTTAGAGCCACTGGCTCGTGAAGGTAATCGGGTGGGTGTGACCGGTTTCTTCCCCTGTGCGGTCTTGTTAAACAATGACTTGTCTGCCGGGCGCCCGGCCATTTTAGAAGGCATTGAACAGGTGCTGATGCCGCCGTTAGATTTAGGCTGGTCCAGCCGCTACAAAACTCACCACTTTCAACATTATGCCAATGTTGCCAAGCGCCTCGCGGAGCTGGTCGATATTGATCCCTGGTTAATTACCCCAGAGTCCATGCAGTGCGGTGAAGTGGACTTTAAAAACCCAGACAGCCTTGAGCGGCTTGCCACCAAAGTTAATGAAGTGTTGGCAAAAACCGGCGACTACTACCATGAGCACGACATCGACTGCAAACCCTTCGTGATTGTAAAGTCAGATAGTGGTACCTATGGCATGGCGATTATGTCGGTGCAGTCCGCGGATGATATCCTCAAGCTCAATCGCAAACAGCGCAATAAAATGAGTTTTGCGAAGGAAGGGCTAACAGTGGATAAAATGTTGGTACAAGAAGGCGTTTACACCTTTGAAACGGTTGATGAAGCCGTCGCAGAACCGGTTGTGTATATGATTCACAATCATGTTATTGGTGGGTTTTATCGCATTCATACCGGCAAGACCGCTACAGATAACCTGAATTCGCCCGGCATGCATTTTGAACCCATGTCATTTCAGCTGTCAGGGGTTTTGCCGGATCAAACGCAGGGGCCTGATGCCGAACCCAATCGTTTCTATGCCTATGGCGTAATTGCACGCTTGGCGTTATTGGCCGCCGCTTACGAAATTAAGCACTCAAAAACTCAAAACCGCTAAGTAAAGCGAGCTTGCTGTTCGTCTTGTTGGCAATTCATTTCCGCTAACAAGGCGGTATTCCACAGCACAATCCACCAAATCAAATACAACCACAGTAAAAACAATGGCAATGCCGCCAAAGCACCATAGACTAAATCGTAGGTTGGAAAGGCTTGAATAAACCAAGCAAAACCCCGCTTCAATAATTCAAACTGAATGCTTGCCATAATGGCCACCAGGCCTGCTTGCTGCCAGGATATAAAGGCCGACGGCACCCATTTAAACACCATAAAAAACACCACAAACCCGACAATCAGCGGCACAAGTTTCAACCACTCCAACATCCAGACCGGTTCGTAATCATTGAGTTCTTGCCAGATCGGATAGGCCATTAAACTACTGCTTGCAAACAAGCCCGCGCCCAATAACAGCGGCCCTAGCAAACTAATCGCAAGGTATTTGCTAATAACCATCAACCAGCTACGCTCTCGGCGCACTTGCCAAAAACTATTCACCTTTTGATCAATGTGCCACAGCAGTAACAAAGTGGTCATCCACATTGCCATCAAGCCAGGCAAGGCTAAGCGACTGGCTTGTTGGGCAAAATTATTTAACGATTGGGCAACAACCGGTTGAGAATCCGGAATAAAGTGGGTGAACACCATATCGAGCACCAAGTTTTGCAAGGGTTCAAATAACGGCGACATCGAGAAAATACTGATCATAATGGCCAAAAGCGGCACTAGACTAACCAAAGACACATAGGCAAGAGATGCGACAAGGTCACCACCTTTGCAAATGACAAAGCGTTTGCCACTGGCAAAAAATAACGCCAGACCGGGTAGCCTGGCGATTTTAGTAACGATGGGCTTTAACAAGCATTTATCCCACCGTTTTAATTACGACGGTTAGCGAACACCATGCTCTTTAACAGATTTAAGCCTTCATAGAGTTCATAATCTTCAGATAATAAATTGACCGCTTCATCTTGCTTGCTGTCGTCAGCATCCGCAACACCTGGCTGATTGATGTGTCCGTCCAAGTCGGCTTCACGACTACGGCGCTCTTGATTAACCCGCTCAACTTTGACTAAATCAATTTCAATATCTGGCTTAATACCTGAAGCCTGGATGGAACGGCCCGATGGTGTGAAATACAAGGCCGTGGTTAACTTAATCGCCGCACCGTTATTGAGAGGCAGAATAGATTGCACCGAACCTTTACCAAAGGTATCGCGACCGGCAATAAGCGCGCGCCCATGATCTTGCAAGGCACCCGCTACTATTTCTGATGCCGACGCTGAACCTTCATTAACTAAGACGACAATCGGATTACCATTCATTAAATCACCGCGCTTGGCTTCAAAACGCATTTTAGAGTTTTGTAAACGCCCCTCGGTATAAACAATCAAACCTTCATTTAAGAACACGTTCGATACATCAACCGAAGCACTCAATACGCCACCAGGGTTGTTGCGCAAGTCTAGTACCAGGCCTGCTAAGGGCCCACCGTTTTCTTGCTCCAGGGTTCGAATAGCACGAGATAGATCGTCACCGGTTCGGTTTTGGAATTGACTAATCCGAACATAACCTAAATTAGCCTCAAGTAACCGCTCACGCACACTACGCACCTTAATAACGGCTCGGGTCAATTCAATTGCTACCGGCTCAGATTCACCACTACGAATAATGGTTAGAGTAATCTTGCTACCTGGCTCACCGCGCATCATCTTAACCGCATCGGTTAAACTCATGCCTTGTAACGATGTATCGTCCAGTTTAATAATAATATCACCTGAACGAACGCCAGCGCGTTGTGCCGGGGTATCATCAATGGGTGCGACAACTCGAACGGCACCATCTTCCATGCCGACTTCCATACCCAAGCCACCAAATTCGCCACGCGTGCTCTCTTCGACGCGCTCAAAGCTTTCTTTGGGCAGGTAATCTGAATGTGGGTCAAGATTAGTAAGCATGCCACGGATGGCATTTTCAAGCATTTTTTCATTTTCAATAGGCTCGTAATAACCGGTTGAAATACGGTCATAAACCTCAACAAAGGCACGTAACTGTTCAAGTGGTAAATTGGAGGCACTGGATGCTTGACGATCGGCCATCACGCTGGTACCCACCACTAAACTGGCGCCCAGCACACCCCCCATAATCATCCAGCTGATTTTCTTTAAACCGGTCGCTTTAACCACAGTTCTATCCTCGTTAGGCAATTCTTAGTGCATTATATGTGATCTTTTTATGACACAAGACCGTAATTTTGCATTAGAATTTGCTGAAATAAAATTATTAAGTAGGATACGAATAAACATGAGCGAACACAACCTTTTCGAGATGAAAGAAGACAATATCCTTAAAGCTTCCAAAGCTTTGAAAGCGATGGGCCATCCATTAAGGCTAAAAATCCTGTGTGTTTTGAGTGATGGCGAGATGCCGGTGATGGATATCGTCTCCAAAGTTGGTACTACGCAAAGCAACGTCTCTCAACACATAGATATTTTGCGTGAAAAAGGAATTATTGCATCTCGCCGTGATGGTAGTAAGATTCTTTGCAGTGTTGCTGATAAGGAAATCATCAGCTTGTTACACGCGATGCAAGCGACCTTCTGCCCAACAGAATAAACGCATTCCACTAACCGCTCATAGTTTAACGGGATAAAACGGCTGCCTCCTAAGCGGCAACTCCAGGTTCGAGTCCTGGTGAGCGGACACTCTAACCGTTTTCATTAAAATCGTTTTTGATACTTGCTAATACCAGCTCAGTGGCATCCGGAGTTGTTGCATTAGCCAATTCGGTCGAGGCTGTTAACCAGCGCTGTTCCCTAAACCAGTCACTAATTTCAGCTGCTAAAACGTCCGGCGTCAAATCGGCCTGGATAATTTTTTTAGCAACGCCCTGCTTCACCAATACATCCGCATTGGCACTTTGATGGTCATCTACCGCATAAGGGAAAGGTATAAAAATCGCGGCACGTTTAGCCGCGCGTACTTCACTGACCGTTAAAGCACCCGATCGAGCAATCACTAAATCACAATCCCTGTAGGCCTGTGCCATATCATCAATAAAAGACACCACCTGTGCCTCGCTAATACTATTAGCTTGATAGGCGTTCTGAGTCGTTGCTTGATCAGCCATGCCGGTTTGGTGTACCACCTGTGGACGTTGTTCACTGGGTATCAAAGCAAGCGCCTTAGGCAAAGTATCATTGAGTGCTCGCGCGCCGCGACTACCCCCGATTACCAACAAACGCTTACTCCGTTCTCTCTGTTCAACCTGTTGCGCACTCAAGGCCGGTACTTGCCTTATCGCAGCTCTCACTGGATTTCCAACCAAAAATTGATTTTTAGCCGACCAAGCCGCGACCGGAAAGCCACAAAACACCCGTTTTGCGAAGGGCGCTAACAGCCGATTGGTTAAGCCCACAATGGCATTTTGTTCATGTAAATAGAGCGGTAGACCTGCTAATTTCGTCGCTAAACCACCTGGACCACAGACAAATCCGCCCATTCCCAATACCGCATCAGGCTTGAGCTGTTTTATTAACCGATACGCCTGCCAGCAGGCCTGGCTAATTCGCCAAGGTGCCATCAACCAGCCACGCCAACCATTACCCCTTAAGCCCTTCACATCAATCGCATAAAAAGGAATATTAGCCCCGGTCACCCACTGCTTTTCCATTCCGCTTGGCGTGCCCAACCAAACGATTTCTGTACCCTGCGCTTGCCAAGCACTGGCTAGAGCCAGACCCGGAAAAACATGGCCTCCGGTTCCTGCGGCCATAATCATAATGCGTTGCAGTGATTTTGGGTGTGATGATTTCATTGAACTCCCTATGAACCGAATGATGGATTCGCCGACAATTCTTCTGTCGAATGCCCTTTAATAAGACGCGTTTCGTAATCAATGCGTAGCACCAAACCAATCGCCAACAAAGCCATCATTAAACTACTACCACCATAACTTACAAACGGCAAGGTTAGGCCCTTGGTTGGAAACACGCCTAAATTTACCCCGACGTTAATTAATAACTGCCCGGCAAACATAATCGCAACCCCATAGACCACCAAGGCTTTAAAAGGCGCTTGCGGTAACCAGGCGGCTTGGGCAACTGCAAACATTCGCCACAACAATAAGCCATAGAGGGATAGCAAAATGACAACACCTAACCAACCGGTTTCTTCGGCAAACACGGCAAACATAAAGTCAGTATGGGCATCGGGTAAATAGAGCAATTTTTGGACACTGGCACCTAGACCACTGCCGGTGATGCCCCCTGAGCCAATTGCCATCAGTGCTTGCGATAACTGATAACCCACGCCATAGGGGTCTTGCCAAGGGTCCATAAAGTTCATTACGCGCGCCATCCGATAGGGCGAGTTAATCAGCAGTACCGCTAATATCGCCCCAATAGGTAATACGGTAATCACAAAATAGCGAAAAGGAGCGCCGGCAATAAATAACATCCCAACTAACACGCCGGCAATCAAGACCGTGGTGCCGTAATCCGGTTGCAATAAGAGCAAACCCGCCATAATGCCAAAGGGTAGAAACAATCGAATAACGGCTGTCGAATCTTGCTTAACCGCATCTTGATGACGTTGTAAATAACCAGCCAGAAACAAGATGGTCGCAATTTTCATCCATTCAGCGGGCTGGAAATTCATCACAACTAATGGTAACCAACGTTTCGCGCCCCCAATTTCTCGACCAAATATCAACACCAGAGCTAATAGCACCAGACCCAATAAAAACCATTTTCCGCGATGCTGCAACCAACTTTGACTCGGAACCATCAGTACGAGAGCCGCAAACAGCCCACCGACGCCGAGCGCAAACACTTGGCGCTGAAAATAATGCCACTGATGACCAAAGCGCACTTCACTTACTGCCACTGAGCTTGATAGCACCATTACCAAACCAATAGTAATGAGCGCCAATACAATTAGCACCAGGGAGCCATCCAGGCCGCGGATATCGAGACGCCATGTATTAGCCACGAGACGATTTCTCCAAGTTTGCAACACAACTTATAAAGTGCTGGCCACGATGTTGATAATTGGTAAATTGATCAAGACTGGCACAAGCTGGTGATAACAAAACGGCATCACCCGCCTTTGCTAATGAAGCTGCCAAAACAACGGCCTCATCCAGTGTTTCCAATCGATGACAGGGCAGATCAGCTGACCAGGCCTGGTAGAGTTTATCAGCATCTCGGCCATATAAAATGGCCGCACGAGCAAATTGCGCCAAGGGAGCGGCTAGTGGCGCCATATCTGCCCCCTTAGCATCGCCGCCCGCCAACAGCACCAACTTGCCAGGCGCTACATTGCTACCTAAACTATTAATAGCGGTTAGTGTCGCTCCAACGTTAGTACCCTTGGAATCGTTAATCCAAGTCACACCGTTCATCTCTGCAACCCATTCAGTACGATGGGGTAGGCCGGTAAACTCAGCTAGTACGTGTCTTATAATTTCCGGCGGAATAGCAAATTCATCAACCAAGGCAAGCGCAGCCAAAGCATTGAGCAACTGATGCGGTGCCTGCAGTTTTAACTCTTGCACGGGCATAATCAACTGTTCACCCCGGGCCAAATACCGGAAACCCTGCTTATCTATAACTAAACCCCAATCACTACTGTTGCGAGGGTGCTGTAGCCCGAAATAGTACCTGGGTGTAATACCTGGCACCCAAAAATGAGTGGGCTCCTCCAGCGGCATCACCGCTAACTCAGTATCTTGATAGATGGTATTTTTTGATTGAATATAAGCGTCCATGCCATCGTAACGATCAAGGTGATCTTCACAAATATTGAGCACCGTCGCCGCCACCGTGTGCAATGAGTAGGTGGTATCTAGTTGAAAGCTCGATAGCTCGAGCACAAACACATCATAATCTTGGTTTTCTTTTAGCAAATCTAACGCCGGTTTTCCAATGTTACCGCCCAGCCCGGCTTTATAACCAGCCGCACTTAATAATTGAGCTGTTAGGCTAGTCACCGTACTTTTGCCATTTGAGCCAGTAATGCCAATGATAGGGGCGCTGGCCGCGCGCGCAAACAACTCAATATCGCCAATAATTTCAATGCCCTTTTGCTTAAAAACCTGCAACCAGGTCTGGCGCAGATCAACACCCGGACTAACCACTAGGATAGCGGTTTTAGCAATCCAGGCTTTTGGCAATTGACCGGTTGCAAACTGCACGCCAGGGTAGGCTTGCTGCAAAGAGGTAATATCCAAGGTTTCACGCGTATCAAAGGCGAATATCGTTTCGTTATTGTGCGTTAAATAACGCAACACCGATTGTCCTGTAACCCCTAACCCGATGACTAGATACATGATTTATCTCAACTTTAAGCTAGCCAAACCAATTAAAACCAGAATAATCGTGATAATCCAGAAGCGCACGATAATCTGTGATTCATGCCAGTTTTTATGCTCAAAATGGTGATGAAGCGGCGCCATCAAAAACACCCGTTTACCGCGTAGTTTGTAAGACCCTACCTGCAAAATAACCGACAGGGTTTCAATGACAAAAATACCGCCCATGATAAATAATACAATTTCTTGACGAACCGCGACTGCCGTTGCACCCAGCGCGGCACCCAAAGCGAGTGAACCCACATCACCCATAAACACTTGTGCTGGATGGGTGTTAAACCATAGAAAGCCCAAGCCCGCGCCCACCATAGCCGCCATTAAAATGGTTAGTTCACCAACACCTGGGATATGGGGAATATCTAAATAGGCGGCAAATACCGCATGACCTGACGCGTAGGCAAACACGCCAAGCGCGGCGGCTACCATCACAGTCGGCATAATCGCCAAACCATCCAAACCATCGGTTAGATTAACCGCGTTTGAAGTCCCCACAATGACAAAATAACTTAAAACAATCACCCATGCGCCAAGATAGATATAGGTGTCTTTCATATAGGGAATGAGTAGCTGGGTTTCAGCGGGCACTTGCGCAAAATGATAAAACCCAAACGCCGCAATTAAACCAATAACTGATTGCCAGAAAAACTTGGTTCGTGAACGCATACCTTCCGGATCGCGGTAGACCACTTTTTTATAATCATCAATAAAGCCAATCACCCCAAACCCGAACATAGTAAAACTGACCAGCAAAAGGTAGAAGTTGGTTAAATCGCCCCATAACAACAGAGCAATGGCAATCGCAAATAGGATTAAGGTGCCGCCCATAGTGGGCGTGCCGGCTTTGACAAAATGACTTTGAGGGCCATCCTGACGGATACTTTGGCCGACTTTTAACCGGGTTAACCAACGAATAACCGCCGGACCAATCAGAAACGAAATAATCAGTGCGGTCAACACGCTCATAATGGCGCGAACAGTAATGTAGTTAAATACCGAAAAAAACGATAGGTGCTGACTTAGATATTGACTAAGGTAAATGAGCATGGGTAACCCTCTCTGTTAAACCAGAGCGCAATTGATCCATTGCCGCACTCCGAGACCCTTTGATTAAGACGACCCAAGGTTCGCCAGTGTGATAGAGCGTAACAAGCTGATCAATCATCGTTGCATGGTCGGCAACCTCAGCCAGCGTTTTGCTTCGCGATAATGATTTAAATCCCGCCACATAATCCTGCGCATTTGGGCCTTGCGCCCACAGCTGCTGCACCCCAAGCTGGACAGCTTGGCGACCAATCTGATAATGCGCCTCTGGCGCCGTTGTACCTAATTCAGCCATAGTACCTAAACAAGCTATCATCGGACGCTGATCTGTACTCGCGAGCGCATGCAAACTATCCAGCCCAGCAGCCATTGAACTAGGGTTTGCATTGTAGCTATCATCAATTAAGGTCATTGCACCGACTTGGAAGGTTTGTAAACGCCCATCGGTTCCGGTGAAACTTTCAAATACGGGTGCCACCACATCCCAGGACCAACCCATTACCTGAGCCACCGCGGCACCGACCGCCAAGTTATAGGCATTGTGTGCCCCCAATAACGGGCTTACAACCTGATGCCAGGCCTGCTGATAATAGAGCTCAAATCGAATGCCGTTTTTTTCAGTCGTGACCTGGCGAATACGAATATCCGCACTAGCCGCTTGACCAAAACAGATCATCTTGCGATCGCTTCGAGCTAGTTTTGCTTGCCATTGATCAAAACCTGGCGAGTCGGTATTAATAATGCCGACACCATTTGGCTTTAAACCATGCATGATCTCACCTTTGGCGGTAATGATGCCATCTAAACTACCAAAGCCCTCAAGGTGTGCCGGTGCCGCAAGCGTAATAATAGCGATATCGGGTTCAGCCAAGCGCGTAAGGCAATCGATTTCTCCTTGATGATTAGCGCCCATTTCAATAACCGCATAGCGGTGTTCATCCGTTAACTCAAGTAGCGTTCTTGGCACCCCAAACTGATTATTAAAATTACCGCGTGTTGCCAAGGTTGGCCCTTGGGTGGCAAACAGCGCGGCCAAAAGCTCTTTCACGGTGGTCTTACCATTTGATCCCGTCACCGCTACTAAACATTCCAGCTTCGCGGCTTGACGGTGTGCTTGACCTAAACGTCCCAAGGCTCGTGTAGTATCAGCCACAATCAAACAAGGTACGCTTTGCTTGGCATACTGCTTATTGCTAACAATACAAGCAACCGCGCCCTGCTCAATCGCTTGTGCTATAAAACGGTGTCCGTCAAAACGAGTTCCTTCGATCGCGATGTAAACATCACCCGGTTTTACGGCACGCGAATCTGTGACCATCTGTGAGATCGCTAAATCCGCTTGCGCTTGCCATTCGGCAGGTAGTATCACATTCAGCCAATTCGCTAATTGACCTAGTGTCCATCGCCCAAATGAATGGTGCATGCGCTCTTTACCCATGGTCATGGTAACCATTCCTTTATAATTTGTTGATCAGAAAAGACATAACAATGCCCATTAATTTCTTGTGTTGTTTCATGGCCTTTGCCAGCAACTAAGACCCAATCACCGGACTGCGCCAAGTTTAAAGCCGTTGTAATAGCCAACTTTCGATCCGTTTCAATCATGACCCTAGACTGATCATAATCCTCGGGTAGACCGGTGAGCATATCGGCAATAATCCCATCAACTGCCTCGGTGCGCGGGTTATCACTGGTTAAAACCAACTTATCTGCCAGCGCATAGGCGGCGGCGGTCATAGCCGGGCGTTTGGTTTTATCACGGTCACCACCACAACCAAACACCACCCATATAGAATTCTTAACTTGAGCGGCTTGGCGCTGTGCATTCAAAGTTGTTAATACTTTACCCAGGGCATCAGTTGTATGGGCAAAATCGACCAAGACTTGCAGCGGCTTGGCGCAAGGCACCTGCTCTAATCGACCCTCAGGGGCTTTTAGATCTGACACCAACCTTATCAAATCACCCCAATTCATTCCTAGTGCCAATAAAATACGTAAACTGCAGAACAAATTCTCAATATTGTGGTCACCCAATAGGTGTGATGTCACCGAATAACCATACCCACTCCAAGAGACTTGAAGTTGATAACCGTTGCTCAAGGCTTGTTGCTGCGATAGTGTTAGCACCTCAGTATTGCGCAGCGAACCCATAGCCGCCTGGATTGAGCTCGACCCATGACATGGCGCATAAGCGGCGATCTTCACCGCGTCGTTTGCTGCTTGCGCTGAGGCTAATTTGATCAGTCGCTGCCCAACACCATCCTGTTGATTCAATACCCAGCAGGCCTGCTTAGAGCCAGGATACCGGGTAAAAAAGTTCATTTTGGCTTGATGATAAGCTTCTAGACTTCCGTGAAAGTCTAAATGGTCTTCGGTTACCTGGGTTAAGGCTTTAACAGCAAAGTGCAATCCACTAATCCGACCCTGTACCACGGCGTGCGATGAGACTTCCATTACGGCATACTGGCATCCCTGTTGCTTTGCTGATGCTAACCAGGCCTGGATACTAAAAATATCCGGTGTTGTATGCCCAGTGTTCACCAAATCAGGATAAACACCGGCACCCAACGTTCCCATTAACGCAACGCGATAACCCAGCTGATGCAAGGCTTGAGCCGTTAAAAAGCTCGTCGTTGTTTTACCGTTGGTGCCAGTAATACCAATTAAATTAACATCTTGACTAGGATCGTCATAAAACCACTTAGCTAAGGCTTCAATACGTGCGGCTAAGTTGGGCACGAGCCATAAAGCTAAGCCTGCTGGAAAACTTTCTGGCAACTGATCCGTAATCATTAAACGCGATCCTGCCAAAACAGCATCAACGGCATAGGTATGTGCGTGAGTTCGCAGGCCTGCCGTGGCAATAAACACACTTTGCTCATCGCACTGATTCGCCTGGCGAGATAAACGACAAACGTACATTGAGCCGTCCCATGTCCCATGGGTTGAAGTCACATCAGCGCCAAAAAACTCATGCAAAACTGCAAGAGTTTTTGACGGCTGTGTTCGCTCCGACGACATGGCATGACTCATGGCACATTCACCTGATCGGGATCAATGTTGCGCACTCTAAGAGCATGCGTCATCACCTCACGAAACACCGGAGCCGCGACGGTGCCGCCACCATAGATACCACGGCTCGGTTCATCAATCATGACCGCAACCAATAACTGCGGCCGCGAAACCGGCGCTAAACCGACAAACATCGCTTGATACTTATCTAATTGATAAACCCCGCCAGCGGTTTTATGCACAGTACCAGTTTTGCCCGCCACACGATAGCCATCGATTTTTGCCTCGGTCGCCGTGCCGCCAGGCTGAGTTACACTTTCCATCATCAGTAATACAGCTTGTGCGGTTTCAGGCGACACCACTTGCTTAGGGGCACCATGCGGCTGATCGGCTACCAATCGCAACGGAGTTACCTGTCCTTGTTGACCAAAAATTTGATAAGACTGCGCCAGTTGCAACAAAGTTGCATTAAACCCGTATCCGAAGGAGTTAGAAACCTGATCCATTCGAGACCAGTTGGCAAAGTGACGTAAACGACCACTTTGTTCACCCGGTAAAAAGAGCCCACTATCCGCGCCGAAACCCAACTGCGTCATAAACTCCCAGTGTGCCTCACGACTGAGTCTTGGCACGAGTTTTGCCATCGCCACATTGCTCGACTTTTGCACTACGCCCGTAATGTCCAATTCACGATAATTAATGGCATCGCTAATTAAATGGCCGTACAACCGAATATGTCCCGGATGGGTCGATACCACCTCATCTGCGGTAATCAAGCCGGCATCCAATAGTTTTGCGATCACCAAGGGTTTAATGGTTGAACCAGGCTCGACTAGGGTTGAAATACCTCGATTACGTATTGCTTCACCGGTAATTTGGGTACGGTCATTAGGGTTAAAACTCGGCTGATTCGCTAAGGCCAAAATCTCTGATGTGTTCAGGTCTATCACCACAACCGACCCACCAAACGCATTGTGTTTAACCAGGGCATCATGCAAGGCTTTGTGAGCAAAATACTGAATATGACTATCCAGTGTTAAATTTATATCTTTCCCCGCCTCGATAGGTTGCAATGTTGCTACCGATGATACCACCCGGCCTTTTAAGTCTTTTACAACCCTAAAGCGCCCCGTTTGGCCAGTCAACCAGTTATCGTAAATAGCTTCAATGCCATCTTGCCCTATATCATCAACATTGGTATAGCCGATTAAATGGGCCGTTGTATGCGCCTGTGGATAAAAACGACGGTATTCTGGCTTTACATAGACAAATGGGAGGTTTAGCGCTTCTACACGCTGACCAATTTCAGGTAATTGTCCGCGACTAATGTATAAATAACGCCGGTTTGACTGATCACTAACTCGGGCCGCAATATCACTCGACGACATTTCAATTACCTGCGCTAGCTGGGCAATAATATTGACTTTATTTGGATGACTGTTTAAGCGATTAGCATCTACCCAAATCGAGGTAATGGGCGCACTTAAAGCAAGCACTTCATTATTACGGTCAAAGATTTGACCGCGTGGTGCAGGAACTTCAATAACCCGTAATTGACGTTTATCGGCCTCAGAATTGAGGAAATCGGCATGCAGCCACTGCAAATAAAATGCGCGACCCGCTAAAAGTACTAGACCTGCCAGTAGCACATACAAGATTAAACGACCGCGTACATGAGAACTCACGGCTCGTTTTCCTCAGTTAAGACAAGGTATTGACGCTCTTGTGGTTTACGCATATTTAACTGGGATCGAGCCTGTTGCTCGACAAGCAATGGTGCGGTTAAGTGCGCTGACTCTAACATCATCTGACCCCATGCCTCACGCAATTCACTATGTTGCGCTAAACGCTCATAGTAATCAGCTTCTAAGTCACGAATTTGATGTTGCAGCAAGACCTTTGCAATAAAGGTTAAACCTAATAGCGCAATGAGTATTAACGTAAAAAGCCCACCCATATCAATACGTTTGATAGGAGTAGGCCCTGATTGCCCTGGCATCTTTAAACCACCCGGGTCAATTAATCAACTTGACGTCTTAAAAAAGCCGGGATATCAAGGTAGTTATTTGACCGAGGTATACTGGCACCGTTAGCTGTCATGGCAACACGCGCTGGCTGGGCTTCATAGGCCGTCCCCTGCGGTTTTGGCTCAACCAACGCTGGCTTAATCGTTGCGACTTTTGCCGATTCTGTCGTTGGTGCTTCGGTTGCTGGTGCCGGTTGATTCATTTCTTTCGCGCGCTCAGATGCCTGCACAGCATGTACGCCTTGCGTATTAGGACGAACCATCTGTGGCTTGTTAGCAGATCCAACTAAACCGGTCGCAACTACGGTTACTCGAATTTCGTCTTCTAAGGTTTCATCTATCGAGGTACCGATAATAACCCGAGCATCGCTGTCGGCAAACTGGTTAACAACATCACCAATCACATTGTATTCACCGATACTAAAATCAAGGCCACCGGTAATGTTCACCAAGAAACCTCGCGCACCGGCTACAGCAACATCATCCAACAACGGATTAGCAATTGCTTTTTCAATCGCTTTGCGGGCACGGTCTTCACCTTTAGCTGTTCCAACACCCATCATACCTAAACCGACCTCTGACATAACCGTCCGTAAATCTTCAAAGTCGACGTTGATTAAGCCAGGGCGAGTTACCATTTCTGAAATCCCCTGTACAGCACCGTGCAAAATTTCGTTAGCATGATCAAAAGCTTTGGCAAACATAAAATCCTTGCCTAAAACTTCGACAAGCTTGTCATTTGGGATGGTAATTAATGAATCAACCGCGGCGGACAATTCTTCAATACCCTTATCTGCCACAGCGGTACGACGTTCAAAACTAAATGGACGACTAACCACTCCGACCGTTAGGATACCCATGTCACGTGCAACCTGAGCTACAACAGGCGCGGCACCTGTGCCAGTTCCACCACCCATGCCGGCAGTAATAAATATCATGTCAGCATCTTTTAAATGCTCTTTAATAGCATCAATATCCTGTTCAGCGGCTTCGCGCCCTTTTTCAGGATTAGCACCCGCACCCAATCCATTTGAACCTATCTGGATTCTTACCGGCACATTAGAATGTGCTAAGGCTTGTGCATCGGTGTTGGCACATAAAAAATCAACGCCTTCAACCTTGCTTCGAACCATATAGTCAACGGCATTACTACCGCCACCACCTAAACCAATCACTTTAATAATCGGTAAGCCCGGTTGTCTTACCACTTTAGACTCTTTTAGATCAAATTTCATGTTGCTCATTGCTAACCCCCTTGTCACGCCCAGAACTTAATAAATTGATAGATGATTACACTTTTTCTGCTATTCGTAATACGGCACTGCGAGAACGCACATTTTGTAAGCACTCCTCTTCACTGGGAAAAATAGCTTTACCGATACGCTTTAACCTTGCCTCACTTGTAGCCACCAATATTGGCAAATCAGGAAACAAATCCTTAACTTGCGACTGGTCCCGCATAAACTGTTTGACGATGCGATCCTCTAAAGAATGAAAGCTAATCACACTTAATCGCCCGCCAGGTGCCAAAACCGCCAAACTGGCATCCAATACTTGTTTTAAAGCATCCAGTTCGCCGTTAACAGCAATCCGTATAGCTTGAAACGTTCGTGTTGCTGGATGCTTATGCTTGTCTTTTTTTGGCACAACCCGCGACACTAAATCGGCTAAATCTTTTGTCGTATTAACCAGGCCTGCTTTGGCATCATGACTCACCGCACGAGCAATTTTGTAAGCAAACCGCTCTTCGCCAAAATGCTTTAATACCTGCGCCAACTTTGCTTCCTCAACAGCAATCAACCAATCTTTGGCACTGAGCCCAGCCGCTGGATTCATCCGCATATCTAGCGGACCCTCTCGCATAAAACTAAAGCCACGCTCCGCTTCATCCAACTGCGGCGATGACACTCCCAAATCCAATAGAATGCCATCAACCTTTTCCATCCAGCCGGCCTGCTCAGCAACCGAGTGTAAATCCGCAAAACTGCCGTAAACGATATCAAAACGGCTATCTGTAATACTCGCCTTGGCATAAGCCACCGCTTCTGGATCCTGATCAAACGCCACCAGTCGCCCTTGAGGGCCTAACTGTGCCAATATGGCACGACTATGGCCACCGCGACCAAAGGTACCATCAATATAAAACCCATCGCTTTTAATCGCCAAACCGGCCAAACTTTCTGGCAGCAATACAGAAAAATGACCTACTGACTCGCTCATAAACTTAAGTTTGCTAAGGCGCCTTGGCCATCAAGCTGCTGCACACTGTTTAACATATCCGGCCGACTTGCGTCCCAAGCCTCTAAACTCCATAGTTCAAACTTATTACCCTGACCCAACAAAATAGCCTGTTTATCTAATTTTGCATGGTCTCGTAGCAAGCTAGGTAACAACATACGACCTTGCGCATCAAGGTCAATTTCAGACGCGTGGCCGAGCAACAGGCGCTGTACCATACGAGCCTGCGGATCCATATTAGGAAGTGAGATTAATTTGCGTTCAATCACTTCCCATTCATCCTGAGTGTAAATCAGCAAGCAGGGACTGTTTAAGTCAATTGTTGCTATTAAATGGTTGTCGCACGCATCCGCAATCGAGTCGCGATAACGCTTAGGAATAGCAAAGCGCCCCTTATCGTCAAGATTGATTGCATTAATGCCTCGAAAAAATAGCACCTTAAAATCCCCACTTTGTTCCACTTTAAACCACTTAACCCCACTATAAGACTTTCTACCCAGTCATGTCAAGACGTTATTTGGCACATAACGCATAATTTTATTAACAATCACAATAACTTAGCGTAGTAATGAGATATCACAAAGAGAGTAAAAGATACTGAAAAATATCTATTAAATACAAAGAGATAAGATTTAAACCTAAAAAAATAATTAAAATAAATAACTAACACATTGTTTTTATTTTAAAAACTGGCACTGGCGTGCCAAAGAAAGAATCCACAACATATAGGATATAACGAAAAGTAGGCACAACATAATGTGGCCAAGCTTGATAAATTACAGTAAATTAAAAATAAGTGAGTCTGTAAGCCGGGTTCTGTACCCCAAGCAGGCCTGGGGTGACGATCATTCATCTAGGAGAGGCATCACTACCGCCCTCAAGCAACCTACCCGAAAACCAGCGCGAGCCACGCTGTGTTAAACCGAAGTTTAACCTGCTTTCCTATTTGGTCTTGCACCGAATGGGGTTTACCATGCCACAAACTGTTACCAGCTGCGCGGTGGGCTCTTACCCCACCCTTTCACCCTTACCTGTGCGCTAAGCGCCATCGGCGGTCTACTCTCTGCTGCACTTTCCGTCGGCTCACACCGCCCAGTCGTTAACTGGCATTCTGCTCTGTGGTGCCCGGACTTTCCTCCGAATGCTTGGCATTCCGCGATCGTCCAACTCACTTGGTGCGCACATTAATCTAATTTGCGGAGTTTGTCTAGTCCATTTGATTTTTGGCAGACTGCGCCCATTGGTAAACCGTTTTTTTGGGTAACTGATAATGCTCAGCAACCACCTCGGCTACCGTTTTGACGCTTACCTGTTGTGTCAACATAGCCATCACCAATGTTTGCCAGGCCTGGTCATCCGTTTGGCTTGCTTGTGCACCGTCAACGACCAGCACTAACTCACCTCGAACTTTATCAGGTTGTTGGGCAAAGTAATCTTGCACTTCAGCAAGCGTACCCTTTAGAAACTCTTCATACTGCTTAGTCATTTCACGCGCCACACACACCAGCCGCTCTGGGCCCATTGCCAAACTTAGGTCCTCAAGGCAGGCGATCAAACGATGAGGCGCTTCATAAAAAACCAGCGTTGCCTCAACTTGACTGAGCTCTTTGAGCCGAGTCAAACGTTTCGCTGATTTCGCTGGCAAAAAGCCTTCAAAGTAAAAACGGTCTGTAGCAATACCCGAAACAGACAAGGCGGCAATCATCGCACTGGGCCCAGGCACAGGCCTAACCTGCAGGCCTGCTTGGCGCAATGCATTAACCAAATGATAGCCTGGATCACTAATGAGTGGCGTTCCGGCATCTGAAATTATCGCCCCCACTTCGCCCAACGCCAGTCGTGTCTGCAGCATTTCAATGCGAGCCCGCTCATTGTAGTTGTGCAAACTAATTAGGCGGTTATTAATGCCAAAATGTGTCAGTAACTTTTGTGAATGCCGTGTATCCTCGGCAGCAATCCAATCGGCTTGCGCAAGCACGGTCAAAGCGCGCTGACTAATGTCTGCCAGATTACCTAATGGGGTCGCAACAACGTAAAGCGTGCTTTTTTCCAACAATTCCATATATAATTAAAGCCTGTTAGTAACACTTAAAAACGAATAAATAAAGTTGATGTAATCTGTGAAAACCCTCGCCATACTTGCAAGTATCACCGCTGTTCTCCTGCTAAGTGCTTGTGCGCCTATTAGTTCAATACGCGAACCCGTTACCCAACAAGATGAAATGCTTATTGTAGCACCCGAAGCCCCAATAGCTGGAACACCTACATTAATTGAACAACGTCAGACCGCACTACGCGAACAAAACTGGGCCACCTATCTGGACAGAACTGAAACGCTTTTATTTGTTAGCGAACCTGAACAACAAAACCAACTCTTGCTTGAAACATACGCGCAATTACAGGAAATTCCCACAGCTTTTTGGCAGCAGAGCCCTGTTTTACGCCACCAGGCCTGGTCAAGCATAGCCACAACACATCAAATCACTCCCTCTTTTCAGGGCGCGTGGCTTGAAAGCACCCAGTCACTCTTTCATGACCACCCACCTACTCAGCAATTAACGCAATTAATGCTTGCTAAAATCCGGTCACCCGGATCGCAGCGTATCGCTATTTTACTGCCATATGATAACCGCACCCAGACACTATCTCATCAAATCCGAGCGGGTATCCTAGCCGCCTACTGGCAAACTGCGCAACAACATCAATTACTGTTTTTTAATCTTGATGATTTTGACTCGCCACTCGATGCCTTCGAAGCTACACAACAAGCAGGTGCCGACTGGGTCATTGGTCCATTTGACCGTAATACGGTTGATGCACTTGCACCCGTTGCGAATGATAGAGTGGTTTTTCTAAACGCGGCACCTAGCGCACCAGCGTCATGGCAACTACCTTTTGGGACAACCGATACGCTAGACCAACTTATCCAACATATTGATCAACACCATTACTGCAACCTAGCCGTTCTCTACGCAGACCAACCGGCCAATATCGAACAGATTGCTCACCTGAGTGAGTTGTGGCTGAACACTTTGGGACATCGGATAATACCTTTATCTTTTGAGCCCAATCAACGCAACCTCCGCGATGAGTTAGGCCGTGCGCTTCTGAGTGACCAGAGTCAAGTACGCGCTAATTTTCTTCAACGCACCATAGGTAACAGTCTAACTTTTTTCCCTCGACATCGAGCAGATTGGCATGCCATTTTGTTACTTGGCGAACGTGAATATTTAAGCAATATTCGACCCCAGCTCGATTTCTTTCAAGTCAACCTTCCAACCTATGCCACTGACACACTAATGCCTAGTGAATTCCGGGTAGACCACTTAGAACCTGACTTAAAAAATATTCACTTTCTAAGTTATCCTGGGGTTTTAAGCCCAGAATTAATTACATCCCCTCTTGCGGCCCTAGGCTGGGATAGTTTTTTAATTACACAGTATCATCAAGCCCTAACCGATGGATTAAGCCTTAACGGGGCGACAGGAAAGTTGCGCCGACAGAATAATGGTTTACTCAGTCGTCAGCTAATACTAGTGAACTTTAATAACCGCGGACAACTAATCGTGGATTCATCCCAACCCAACAGCCGTCCATTTGCTGGATTTACGGGAGAACCTGCCCCACTGCACCCGCGAGACCGACTAGAACGTCAACAAGAGTTACTTGAACTAATCACACAGCCTTCTTTTTAGCGAACTTACTATGTCTATATCGACCACCAAAAAAAATAGCGGCCAACACAGCAAGCGCGCCCGTGGTCAGTATTTTGAACAGATCGCTGAAGCCTATCTTGTTCAACAAGGTGGCGAATTAATTGATCGCAATACGACCTACAAAGGCGGTGAACTGGATTTGATTTTTTGGCTTGAAAACCACCTGGTGTTTGTAGAAGTGCGCTATCGTGAACAGGCTGATCACGGCCATCCCTTAGAAACGATTACCCATACCAAACAACAACGACTACTTAAGGCAGCACGTATATTCTTACAACATCATCCGCAGTTACAAAATCAACCCATGCGTTTTGATATCGTTTACTTTTTAGCTAATGAACAACCCAACTGGCTAAAAAACGCCATCATTGCCTGGTAAGCCAAGCTCTGATAGTCTATTAATTGAACAATAACTCCACAAGGAATTAACATGGACATCAATATTGGAATTGACGAATCAACTCGTAAAGACATCGCAGCT
Source organism: Thiomicrospira cyclica ALM1 (assembly GCF_000214825.1). Classification (NCBI taxonomy): domain Bacteria; kingdom Pseudomonadati; phylum Pseudomonadota; class Gammaproteobacteria; order Thiotrichales; family Piscirickettsiaceae; genus Thiomicrospira; species Thiomicrospira cyclica. The sequence goes on from NC_015581.1 coordinate 1,540,410, forward strand.
GGTCTCTCTAGATTGCTTGCCGACTCCTACGTATTGTTTTTAAAAACACACAACTACCATTGGAACGTGACAGGGCCTATGTTTAACAGCCTACACATGATGTTTGAGCAACAATACACTGAGCTATTTACCGCTGTTGATGAAATTGCCGAACGTATTCGCTCATTAGGTGAGTTGGCACCAGGTTCCTTTAAACGCTTCAACCAACTCAGCCAAATTCAAGAAGAGCAAGATACGCCTGACGCTGACACCATGATTCGCAATCTTATTGCAGGGCAAGAAGCCGTGGTTAAAACAGCCAGAGAAGTTATTAAAATTGCCGATGCTGCTAATGACGAACCCACACTCGATCTCCTTACTCAGCGCATGCAGGTACATGAAAAAACGGCCTGGATGTTACGTAGTTTGCTTTCTAAGTAGTTGGATTTAGTGGATATGCCATTCAAAGCATGATGGTGGGCCCCCCCGGGCTCGAACCGGGGACCTAACGATTATGAGTCGTGTGCTCTAACCAACTGAGCTAGGGGCCCAAAGAAAAGACTGTTTTTGATGATTAGCTTCGATTGTCAAAAACAAACGAAGCCGTATTATAACGAGTTTATGCTGAAATGCTAGCGTGAAAACCCGCCTTAAACATTAATCAAGAAAACTGCGCAGACGTTCAGCACGGCTTGGATGACGCAACTTACGCAATGCCTTAGCCTCTATTTGACGAATACGTTCTCGGGTCACATCAAACTGCTTGCCGACTTCCTCAAGAGTGTGATCCGTATTCATGCCCAAGCCAAAACGCATACGCAACACTTTGGCTTCACGCGGCGTTAAGGTACTGAGCATTTCACGCACAGTTTCACTCATGCCTTCCAAGTCTGCTGAATCGGATGGTGACAAAATATTAGAGTCCTCAATAAAATCGCCCAATGAAGAATCTTCATCATCACCGATGGGCGTTTCCATTGAAATCGGCTCTTTGGCGATTTTCATCACCTTGCGAATTTTATCCTCTGGCATTTCCATTTCTTCTGCCAGTTCCTCAGGGGTCGGTTCGCGCCCCATTTTTTGCAGTAACTGACGTTGGATGCGATTCAGTTTATTGATCGTCTCAATCATATGCACCGGAATACGGATTGTACGTGCCTGGTCGGCAATCGAACGAGTAATTGCTTGACGAATCCACCAGGTAGCATAGGTTGAGAACTTGTAACCACGGCGGTATTCAAACTTATCAACCGCTTTCATTAGACCGATATTTCCTTCTTGAATCAAATCCAAGAACTGTAAGCCACGGTTAGTATATTTTTTTGCAATCGAAATAACCAAACGCAGGTTCGCTTCGATCATTTCACGCTTGGCGGCTCGCGCTTGGCTTTCAGATTTACTCAAATCTTTATAGACTTTTTTGTAATAACTTATAGCCATTTTTTCAGATTTTTCAATTAAGGCTAAGCGCTTTTGAGCACGCTTAACGTCCTGTCGCACTTCTTCAAGTAAATCGGTCTTATCTGTGTACTCACCAATTAACATATCGACAAATTCTGGGCTTGTTTCGTTACCCACAAACAATTCGACAAATCGCGTGCGCGGAATCTTAACATTACGAACAACGGCATTCACAATGACACGCTCTTGCTCGCGAATTTGCGAAATCTTAATCTTAATGTCGCGAATAACCCCGTTTGTAAACAAGGGCACAAGTTTTACGGTACGTAAATGATCGACAACAAGTTGGCGTTTTTTCTTCGCCTTTGGATCACTAGAGCCATGCAGATCCTCTGCTTTTACAGCGTCACGATGCAATTTCTCAAGGTCTGCCAAGAACGCATCAATTAAGGCCTGATCGATTGAATCATCTTTTGGTTCCGAATTGTTGTCAGAGTCAGCACTTAAGTCCTCAACCTGAACATCTTCCAAGTCATTAGGATCAATAAACCCCTGAATAACATCGGCTAACTTCCCTTCACCATCATCCATTTTCTGAAATGCGCGCAGAATTTTTTCGGCACACATGGGATATTTAGACAAGGAGTCGAGCATGTCACGAATATTCGATTCAATACGCTTGGCAATATCAATTTCACCTTTGCGTGTTAATAGCTCAACCGACCCCATCTCACGCATATACATACGTACTGGGTCTGTGGTACGACCAAATTCAGAGTCTACTTCGGCCAGTGCTAGAATGGCGGCTTCAGCAGCCGCTTCATCGAAAGCGCCACCCTCTTTGGTAATCAATTCATCCTCTTCAGGCGCGGTATCAAATAATGGAATACCAAAATCACCCAAGATGGTAAGAACTTGACTGAGTTGATCCTCTTCAATATCGTCGGGCAGAACATCATTTACATCAGCATAGGTTAGGTAGCCTAAATCCTTCGCTCTTTCGATAAGATCAATTAATTGTTGCTTTCTTTCTACTTTTGTCATGTTTGCCTCAAAATAACGATAAAAGGGGACTGATTAGGTTTAATTAATACAGTCACGCTTCAGACGCATAAAAAATGGTGAATATTATAACAAAAACACCTAAAGTTTGCTTTACCACAAATTGGCACAGTCGTAACCGTTGCATATTAGGGGGCTATTTTTTTCGCTCTGTTAAAAATTCCTGCAAATCATCCAGTGCGTCACCTTGGTGCACTTGGCGCTTTAATAATGCTTTTTCTAACTCATCGGCTAAGCGAATAGCCATATTTTCAAACATGGGACTTAACTCTTCATCCGTATCTGGCAAAGGTTGTGCTTCTATATATTGCAGCTGCGAGGCATAGTAGTCAGTAAACTCTGCCAGTAGCTGGGTTTGCTGTGGTGGCGTAACCTGATAACACTTTAGCAACGCCAAAAGCATTCGTGCATCCTGGTTTTTAGTTGCCTGCAACAGATTCCCTAACACCAGCGCAAGCTGTCCTGCCCACTGTGGTTTAATTAGCAAAATCCGCACCAAATATTTTGCTAGCGACATGCTCGGTTTTACTACTGAGGAAGAAGCATTATGATGCCGCGGGCTAACACTATTTTTTGCCACACGACCACCCTGAGAGAGTGGCGTATATCCTGTTTTTAAACCCATTTGACGCTCTAAACGCCACACTGGCAAATCAACTTGCTGAGCCAACAGCTCCAACAAAAGATACTGATACAAAGCCGTTGCACGCATAATATAGGGCTGCGCCAAGGTCACTAACTGCTGACGCCCTTCTGGATGTGCTGTTGAAACGCTAAGCTTTGTTAACAGGCTTTGCATCCAAAAATCCGACAAGGGCAACGCATCCTCGACCAAGTCAAAAAAACCTTGCGCCCCCAGCTGACGCACAGTCGAGTCTGGATCCTCACCCTCAGCCAAAAACAAAAACTTAACGGATCGCTGACCACCTATGAATGGTAGCACTAGCTCTAATGCCTTCCAGGCCGCATTTAAGCCGGCACGGTCTCCATCAAAACAGAACATCAAAGTATCAACCTGATTAAAAAGAATTTGGCAATGCGACTCTGTAATCGCTGTACCTAAGGTAGCAACAGCATTATCAACGCCAAACTGCGCCAATGCCACAACATCCATATAGCCTTCAACCACAATTAAATAACCAGAGGCATCTCGACTTTTTCGCCACTCATACAATCCATAAAGCGTATCGCTTTTATGGAAAATCGGGCTTTCTGGCGAATTTAAATACTTGGGTTTATCTTCTTCACTCAGCACTCGCCCGCCAAATGCAATAACCTGCCCCTTACCATTGCGAATTGGAAACATGATCCGATGTCGAAAACGGTCGTAGACTTTATCTTCGGACTTTTCTACCAACAATCCGAGCTCAATCAGTTGCTGGGTTAGACGTACATCAGCAGAAAGACCCGGAACCAATGTTGACCAGCCTGGTGGTGCAAACCCAATTATGAATCGCTTAGCCACCTCCGGTGTTAACCCACGCTGACGAAGATACGCTTTAGCCTCATCAGATGAAGAATGCTCACGCAATTGCTGACGATAAAACTTCGCAACAGCATGGGATACATCATAAAGGTCACGCTCACGTTCAATACGTTGCTGTTGAACCTTTTGCTGTTGCTTAGACAGCTTTTGACGTGGAACAGTCATACCAACTTGCTGCGCCAACACCTCAACAGCTTCTACAAAGCTTAACCCGTCATGCTCAACCAAAAATGAAATGGCATCACCATGAGCGCCACATCCAAAGCAATGGTAGAACTGTTTAGTCGGATTAACATTAAAGGAAGGTGTTTTTTCTTGATGAAACGGGCAACACGCCTTGTAGGTTGCACCTGCTTTTTTTAAAGGAACACGGGCGTTAATAACATCAACAAGATTGACGCGAGCAAGCAACTGATCAATAAAGTCGCGCGGTATGGTCCCTTGCATTTGCATTGATCACCTCTTTTGCCCTCATAACAAAAAAACCTGCATATGCAGGTTTTCCACAATCAACGACTGCGTATGAACTTATCCAAGCTTGGCCTTAATAAGCTGACTAACCTTAGCCATGTCGGCACGACCTTGCATTTGCGGTTTAAGCAAAGCCATTACCTTACCCATATCTTGCATTCCACTTGGGCTGACTTCATTAAATGCTTGGTCGATTCTACTTGCAATTTCAGCTTCACTAAGTTGTTGAGGCATGAAGTCTTGAATCACCGCCATTTCAGACGCTTCATTTGCAACTAAATCGTGACGACCTGCGGCTTCAAACTGAGCAATCGACTCTTTTCTTTGCTTTAGGGCTTTATCAAGCACCGCTAAGATATGCTCATCGTTTAGCGTCGTCTGCTGATCAACTTCCTGTTGCTTGATGGCGGCAAGTAGCGTTCTGACCACTAACAGACGTGATTTCTCACCCGCTTTCATGCAGCGTTTCATTTCATCTGTTAGCTTAGACTTATAATCCATAATTAAAATGGACGACCATTCAAACGGCGACGTTCACGTGACAAGCGCTTAGCTAAACGCTTAACAGCCGCAGCCTTCATGCGTTTCTTCGCCCAAGTTGGCTTTTCATAGTACTCGCGCTTGCGTGATTCAGTTAACACGCCTGCTTTTTCGCAAGCACGTTTAAAACGACGTAGTGCCACGTCAAAAGGCTCTGTATCTCTAACTTTTACAATTGGCATAAAGCTTCTTCTTTAAATTAAATAGGGAAATTCTGGAAACATGACTGAATGCAGTCAATATTAAAGTGCAAGATTATAATTTTGCGCAAGGTTATTTGCAAATAATTTTGTTAAAATCTCGTTAAATTTATTGGTCTTACCGTATAAACGCGGTAAAACCGCATCATTTAGCCTACTCGAGAGGACTTATAATGGCTTCAGGTTTAACGGTTCTAGGTATCGAAAGCTCTTGCGATGAATCCGCTGTCGCCATTTATGACACATCAGCAGGCCTGCTCGGCCATCATTTATTTAGCCAAATCGAACTTCATCAAATCTATGGCGGCGTTGTGCCCGAACTGGCATCACGTGACCATATTCGAAAAATGATTCCACTCATTAAGCAACTCATGAACGAGGTTAATCAGTCACAAATCGAGCCAATTAAGGTCGATGCCATAGCCTACACTCAGGGCCCTGGTTTAATGGGGGCCCTATTATCTGGGTCGGCAATTGCTGCCAGTTTAGCTTATGCTTGGAAGGTCCCTGCCCTTGGCGTGCACCATATGGAGGGGCATTTGCTCGCACCCATGTTAGAAACCAATCCACCGGCCTTCCCATTTATTGCATTATTAATATCAGGTGGGCATACCCAAATCATACGCGTTGATGATATTGGACAGTATAAACTCCTTGGCGACACACTCGATGATGCCGCGGGAGAAGCCTTCGATAAAACGGCTAAAATGCTGGGACTTGGCTACCCCGGCGGACCTATTGTTTCAAAATATGCATTAAACGGCGACCCCGACCGATACCACTTTCCACGCCCTATGCTAGACCGTCCCGGACTAGATATGAGTTTTAGCGGACTAAAAACCTTTAGTCTAAATACCTGGCAAAATGCGGTTAAACAAGGAGTCGACACAGACCAAACGCGAGCGGATATATGCCGTGCCTTTGAACTCGCCGTCGCAGAAACACTAACCGTTAAGTGCAAGCGTGCCTTAATTGCGACCGGCATAAATCGTCTCGTCGTATCGGGTGGCGTCAGTGCTAACCGTGCGATTCGCGCTAGCTTAACGGCGCTGATGCAACAGCGTGGTGGTGAAGCCTACTTCCCTCGCCTCGAGTTTTGCACCGACAATGCGGCAATGATTGCTTTTGCGGGTGCTCAGCGCCTACAAGCCGGTCAGCACAATCCCACACTTAATTTTTCAGCAAAGGCACGCTGGCCACTCGAACAACTGAACCCACCTAGCGAGTTCGCTTAAAGGTTTCCTCACCCCGTAGCAAGCGCCCAATATTACTGCGATGACGCCAAAACAATAACACGGTCATCGCAGCAGTTAAAACGACCCAACTTAGCTCACCACTAATAAAATAGAGATAAACAGGTGCTAGAGCACTTGCAATCAGTGCGGATAAGGACGAAATCTTTAAGACCTTAGCCACAAATAACCAGGTTGCCACAACAAGTAACCCAGCCCAAAAATTGACCGCCACCATAACGCCTAAAAAGGTTGCGACACCCTTGCCACCTTTAAACTGAAAAAATACCGGATACAAATGCCCTAAAAATGCGGCCATACCGACCAAAAGCACCCAAACTGGCTCAAAGCTTAAAGCATGGGCAATCAAAACCGGCACGACCCCTTTAAGCATATCACCCGCAAGAGTAACTCCGGCCGCTAGCTTGCCCTTGTCGCCTCCAATACGTAATACGTTCGTGGCACCGGGATTACCCGAACCTTCCTCGCGCGGATCCCCCAAACCCATCAAGCGACAGACAATAATAGCACTTGATACTGATCCCAGCAGATAGGCGCCCAACAACAGAGCCATAAAAATTACTTCCACAACGCCTCCGATATTCGATAAACTGCGCACTATTATAGCTTTTAACTGAATCAATTACTGAAGATGACAGCACAAGCGCCAAACTCAGATTATATTTTTATCGAAAACCTACGCATTAATTGCATTGTAGGCATTCATCCCTGGGAACAAGTGCAGCCCCAACCACTGCTTTTTACCCTCAAGCTTTACTGTGACTTTAGCCCAATTTTTGCCTCTGGCGAACTTCAGGACTCGATTGATTACGCGGCAGTTTCACAGCTTATTGAATCACACTGTCAAGCCAAACCCCATTTACTTATTGAAACCCTTGCCCATGAGATCGTCACAAAATTGTTAGCTGACTTTCCCTTAATTCAAGGCATCAAACTCACGCTCGCCAAACCCCATGCCGTTGCAAACAGTCAGCAAGTTGGCCTCCACATTACACGCTGGCGTACTCAATAACAATGAAATCAACCATGAACAAACTCCCCACACCTGAACCAGATGCGCTGGCACTGAGTCGCGAAATAACGGACTATATTCGACGCCGCATCCAACGTCACGGCAACCCTACCTTTGCCAATTTTATGCAGATGGCGCTCTACACACCCGAACTCGGCTACTATGCTAATGGTTTAACTAAAATTGGTGCCGGTGGCGACTTCACAACCGCGCCTGAAATCAGTCCCCTGTTTTCGCAATGCCTTGCTAACCAGGCCTGGCAAGTTTTAAGCCATATCGACCAGGGTGCTATTTTAGAGTTTGGTGCTGGGCGTGGCACCATGGCCAAAGACATCTTATGGTACTTGGCTGATCGAGCGGATCAATTTAGCCATTACTACATTTTGGAAGTAAGTGCAGCATTGAAGGCGCAGCAAGCTGAAACGCTCAGCGAGCTACCTGAAGCACTGCGTCAAAAAGTTGTTTGGCTAGAACAGCTACCCAAACAGGCTTTTAATGGCGTTATCTTAGCCAATGAAGTTCTCGACGCCATGCCGGTTGAGCGCATCCGACTAGAACCTGAACAACAATTACAAGCCTACGTAGGTTGGGACGACGCCCAGCAACAATTTGGCTGGGTTTATCAACCCATTACCGACACACGTTTGCAAAAAATAGCCAATCGCTTACAACAGGTCATCGGCGAACCCAATCCACGCGGCTATCATGCTGAAATCAACCTTAATATCCAGCCCTGGTTAGCCAGCTTAGATAGCGTTTTAAACCAAGGCATGGTACTGCTCATCGATTATGGCTACCCCCGTCGTGAGCTTTGGCAATCCACCCGCTACATGGGCACACTCCGCTGCCACTACCAGCAACGCGCGCATAACAATCCGTTTTGGTACCCAGGGCTCCAAGACATTACCGCGCATGTGGACTTTACCACTGTCGCTGAATCGGCTTATGCCGCGCACTTTAAAGTTGCCGGCTACACGACGCAAGCACATTTTTTGATGAGCACTGGCTTGCTTGAATCGACACTTGAGCAATCACAAGACGTCGTTGCGCAGTTACAGTTGTCGCAACAAATTAAACGCTTAACATTGCCTGATGAAATGGGTGAAAGTTTTAAAATGATGGCACTCACCAAAAATTTTGACCAGCCGCTAATGGGCTTTCAGCAGCGCGATTTGCGTCATCTACTGTAACGAATTGCTATAATCACGCGAATTTAAATGCGTTAATTTGTGAGTTTAAAACCTATGGATATTTTTCACGCCGTTATTTTGGGCATCATTGAAGGTTTAACAGAGTTTTTACCCATCTCCTCAACTGGACATTTAATTGTCGCGGCAGAACTAATGGGACTTAATCAGGATGACCACAACACCGCATTTAAAATCATTATTCAATTAGCGGCTATTTTAGCGGTTTTTGCTACCTATGCCGAGCGCTTTCACCCCAGTCAATATCGGCTATGGATCAAGGTATTTATTGCTTTTTTGCCCATCGCCAGCATCGGTTTTTTATTGGCCGACAGCATTGAAGCCCTATTTAATGTCGCCACCGTGGCCTGGATGTTTATTATCGGCGGAGTCATCTTTTTAGTGGTCGAACATTTTTACAAGGAAAGCCAGCATACCGTGCGCAACCTTGATCAGCTAACCTACAAACAAACGCTTTGGGTCGGTTTTGCCCAAATTTTTGCACTGATACCCGGCACCAGTCGTGCCGGTGCCACTATTATTGGCGGCATGCTGACTGGTTTAGACCGTAAAACATCGGCCGAATTCTCTTTTTTATTAGCCCTTCCGGTGCTGACCGCCACTTCCGGTTATTCACTGCTTAAACATTACGATGCCTTTGCTCAAACCAGCTTCACTCCATTAATTATCGGCTTTATTGTGTCCTTCTTGGTCGCTTGGCTATCCATTAAATTGTTTTTAAAGTTTCTACAACACTTTACCTTTCGCGCCTTCGGTATTTACCGTATTCTGTTAGGTAGCGCACTATTAATTTGGTTTGTGTAAGAAGCGGCCAAGCCAAGTCACTGACAAGAAAAACACCTGATCTTGTCTAGTGACTTGGCGGTGGCGACACTGGGCATTTTCCGTGGCGGTTATGAAATTGCGTTTGTGGTGTCCTTGCCGATGGTGTGGGCGTCATTATTTTCTTCTCTATTGCTGTGATGATGCTGGATATGCCCGCTTAATTCTCGCACTACTCACTACTGACCGCTTTGTAACAGTGGTCAGTCAAGCCATTAAGATTCGGATAATTTTTTACACACCCTCATAACATTAATTAAGTGGTAACTAAATTTTGTTAAAATAGTTCGCAATTCAATGATCAACATAAAAGTCTAATTATGAGCTATCCATGGGAGTATGACCCGTCACATAACACTAAGGTTTTCCATGACCGCCTCGACGAGCTGGAAGAGTTACTCAACCAGCGACAGTTCGACAAAATTCGTCAACGTATTCAGCTCATTGAAGTGCAAGACACCGCCGAGCTACTTGAAGGGCTTGCCAAAGCTACCCAAATTTTATTTTTTCGCACCCTGCCACGTAAAACGGCTTCCGCTGTTTTTGCCTATTTATCGCAACCCGCTAAAGAAGAACTTATCTCCCACCTCAGTGATGAAGATAGCTTGCATCTGGTTAAAAGTCTTGAAGCGGATGACCGCGCAGCTTTCCTCGATGAGTTGCCAGCGGCGATTGTAAAAACCTTGACCCAAAAACTGCCCCATGAACAGCTACGTGAAGTTCAGTTGTTATTAGGTTACCCAGCCGATAGTGTTGGGCGTGTTATGCGACCAGATTACGTTGCCATCCATAAAGACTGGACCATCCAATATGCCCTCGATTATTTAAAAGATTTAAATCAAGATGCCACACGCTTAAATACACTGTTTGTTTTAGATGAAGACAATATCCTACTAGATGCCTTACATATCCGTAAGTTGGCTTTAGCACGTGACTCCAGTGACCTAATTGCCGATCTTATGGACCACAAGGTTATCTTTATTGAAGCCACGGAGAACCAGGAAAAAGCTGTCGAGATGATGCAGCATTATGATCTCAACTCTCTGCCTGTTGTTGATATTGATGGCGAGCTAGTCGGCATGGTAACCGTCGATGATATTTTAGATATTGCCGAAGCAGAAACGACTAAAGACTTCCATAAAATGGGTTCTGTTGGGGTTATTAACTTTAGCATAAGCGAAGCGAGCCCAGTGTTGCTTTATCGTAAACGCATCGGCTGGTTAATATTATTGGTATTTGTTAATATTTTTGCTGGCCTGGCGATTGCCACCTTTGAAGATACCATTACAGCCGTGGTCGCCCTCGTGTTCTTTTTACCTTTAATAATTGGTAGTTCCGGGAATGCGGGCTCACAAGCCTCTACCTTAATGGTGCGCTCACTAGCCACGGGCGATGTTGAACTGCGCGACTGGGGTCGATTAATTATTAAAGAAGTCAGTGTAGCCGCGGCCTTGGGTATTACCATGGGTATTGCCATTGCGTCGATTGGCTATTGGCGTGGCGGCTGGGATTTAGCTGCTGTTGTGGCACTATCCATGGTTGCCGTAGTTATTGTCGGCAGTTTAATGGGCATGAGCTTACCCTTCTTACTGTCCAAATTGAAAATTGATCCTGCAACGGCAAGTGCGCCCTTAATTACCTCGATGGCGGATATCCTAGGCATCCTAATTTACTTTAGTATTGCTGTAGCGATATTACCAACGAGTGGTTAGGTAACGCAAATTAACCAAGCCACTTCAACATGGAGCCCTATAAGCAAAGCCAATAAATACAGGCGCTGGATGATTAAATATTTTTCATAAAAAGGCTTGCAAAGTCTTTCTAAGGCTCTATAATACGCCCCAGCAAACGCAAGTTTGAACGACTATTCCCCAATAGTTCAGTTGGTAGAACACCGGACTGTTAATCCGTATGTCCCTGGTTCGAGTCCAGGTTGGGGAGCCAAATTTTAAACCCTAGTTATTTATTTAACTGGGGTTTTTTTATGACCTAATCTTACTTAATGATCGTTAACAGCCAAACCTGTTAAGGCTTTTTCCAATGCTTAGTTAACTGCTTCCGAATCAAGCAATAAAAATAGTATAGCCACTGTCACCCGCTTTTTAGGTTCCAACTGAAATGTTAAATTGGCCAGCGAAAAACACTAAGCTGTTGATTTTTCGTTATTTCAGGCATAAAAAAACCCGCTTGAAGCGGGTTAATTTATGAAAATGGTGGCTACACCGGCCATCAATAGTTATTTAAAATCAATTACTTAAAATAGAACCTTTTAAAAAGTCACACATTTGGTCACACTTTTGGAAATTTTTTTACTTCTAAATTCATGCCTAAAAATCTCACCCTTTAAGGCACTGTGCTAGCCATAGACAAACCCACATTAGTTGTCACCAAGCGCACAAGTCAGTTGTCATTCTAACACTAAGTTAACCTTCCGTACTTTTCCAGTAAAAGACAATTGACAAGTCAGACACAAGCTATCAAAATGATAGCTATCAATTTGATAGGCACTTTATGGACGAGAACAATCAACCGATCGTTACCTTTCCCTTGCAAGACAAGGTTGCCAAACAAATCATCCGTGATTTGGCCAGCAATCAAACGCACAAGGTGCGCTTTGGACAACATGCAAAACAACGCATGACCGAAAGGAATGTAACAATTCGGCAAGTTTTTGATGTTCTAAAAAGTGCTAACAGCTATTTTACTGAACGCCCGCACCTTACACCTGGGGGCAGCTGGAAATGCAATCTTCTTGGCATTGCTGCCGGCGAACGTATTGAAGTTGTCATAGATTTAAAAGAATGTGAAACAGAACCGAACGCGTACATCGTGACGGTTATGGTCAAATAAGACCACTAACGGAGACTAAATATGCATGACCACCTATACCACTACACCGAGTGTGGGTTAGATAACGTGTACCTTGCGAATGGGTACGAAGTCGTTATTGAAGATGGCGAAACCTATACCAGTATTCATGCGCTTGACGATTTGCACGCGCAGATTGGTCATGCTTTAACACAAAAAACTAGCGCCCTGACCGCGCAAGAATTTCGTTTTCTACGCACTGAACTCAATCTGTCTCAAAAAGCCCTTGGCGATCTATTAGGGGTGGATGGTCAAACCGTTGCGCGCTGGGAAAAAGGCGAAACCACGATTCCACGCACCAGCGATGTGATACTCCGCGCCTACTATCAAGAAACGCTGCAACAAGATAGCCACATTGCATTATTACTTAAAAGCCTGAGTGAGCTGGATACCAACGACACCATGAACCAATTAGAGTTTGAAAAACGCGATAAACACTGGGTTCGTAAAACCGCCTGATGCAGACAACATAAAGGCGTGGGTTAAGCAAAAGCTTTGAAAACTCTACTATTACTGCTCATATAAATACCCCTGACTGCTGACAAATGTTTCGCGGATTTGCGGGATCGACCCCAAGTGCGCCAGCGCATCCGGCAGTGAGTTGTACTTCAGTTCTAGCAAACCTTTCATATTTTTAACCGACAACTGTTCAACGCCATGCAACTCATACTGATTAAGTATGAAGTTTATAAACGCTTGCTGTTGACTGGTGTAGTGCTGTTGTATCTCGCGACTCGCCCGTTCCACGCGTTGATGACGCGAGTACACCTCGCTGGCAAAGGCGACATAGGCCAACACATCATATACATCGCTCTGCTCGGCCTCGATAAGTGCTTTCATTTGGTCAAATAATGGTTTGTCGTAACCTGCTTCGGCTAACTGGTCTAACAAGCTATCGCGTGTGATGGGATCGCGCCAGATGCTGCGCAACTCATCTTCATTTTTAAAGAATCTTGGCAAATCATCAAACATCCGCTCCAAAAACTCTTTCGCAGAAATTGGCTTACCATCCGGCCCCCAATATAAGGTCGTGGAAACAAACTTAATCTGGCGTGACTTGCCATCCGACAACTCCAACACCACCTTTTCAATCTTATTACAGACACAAGGTCGTTGGCCACATTCAGGGCATGGCTCGGGTTTTGGCTTAGAACAGACACACGGTTGCTGTCCGCAGACATAGCAAGGCGGCTCAGGCTCGCCCGTTTTATTACACACGCAAGGCAACTCACCACATTTTTCACAGGATGTCGGTTCAGTCACTTCCGCAGGCTCGCCATCCCAATCCGGGTCGGCAAAATTATGATGCGCCTTCACAAAATCATAAATCGTAAAAAACGCCTTACCATCATACAGCCGCGTGCCACGCCCAATAATCTGCTTAAACTCAATCATATTGTTACAAGGTCGCATCAACACAATGTTACGCACATTACGCGCATCGACACCGGTTGAGAGCTTGCGTGAAGTGGTTAATACGGTGGGGATGGTTTTTTCATTGTCTTGGAAAATTTTTAAATCATTCTCACCCGCTACGCCATCGGTTGCGGTAATCCGCACGCAATAATTGGGATTAGTCGTCCAACCGCGTTTCACCGCATACTGCTGAATCCTATCGCGCACCAGGCCTGCGTGTTCTTGGGTGGCGCAAAACACAATGGTTTTCTCATGCGGATTACATTGGTCCATCCAATACTCAACACGCTTTTGCTCACGCGCCGGAATGGTAATAAGCCGATTAAAGTCGCCTTCTTTATACAGCTTGCCCGGTTCAGGCTCGCCCTTCACCACCAAACCATCGGATGGGTTATAAACATACTCGTCCATCGTGCCAACAATCGGCATCACCTTAAACGGCGTTAAAAAACCATCATCAATGCCTTGTTTCAGGGTATAGCTATAAACCGGGTCACCAAAATAGCCATAAGTATCGGCGTTCTCGGTACGCTTAGGCGTGGCGGTTAAACCCAATTGCACCGCCGGCGAGAAATAATCCAAAATGGCACGCCAACTGGATTCATCATTCGCGCCGCCACGGTGACATTCATCAATAATAATCAGGTCAAAAAAGTCCTTCGGGTAATCGCCAAAGTAAGGCGTGTCATTGCCTTGCTCATCTTGACCGCCGCTCATAAAGGTTTGGAAGATGGTAAAGAATACGCTGGCGTTTTTTGGCACCCCGCCATCCTTTTTAATTTCGTGGGGTGCAATACGTTTTAACGCATCTTCACCAAACGGGTTGAAATCGTTAAACGCCTGCTTGGCGAGAATATTGCGATCAGCTAAAAACAAAATACGCGGGCGGCGTTTTGCGAGTGCGGGTTCGTTTTGCGCCGACAAACTCCACTTGCTGTGAAATAACTTCCAGGAGGTTTGAAAAGAAATCGAGGTTTTCCCCGTGCCGGTAGCCAGCGTCAGCAAAATCCGATTTTTACCCTTGGCGATCGCATCCAACACCGCATTAATCGCGTTCTCTTGGTAATAACGCGGCAGCCAACTGCCCGACTTGGTTTCATAACCCACTTCGCTAAAGCGCAACCGCCAGGCCTGGCTAACCGAAGGCGCGGTTTCATCAAAGGTTATCTGCCATAAGGTTTCAGGGGATAAAAAACGATCTACCTGCTTTTCCTCACCCGTCGCCATGTCGATCTGATAAATCACATGACCATTGGTGGCATAAGCAAATCGGCAATTTAATCGCGTGGCATAATCCTTAGCTTGGCGCACGCCATCACTATAAGACAAGGCTTCTTTTTTGGCCTCTACCACCGCCAGCTTGCGGTTTTTGTACACCAACACATAATCGCTGCTCACCGGTTTCGCGCGTTGCCCGCCCAGCATAATGCGCCCAGGACAAATCACCTCTCGGCGAATATACGCCTGGTCAGTCACCCCCCAACCCGCTTGTTGCAGTTTCGGGTCGATCAGTTCTGCGCGTGTGTCAGCTTCGTTTCTCATTAAATGACCTCAGTTATCTCAACTTTTCCAAATGGGATACGCTTGCCAATTGGCAGGAAAACCCATCTGCGCTCTATTCACTTGTGGGTACGAATCCAGCAGTGCCGTTAATCGATGCAACCAATCGTGTTCAGGTTGCACCTTGTTTAGCACCCAAGCCATCATCACCAAGGTGTTATAAATTTTGCTTTGGGCTTGGCGTTCTGTTTGAAACGCCTCAATCACCGCATGGGGTTTATGGCTAGGAAGTTGCAGCTTAAACGTAAAATGCTTATGCCATACCCTCGCATGGTGTGCGCAGTGATTGCGCAAAATGGTTAAGTGATGTAAGAACGAGGTTAAAACCTTACTATCTAGCTCATAATTGTCAGCGATAGCCAGCGCATCCTGTCGCGTTTTTAAATTCTTAAACCAACTCGACAATTGCCCCATTGACATCACCTCGACTGCAGCCCAAATCGGCGGCACAGGTTCGTGATACTTTGCGGCCAGGTGCAAGATAAACTCCTCGCGACTTCTTGAAACTTCCACTGTCAATTTTGCCAAGGTATCGTGATACACCTTTGAGTTGCTAAACAAACTCGCATCTAATAAAGCGTGTGCGCCATACTTAGCCCCTAAATGGTAAGCCAGCTTGGTGCGAATAGAGACCTCAATCTGCTCAATCGCATCCAACAATAAAATGCGCAATGACTTATCAAATTGATACAGGGCGAGAATGTCTGAAAAGCGGGTATTAGGCTTAAACTTTTGACCGTTTTCACGATACCCGTACCAATAACCGGATAAACGATAATAATTAAGATGGGAAAGGAAATGCTCAACTTGCGCATCCGGTAGGTCTAGCACCATACCTTGTGCCAGCAGTTTTTGCCGTTGTTCGGCGTAGCTAAGATGGGGTTTTTGATAGCTAACCTTAGCCATAACGGTATCCCCAGAAACGAAAAACCCCTCGCAGGGCGCTGTTCTCGTCATAGACTTGGGTAGCGGGAGGGGTGTTGTTGAATCTTATTATAAAGCTTTGCACCGACAAATAACAAATGCTTTTTTTGACATCGCCCGCTCTAAACGCCACCCAGGCCTGCTCATTGCGGCTAAGGCGTAATTCATCGACAAGGGCTATATCACGATGGTTCATACCGGCGCACCCGAATGATTGGCGGTCAGGTTGCCGCTAAAGGCTTGTTGTAAGAGGGATTGCTTGAATTCTTCGAGTGCGGCGATTTTTTGCTGGTAGATGGATTCGAGGTTCTGGCTAAGATTTTCTATTTCTTCAACCTGCTTAATAAGCGTGTCTTGTTCATCCGTAGATTTTGGGAAATAAATAACAAAGTCTTGAATCTGTTTTTTTGTTATAGCTTCCCTAGTAGCTCCTGAACCGCCAATCTTTAACAGACTGTCTTTGTATGCCTTTGAGGTCAAAAAGAAATTAAGTAACTTAGGCTTAATAATCGTACTAAAAGGTCTAATAATTGAAACATGCTGATTAACCCGCGCGGGCAAGTACGCTGAAGACATTAGACAACTCCGAGCGACTGATGCGCCTGTAATGTTAAGCAGAACATCATCCTTCTCAACTATAACATTGGAAAGTTTTGCTGCTTGCTCGTCATCAATAAACGCTAATTTATTTGGCTCAAAAGACCTATCATGCACATTCATACTTCTGACAAGCGAAACCCCTTCAGTTTTATATGAACTTTGTCCACCTCTAGGGGTCGCGCCACTGCCAATTTTTAAAGTGATATCTTGAAGTCTTGCACTAACCCAACTCCTTTTTGGGAAACTAACTCGACTAAGAGCGCTATCAAAAATCTCGCGGGCGTTTTGGAGGTTTTGTTGGGCGATGGCTTTGGCTTGGTCAATCTGCTCAAACGCCGAATCCAAGATCTCCACAATCCGCTTTTGTTCTTCGAGAGAAGGGATAAGAAAATCAATATTTTCTATTTGATTTTTATTTATTGATGCAAAAACTGCGCCTTCACTTCCTTGAATTACGGCTTGTTTAGATAGTAAGCCATAATATAAGAACTCCTTATTAACAGTTCTTCCAACTCTTATTGCAGCTAACCCCCTGCCTATGCATATTTTTTCTGTTGAAAAGTTTATTGGACCAACTGGTGCCCTTACAGACATTAAAACATCACCAGCCTCCGCCAGCTTAGTTACTTTTGTTGTCCAAGTAGTTGGAGCTCCAATAAATTTATTTCCGAAATCCTTTTTTCCCTGATAAAACGGAACACCATCTCCTTTGTCGTTATAGAACTTTCCTTCCGGGGACTGTCCCGCAATTACTGTGCAAACCTCTCCCAGCTTCTTAACCTGCCAACTCATCCCAACAGCTCCCGGATATTGGCGAGGATGGCTTCGCTTTGCTGGTCGAGTTCACGTATCTCATCCATAATCTCTTGCGGGTCGCGGAGCGGCGCATCTTCCGGTGCATTTGGATTTTTTACCGACAAGTCATAAGTGGTCAAATCAAGGTTTTGCACGGCTAACGACCAGGCCTGGTTGCCATCGGCAAAGGTTTTTTGCAGTTCAATAAACTCGCGCATATCCTGATCGTTAAGCGGATTGGTTTTGCCAAGACTGCGCCCTGGGTCTAGCTGGTAATACCAAATCTTATGGGTCGGTTCACCCTTGGTAAAAAACAACACCACGGTTTTTACGCCCGCGCCTAAAAAGGTTTTGGCAGGCATATCTAAAATGGTGTGCAAGTTGCAGTTTTCCAGCAATTCTTTGCGCAAGGCAATCGCGGCATTGTCGGTGTTAGAGAGAAAGGTGTTTTTAATCACTACCGCCGCGCGGCCACCGGGTTTGAGCATTTTAATAAAGTGCTGTAAAAACAGAAACGCGGTTTCGCCGGTTTTAATCGGGAAGTTTTGTTGCACCTCGGGGCGCTCTTTACCGCCAAACGGCGGGTTGGCCAAAATAATATCGTGGCGTTGACTCTGTTGAATGTCGGCTATGTTTTCCGCCAGGGTATTGGTGTGAATCACATTCGGCGCTTCGATGCCGTGCAGAATCATATTCATAATCGCGATGACATACGCCAGCGATTTCTTTTCTTTGGCGTAGAAGGTTTTTTCTTGCAGGATTTTAAGGTCTTGCACCGTTAAGCCGGGTTGTTGGCGCAAGTAATCAAAGGCTTCGCACAAGAAGCCCGCCGAACCCGCCGCGCCATCATAAATGGTTTCACCAATTTTGGGGTTTAAGACTTGAATCATGGCGCGAATTAACGGACGCGGCGTGTAGTATTCGCCGCCGTTGCGCCCGGCATTACCCATGTTTTTAATTTTGACTTCGTAGAGGTGCGAGAGTTCGTGTTTTTCAGCTTGGGAGCGGAATTGCAGTTGATCGACTTTTTCCAGCGCATCACGCAATGAGTAGCCGCTTTGGATTTTGTTTTTAATCTCGCCGAAGATTTCGCCGATTTTATATTGAATGGTGTCGGGGCTGTCGGCACGTTGCTTGAAGGATTTTAAATAGGGAAACAGCTCGCCATCGACATAATCCATTAAGTCATCACCGGTAAGCGCGTTATTGTGGTCATAATTGCCTTGGACATCTTTCGGTGCCGCCCAATGTCCCCAGCGGTGTTGTTCGTCAATAATGTATTGATACTCACGACCTTCGAGTTCGGCTTCTAGCGATTTGCTGTATTCCAGGTCGTCTAGGTATTTAAGAAACAGCATCCATGATGTTTGTTCGGTGTAGTCGAGTTCGCTGGAGCAACCGGCATCTTTGTGAAGAATGTCATCAATATTTTTAAAGGTTTGTTCGAACATAGGACTCTTTATAGGCTAGTAGGGTAGGTGACCGCAAAATACGCATTATTAGGCGTTTAGTTGGTCGATTTTACTAGCACCAGGACTGGTTGTCATGCCCTTTTGTAGTAAACAAGCAAAACTTTAAAATAGAATGCAAAAGACGGGTTTCGACAGCGAAAAACACTAAGCTGTTGATTTTTATGAATTCCAGGCATAAAAAAAGCGCCTTAAAGACGCTTAATTTATTGAAATGGTGGCTACACCGGGATTCGAACCTGGGACCCCATCATTATGAGTGATGTGCTCTAACCAACTGAGCTATGTAGCCAAAAGATGGGCGTATTATAAGGAAGTTTTAACGATTGTCAAAACATTCTTACACATTAAAACGGAAGTGCATTACGTCTCCGTCCTGCACAATATACTCCTTACCTTCAAGGCGTAACTTGCCCGCTTCTTTTGCGCCCTGCTCACCATTGTATTTTACATAGTCGTCATAAGCGGTTACTTCCGCACGAATAAAGCCTTTTTCAAAATCGGTATGAATAACACCAGCCGCTTGAGGTGCTGTTGCGCCGACTTTGACCGTCCAAGCACGCACTTCTTTCACACCAGCAGTAAAATAGGTTTGTAAGCCAAGCAAGCTATAACCGGCACGAATGACCCGATTTAAACCCGGTTCTTCCAAACCCATCCCCTGAAGGAAATCGAGCTTATCCTCATCATCTAATTCCGCAATTTCAGACTCAATCGCCGCACACACAGGCACCACAGCGGCACCCTGTTCCTCAGCAAAAGCCGTAACCGCATCTAGGTAAGGGTTGTTTTCAAAACCGTCTTCATTCACGTTAGCGATATACATCATCGGCTTAATCGTTAGCAAATGCAGGTCGTATAGCTCCGCCTGTTCTTCCTTAGTCAAGTCCAAGTTACGAACTAACGTGCCTTCAGCAATACCCGCCGAGACTTTTTCCAGCGTCGCTAAACGCGCTATCGCTTCTTTATTACCGGTTTTAGCGACACGTTGCACTTTTTGAATCGCTTTATCAATCGATTCCATATCGGCCAAAACCAATTCGGTGTTAATAATCTCAATATCTGATAAGGGGTCAACCTTGCCGGCGACATGGACAATATCATCATTCTCAAAACAACGCACCACCTGCGCTATTGCATCGGTTTCACGGATATTGGCTAAAAACTTATTACCTAACCCTTCACCCTTAGAAGCACCCGCAACCAGGCCTGCTATATCCACAAACTCCATAGTGGCCGCCATAACCCGCTCCGGTTTTACCATTTCAGCCAACTTATCCTGACGAGAATCGGGTACAGGCACAATCCCTACGTTGGGTTCAATGGTACAAAAGGGGTAGTTTGCTGCGTCAATACCGGCATTGGTCAACGCATTAAATAAGGTTGATTTTCCAACATTAGGCAAACCAACAATGCCGCACTTAATTCCCATGATAAGAGTCCTTGTAATCTGAAATGATATTATTGAGTAGCAGGCCTGGTATGAAGCTGATTCATGGCCTTGGCAAAATCGCCCTTCACCACATCGGCCATCACTCGTGTGGCATCATAAATCGCATCGTCAATGGCTTGACGATCGAGCTTAGAAGGGGCTTTGAGTACATAGTTTACGACGTCTTTACGATCACCCGGATGATCAATACCCAGACGAAGTCGATGAAATCCAGGTCCACCTAATGCCGCAATCGTGTCTTTTAAACCATTATGGCCACCATGACCACCACCGGTTTTAAGTTTTGCAACACCAACCGGCAAATCAAGTTCATCATGCGCCACTAAAACAGCATCAACGGGAATGCGATAAAAGTTAGCGAGCGCCTGAATCGACTGGCCGGAACGATTCATAAAAGTTGCCGGTTTTAATAACCAGACGGGTTGATGGTCAATACTAATCTTTGCAACTAGCCCTAAAAATTTGGTCTCTGGACGAAACATCTCACCGGCTTGGCGCGCCATTTCCTCCACAAACCAAAAACCAGCGTTATGTCGGGTCTGTTCATATTGTTCACCTGGATTTCCCAAGCCGACAATGAGTTGTACAGAGGACATAAGCGCTGGTTCCTAGTCAACCTAGCTCCGAAGAGCCCAGGTTATTAACGTCTAACTTTACCAATACCTACTACAGCTTGGTCATAGTCGGCACTGCCGTGTAACAATGCGACCACTTCAACACCTTTTGGCAATTGAAGATCAGATAAACGTAAGCTTTCACCCGCTTCCATGCCTGAAACATCAATTTCAATAGCTGTAGGTAGGTTTTTAGCTGAACAACGAACTTCAACTGTTTTCTGGAAGAATGTCATCAAACCGCCCAACTTAACGCCCGGTGCTTTTGCCGAACCAACGAACTTAATGGGTACACGCTTAACAACACGACCGTTATCAGTCACACGTTGTAAGTCGATGTGCATCACGTCAGCACGTGCTGGGTGACGCTGCATGTCTTTAATAACGACGCTTTCTTTACTTGCGCCTTCAACATCAACCGTCAAAATTGTGTTGTAAATGTCGTTATTCATCAAGGTTTTTTTTACAAAATTGGCATCCAAGGTGACTGAAACGGCGTCCTTGTCACCCCCATAAATGATACCTGGGATTTGGCCCGTATGACGAAGGCGGCGGCTCGCACCTTTCCCCTCAGTCGAACGAACTTTAGCTGTCCATAATGCGCTCATAGCGTTACTCCATCAATGAGGTTGCCCTCGTTACAAAAACTTCTACCCGCGACCAGGCAAAAATAAAGGGCGTATTATACTGGTTTAATACTCAATCGCCAATACTTTTCAGATACTTAGCTAAATTAGACGGCTAAAAACAACAAACCCCGCGACATGCGGGGTTTGTAATCTGTTCTGAGGCTAAGTTAAAAATCACATCGCCGGCATCAGTGCGGTAACAGACTCTTCGTTGTTCACACGGCGAATGGTTTCACCTAAAATATTAGCCACAGATACTTGACGAATTTTTTCGCACTCCATCGCATCCAAAGATTGTGGGATGGTATCGGTCACCACAAGCTCTTTTAATTTTGATTTGCGAATATTTTCCACCGCAGGGCCTGACAATACCGCATGCGTAGCATAAGCAGTAACGCTTTTTGCACCATTTTCCATTAAGGCAGCGGCCGCTTTACACAGCGTACCAGCGGTATCGACCATATCATCAACAATAATACAGTCACGACCTCTAACATCACCGATAACATTCATTACCTGTGACACATTCGCTTTTGGTCGGCGCTTGTCGATAATGGCTAGGTCGGCATCAAGCGCCTTAGCAACAGCACGAGCTCGCACTACACCGCCCACATCGGGGGAAACCACCGCGATATTTGATACCTCAGAGCCCGATTGCGCCAACATGTCTTCAACCAGTACCGGCGAGGCATAGATGTTATCAACAGGAATATCGAAAAATCCTTGTATTTGATCGGAATGCAGGTCAATGGTGATCATACGATCAGCACCGGCTACGGTAATCATATCAGCGGCCAAGCGTGCTGTAATCGGCACACGCGCTGAATGCGGACGACGATCCTGACGAGCAAAACCGTAATAAGGCACAACGGCGGTGATGCGTTTTGCTGATGCACGTTTAAGTGCATCAATCATCACTAGCATTTCCATCAAGTTGACAGCAGGCTCAGGCGTACAGGTCGGTTGCAATACATAGACATCTTTACCACGAACAGATTCGGTGATTTGAACCATGATTTCGCCGTCACTAAAACGACCTACATTTGCTTGACCCAAGGGTTGGTCCAGGTAGAGGGAGATTCTCTCGGCAAGAGTGACATTCGCATTACCCGCAAATATCATGACGCTTTTGTTAGCCATATAATGGCAGCTCCTGTGGAGGAATAGAATTCTTTATGCGGATGAGAGATGGCTGGGCTGGAAGGATTCGAACCTTCGCATGACGGGATCAAAACCCGCTGCCTTACCGCTTGGCTACAGCCCAATATCTCTGTCCGAAGACAGGTGCGTATTATGCCAAGATCTGACAAAACTGCAAGCGCATTTTTAAAAAAACTGTAAAAAATTTGTCTTTATCAGGACGAGTTGTATGGCCGGACACCCTACAAATCACACAAACAAAAAAGCCAGCAATCATGCTGGCTTTTTCAAAACAACAACCCACTGTGTATTAAGCGATAGCTTTAATACGTGCGTTGATACGGCTCTTAGAACGTGCCGCCTTGTTCTTTTCAATGATGCCTTTACGCGCCATTTTATCTAACTTAGACTGCGCTGCTACAAACAAGCTACGCGCTTGCTCTTTGTCACCACTGTTAATAGCTGCTAATACTTTTTTAACGGCTGTACGCATATCTGAACGCTGTGATGCGTTACGTAAACGACGAACTTCTGCTTGCTTAGCGCGCTTTGCTGCTTGTGCTGTATTGGCCACAATATTCTCCAAAAATCGGTAAAAATCTAAAGTAAACCTGGGTTTTATTTAAGTTGTCAGATTCACAACTCAGCCAGAAAAATACCATAGGGTTTGAAAGGATTGCGTGATTATACCTGTCTTATCCACAAGGTCAAGCGATGAGACACAATTATTCGCGATGATAAGGATGATTTTGCAATACCGACCAGGCCCGATAAATCTGCTCGGCCAAAAGGACTCTCACCAAAGGATGCGGCAGTGTTAAATGTGACAAGCTCCACATCCAACTCGCTTGCTCACGAATCGACTCATCTAAACCATCCGGACCGCCTACTACCAGCGCGATGTCCTGGCCACCGCCCAACCATTCAGCCAGCTTATCAGCGAGTTTTAGCGTGGTGGGCTGGACACCTTTTTCATCCAGCACAATTAAGCGCGCCTGCTTTGGCACAGCGGCCAAAATACGCTTGGCCTCCTCAGTTTTGTATTGGGCAACCGAGCCTGTCTTTCCCCTCAGTGCCATGGGTAGTTCAATCAAATTCAAGCTACAGCTTTTAGGTAGGCGTTTGGCGTAATCTTGGTAAGCGTCTTGCACCCATTTAGGCATTTTCTGCCCCACACAAATCAAATGAATAATCATGATTATGCGTGAGACGAATCCGCCACTGGCTTAGGAGCGTCGTCTTTAACCTGCCACAACTTTTCTAATGAATAATAGGCGCGAGCCTGCTCGGTCATAACATGGACTACTATATTGCCATGATCTACCAGCATCCATTCTGGCTGTGGGCCACTTTCGGCACCCAAACACGGATCATTGGCTTCCTTAAAGGCTTGCTCCACCATGCCACCAAGGGCTTTAACATGGGTGGTTGAAGTACCAGTCGCCACCACCATACAATCGGTAAAACTCGCCAAACCAGTCACATCAATCACTTGAATATCTCGGGCTTTGCCATCGTCAAGTGTTTTGGTGACCAGCTCAATTGCTGCATTTAATTCCATAGCTATCCTTTTGATAGAGCTTGTTTGTATAAATAAAATCTTGCACCGCACTTGGCACCAAGCCGTCGATGGGGTGATTATGTTGGATTAAATCACGGATTTGCGTCGCGCTCAAATCCAATTGCGTAACCGCCAAATCCAGCAACTGCCCCGCGGGTTGCGAAAACACGCGCACTTGCCGTTTTGCCAACAAGTCGGCAAGCTCGCCCGTATCCGGCAGTTGCTCGCCTGGGCGATGCATAATCGCAATATTGGCCAGGGTTAAAATTCGTTGCCATTGGTGCCAGTGTAAAAATTTCGCAAACGCATCCACCCCCATCATTAGCACCAGGCCTGCTGCTGGAAAACGCTGTTTAAGGCGGGTTAAGGTATCGACCATGTAAGAAGGCCCTTGTCGATCTAACTCGGTTGAATCGAACACAAATGCCGGCTGATCAGCAATGGCCAACTTCACCATCTGAGCGCGCTGTGTTGAAGACACTTGGGGAATCCCACGATGAACCGGTTGATAGCAAGGAATAAAATGAATGCGCGTTAATCCCAGCTGTTCTAACACATCTTGGGCGGGGCGCAAATGACCATAATGAATCGGATCAAAGGTGCCACCAAACACACCCATCCATTCGATGTTTTGTTTATCGACTTGCTTAGCAGGCCTGGTTATTGCCACTCGCATCCCTTAGTATAATGTGATGAATTCTCGTATTATACCTCACGACCGGCATTGCAGTGCCGCTGAAACCCCGTTGGGAATGCTCTATCTAGTAACCCAACAACAACAACTATGAACATCAACTAACTTGGATTATTGGCGAATATGACCGTCACCCAGCACAATGTATTTCTGCGAGGTTAAGCCTTCTAAACCAACCGGGCCACGGGCGTGGAATTTATCAGTACTGATGCCGATTTCCGCCCCTAAACCATACTCAAAGCCATCGGCAAAACGGGTTGACGCATTCACCATCACCGAACTCGAATCCACCTGCGCCATAAACTGACGTGCCTTGGTATAGTTTTCGGTAATAATGGATTCGGTATGCGCCGAACTGTATTGCGCAATATGTTCAATCGCCATCGGCATATCAGTCACAACTCGAATCGATAACACCGGCGCTAAATATTCGGTTGCCCAATCCTCATCGGTTGCCGGCTTCGCGTCAATCAGCGCACAGGTTTTGGCACAACCGCGCAACTCGACACCTTTTTCTTGGTACAGCTTGGCCAATTCAGGCAACACCTCTGCAGCGCGCGATTCGGCCACCAATAAGGTTTCCATCGCGTTACAGACGCCATAACGATGGGTTTTCGAATTATAGGCAACCCTTATCGCTTTTTCCTTATCGGCATCATCATCAATATAGACATGACAAATCCCGTCTAAATGCTTAATCACCGGCACGCGCGCGTGTTCGCTAATGCGCGCAATCAAGCCTTTGCCACCACGTGGGATAATCACATCAACATATTTAGGCATCGCAATCAACTCACCCACCGCTTCTCGATCCGTCGTTTCCACCACTTGCACCGAGGCTTTAGGCAGACCGGCTTGCTCCAATCCGGCTTGAATACACGCCGCCAAGGCACGATTAGAATACCCCGCTTCCGACCCGCCGCGCAAAATCGCCGCATTGCCGGATTTTAAACACAAGGCCGCGGCATCAATCGTCACGTTTGGACGCGACTCATAAATAATCCCCACCACACCCAGCGGCACACGCATTTTGCCAACTTGAATACCGGACGGACGATAGCGCAAGTCGGTGATTTCACCAATCGGATCCACCAGGCCGGCTATTTGACGCAAACCTTCCGCCATCTGCGCCACACCTTTGTCCGTAATTGCTAACCGATCCAGCATGGCATCATCCAAACCGTTGGCCTTGCCCGCTGCTAAATCCTTGGCATTATCGGCTTTTAAAAACGCAGCTTGTGCTTCTAATTGCGACGCCATTGCTAATAAGGCATTATTTTTCTGCTCGGTGGTTGCCGTCACCAACACCCGCGACGCCGCTCGCGCCTGCTGACCTAAATTCTGCATATAGTCTTTAATATTCATTGCGATCTCTTTTTGTTGTGTTCATTACGAATCTAGCCATTTTAGCGCTATTAATAAAGCATGCCAAACAACCACAGGGGAATTTTGCGCTCAGAACCCACTTCAATCGAGTCTAGCGCTAAATAAGCGTCACGTTCGACTTTTTTAACTGGCTAAAATCCTTCGATTTCCCCCAATTTCAAACACCCATTTTTCGTCCACCACAAAATCACCTTGCTGCGCAAAAAATTCGACCACCTCAAATAAACTGACGTCTTTGAAAACCGCATGGTCACAGGAAATATAAAGAGTTTGTGACGGGCTAAAAGGTTGCAGCAACAAACCTAAGTACAAGCTCCTGGCGTTATCGAGTAAATCTTACATGACTAGGTAATCTGCCGACTTAATTAAGTAAAATACAATTTACTAAAAACAGCTGTTTTAGTAAAACGCAGTTTACATTATCGTCAACAAGGAAAAATCAATCGAGAAGGAGTAACGGCTCAAAACTTGACAAGTTGGGTTAACCCAGACTTTAAAATCAACTCACCTTAATCTCAAAAGACCAGGCTTTTAAGGAATATGTTTCGCAAGGTTTGAAGCTTACTAATCTGAGCTAAATTTTGATAGACAAACGGCACGCTTGGCGCAACCCGTTACAAATAAACTGATTACCGCAAGAAAGGCTAATTTTTTAAACATGATTTTTCACGACAAGAAAAAACCAGACCAGGCCTGGTTTTAATAGTAGGAGTTATTAGAACTTATAAATTAAACCAGCCGCAAAAATACTTGAATTAACATCACTTTCACCAGCAATAGAATCCATATAGGTATAACTCAAACGGTAACCAACTTGATCAGTAAGTGCTCCTTGATAGCCAGCACCCAATAAAAATCCAGTACCTGACTCGTCATTGCTAATCGATATTCCACCTGGCGCTTTTATTTCAAAATCAATTTTTGAACTATGCAAGCCACCTTTAATATAAAAATCACCAAAAAAATAATTGGCTGAAATATCAAAACCGCTTACCTCAACGCTTGATCTTAAACGCAAACCTGCAAAATCACCGCTTAAGACGCGATAAGTACCGTCATAACTACCGGTTTTAAAATAGCCGGCCTCAAGTGCCAGGTTGTCTGTTACAAAATGCCCAACATGAATACGAAAAACACTTGAACCTTGATCTAATTTACCTGATACGTCTCCCTCTGCCTCATCTCTAAGGAATCGTAAGGTCTCCTTCAGTTCTTTATCACGATCAACACTTGCAACACCTAAATCCAAACCGATGTAGGTCTGCTGTGCTTGCACAGGCGCAACAAACAAAGCAGCCAGAACGGCTGATGCTAATAATTTAGTTTTCATGTTTTATTCCTTGATTAAATTAACAATTCAATCGAAGCAAAACTTGCCTGCTCCGTATTCGGAGCAAATATAGGCGTTTTTCATTAGAAAATCAAGCTCCGCTAACGGAGCAATTAACTACTCATGAATTTAATCGGTAATAGCATTCGTAAACTTAGAGAGGAGCAGGGATTAACCCAAGACCAATTTGCCGCACGCTGTAACTTAATTGGCTGGGATATTTCGCGGGGCACGCTAGCCAAGATTGAAGCTAAAGTTCGGCGTATTACCGATATTGAAGTAGCCTTACTGTCTAAGGCGCTAAAGAAACCCATTCAAACACTATTTGAAACCAGGCCTGGTGACAACTCCAGCGATCGAAACCCTGACTAACGAGCAATGCTAACCAGCAAATCCGCCAGCCCTAACCAGGGATCACCGAGTTGTAGACCTTTGATTTGACGATCAATTTGATAGGCATCGATTAACAGTCGATGCCAAATTTTCAGCGGATGACGCGATAAGGCTTGGCGGTATTCGGCCTGTTTGGCTGACCAAATCCGCTGTTCTTTCATCGCAAGATTCAGGTTACTGGCTTGCGCCAACTCAACTAAAGTCCGTAGTTCTTTGGTGAGCAACCACAACACAATCGGCGCCTCAGTACCTTCTTGCTGTAATCGGTGCAGGACATGTAATGCCTGCTTGGCCTCCCCCATTAATACCAAACTACTCAGTGCAAACAGTTGGTAATGAGCTTGATCCACCACCTGCTCGGCAATGTCTTGCGCACTAATCACCTGACCAGCCGGATAACGCAAGCTCAGCTTCATCAGTTCCTGCTCCGCGGCCAGCATATTGCCTTCGACCCGTTCGGCAAGCAATGCCGCCGCTTCAGTATCAAGCTGCAACTGTTGCACGCGCGCTTCTTGCTGACACCAACGCACTAATTCCGGCTGTGCCAGCGGTTTGGCCTGCACAACCAGGCCTGCTGATTCAATAGCCTGCGCCCATTTCGCTTTCACTTGGCGACTTTCTAAACGCTCACAATAAATTACAAGCACACAATCTTGTGGCGGTTGCTTACACCAGTTCAACACGAATTGACTGCCGGGCGTGCCGGGATTGCCTGTTGGCATCGCCAGTTCAATCAAACGTTGATCGGCAAACAAGGAGCCGGTTTGGGTTTCCATTTGCAGGCCTTGCCAATCAAACTGCGCATCGACATCATAACGATCTCGCTGCAAAAAACCCTGCGCTTTAAAGGTCTGCCGTAAAGCGTCGGTTACGCGGCGGATATACAGCGGTTCCTCGCCATAGACCAATAGAATCGATGGATGGCGCCATTGGCCTTGATGAAGTTGTTTAAGAAAGGCCGACGCAATTAGCATTAGCGCGCCGGCCCTTGCGGTATTGACGAATCCGCACCCTCTTGCGGCAATTGTCGACTAATGCGATCTAGAATGTTTCGCGCCAATTCTTGCCACATGGGCTCCTCTAAATCGCGACGCTCTCGTTCCGCGGCTAAACTGGCAGCGGGATCAAGTTGCAGATCACGCATGACCATCACCTGGGTGTCTAATAACAGGGTTTCATTGGCGACATCATGCAACCGAATCGCCTGGGTCATCCGAATCAACTGGCCAGTAACTTCACCCGCTTGATTGCGGGCACTGGTACTGGTTCGTGTTTCATAGCCCCCTAATTCCAAATGGTAGGGCGCCTGGGCAAGACTGCTGACCCGCTCGACACCGGCAGCATCCAACTGTTGATTCAGTGCCGCCATTAATCCCGCGGGGACACTGCCAGTAACATACAAGAACTCAAGGTTTAACTGACCGCCAAACCCGCCAACACCCCGTAAACGAAAGCCACAGCCGGATACCCCAGCCAGTGTTCCGGCAAACGTCCCGGCCACCAGGCCTGCTAATAGGCTGCGACGCGATAAGTTCATTACGCCTCCTTAACCACAAAATTGACTAAACGACCTGGCACCAAAATTTCCTTAACCAACTCCTTGCCATCGATGAATTTGTGTACCGAGTCCTCTGCTTTGGCGGCCGCCAAAATCGCGGCTTTTTCGGCATCCTTCGCCACCGCAATTTTGCCGCGCAGCTTGCCATTGACCTGCACCATCAGTTCAATCTCATCTTGCACTAATGCAGCATTATCAACCTTCGGCCAAGTCACATCCAATACCAGACCTGGTTGTCCGAGCTGTTCCCATAATGCCTGGGTAATATGCGGCACCATCGGTGACAGCATCAACACCAATAATTCCAAGGCTTCTTGCATCAGCGCGCGCCCTTGCTCACTGTCGTCTTCAAACTTAGCCAACGCGTTCAACAATTCCATACAGGCAGCAATCGCAGTATTAAACTGCAAACGACGGCCTATATCGTCGGATACTTTTTGTAGGCTTTCATGCAGTTTTAGACGCAAAGCTTTTTGCTCTTTGCTAAGCCCCTCATTCGACTGGCAGGCCACCACAACTGGTGATGTTTCAACATGCTGATGCACCAAACGCCAGACGCGGTTTAAGAAACGATGCGCGCCCTCAACCCCTGAATCCGACCATTCCAAACTCTGCTCTGGCGGCGCGGCGAACATAATAAACAAGCGCACGGTATCGGCACCGTATTTTTCGATTAAGCCTTGCGGGTCTACCGTATTGCCTTTCGACTTGGACATTTTCGCGCCATTCATTAACACCATGCCTTGAGTGAGCAGATTTTTAAACGGTTCATCCGAGTTTACCAAGCCGACATCACGCATCAGCTTGTGGAAAAAACGCGCGTACAACAAATGCAAAATCGCGTGTTCAATGCCGCCAATATATTGATCGACGGGTAGCCAATAATTCGCTCGCTCATCCAACATCGCCTGATCGTTATCGGCACAGGCATAACGCGCGTAATACCAAGAGGATTCAAAGAAGGTATCAAAGGTATCCGATTCGCGCTTGGCCGCTCCACCGCATTTTGGACAAGTACAGTTTTGAAAACTGTCGAGTTTGGCCAAGGGCGAACCCGCCCCATCCGGCACCACATCTTCGGGTAAGCGCACCGGTAAATCCTGTTCAGGCACTGGCACCGGGTCACACTCGGCACAATAAATCATCGGAATCGGGCAACCCCAATAACGCTGACGTGAAATACCCCAATCGCGCAAACGGAAATTGGTTTGTTTACGCCCTAGATCTTTAGCACCCAATAAATCCGCCAACTTATCCATCGCTGCATTGAAATCTAAGCCGTCCAGTTCGCCGGAATTAAATAACACGCCGCGCTCGGTATAAGCCTGCTCCGATACATCCACCGAATCTTGATCCGCTGGACGAATCACCGGCTTAATCGGCAGACGGTATTTTTGCGCAAATTCAAAATCGCGCTGGTCATGCGCCGGTACCGCCATCACCGCGCCGGTGCCGTAGCCCATTAAGACAAAATTCGCCGCCCAAACGGGTACAACCTCGTTGCTAATCGGATGACGGACACGCAAGCCGGTATCAACGCCCTTTTTCTCCATGGTTTCCATGTCGGCTTCGGCGGTCGAAATATGTGAGCATTCCTCAATAAATTGCGCTAAGGGTTCATTTATTAAAGCGGCCTGTTTGGCCAATGGATGATCCGCCGCCACCGCGACATAAGACACCCCCATTAAGGTATCAGGGCGGGTGGTATAGACCTTAAGCGTGGCATCAAAGCCGTCAATCGACTCAACCAACGGGAACTCAACCTCCATCCCGGTCGATTTACCAATCCAGTTACGCTGCATGGTTTTAACCTGCTCCGGCCAGCCTTCCAACTGTTCTAAGTCTTGTAAAAGTTCATCGGCATAATCGGTAATTTTCAAAAACCATTGCGCGATTTCTTTACGCTCAACAGGCGCACCCGAACGCCAGCCCTTGCCATCAATCACCTGCTCATTAGCCAAAACTGTTTGATCGACTGGATCCCAATTCACCACCGATAACTTGCGATAGACCAAGCCTTTTTCATACAGCTTGGTGAACAACCACTGCTCCCAACGATAATAGTCCGGTGAACAGGTCGCCACTTCACGCGACCAGTCATAACCCAAGCCCAGCTGCTGCAACTGGTTACGCATATAGTCCATATTGTCATAGGTCCAAGCCGCCGGGGCGACCTTGTTTTGCATCGCCGCATTTTCTGCCGGCAAACCAAAGGCATCAAAACCCATCGGCTGTAATACATTTTTACCTAACATACGCTGATAACGCGAAATCACATCGCCAATGGTGTAGTTGCGCACATGCCCCATATGCAAACGCCCGCTCGGATAAGGAAACATCGACAAGCAATAATATTTTTCTTTAGTAGGATCTTCGGTGACTTCAAAGACTTTTTGATCCTGCCAAACTTGCTGAATCGCAGCTTCTAGTGTTTGTGGTTGATAGCTCGCAGTCTCGTTGGCGTGTGCACTCATGATTCCCAATTCCTAAATTCTTTGCGGTATGATAAAAGTAATCGCGCCATTATAACAAAACAATCTCAAACCTTCTTAAAGCTAGGAGTTAGCCATGTCACTATCCAATAAATTACAAGCCGCCTATAACAGCCTGACCGACCAACTGGTTATGCGCATGAAAGCAGCTGAGGATGTGAGCCTGCATTGGCTGGGCGAACAATTAGATCACTTGCAAAAAAATGCGCAAGAATTAGGTTCCGAAGTCGCCGTGCTAACCGAGCATGAACTTAACGAAGTGCAAGACATCTTACAACGTGATATCGAACAAGCCGCCGAATATTTGGAAGGCAGTGGTCAGGGGCTAGACGCTTTTATTGAAAATGATTGGCCATTGATTGAGGGCATCTTATCGGAAAAAGCCTTATCGCTCGCCGATCCAAGCCAGATTCATCACTTAAAACTGCGTTTACAAGCGGCACTCGCTGCAAGTAAATAAACAGCAATAGCCTGTTAGCTAATACTATCGAAAAACTTGCACAATAAATCGCCGCACTTATACGACACTATAATCAATGTTGAAATTAATCAAAGGTCGTTGGTATGTTGTCTCTGCGCAAACTCATGGTCGGGCTTGGCCTCGGCCTTCTCACATCACCACTTATCGCGACTGAACTGCCGGCAGGCCTGCTACAACAAGCGCAGATTACGCCTGGCTTTATTAGCGAACCGCGGTTTTTTCCAACCGATGATCGCCGCCTACAATATCAAGCTATTGGTACGGGACAACAAACTGTTCTCCTACTGGGTGGCGGCCCGGGCTTTAGTAGCTGGAACCTCACGCCGATTCAACAATACTTAAGTGCCGATTTTCGGGTGCTGTTAATGGATATGCGCGGTATTGGATCGAATAAACACCCTGACGACCAACCCGGCGCCCTCTTAGCTCAATGGCTTAAAGACCTAGAGCACTTACGCCGTTACGAACAGGCCGGCCAATTTATTTTGATTGGCCATTCTTGGGGCGCGCTCATGGCGCAACTTTATGCGCAGGCCCACCCCACGCGGGTGCAACGACTCATTTTATTAAATCCGGTTGACCCCGAATTGACCGCCTTAACCACCCTCACCCAGCAGATAGATGCCAAACGCCAGGAATGGGGCTTAATAACGGAACCGGATGATCCGTTTGAGCTGATTGAAACCCGCGCCATGACCGAGGCCGAGATGGTTAATCAACAGCTCACTCAAGTACTGCCGACCTATTTTTATCAACAAGAGCAAGGTCAAGCCTATTCGCAATGGTTTAGCCGTGATGATTTTGAACTGGCGGTTAACCATGCGGTGTGGCAAAGCTATCGTCAGCAACCACTGGATAAAAATCAAATGACTGAGATAGCCAAACGTCGCGCGATTGAATGGGTTGGCTGTCGTAATGACATTTTAATGCCCGGGGCACTCACCGGCTACCAGGCCTGGTTCCCGAACCTATCCTACCAACAACTTGAACACTGCAATCATTTTCCGTGGGAAGAACAGCCGCAAGCCTTTTATGCCGCACTGGATAACGCGCTGACCAACCCGCCACCCGAGGATGATTACAGTGATTTAACCGAAGCCGAGCGCGCTTGGTTATTAGATGATAGTGGCCTTGATGAAATAGCCCGCGCCTTGGATGCAACCAAACGCTACCCGCGTTTTAGCGAGCCATTTAGTTTAGAAAAAGACTATTACATGACCAACCATATTGAGCTTGGCTCAAATGCGCTTCAGGATGGCTGGGGTGTATTAACCCAATGTCATTACAACTTGGATCCGGTCGGCAAACTGCAAATTGTTTACAATCCCGATCGGACCGAAAATATTCGCATTGTTTCTGATGATGGCATTGCAATGGCCTGGGTTGAAGGACCTACGGTACAACTCGATGACATTAAACGCGGCGCCAATATTTGTATTGAAGCCGACACTCACGCCTTGATTGAACGAGACGATAGCTATGTGATTGAACGCGGACCCTTTATGCGCCGCTTTCTAGATGGCTTTTATCCTCTGCACGTCAAACTATCGGTCAGCTGGAACGACCTGCCACTCATTGCCACCAATATGAGCCCACCACCACAAACCGGGGTTTATTTGGAACAAAGCGCCGAGGAAGTTACTATCGACTACTGGTTCCGCGGTGAACTGCGCACAGAACTGGTGTTACAGCGGCAGTAATTACAATGTCATCACCTTCGCCCAAATACCGGTGACATCGTCGCAGGCCTGCTGATACAGCTTACGCTCAACCAGGCTGGCGTCCTTTTGTAAAGCCAGACGATGATAGGCACTGCGATAGCTACGATAATGGTCTTGGAGCATTTGCACCTGATCGGCTGGCAGTAAATCCACCGCTTTGAGCGCATCTAAAATGCGCATATTATCGGAATATTCCGCTAACGCTGGGTAACGGGCGGCATAGGCCAAAACCCAGTATTGCACCATAAACTCAATATCGACAATCGCGCCGACACCAT
This sequence comes from Thiomicrospira cyclica ALM1, assembly GCF_000214825.1. Taxonomy (NCBI): domain Bacteria; kingdom Pseudomonadati; phylum Pseudomonadota; class Gammaproteobacteria; order Thiotrichales; family Piscirickettsiaceae; genus Thiomicrospira; species Thiomicrospira cyclica. Next base: position 1,575,206 of record NC_015581.1, read on the forward strand.
GCTTTAAATCCAGCCAATGCGCATCCGATTTATCCAAGGCCTCGCGCATTTTTCTGCGCATCGACACCACTTCTTCTCGCACCAAATCACTGTCACGCGCTTGGGTCAAAAAGCTCGAGCGGAAGGTTTCAAACGCCTGACAATTGGCCGTACTACCGACCATCGCCCGCGCACGAATTAATGCCTGATGCTCCCAATTCCACGCCTTTTCTTGCTGATATTGTGCAAAGCCATCCAAACTGGATACCATCATGCCGCTAGCACCATTCGGGCGCAAACGGGTATCCACCTCATATAACTGCCCAGCGGGCATCATCGTAGTTAACACGGAGATAATTTTTTGACATAGTCGAGTCAGAAACGGGCCATGCTCCAACGATCGCGCACCATTGGTGCGCCCCGTTGCGGCAATGCCATGATATAAAAACACAATATCCAGATCCGATCCGTAACCTAGTTCAATGCCGCCCAGCTTGCCATACCCCAAGATCATTAATGGCGAACTATCGCAACCTTCCGGTAAGCCATGTTTCGCGGTCATGGTTTGCCAGGCATAATCATGGCTAACCTGCAGCACCGCCTGCGCAATCCAGGTTAAATAATCACTGACTTTCATCACCGGCACCTGGCCGGTCACATCGGCGGCGGCCACTCTAAACACCTGTGCATGACGCCAATGGCGTAACTGCAACATAAAACGTTCTTCATCATCACTGTATAAGCGCTGCAGCTCGCCAGCTTCCCTTAATAGCTCAGACAAGCTCAATGGTCGATACAAACTGCGCAAATCCAACAATTGATCCATCAACGCCGGGTATTTGACCAGCATTTCAGTTAACCACGGACTCACTTCACACAGAATTAACAGATGAGTTAAGGCCTGCGGATTTTCTTTCAGCAACACCAAATACACACTGCGGCGAACCACGGCTTCAATCACCGCCAACACCCTCTGTAACGCGACCTCTTGTTGCTCCCGTTCAGCCAAAGCCTTTAATAACAGCGGCATAACTTGCTCTAGGCGCGTGGTTGCTTCACTGCTCATATGACTTAACGCCCGCGTCTTTTTAAACTGGCGCAAGAGATGCAAAATCTCGCCAGGATGACGAAAACCAAATTGGGTCAAAATAACCAACGCGTCATCTTCCAACGGCCCCTTCCAAGCCTGTGCCAGTGCATCGGTTAAATCACAAACATCCGCCTCTTCGGCAAACACATCATCAAAATGCCGTTGAACCAAATTGCGATGTTGATTCAGTACCGCTAAAAACGCAGCATAATCTGCAAAACCCATGGATTCCGCTAGCATCTGTTGCTGGTAATCGGTTTCTGGCAAATCATGGGTTTGCTGATCATTCCAGGCCTGCAAACGGTTTTCCGTTAAACGTAAAAACCTATAGGCTGTTGCCAAATCAGCCGCATCGGATTGGACAATATAGTCTTGCGATGCCAGATAATCCAAAGTGGGTAGCAGTTGACATGCTTGCAAATTGCGATCCCGCCCACCGTGCACCAATTGAAAGGCCTGCACGATAAACTCGATTTCACGAATACCCCCGCGTCCCAACTTAACATTCGACTCCATGCCTTTTTTGCGCACTTCGGCCATAATCATCCGTTTTAGGTCGCGCAGAGAATCCATCGCGGTGTAATCGACATAACGGCGATACACAAATGGCCGCAAAATATCAAACAGCTCTTCTGCCGAGTCGACAGGACCCGCAATTGCCCGTGCCTTGACCAGCGCATAACGCTCCCAAGCCCGGCCATGCGCTTCATAATAATGTTCCATGCCGGCAAAACTAATCGCTAGAGGTCCCGCATCGCCAAAAGGTCGCAAGCGCATATCCACCCGATACACGATGCCATCTTCAGTCATTTCAGTGAGTGATTTATTCAGCGCCTGACCCAGTTTGCCAAAAAACTGGTCATTCGATAACTGCCGAGCGCCATTGGTACTGCCCGCTTCGGGATAGACAAAAATCAAATCAATATCCGACGAAAAATTCAGCTCATGACCACCCAGCTTGCCCATACCAATAATGACCATTTTTTGCGGCAAACCCGATTCACGTCCAATTGGCTGCCCAAATTTTTGCGCGAACACCGGTTCCCAATAGGCTAAAGCGCCACCCACTAAGCCATCGGCCAGTTCAGACAAGCTACGTAAGGTTTCTGTTAAGCTCGCCGCCCCCGCCAAATCGCGAATGGCGATACTGACCATGATTTCGCGGCGCAGTTCGCGCAGCACTTTTACCAATTCCGCATCGCTGGTCACCTGGGCTAATCGGTCTAAGCAATAGCTTTTTACTTGTTCGGGCTGCCAGGCCTGCTGATAGTCGCGAGTGGCTAACTCTGGCACACGCGCCAGCTCGCGGGTTAAATACTCACTCCAAGGTTGAAGTAAATGCGGGCTGGTTAAAGCATCAGGACGAGATAGGTTAAGCGACAAAGACATGCGTACTCCTTATTAAGGCGATTTCTTATAACAGTATAAACGAGGTGATGCACTTTCGCCGAGCTAGCAAATGTCGTTTAAAACTAATTAATGGGCAACACAGACTGACGCATACATCGCAGTAACAACCTGAGGTGCTTCATCAGCTGCCCCACCACTCGCACCACTTTGAAACCTGTCGCACCAATATTAAATATAATTCGCAACAAATTAGCAAAACAATGCCGAAACAAAATAGACATTTAAAACAAGTATATGTTTTATTTAGTTTTTTAAAATTTAGGCACAGTAACCGCTAAACAATCATCGAGATCTTTTTTTTAACTCCATTTTTAACCGGTTTTGTACAAAAAAAACCCAAAGACCGCGTTAGAAATGTTTTTTAGAGGTTACTAAGTATGAAACTTATAGTGGCAATTATCAAACCCTTCAAACTCGATGATGTGCGCGAAGCACTCCATGAAATCGATGTTCACGGGATGACTGTTACAGAGGCGAAAGGTTTTGGACGCCAAAAAGGCCATACCGAAATTTATCGCGGCGCAGAATACGCAATTGAATTTTTACCTAAAGTTCGCCTAGAAATTGGGGTTGCCGATGACAAGGTCGATACCGCTATTGAAGCCATTGGCAACGCGGCTCGTACTGGCAAAATCGGCGACGGCAAAATTTTTGTTATGCCTATCGAGCAAGCTATTCGGATTCGTACCGAAGAGTCTGGCGATGTTGCGCTGTAACGCTCAATACTAAATTAGCAGAAGGAATTTTATTATGGAACAACAAGTCATCGAAGTCAGTTATGCACTCGATACCTTTTACTTCCTCATGGCCGGTGCATTGGTTATGTGGATGGCTGCCGGCTTTACCATGCTGGAAGCAGGCCTGGTGCGTAGCAAAAACACGACAGAAATTTTGGCCAAAAACATTGGTCTATTCTCAATCGCCTCATTAATGTACATGATTGTTGGTTACAACATTATGTATGGTGAAGGTGTTAACAGCATCATCCCAAGCCTAAGTTTCTTATTAGGTGGTGACAACACGCTTGAAGAGGTTGTTGCTGGTGAAGCTTATTACTCAAACCTAGCGGATTTCTTCTTCCAGGTGGTATTCGTTGCAACCGCGATGTCGATTGTTTCAGGTGCGGTCGCTGAGCGTATGAAACTAATGTCATTCTTCGCATTTGCGGTGGTATTAACCGCTGTGATCTATCCAGTACAAGGTTATTGGACTTGGGGTGAAGGCTTCCTAGACGAGTTAGGTTTCTCTGACTTCGCAGGTTCAGGTATCGTTCACATGGCCGGTGCGGCTGCCGCTCTTGCTGGTGTATTGGTACTAGGTGCTCGTAAAGGCAAGTATGGTCCAAACGGTGAAGTTCGTGCGATTCCAGGTGCTAACATGCCTTTGGCGGCACTAGGTACGTTCATTCTATGGTTAGGTTGGTTCGGCTTTAACGGTGGTTCACAGTTACAAATCACCACAGTTGAAGATGCGAACGCCGTTGCCGCTGTATTCGTAAACACTAACTTAGCAGCAGCAGCGGGTGTTATCGGTGCGATGGTAGTCTCTAAGATCCTATTCGGTAAAGTTGACTTAACCATGATCCTTAACGGTGCCTTAGCAGGTCTGGTATCTATTACGGCAGAACCTCTAGAGCCTTCACCATTAGGTGCTGCGATTGTTGGCTTCATTGGTGGTGCAATTGTTGTCTTCGCTATCCTTGCTTTGGATAAGAAGTTAAAAATTGACGATCCAGTCGGTGCGATTTCAGTACACGGCGTGGTTGGTATTTGGGGCCTTATCGCGGTGGTATTCAGCAACGGTGATGCCAATATCGTATCGCAATTGATTGGTATCGCGGTGATCTTCAGCTGGGTATTCCTTGCTAGCTTACTAACCTGGTTGGTGATCAAAGCTATCATGGGCGTTCGCGCGACTGAAGAGCAAGAATACGAAGGTTTAGATAAGTCTGAATGTGGTATGGAAGCATATCCAGAGTTCAGCAACAAGTAATCTAACTAACCTTAGCCTACTAAAACAAAAACCCCATCCTAGTGATGGGGTTTTTTTTGGCGTTTTATCGATGTTTATAAATTACGGATTTTATAGAGCAGTTCTAACCAACGCATTTTTAAACTCGGCTTATATTCAATCGGATGCTTAAACTCTAGTACCACAGGCTGGGTGGTCGGATTAAATAAATCGTGCTGCGGCCAAGCCATAATATCTTCATATTCAAATCCCGTATCCAGTGCCACCAACTGCCAGGGTAACTCCTGATCACGCGCTTTGACGTGTGCGCCCTTAGCATCGAAAGTCACCGGCCACTTACCCACCACAATCACCTCTTTGGTTTTGCCAGATTCCATCCAAATGCGTACTACTTCTTCCTCCTGCAGCAAGGTGCCATAAGGTAAAAACAAATAATTAGCCTCTAAGCTGGCCACAGAATAGTCGGTTAACGGCGGACCCGGCGGAAACTGAAAATTACAAAAACCCTTGCTACAACACGACATACTGCGCACTCCTTGATAGCGTTTCAGCATCATTATAGTTTATTTTTTTCACCATCTTGTTTTCGGGTGTCCCTGCCCGCATAATTCGCCATTATCCTTCTGAGCATGCCATCTTGTTCAATTTAAAATTAGAGTCCGCGTCTATTAATATCGCGATTGACGCCCTTGTCGATCAAGGTTGGTTTTTTTGGCAAAATGCCATTCCCAGATCACTTTGTGATGCTTTATATTTTGAACTACAACAACGCCAACAGGATGGTGAGCTGCAACAAGCCGGTATTGGACGCGGTCAAGAACACCAGCTTAACCAACGCATTCGGCGCGACGCCATTCACTGGCTAGAACGTCAAACCCCCGCACAAGCACAATACTTAGATCTGATGCAACAACTGCAACTCGAACTCAATCGTCAATTATTTATGGGCTTATTTGAATACGAAGCACACTTTGCGCTTTACTCTCCCGGTGATTTCTACAAAAAACATCGAGATAGTTTTCGTGGTGCGGCCAATCGCATGGTCACCAGTGTGACCTATTTGAATCCCACTTGGCAAACTGACTGGGGTGGTGAACTCGTGCTTTATAACGAAGAGGATACACAAGAACTTGCACGACTTATGCCGCAATCTGGCGCGCTGGCGCTATTTATGAGCGAGCAACTACCGCATGAGGTTTTACCCACACAGCAGGATCGTGCCAGCATCGCCGGCTGGTTCCGCTGCAATACATCAACCCATGGGATTGTTAACCCACCTAGCTAAAATTGTGTTGTGTGATGAGACACGCAAAACATCATAATCCCTCGCACCTCTTTATAAACGCTTGTTATAATTAACCACATTTTTACTCAGACACGAATAAACAGATCATGGATAAACATTTCGACCCCACTACGATTGAAGCCAAGTGGTATCAAGCTTGGGAAAACGCCGGTTATTTCTCACCCAATACTGACTCGGCTAAAGCCCCATATTGCATTATGATTCCACCACCTAATGTGACCGGCAGCCTGCACATGGGCCATGCCTTTCAAGACACGATTATGGACACTCTGATTCGCCTCAATCGTATGCAAGGCAAACCTACCCTGTGGCAACCGGGCACCGACCATGCCGGCATCGCCACACAGATGGTGGTAGAGCGTCAACTGGCCAACAAGGGTTTAAGCCGTCACGATCTTGGGCGTGACAAATTTATTGATGAAATCTGGAAATGGAAAACTGAATCCGGCGGCACGATTACCAAACAGCTCCGCCGCATGGGGACATCACCTGACTGGAGTCGCGAACGCTTTACGATGGACGATGGTTTATCAAACGCCGTTAAAGAAGTATTTGTGCGTCTGCATGAAGAGGGTTTGATTTATCGTGGTAAACGTTTGGTCAACTGGGACCCGGTATTACACACCGCCGTTTCTGATCTAGAGGTTATCTCAGAAGAAGAACAAGGCAGTATGTGGCATTTACGTTACCCGCTCAGCAACGGTTCAGGGCATTTGGTGGTCGCAACCACACGTCCAGAAACCATGCTCGGTGACCAAGCAGTGGCGGTACACCCGGAAGACGAACGCTATAAACATCTGATTGGTCAAACCATCACCTTGCCATTGGTTGGTCGTGAAATCCCGATTATTGCCGACGATTACGTAGATCCGGCGTTCGGAACGGGCTGTGTCAAAATCACCCCGGCACACGACTTTAACGACTATGAAATGGGCAAGCGTCATAACCTACCGATGCTCAATATCTTTACCCAAGACGCGGCGATTAACACGGACGCGCCAGAAAAGTATCAAGGCTTGGATCGTTATGAAGCGCGCAAACAAATCGTTGCCGATCTTGAAGCGCTGGGCTTAATGGAAAAAATCGCGCCGCATAAACTGATGGTGCCGCGAGGCGACCGCACTCATGCGGTGATTGAGCCGATGCTGACCGACCAATGGTATGTCGCGGTGCAAGAACTGGCCAAACCTGCGATTGACGCGGTGAAAAATGGCGATATTGAATTTGTACCGAAAAACTGGGAAAACACCTATTTTGAATGGATGAACAATATCCAGGACTGGTGTATCTCGCGTCAAATCTGGTGGGGACACCGCATCCCCGCTTGGTATGACGACCAAGGCAATGTCTATGTCGGACGTGATGAAACCGAAGTCCGCGCCAAGCATAACCTAGGCGACCGTCCGTTAAAACAAGACGATGACGTACTGGATACCTGGTTTAGCTCCGCGCTTTGGACCTTCTCCACCCTCGGTTGGCCAGAACAAACGCCGGAACTGGCAAAATTTCACCCAACTTCGGTATTAGTCACCGGCTTTGACATTATTTTCTTCTGGGTTGCGCGGATGATTATGATGAGCTTGAAGTTCACTGGGCAAGTGCCGTTTAAACAGGTGTATGTCCATGGTTTAGTGCGTGATGCCGAAGGCCAGAAAATGTCGAAGTCAAAAGGCAATGTTCTCGATCCGATCGACTTAATTGATGGCATTGACTTAGAAAGCCTAGTCAATAAACGCACCTATGGCATGATGCAGCCGGAAAAAGCCGCTAAGATCGAAAAAGATACTCGCAAGCAGTTTGCCGATGGCATTCCTGCTTTTGGCACGGATGCGATACGTTTTACCTTCGCGTCACTCGCCTCAACCGGCCGCGATATTCGCTTTGACCTAAACCGTTGCGAAGGCTACCGCAACTTCTGCAATAAACTCTGGAATGCCACCCGATATGTATTAATGAACACCCAGGGCTTTGATACCGGGGTCGACGAATCCGCGCCAGTGGAATACTCACTGGCGGATCGCTGGATCGTGTCGCGATTACAAACCCTGCAAACCGAAGTGGTGCGTCATTTCGAGCAATACCGTTTTGATTTAGCCGCCAACCTACTCTATGAATTCACCTGGAATGAATACTGTGACTGGTATTTAGAATTAGCCAAGCCAATTTTAAATAAAGATTCATCTGATGCCGCCAAACGAGGCACCCGTAAAACCCTGGTGCGGGTCCTCGAAAGCCTGCTCAGACTGTTACATCCTGTGATGCCGTATATCACCGAAGAAGCCTGGCAAGCGGTCGCGCCTTTGGCGGGTAAACACGGTGCAACCATAATGCTACAACCTTATCCACAAGCGGATGAAAGTAAAATCGACACCGCAGCGGAAGCCGAGCTAGACTGGGTAAAACAGTTTATTATGGGGGTGCGTCGTATTCGTTCGGAAATGGATATTGCCCCTGGCAAACCCTTGCCAGTGCTACTCACCAAAGTATCTACCCAGGACCAGGCCTGGTTAGACCATAACCGTGTATTCCTGATGACGCTGGCAAAATTGGAGTCGATTGAGGCCTTGGCAAACGAAAGTGATGCGCCTGAGTCAGCCATGTCATTAGTTGGTGACATGAATATCTTAATTCCGATGGCTGGCCTGATTGATAAAGAAGCCGAACTTGTCCGTTTGGACAAAGAAATTACTAAGCTCAATACTGAATTTGAACGCTTAACCGCCAAACTCAGTAACGAAAGCTTTGTCGCTCGCGCGCCCGAAGCGGTCGTCGCAAAAGAGCGTGAAAAACTTACCGATATTCAATCGGCCCTGACTAATTTGGAGCAACAACATGACAAAATTCGAGCACTTTAATCGCCGCACCCTGAGCGCAATTATTCTGGCCGGTAGTTTGCAATTTGGCGTAATGACCAGCCCTGCGCTTCAGGCTCAAGAGTTTACCCATTACGTAAGTGATGCCGTCGAACAACCAATACGCCGTGGTGCCGGTGTAGAGTTCCGCATTGAACGGATGTTGCCACCAGGAACCCCCCTTAAAGTTCTAGAAACCAGTGATGGCTGGTCACTCGTTGAAGCTAATTATAATAACCGCACATCACAAGGCTGGATTCATCAGATTTCAATTCAAAATCAACCGCCAGCACGGATATTACTCAATGAGCAACGAGCGCGTTTTTCCGACCTTGAAAACCGCTTTAATGAACAGAGACGTGATTATGAACAACTTCGCGTTAACCATGACGTGGTTGCAACCGAGTTAACGGAACTAAAACAAGCGCATTTTGAAGCGCGTCGTGAACTCGAACAAATCCGTGAAATCTCAGGCCAAGCGGTTGAGTTGGATGAGCAAAACCGTGAAATGCGTCAAATCATTAATGAACTAGAAGCTCAGCAGGTGATTATGCGCCAACAAATTGCCCAAGCGGGTGATGCGGTTAAACGCCAATGGTTTTTAACCGGTGCGGGTGTATTGTTATTAGGTTTGTTATTGGGTCGTTTCTTTAGAATTCCAAAACGTCGCGGCAGTTGGGACAGTGTGTAATCACGACTAACACCACTGTAGTCGCTTACAAAAAAGGCACGATAAATTTATCGTGCCTTTTTATTAAATATAAGACTTGCTATAAATGATTAGTTGCCTTGCAATAACGCCGGAATCAACTCTTCAGCAGGCACAAAACCTGGCACCATCTGACCATCATCAATAATCATCGTCGGCGTACCCGATACATTAAAGAACTGTGCCGCTTGGAAATGCGACATCACCGGATTTTCACAACGCTGGGCTTCAGGCTCTAAGCCATTTTTAGCATCATCCATCGCCTTAACCGGATTTGCACTACACCACACCGACTCCATTTTTGCAAAGCTTGGTGTACCAGGACCCGAACGTGGAAACGCCAAATAACGCACTTCAATACCGGCTTCATTTAGCTTTTCAACCTGATTATGAAAGCGCTTACAAAATGGGCAATCAATATCTGTAAACACTGTTACCTGACGCTTGGTTTCACCTTTGGCTTTAAAAATAATCATCGAGTTTGGATCAATCGCCTTCAAAGCATCTAACCGTGCTTGCTCTAAGCGCTGTTCGGTTAAATTCACCCCTTGCTCAAGATTAATTAAATTACCGTTAAACACATGTTTACCATCAGCCGTCATATAAAACACCGTGACGCCTAAGACCACTTGATACAAACCTGGAACCACGGTTTCTTGGATATCCGCCGCGGGCGCACCCGGTGCCATTTGTGATAATACTTGTTGAATACGTTCTTTGTCGGCCATGGCCGGAACCATCGCACTGGCGCCCATTAGCGCGGCTAATGCCAGCGTCTGAAACGATCTAATCATAAATAAGTCCTCTAATCCGGCTAACCGCGCGGATGATGTTGTTGATGAAGCTGTTTTAAACGTGCCTTCGCCACATGCGTATAAATTTGCGTGGTCGATAAATCGCTATGTCCAAGCAATAACTGCACACTGCGTAAATCGGCACCATGGTTAATTAAATGCGTAGCAAACGCATGACGTAAACCATGGGGAGATAGTGTACCAGTGAGACCCGCCTGTTGCGCAAGATTATGGATACGATGCCACAATGTTTGTCGCGTCATTGGCCGACCGACTCGTGAGATAAACACCTCATCAAGCGTCGCACCTGGTTTCAGCAGGCCTGGTCGTGCGCGCGCTAAATACTGGGCCAGCCAATCTTGCGCCCACTCCCCCAGCGGAATAATCCGCTGTTTATTACCCTTACCCACCACCATTAGCAGGCCTGCTGTTAAATCAACCTGCGCCAAAGGCAGGCTGACCACTTCCGAAACACGCAATCCCGTAGCATACATCAGCTCTAAAATCGCTCTATCTCGCAAACCTAAAGACGAATTTACATCGGGTGCCGCCAGGAGTGCGGTTATGCTCTGCTCAGACAACACCGTAGGAATCGATTGTTGGCGTTTCGGCGCCTGCAGTTGTTGCGCGGGATGGACCGACAACCAGGCCTGGTGCAACGCAAACTTATACAAACGCTTAATGGCCGCCAAACGCCGAGCGAGCGTTTGCGGTTTCGCTTCCACCGATAAACCCGTCAGATACTGGCGAATATCTGCTTCTTGCCAGTTGAGCCATGCGGTCGAGCTTAACGCCGGCTCACCACCCACCCGCAGAACAAAATCGCGCAAATCCCGCTGATATGCCTGCTGAGTGGCACGGCTTAAGCCTTGGGCTAAATGTAAATAGCGCATAAATGCGGCTAAGGCTTGATCAAATGGCATAACAAATGTACCGCTCCTAATCAGGTCATTGAAAAAATAGGGGCCTAGCCTTGGCATTACTCGCTTTGGCATTATACAAAAAACCCCGGTTAGCATGCCTGCTAACCGGGGTTAATCTGTTACCACCAATAGAGCTTCTTCACCAAGACTTACGCCTTAGCCAACAACTCTTTTTCGATTTTGGCCATATCGGTCAACTCGGGTGGCGACGGATAATAGGTTTGCCAAATGAAGTACATCAACGGAATAACAAACAGCGTCAGAATCGTTGATGAGATCACCCCAAAGATTAAGCTGATCGCCAAACCACCAAATACGGGGTCTGGGATCATCACAATCGAGGCAAAAATAATCGTTAAGGCGGTCAAGATAATGGCTTTGGCACGCACCTTACCAGCCTCAATCACCGAGTCACGCAAAGATTTACCCTCTTTTTGATATTCCAAAGTAAAGTCAATCAGCAACAAAGAGTTACGCACAACAATCCCGGCCAGAGCAATCACCCCAATCATGGAGGTTGCCGTAAAGGCCTGCCCCAGCAACCAATGGCCTGGGAAAACCCCAATCATCGTCAAAGGAATCGCACCCATCACAATAAACGGCAACATGAATGAACGGTAATAACCCACCAAAATCAGGTAGATAAACACCAGTGCTACAATAAAGGCACTACCCATATCACGGAACACATCCAGCGTTAGGCGCATTTCACCGCCCCAAAGCAAGGTGTAATCGGTGACATCTTTCGGTTGCGCCTCAATAAAGCCTAGGTTAGCCGTTTGGAAGGTCACACCCGATTCCGGCAAGGTGACGTTATCGAGCATTTTATCCAGGGTTAATACCGCATACACTGGACTAGAACGTAATAGCTCACCACTGATCATTGTCATCGAGTGTTGATCACGACCCATAATTGGTTTCGCCAAAATACGCTCTTCGATCGTTGCAATCGCCGACAAGGGAACCGCCTCACCAGAGAAGGAATTGACACGTAAGGTCAATAACTGCTCGGGCACCGTCCGTTCCGCACGTGGCAAACGCACCACAATATTGACCGGTTCGCGCACATTATCATAGTGCATATAACCCAGGTTAAAACCACTGACATAATCGCGCAGCATTTTGCTAACTGTCGCGGGGGCAATGCCCAACAGGTTGGCTTTTTCACGGTCAATGTTAATTTCATAGCTTAAAACATCGTCAGTCACGGAATTATCGACGTTGATCATGCCGTAAATTTCGGTGAACTTGGCACTCACCTCAATCGCTGCTTCACGCAACTTGTCATAATCCGGACCATAGAGCTCGGCCAAAATCTGCGCGGTGACCGGTGGTCCTGGAGGCGTTTCATAGATTTTCACCTTCGCTTCAGGGAAGTCTTGACGCACCATCGCAAAGCGATCATAAAGCAGTTGCGCGATTTCATGCGAGCTGAGTGAACGACGCTCTTTTTCCAATAAATTGACGCGGATTTGAGCAAAGTTTTCACCCTGCTTAATCAAATCTCCACGCACTAAGGCGGCGAAATCAATCGGTGCCGGCATACCCAAATAAACACTGTAATCGCTGACATAATCAGTCCGCCCGATAATATCCCCGACAAAACGTACCACGCGATCGGTCGCTTCAGTAGCCGTTCCCTGTGGCATATCGACTTGCACCAAGAAGGTATCGGTATTATCAAACGGCAACATTTTGACTTCCACACCTAACGGATGTAGTGGATTATTCATGCCATCTTCACGTAAAAACTGCACCGCTGGCTGGAACATTGCCGCAAACAAACTCATCAACACCACAAACAAGAAAATATTACGTTTGGTACGGCTGGCAATCATCGGCGCCAGCATTTTGACGTAACCCCGTTGCAACCAATCTTCTTTTTCTGGGTGGTGTGACTGGATACTGTCAGTTTCAGCCATTTTCTTGATGGCGTTTTTGCCCAACCAACGATAAGCGGCATAAGGCACCAACATATAGGCAATTAACAAGGAGGCAATCATGGCCACGGGCACGTTAAACGGAATCGGTGCCATAAACGGCCCCATCATGCCGGTAACAAACAGCATCGGAATGAAGGCTAAAATAACCGCTAGGGTCGCCACGTTGGTTGGGTTGCCGATTTCATTAGTCGCTTTAATCAATAGCTGGTCAAAGGTTTTTGGGTCAACCCCATGACGTACATGGCGGTGGATATTTTCGACCACCACAATAGCGGCATCGACCAGTAACCCCAGTGACAGAATCAACGCAAACAAGGTAATTCGGTTCAGCGTTTGGCCAAAAATATAACCGACAATCAGCACCACAAACAAAATCAGCGGTACCGTTAAGGTCACAATCAGCGCCTCACGCCAACCTAAAGACACCATCAAAATAATGACTACCGCAACAATCGCAATAATCAAACTTTCAACCAACACGTTAACGGCTTTATCGGCCATCTCGCCATCATTACGGGTCACCACCACCTGCACGTCGGCAGGCAGCATGGCCGTTTGCAGTTCGCCAAACTTCGCCATCACCGCATTAGAAACCGTAACCGCGTTGGTACCCGGCTTTTTGGCAAGCGAAATGGTGACCGCTGGTAATTCACCGCGCAAACCTAATGGACTTGCCGGTCCAAAACCGATGCGCGTATGAATCTCGTCTTCTAAGGGGCCTTCTTCAATCGTGGCGATATCGCGTAAGAATATGGGTTGGCCTTTATCGGCGCCGATAATAATATCGCCCACTTCTTGGGCATTACCTAAATAACCATTAACCCGCACGGGATGACTACGATTGGTATGGACGAGACTTCCCACTGGCATCGACACATTCGAGCCCATCAGCATGTCGCTAATGTCTTCAAGTGATAGTCCAGTCATGGCAATTTTTTGGGAATCCAGCCAGACATTAACCGCTCGCTGTTTACCACCCAGCACCTCAGTAAAGGATACGCCGGGCACATTGCGTAACTGTTCAACCAGTTTTAAACCAACATCACGCAAGTCATAGCCACCCATACGCTCAGACGTCAGCGTCAAGGTTAAAATCGGTACATCATCGACATTAATGGGCTTAATAATCGGTTGCTGAGTCGCCGGTGGCATCCGATCCATGTTTTGCATCACTTGGTTATAAACCTTCACCAAGCTATCAATTTGATCTTCGCCGACTTTAAACTGCACGGTTACGACACCAAAGTCACTGGTGGCATAACCAAAGGTGTTTTCCACACCAGGCAGCGCATTCATAATCGCTTCGAGTGGCTTAACCACCATGTTATTAACTTCTTCTGGCGTTGCGCCGGCTTTCGGCACCATAATATTGGCTGCCGGCACCACAATCTGGGGATTGTATTCACGCGGTGTCATAAACAATGACAACAGACCGGCCAATAAAATGGCGATCATAATCATCAGAGTGATTTTGGAGTGAATGAATAGTTTTGCGAGTTTCCCCGCGCTATTGAGTTGCAGGGTATCCTGCGAGACTTGATTCTGAGCGTCGGCCATTATTCACTGCGCTCCATAATCGCTGTTTGAGTCACGACACGGTCACCATTGACCAGGGTCTGATTATTGGTCAATACAATACTTTCACCCATATCTAGGCCTGCTTGTACTTCAACATCGGCACCCTTTTGTGCCCCTAACCGCACCATGCGGAACTGCACCCGTTCATCATCAGTAACCACAAACACCCCTTCAATACCGGCACGATTGATAACCGCCGTTTGTGGTATCAAAATCGCTTGACGCTCGCCGCGAATAAAACTAATCCGTGCAAAGGTGCCTGAATTAACATTTTCTAGGCTAGGCAAGCTTAATTTAGTGGTATGACCACGCGTGCGAGGATTTGCCGCCGCGACCAGAGAATAAATTTCACCCTCAAGCAATTCGGTCACGCCATCCACCTGAATCAAGGCTTTATCACCGACTTTGATCGCGGCAAATAAATCTTGCGATACTTCCGTTTGAACACTTAACGAGCGCAGATTTTCAATCACCACAATCGGATTACCTGGTGCGGCTAAATCACCGGCCACTGCCAGCTTTTGCACGATCACACCATCGAAAGGGGCACGCACATTGGCATAGGTTAATTGCGCTTCAGCCTGCTCTAAACCGGCACGAGCCGCCGCTAGATTTTCTTGTGCCACGTTATATTGCAAACGCACGCCTTCAAACTGCTGGCGCGACACCGACTCCTCGCGCAACAGTTGGTTAAAACGGTCAAAGTCCGCGCGGGCATTTTCTAATGCCGCTTGGGCTTGCTGGAAGCCCGCTCGCGCTTGTGAAATTTGGCTATTAATATCTTGCGGGTCGATGGTAAATAGCAAATCACCCCGCTTAACATGATCACCTAGTTGCACTGGTAGGGTTTGAATATTCCCCATCAAGCGCGAGGCAATACGGGCTTGCTGATCGGGCACAACGGAACCTGGCACACTCACCAAAACCGGAACTGTGCCTAATTGCACCTGTGTCACCGTAACCTCATGGGTATTAACCGCCTCGTTTTGAGAACTGGTCGATGCCGGCTCATCACTACATCCGCTTAAACCTAGTGATAGGACTACTAGGCCGGCAACAGCCAAAGAATAAGTTTTCATTTATAGGTTCTCCAAACTCAAATCATCTAAATTCATTAAGCCGGTTGCCAAGCGCAAACGGGCTTTTTGTAGGTTGATAGCATATTGTGAATTGACTAGCTCGGCGCGCGCCTTGTCTAATTGCGCTTGACTTGCTAGTACCTCGGTCATGGTTGCGATGCCGGTTTCATAACGGCGCGCCACCAGTTCTTGTGCCTCAGTCGCAAAACGCTCGGCGGCTTCATTAGCGGCCAGCTTTTTCAGTTCATTTTGATACTGGCGCCAGGCCTGCAAAACCTGCATTCGCACTTCTAATTCGTGACTGCGTAACTGTGCTTGTTCTTCGCGCAACTTGGCATTGACTTGATCAACATTGCGCTGGGTAAAACCAAAATCATAAAAAGTCCAAGTTGCCATCGCGCCAATGGTATAGGACTGAGCGCTGAACCCTGAACGGTCATCATTCCATTCACTGCGCGCCATCATATTCACTTGCGGATACAGATCCGCACGGGCGACACCAACGGCAGCCTGCTGGGCTAACAACGCCCGACGCTTGGCTTGTAACTGCGGATTATTTAATAAGGCTTGGTTAAGCAGGCTATCCAAATCGTCCGACGGCAGTACCACCGCAACCCGAGCGCCCACATCGAGCGGCGCATTAGGCGCCAAGCCCATTAACATTCGTAAACCATCTAAGGCCATTTGTTCTTGGTTTTGTGCTTGCTCGAGTAATACCGAGATTTCGGCCGCATTGGCCTGAGCACTGAGCAATTCAGAGCGCACCACCACCCCTTGATTAACAAGGTTTTGAGTGGTGTTCACATAGGCTTGCGCCGCCGTTAAGGCTTGTTGCGCAACTTCAATAAAACGCCGCGCGGCATGCACGCCTTCATAGGCTTCATAAACATAATAGGTCAGCATTTGCTGAACGGCGACATCGCCTTGCTGCGCGGCCGCTAACATCGCTTCAGCCTGTTGCTGGAAGTGCGCAATACGCCCACCATTCCAAATCGGCAAATGCATTTCCAGCGCGGTGTTGAAGTTCGTGTAGGGGTCGGGATTGTTTAGATCGTCAGGCTTAAGATTTGGATTTGGGCTCGAGGGGTCAAACTGTCGAAACCCAAAATCACCAAAAGTGGCATTACGCTGCTGTAACTTCATGCCAAACACATTTAGTGGATTATTAGAATGGGTTACGCCAAAAGACAAATTAAACCGTGGCATCCGGCCATGTTCCGCCTGACTTAGCGCGGCTTGCGCCTGATCAATTTGCGCCGCAGTCACATCGCGTTGCGGGTTTTGAGACAGCGTTTGGTTAACACTTTCACTAAATTCAACTGTTTGAGCGACGAGCGTGCTCGAGAATAAACAGCTTAACGCCACAGCCAAAATACGAGGCTTCATGTTCGCTTTCCTTGTAAAATTTATCTTATTTGCCTAAGCATACGCACCCTTGCTAACAACGGCAAATGCATTAATATATTAGTAAATTCTAATATTATAATTCAATAATCTAACTCAAACAAGCGGCAACAATCCGTCGCAACCAAATCAACTCGCCATGAAAATAGTGACTAGCCGGCTCACGCCAATAAACATCGGGTCTAACAGCTAAACCGCGCATCCAATTAGCTACTTTATGCGGTGGCACTACTTCATCTTGGCCTCCTTGAATCAAACTCCAACGAGCGCTAACGGGCAAAGCCAACTGATCAAATCGATACAAACTTACTGGCGGCGCCACGGTAATCACATAGCGCGCTTGTAACGCCTCAGCCTGACTTAAGGCAATATAACTGCCAAACGAAAATCCGCCGAGTGCCAAAGGCAGTTCACCATACAATCCCTGCGCCCAAGTTACGACCGCCGCTAAGTCGGCTTGCTCGCCGCGTCCTTCATCATAAACGCCTTCACTGCGCCCCACACCGCGAAAATTAAACGCTAAGGTTTGCCAACCGGCATCCAAAAAGCTTTTTTCGAGCGTAGTGACCACTTTATTATTCATACTACCTTCATACAGTGGATGCGGATGCAATAGCACGGCTAAGCCACGGGGTCGCAGCCCCGGTTTGACTGGACGCACTCGGCACTCCAATAATCCTGTCGGCCCGGGTACAAATAACGCCTGTGGTCGTTTAAACTGCGTCATAATCATATAACCTAATATTAAAACTACTTAAATAGATAACTACTTGGAGCTACCATGACTCGTCGCATTGTCATTGATGACGCCCTACCACTTGCGCAACAGATGTTTAGCCACCTCGGTGACATTATGTTACTTCCCGGCCGCGCCATTGATGCCCAAGCTGTTGCCGATGCAGACGCGCTGGTGGTGCGCTCACGCACTCAAGTTAATCAAGCCTTGCTCGCCAACAGTCGCGTTCAGTTTGTTGGCAGTAGCGTGGTCGGTCTAGATCACGTTGACCAGGCCTGGTTAGCGCAACAAGGCATTCATTTTTATTCAGCACAAGGCTGTAACGCCAATTCGGTGAGTGAATATATTATCACGCTCGCGGTGGAGCAGGCCTGCTTGCGCCAGCAGGACTTTGCCCAAGTAACTCTCGGTGTCGTGGGCGTTGGTCATGTCGGCAAACGCGTAGTAGCAAAAGCACAGGCACTGGGTTTTCAGTTATTGTTAAACGACCCGCCTCGCCAAGCGCGTGGCGAAGCCTGTGAAGCCGGGTCATGGTCCGATTTAGACACGCTACTTAACCAAGCCGATATTATCACTTTGCACACACCACTAACCCTTGATGACGAGCACCCCAGTGCGAATCTGCTTAATGCTGACCGCCTCGCTAAACTGCGCGCAGACCAGGTGCTGATTAATGCCGCACGCGGTGGCATAGTCGATGAGCAGGCCTGGTGCGACAGCGCCATGACCACCAAGCTAGTCGATTGCTGGCAAGACGAACCTAAAATCAACTCCAAATTATTTCACCAAGCAGATATGGCCACTCCACACATTGCCGGACACAGTTACGAAGCCAAACTGCAAGGCGGCTTATGGGTTTACCAACAGCTCTGCGCTTTTTGGGGCACCACCCCCCAAATCGCTTGGCAGCAGGCCTGCCCCAGCGCACCCGCGTCCTTGCAACTAAACACCCACCTGAACAGCTGGCCTGCGACACTTTTAGACCTGCTCCATCAGGCCTATAATCCGCATCACGACCACCAGCGTTTACAGGCTGACCGCATCGAACAGGTTTGGCAGCAATTCGAAACACAACGCCGAGATTACCCAATCCGCCGAGAATGGACCGAGCACCAAGTCGCTAAAACCGCGCAAAAAGCATGGAACGATGCCCTGCAATCGTTAGGATTTCAATTATATTAGTTTTTTCTAATATTAGAGAATTAAACAATTCTAATAAGTTTTTATTATTCGTCACCAAAAAAATTCGCTTTCTCTTTTGGTGTTAACAGGAGTAGTCTTAATTCCGATCAAAACAAATATTGATTGCGAATTCGCTTAACACCGAAACCTCGTTGTAACCATAAAAAGGATACTAACCATGAATATGACGGTATTAAAAGTTGGCTTTTTAGCCGGTTTAATTGCATTGCTTTCAGGCTGTGGCACTATGAAAGCCGCTAGCAATCTTGAAGAAGGCGCTTGGGGCACTTTCAATGAAATTTGGGATCGCTGGGTTGAAAGTGAAGGCGACATTGGTTATGCGGTAGTTTGGCACCGCCAAGCGGAGGAAGGTGTAGAGCTTCAGGACATTCTAGACGCGCTGGATAACGTCGCAACGAACACACCTGGCCTCATGGATGTGGGCCAGTTACCACTTTCGCGCGAACTTAACAGCCGCGGGGTGGAGTCCGACATTATTCACGTCGTGTCCTATTGCAACCCAGAAACCGCTCGTAAGATGATCGATTTCAGTCCAGCCATGGGCGCGTTCCTTCCCTGCCGCATTACTATTGTGGAACATGATGGCGGCTTACACCTTTACACCATGAACATGGATATGATGATCAAAATGGGCAAAAAAATGCCCCCAGAATTAAAAGAACTGACTATGGCTGTGCGTGAAGCAATGTGGAACATGATGGAGAAGGGCGCTGCTGGCGACGTTTTCTGATCATAACCACCGCTTCTCCTCCCCTTGCCGGCGCACCCTTTTGTTAGGCGTCGGCTTTTTTGTCTCTCAAATAAGTTATTTTTAATTAGAATAATTAATACTTGCATAAAAATTATTTTTTAATAATTTTATTTTATTATCAATTGCTTATCTACTATCAACTTCTTCTATCCATCGTAAAAATTTATCGATTATCTTTTTTATCCGAATTAACGCATAGTTGAAAATGCATTAAGTTTGTGCATTTTTACAACGATTCAAACCATAAAAAAACAGATCGATAACAGAAAGGATACTAATCATGAAACCCACTCGTTTAGCTTTAGCCATCGCCACAGCCGCTATGGTTTCGCAACCTGTTTTAGCCACCAACGGCGACCATTTAATAGGTTTGGGCGCCCAATCACGCGCAATGGGCGGCACCGGTGCCGCGGCTTTTTTCGGGTCTGAAAACGCGCTAACCAACCCAGCGTTGATTGGTAAGATGCAAGGCACAGAGTTTACGATTGGCGGTACGGTGTTTATGCCGCGTGTGAAAGCCGAGACTGATGTTGCATCTCAAACTGGTCCTGTAAGTCAAACCAGTGATGCCAATCTAAGTGTGATTCCAGAAGTTTCCCTGGCCACCCGCATTAATGACAACTGGGTGTTTGGTTTAGGAATTTTTGGCACCGCGGGCATGGGAGTCGATTATCGTGACAACGCAAATCAATTCGACGGGACTGGTTTATTCAATGGTTACAGTAACCTACAGCTAATGAAGTTTGCGCCAACCCTTGCTTACAACGACACTAACTGGGGCATTGGTTTTGCACCGGTGATTCAGTATGGTGCGTTGGATATTAACTACAAGCAATTTGTTCCTGATGGTAATAACGGTGGTGAACTATTCAATATTGGTAACGGTATGTCCATGGCCTACGGTTTAGGCTTCAATTTGGGTGGTTATTTTGATGTCACCCCAGAATTAACTCTTGGCTTGGCTTATCAGTCGGCGATTGATATGAAATACAAAGATCAAATCTCAACGGCAGCAACGGGTTTTGGGCTTAGTTTCAGTGATAACCTCGAGCAACCGTCTGAAATTAAAGTGGGTGCCGCTTACACCATGGGTAGCATGATGTACACCGCAGACTACAAGCGCATTGGTTGGGGTGCGGCCAAAGGCTATAAGGACTTTAACTGGGAAGACCAAAATGTGTTTGCGGTCGGTGCCAAATACACCGCCAATAACTATTGGTTAGGCGTTGGCTATAACTACGGCAAAGAACCGATTAAGAAAAAGTCGGGGAGTGATTATGCCAGCCAGGCAATTAACCTACTGAACAACCACTTCTTCCCAGCAGTGGTCGAAAGCCACTTTACCTTTGGCGGCGGTTACAGCTTCACCGACAATTTAGCCGTGGATATGGCTTTGACCTATGCGGCGCAAAAAACCAAAAAAGTCGATACTTCAGCCGTAACTGCAACATTTAACAACTCTAATCAAACACCCCCAACCTCCCACAAAGTCACCCACTCACAGTTGGGTTACACTTTGGCGTTACGCATGAACTTCTAATTGCGTTGACCCCGGGTTAGTCACGCTAACCCAACTTAACCCAACCCGCCCCGGCGTCGGCTTGTTCCCGCAAGCACCCGGGGCTTTTTATTATCAAATCTCATTATCCAACTTTATTATCAATATTTTTGCACTTGCCATCTTTTCAGCACTCGTAAACTTGGGCATACTAGCCAAAAATTTAACCGCACACGTTTATCAGCATTGGAAGGGGATCGTATGGCAAAGGTATTAATCGCAGGCTGTGGGGACATCGGTAGTCGCCTGGGCAGTCATTTAATCGACCAAGGCCATGAAGTCTATGGCATTCGCCGCAACACCGACCTACTGCCCATAGGCATTCAGCCGATTGCCGCCGACCTGCACCAAGACACCTTGGAACTGCCCAATAGCTTAGATTATGTGTTTTATATGGCCTCAGCCGGCAAATACAACGATTTCGCCTATTACCAAGCCTATGTCGCCGGCATGAAAAACCTGCTCAGTGCGCTGGCTGGCCAAGCGATTAAACGGCTGTTTTTTACCTCCAGCACTTCGGTATTTAGTCAATCCGATGGCGAATGGGTTACCGAAGACAGCCTCGCCGAAGAACATAACTTTTCCAGCAAACGCATTTTAGAAGGCGAACAGCTGGCGCTTACTGCCGGCTTTCCGGCTACTGTGGTGCGTTTTGGCGGCATTTATGGCCCAGGGCGCACCCATATTATCGACCAGGTCATGAAAGGCAAAGCTCAGTGCATGGAGGATGTTTATAGCAATCGTATTCACACCGACGACTGTGTGGGCGCACTAAGCCACCTGATGCAACTGGACAATCCAGATGCCCTATATATTGGGGTGGATAACCAACCGACCCTATCCTGTGAAGTTTATGAATGGCTCGCAGAACAGCTCAGCATTGGCACCATTGAGCACGCGGAACCGACCGAAAACAGCCGCCTGATGCGCAGTAACAAACGCTTAAGTAACGCGCGCTTACGTGCCACCGGCTATGAATTTATTTATCCGACCTATCAAGAAGGTTATGCCAGCTTAATTTAGCGCATCGTGACATTTGCGTATTCTCGTTTATAATGGCGAACATGAAAGCATCTCCCACAGACTATACTGAATTTGCCAGCATTCCTATGCGCTCGGTTGGCCCGCTCAAGCTGACCGGTGTCGTCAATGCCGATGACATAATGGTGCCGATGGCCACCTACGAAACCCCGCTTTGGCCATCGGTCGCGCGCGGAGCTCGCGCCACTGCCCATGCCGGTGGCATTCAAGTGACCGTAATTAATGAACGCATGACCCGCTCCCTGTTGTTGCAAGCACCCAATGCCGCGCAAGCCCTAGAGGTGTTGCGCCAAGTACAACAGCGTCAAGCCGACTTACAGCAAGTGGTCGCGCAAACCAGTCGCTTTGCCAAACTGCTCGATATTAATGGCGAAATTATTGGCAACCTGCTCTATTTACGCTTGGAATTTAGCACCGGCGATGCCTCGGGGCATAATATGGTCACTCAAGCGACCGATCAATTAACCCCATGGTTACTTCAGCAATACCCAATACTGAGTTATGTGTCGATTTCCGGTAACTACTGCACCGATAAAAAAGTCTCCGCGGTCAATGGCATCTTAGGCCGCGGTAAGAATATTGTGTGTGAAACTTGGATCAGTGACAAACTTTGCCAGCGCTTTTTAAAAACCACTCCGGCCAAGCTGGTCGATTTGCATATTAAAAAAGACCTGCTCGGATCGATTGCCGCTGGTAGCCTGCGCAGTGCCAATGCCCATGTCGCCAATATGCTGCTCGGTTTTTATTTAGCCACAGGGCAAGATGCCGCCAACATCGTCGAAGGCTCGCAAGCCATTAATCACGCGGAAGTGACCCCTGAAGGCGAGTTATATTTTTCGACCAGCCTGCCCAATTTGATTGTCGGTAGTGTGGGTAATGGCAAAGGCTTGGATTTTGTGCAGCGCAATCTCGCCCAACTCGGTTGTACGGCGACCGATGTCGAGCCCGGAACGAATGCACGTCGTTTGGCGGCGATTGCCGGGGCTACAGCGCTCTGTGGCGAGCTGTCTTTACTGGCGGCGCAAACCAACCCCGGTGAATTGATGGCCGCCCACTTAAAGTTTGAGCGCTAAGTGAACGAATTCAACCTAATTAATCAACGCAAACAAGACCATATCAATGCGGTATTGCAGGATAGCGGTGTCGATCGCCAACAAACTGGGTTTGACCAGATTCAATTGCGTCATTGCGCCCTGCCAGAAATTAACTTTGACCAACTCGATAGCCAATGCGAGTTATTTGGTCACACACTATCCTTTCCCTTATTAATTTCGTCGATGACTGGTGGTAGCGGTTCCCAACTCGAAAAAATCAATCGCCATTTAGCCGAAGCAGCCGCCGACCAACAGATTGCGCTGGCGGTCGGTTCCCAGCGGGTGATGATGGACAGTGCCGAGGCACAATCAAGCTTTACAATTCGGCGTTATGCGCCTAAGGTGCCACTGCTTGCCAATATCGGCGCGGTACAGCTCAATTACGGCTTTGGTTTGGATGAGGCCAAACGCGCGGTGAATTGCTTAGAAGCCGATGCGCTGATTCTGCACCTTAATCCGCTACAAGAGTTGATTCAGCCTGAGGGCGATCGCAATTTTGCCGGCCTATGTGCCAAAATCGAGCTACTCGCGCAAAACTTACCCGTGCCGATCATTTTAAAAGAAGTCGGTTGTGGCTTATCGGGGCAAGACATTCAACGTGGTTTGGACGCCGGTGTCCGCTGGTTTGATTTGGCTGGGCGCGGTGGCACATCTTGGAGTCGAATTGAAGCCCAACGCGCCCATCAACCCGGTCAACAAGCACTGGGCCTGCTGTTTCAAGACTGGGGCTACACCACCCCGCAATCCTTGCATAATGCGCGGTCTTTTCAGGATCAGGCTCGCTTTATTGCCAGCGGTGGAATCCGTAATGGCATTGACATGGTGAAATCAGTTATAATGGGCGGCTATGTCTGTGGCGTTGCGGCACCCTTTTTATCGCCCGCTCTACAAAGCACGGATGCCGTTATTCAAACCATTACTGAATTTAAACAGGCATTTCAAGTGGCTCAGTTTTTGGTGGGCGCGGCTTCGACAACAGACCTTTTTTTAAATGATGCCCTCTTGGTGCAGCCTTAACATGGAAGCTTAGATTACGCATGAATGTAGGTATTGATCTGATCCATTTTGCCACCGCCGACTTTTACCTCGGCTTGGATGAATTTGCGCAGCAAAAAAATCAGGATCCGAACAAGTACCTTGTCGGCATCGGGCAAGAAAAAATGTCGATTGCCCCGCCCGACGAAGATGTCGTCACACTGGCCGCTAAAGCCTGTGATCCTTTATTAGCGGCCTGTGACTCTAGTCAAATCACCGCGGTATTTTTTGCCACCGAATCGGGAGTCGATCAGTCGAAATCGGCAGGCGCGTTTTTGCATGGCTTATTAGGGCTGCCAAATCGCTGTCGCGTGGTCGAATTTAAACACGCCTGCTATGCCGGTGCCGCGGCCTTACAAATGGCCGTTAACAGTGTTCGTGCGAATGCAAATGAGCGTATCTTAGTGGTTGCGGCGGATATTGCTCGCTATGACGTTGATACCTCTGGTGAAGCCACGCAAGGCTGTGGCGCGGTTGCTATGTTAGTGACCGCTAATCCACGCATTCTGGCTGTTGAGCCGGGTTCGGGTTATTACACCGAAGACGTGATGGATTTTTGGCGCCCCAATCATCGCGATACCGCATTAGTTGATGGCAAATATTCCACCAAAGTCTATCTTAATAGCCTAAAGCAGGCCTGGGCTTACTTTCAAGAAGCGACGGGGCGAGGCTTTGCCGATATTCAACATTTTTGTTACCACATTCCGTTTACCAAAATGGCCGAAAAAGCCCATAAACAATTAGTCAAATTATCCAACGTTGAACAAACCGACGCCGACACTCTGGCGCAAACCCAACCGAGTCAAATCTATAATCGTGTGGTTGGTAATAGTTACAGTGCCTCTCTATTTGTTGGTTTTTGCTCTATGTTGGATCATTACGCGCAAAAAGCGCACGATTTAAGTGGCGATAGGGTCGGGCTATTCAGTTATGGCTCGGGCTGTGTTGCGGAGTTTTTTAGTGGCGTCCTGCAAACTGGCTATGAGGCACATCTATTTACCAAAAGCCATTTAGCTCAAATTGCTCAACGTAAGCCATTAAGTTACGACACCTATCTGGCGTATTATCATCAACCACAACCGACCGATGCCAATATTACTTTTGACACCTTTCATACGGGTCCTTATCGTCTGGCAGGCATTCAAGATCACAAACGCTATTATCTAAAAACCGGAGCCTAGCATGAACGCGGTGCGCGTCCAGGCTCCTGCTAAATTAATTCTCAGTGGCGAACACGCCGTACTCTATGACTGCCCTGCTTTAGCGGTTGCGATTGATCTACCGACGCAAGTCAGCCTTCATTTTGATGAGCAAGCGCCCGCCGGGCTGCATCTCGAACTTGCCGATCTTCAGCACCAGGCCTGGTTAAGCTGGGATGAGGTGATCTCGCGTAAACAAACACTTGACAGCCGTTATGATGCTTTTCAGCGAGGCCAGCGACCAATCAACCGGTTGCTAACGCGCCCAAGCGATCTGGTGGTGTTAGCCCTAACCAGTCAGCCATTACCTAACTCTGTCCTACAGCAGGCCTGCTTGTTAAAGCTGTCATCACAAAGCTGGATGGGGCGTGGCTTAGGGAGCTCCGCCGCCTGTTTATTAGCAATGTTAGCCGCTTGGCAAACGTTCACTGCCGTCGATTCAACAAGGCCGCTAGACCGTAACCGCCTCATTCAAGAAGCCCAACACTTAGAAAACTGGCAACACGGCTGCTCCAGCGGTCTTGACCCGAGTATTATCGCCCAAGGGGGTGTCGGACGCTTTGAACGCGCAACCGGATTAACCCCACTAAGTTCTTGGCCACTTAACGCCTGGTTGATTGATACCGGTGCCCCAGCCAGCAGCACGGGTGACTGTGTCACCGAAGTCGCTCGCCGCTTTGATGCGTCAGCGGCAATTTGGCGCGAATTTAAACAAGTCACCGAGCAGATGCAGCAGGCCTGGTTGTCCCAAGACCTGGCCGGTTTACAGCAACAGCTGAATGCTAACCATCAATTACTCGTCAACCTTGGCGTCGTTCCTAGTGCACTCACCGAGCCTATCGCCCAATTGCAACGCCATGGCGGGGTAAAACTTTGCGGCGCGGGCAGTGTCAGCGGCGATGCCGGTGGCGTGTTACTTTATGTCGGTGATAGCAGTCCTGCCGCAGTTTGTGATCAACAAGGCTGGCGCTGTCATGCGGTGCAATTGGATGCACCAGGCCTGGTCACTGAGGTGGCAAGTCTATGACCGCCTTGCAAAGTCGTGCACCGGCGAACACCATGTTGATGGGCGAGCACGCCGTGGTCTATGGCCAACCGGCCTTAGTCGCCGCACTCGATCAATGGTTAACCATCGACTGGACACCGCTCAATAGCCCCGACCTTATTATCCTTAGCGAGTTGGCCAACCACCACACCAGATTAGCGGCGATAACACCCCATCCCAAACTCGGCTTTGTGTGCGACGCGCTAAACTATTTTTTACCCGCTTTGCGTCAACACACACCCGCTAACCAGGGCTGGCAATTAAACATTAGCAGTGATATCGATAGCAATCTTGGCCTCGGCAGTTCGGCAGCGGTCTTAGCCGCCTGTCTGGTTGGCTTAAACCAACTCAGCCAACAATCCCACAGCCTGTTAGAACTTTGGCAGATTGGGCGGCAGATTATTCGTCAACGACAGGGTCGCGGTTCAGCCGCCGATCTGGCCGCTAGCCTTTTTGGTGGTGTGGTTTACTTACAACCCGAAACTGATTCCGAAGCGGCCTCATCACCAGCTTCAGAACCAGCCCGCATCACGCCCTTAAACCCAACTAGCTACCAAGGGCTATCGCTGGGCTTAGTTTATGCCGGTTATAAAACCCCGACCGCAGACGTCTTAGCTTGGGTGGCGGATCACTGGCAGGACAGACCAACCGAAAGAGATGCGCTTTATCATCGCATGGGGGCCATTACTCAACACGGCTATCAAGCACTGGAACAGCAGGCCTGGTTGCCGTTTTATGCGGCAGTTACGGACTATCAAGACTGTATGGCCAAACTGGGGGTCAGCGATGCGACACTAAAACAATTACTCAGCCTTGCCGATGCTGCCCAACTTGGTGCGGCGAAAGTTTCTGGTTCCGGCCTGGGCGATTGTATTATTGTGTTTAGTGATCAAGCTGAGCAGATTGACCAGTGGTTTGCGCAAGCCGAGATGCAGGCCTGGTCATGTTTTAGCTTGCCTATTACGTCTGATGGCGCTGATATGATAGTGCTATGACCCCGCAACCACTGCTTGCGTAACAAGGAGACCTTATGCCCGCCGCTCAAACACCCGATCCTCGCCAACACGCCTTTGTGCAATCGATTTTAGCAACGGCCCATTCCCTGAGCGCTAATTCACCAAACCGCGCCTCGACTAAAGCACAAGGCGTCGGCAGCGCGCCGGTCAATATTGCCCTGAGCAAATACTGGGGCAAGCGCGATGCGGTGTTAAATCTGCCACAAAATGGCTCGGTATCCATAAGCCTTCCCGGTCTGGGCAGCGAAACCCAACTGAAACCAGCCGTGGCGCAGGATAGCGTTTGGCTGAATGACCAACAGCTCGATGCTAGTGCGCCTTTTGCCAAGCGTCTTAGCGAATTTTTAAATCTGTTTCGTACCGCTGAGGTGCCATTTTTTGAGGTGGTGACCCAAAACAGCGTGCCAACGGCTGCCGGCTTGGCCTCGTCAGCATCGGGTTATGCGGCGCTGGTGTTAGCACTCGATGACCTATTCGATTGGCAATTGCCTATGACGCAACTGTCTTTGCTGGCGCGCATGGGCAGTGGCAGTGCTAGCCGCTCGCTCTACCCGGGTTTTGCAATTTGGCATGCCGGACAACAAGGCGATGGACTGGATAGTTTTGCAGAAGCGCTTGATGCTCCCTGGCCGGAGTTTTGCGTCGGTCTGGTTGAAATTGATGTCGCTGAAAAACCGGTCGGCTCTACCGCCGGGATGCAACAAACGACCGCCGCTTGCGCGCTGTACCAGGCATGGCCGGCACAAGCGGAGCGTGATAAAGCGGTGATTATTGACGCGATTCGAGCGCAGGACTTTAGTCGCTTGGGCGCTACCGCCGAACACAATGCCTTGAGCATGCACGCCACCATGATTGCCAGCTGGCCGCCATTGCTCTATTGGCAAGCCGAATCGGTTATTGCGATGCAACAGGTCTGGACATTACGCCAGCAGGGTGTGGAAGTGTATTTTACGATGGATGCCGGTCCGAACCTCAAACTGCTGTTTTTAGCGGCACAAAAAAAAGCGGTCAGTGCCGCTTTTCCAGGATTAAAGGTTATTGAACCTTTTTCATCTTGAGGTCGCGCTATTTAATCCGGCGCAAACCCGGTTTTTTTGCGCCTGACTTGGCGGATTTTTCAGGCTTTTCCACAGAAGCGTCTGCGCTTTCATCACCAAGATCCGTTTCAGGATAGGGCTCTGGCGGCAGTGGCATACCCTGACCATTTTCACGGGCAAAAATGGCCAATACCGCTTGAGGTGGAACGGCTAAACGCTGTTCGACACCAGAAAAACGCGCTCGAAAGGTGAATAACTCATTATCCATATCCAAACCTTGCACCGCTGATGGCGCAAGATTGAGCACAATTACCCCATCTTGCACATGCTGTTGCGGCACCTGCACACCGGGGTAATTGGCATCCACTTGGATATGCGGCGTCCAATCGTTATCCACAATCCACTGATAAATGGCGCGAATTAAATAAGGTCGATTAGAAATCATCATCTCTCCTTAAAGGGCTTAAGCGTCATTCATGTCCAGCTCGTCGTCCGACAGGCTTTCGTTAAACATTTCCCGCTCCATTAAACGATTCGAATAATCGGTAATCGCCTTAGCCGACTTAGGTAGCTCAATCCCCAAAGACGGTAAACGCCAGAGTAAGACCGCTAAGCTCGCATCTACCAAGGTGTAGTCTTCGCTCATAAAGAATGGACGATGCGCAAACACGGGAATCATCTGAATTAAGCGCTCGGTTAAATCGCGGCGAGCGATCTTAACCTCTTCCGCATTTTCATTACGCACGATCGTTTCTACCAATGGATACCATTCGGTTTCAATTTGACGCAATTGCTGGCGTGAACGGGCTTTTGAAATCGGATCAACCGACATCAGCGGCGGATGTGGATAACGCTCGTCTAAATATTCGATAATGACTTGCGCATCATATAGAATGAGATCGCGATCAACCAGCGTTGGTAAGGACGCATAAGGGTTTAACTCCACGAGATCCTCAGGCAAATCGTCCGGATCCACTTCGATGACATCCATCGGAATGTCTTTTTCTTTTGCTACCAAACGAACACGGTGCGAATTAGGACTGCGTGGATCAGAAAACAGCGTCATTACGGAACGTTTTGTTAATGGGATATCAGACATGGAGCACTCCTCAGCGCAAAACACAGCGTGGCTGTGATTTAATAGACAAATAATAGTATTATACACCCCTTGTCAAGACCCCTGAATGGAGCAAAGCGGGTGCAAAACAGGGAGATGCTCCAAGATACTAGAGTTATGAGGCTGTTAGGAATTGATCAAGCGAGCCACCAAAACGAGTTACGCTTACTTAAAAACAACCCATTTTGACCAGCCAAAGCCAAGTAGTAAACTGGTGAATGAAAAGACCACTAATGTCACCAAGCCTGGCCATTCGAGGTAGTCGCCCAATGCGCCGATTAAAACACTGATAGAACCCATTCCGATAACAAAATAGCTATAACCTTTTTTATTAGGTGCTTTATTAAATGTAATTTTGGAATTTAATAAATAGGAACCCGTCACCGCAGTTAAAAAACCTAAGCCATTTGCGATGGCTTGACTAAAGCCTAAGCTCACAACAAGCGCAAAAACAATCCAGTGTACCGCAGTATTTAATAGGCCAATCAAAGTATAGCGACTGAACTTTTTAGCCACGACTTAATATTCTTTTTCGACAATATAAAGCGGACGACCTTTGCTTTCTAAATAGATTCGGCCAATGTATTCACCTAGCACACCCAGCACGATAAGCTGCGTGCTTCCTAAAAACAAAATGGCGGTAAACATGGAGGCATAACCGGGAATATCGACCCCAAAAATCAAAGTTCGTAAAATAATCCAGAAACCGTAAGTAATCGATAAGAGCCAAGCAACAAGCCCTAAATAAAGCCACACTCTTAAAGGCGCGGTCGAAAAGCTGGTAATTCCTTCAAGCGCTAAATTCCAAAGCTTCCATGCGTTAAAGCTGGTTTTACCCGCTTGACGCTCATCACGCTGATACTCTATCACCTGGGTTTTAAAACCGACCCAAGCAAAAACCCCCTTCATAAAACGCTGAGTTTCGCCCATCATTTTAATCGCTTCGACGCAACGACGCGACACTAAACGGAAGTCGCCTACATTTTCAGGAATACGGTTATCAGAAATCAAATTATTCAGCCGATAAAAAACATTGGCACTCCAACGCTTAAAGAAACTGTCTTTACTACGATCAACTCGTTTGGCTAGGACTACATCAACATTTTTTTCCTGCCAAATGCGCACCATTTCTCGGATTAACTCTGGTGGATCCTGTAAATCAACATCAATTGGAATTAAAGCTTTACCTTGTGCAAAATCAATACCCGCCGATAGCGCCGCTTCTTTGCCAAAATTACGTGAAAAATTAATGATTCGAATTTCAGGGTAGGTTTGTTTTTGCTCTAATAGGACATCCAGTGTTTTATCTCGGCTGCCATCATTGATAAAAACTAACTCATAAGTCAGTTCAAGCGACTGTAAAATAGGGATAAGTGTTGTTAAAAAAACCGGAATAACGGCCTCTTCATTAAAACAAGGGACGACTATCGACAAATCTACACGTTGAGCAAAATCCTTGTCCAAACTGGATAAATTAATCCCCCGACCCACTGATTTAGCAATATCTTCACCGACAAATGAAATCATAATTATTCCTTAAGCACACGAGCAACAGAAACCCCACGCCCTTGCCATAGCCACTCTACTTGTGTAAACCGTTGTTCCAACTCATAAGTCTTACCAAAAACAACCTCGCCAGCCTGTGGCATACGAACTGGGGTTAACTGCTGTGCGACAACATTAAAACTCGGCATCTCTATACAACAGGTAACAACCTCTAATTGGTTTGATTTTACAAACTCAGCCGCTTCAACAATCGGTTTCTGTTGTAGCTCAGCGGCATAATCTAATACCGCATAGTTAAGAACAAGCGTCATCAATATCCCTGAAAACACTATCTTAGCTAAACTTCCCCATTTAGCCCAGACTAACCACAATCCAGCCAAGCCTAAAACAAGCATCCAAATAAAATAATGAAGTTCTACCAGCTCAGTTGCAAGACCAAATGTATCAACTAAATAAGGATTCTTCTCCTGTTGCATGCTCAACTCAATTAACCAAGGTACGCTGGTGAGCACTAGTGCAACAACTATCAGGGTAAGACCCAACCCCCAACGAGTTCCATGCTGACGAGCACAATATGCAATCGCAATAATAACTGGAGGAATGCCATACATTAAATAATGTGGCAGTTTAGTGGCAGCGAGTGTAAAGAAAATAATCACCAATAAGAACCAAATAGCCAATACCTTAGCTAGTTCTTCCGCTTTCGACCAACGCCACCAAGGAAGGATAGAACGCACTAACAATGGAAAGAAAGGCAAGGTTAGGATCACTAACGCCACAATATAATATAAGGGAGTTCCACCATGTCCTTCCATAGGACTCATAAAGCGTCCGACGTTATGAACCCCAAAAAACTCATTAATAAAGTCCTGACCAAATAGTACAAACTGCAATATATACCAAGGCAAGGAGATTAGCGCAAGTAGCAACCAGCCCTGCCAGGCAAGCAGCATTTCTTTTAATTTTTGCCAGTTTTTAGTTAAGATTAAATAGATAAAAAATGTTCCGGCTACGACAACCAAACCAATAGGGCCTTTAGCCAAGGTAGCAAAGCCCGTCCATACAAACGCCCAATTTAAGTCTGCGGCTTTGGCTGAACTCAAAAAGTCAAGCCCACGATAGATCGCCAGTGAAATAAACAGAATTAACCAAGCATCAGGAATGGCCGCTTTAAAAACCACCACAATCCCGGAACTAAACATGGCTATCCACAGGGTGTACCAAGCAGTTTCTCTGTCGATGTGGCGCTCAACAAATACAAAAGTCGCCCACAACCAAAGCCCCAACGCAACTAACGAAGAAAGTCGGTAAGCAAAGCTACCATCTCCAACAATCGCTAGCCCCAAGGCCTGTAACCAATACATTAAAACTGGTTTATGGAAAAAAGGTTCGCCATTAAGCATGGTTGCCCACCATTGACCACTTAACACCATCTCTCTAGAAACGGCAGCATAAGCTCCTTCATCCATATCGAACAATGGTAACTGAAGAGCTGGCCATAGATATAAAACCGCAATTAATCCAACTATAAATGCAACCAACAAACGTGAGTAAGGTGATTCGCCCAATAAGAAGGTTTCAACCCAGTTTTTGAAATTGGAATCTTGCTTTAATACAAACACTTGCTCACCTTTTTAAATGACAAAAACAACTTAAAATTAACGATTTAGGCCAACTATTAACTCCTTCAAAACAATTAGTAACCTATCATATTCGCCCAGCGCATCTTACAATAAGAACAATCCACTGAGAAGTAAAATCATAATAAAACTCCTAACCCATAATCTAAAGTCTACTCTGGCAAATAAAATAATATATTCTGTTATAGTGCATGCCCTTTCAACTACCTACATAAGTAGGCACCTTAGCTAATATTATTAGGTTGCTCATTTCATTTACAATCATTACCTTGATTGCGAATATGATTGATCTGAGCTTATTACCCTCTCACATTTATTATCTTGTTAACGGCTTAATACTGGCGGCTTTTGTTGGGGTTTTTGTGCTACTCTCGCTACACAAACTGCCCCTGTTAGAGCGATGATTACGATTTTTGGTATAGGTCATAGTGTCGGCATTAATGAACCCTTGGTGACTCATCTGGTCTTGATTCCACCGGCCATTTTACTGACCGTGTTATCTCTGTCTTTTGCCGGCTGGGTTTTACGCGAAGGGGCACTCATTTTTTCATTCATGTCCGTAGGAATCGACGCCACGCTGGTGCTGGCGATGGCGATGTCGATGTCGATTCTTTATGGCATCTTGCTTATTTTTACGGCACTACCAGTCCTGGTGTTTTATGTGCGCAACAAACATAAACTCTTATAGAGAGCCTAGCTGTGAAAGTCGATACGATGCGTAAAATAGACTATTACCTAGGGATTCCGATCTGCGTGATCACCAGCGTCTTTACGAAAGTTTTTGATTGATTAAGACCCGCCGCTGGCAAACCCAGCCTGGATTTGCTTAACACCATTCCTAAGCAAAATATCTTTACCCTGCGCGAAGAAAAATTAGCCTTATTAATTTGGGATAGCCTGCGCTTTATCGCCTGGTCTCGGCGCAATAAGATTGATGCCACGGTGAATTTAGAGTTATTTTCCAGGTTATCGGCTGAGTTTGATAAAGCGGAAACACTCAAAAATAAAGTGGATCACCCGCGCTGTATTAATTTTGCCGGACAGCTGAAACTACAAAAAATGCCCATGCTATACACACTGAGTGAATTGATGTAGATTGGGTTTATCGAGAAGTGACTAATCATCTAGAGAGAGGGCTTGATTAATCAAGCCGCTGAAATGGTTTGGTGAGTAACTCAGTAGGTTTGTTGAATATAGTGTTTAAACTCAACAACATCTTGATGAAGCTGGGTTAAACGACCCAGCATATCTTGTTGCGGTGCCTCTAATCGCTGTTCTGAAAGCGCATTATGGGCGGAATGTACTTGATCTAGACGGGCTTTGGCACCTGGGATGGTAAAGCCTTGATCGTGAAGCAAGCTTTTAATTTCCAACAATAGCAACAAATCACTTTTTTGATAGTAGCGTCGACCACGACGCTTGCTCGGTTTTAACTGCGGAAACGCCTGTTCCCAATAGCGCAGCACATGGGATTTAAGTTGACAAATCTCACTCACCTCACCAATGGTAAAGTATTTTTTGTCGGGCAACTCAATATCAATCGCTAATTGTTGCGGCTGCTTATCCATTGCTTATCCATAGGTTAGCCTGTGTAATTGTCCACCTGAATGCGGAGCTTTTGTCCGGGTTTAAAGGTCACTACGCGCCTGGCTGAAATGGCGACCTCTTCACCGGTACGTGGATTACGTCCTGGACGCGATGCCTTATCGCGCAATTCAAAGTTGCCAAAACCCGAAATTTTGACACACTCACCACTGACCAAGACTTCACTAATTTCATTAAAAAACTGCTCGACCAGATCTTTAGACTCACGTTTGTTAAAACCATACATATCAGCAAGTTTTTCAGCCATATCGGCTTTTGTTAAGGTTCCCATGGTATTCCTTTATCGCAAGCTAGCACCGACACGCGTATGCGCACGGTCTATAACTTGTTGAATCAACTGATCAACCTCATCATCGGTCAAGGTTCTATCATTATGTTGGATTTTTAAACTAATTGCTACACTCTTTTGCGAATCCGTTAAACCGGTACCCTCATATACATCAAAGACTTGGATCTGTTTTATCAGTGAATTATCTAGGGATTTTATCGCAGACAGCAGGGTCGCAACGGGACAGGTTTTATCAACCACAAACGCCAAATCACGTTGTACTTCAGGGAATTTAGAAATTCCTGTCACCTGTGGAACCTGTTTGGTTAACAAGCTATCTTGGAATAACTGAAACATAAATACCGGTCCCTGCACATCAAAAGGCTTGAGCCATTGCGGATGCAACTGCCCAATTAAGCCAATCGTTTGTTCCTGGTATTGAATCTGCGCACACTGCCCAGGATGGAACTCGGGGCTTTGTGCCGGCACAAACTGCACCTGGTCATGTAAATGACTCATGGCTAACAGAGCTTCGACATCGCCTTTTAGGTCATAAAAATCGACCTTGCGACTGTTACCTTGCCAGCTCATGGGTTCAACCTGGCCAAAAATAAGTCCGCCAATCACTGGTACCTGCTGCATCTGCCCGGCTTCTAACGAGAAGATAAGACCCGTTTCAAATACGCGTACACGCGATTGCTGGCGTTTTTGGTTGTAGCTCAACACCCCTAATAAACCTGGGAAGAGCGAGGTACGCATGGTACTCATATCTTCTGAAATCGGGTTTTTGACTTGCACATACGGAATCTCTGGGCTTAGCTGCTTAACCGCCGATTCCTCAACAAAACTGTAACTAATCACTTCATGGTAGCCACGACCAATCAACGCCATACGCAGTACATGCAACTCCTGCTCACTTTCAGGTAGGGGCTTCAGGTTCAATGGCATTGCCGCTTGGTTAATCGCTAGATTGTTATAGCCATACACACGTGCAATTTCTTCAATCAAGTCCACTTCGATGGTTAAATCAAAGCGATAGGAGGGAGGCGTCACCAGCCAGCCGTCTGCACCAACAGTAACCTGACAGCCTAAGCGACCTAACAATTGACTAATAAAGCTATCCTCAATCTCGGTGCCTAATAATTGGGTCACGCGACTGCGACGCAGTTGAATGCTCGGTTGCTGGGCGGATGCACTTTGGCCCGCCGTAACCCATTCGGTCACCTTGCCACCGGCAATCGATTGCAATAGGTTTAAGGCACGCGTCAAAGCTCTAGCTGGCAAAGCCGGGTCAACGCCGCGTTCAAAACGATGCGACGAATCGGTATGCAAACCATACTGACGCGCTTTACCAACAATCGCCGCAGGAGTGAAATGGGCACATTCAAAAAACAAACGCTGAGTTTGATCGGTTACTGAAGATGCTAGGCCGCCCATGATACCGGCCAAGGCTAAGGGTCCCTTATCATCGGCAATCAATAGGGTGTTTTG
Source organism: Thiomicrospira cyclica ALM1 (assembly GCF_000214825.1). Classification (NCBI taxonomy): domain Bacteria; kingdom Pseudomonadati; phylum Pseudomonadota; class Gammaproteobacteria; order Thiotrichales; family Piscirickettsiaceae; genus Thiomicrospira; species Thiomicrospira cyclica. The sequence goes on from NC_015581.1 coordinate 1,611,586, forward strand.
CTGTAACTCTAGATTTTTTTCGTCCAAGGTGACCAACTGTTCGCCAGCCTTGGCATAGCGCACTCGTACAGTGCCTTGCAACTTATCGGCATCAAACGCATGCATCGGCTGTCCCAGCTCCAACATCACATAGTTGGTAATATCCACCAATAAGGAGATTGGACGCAAACCGCTACGAATTAAACGCTGAACCATCCAATCTGGCGTGCTGGCCTGGGCATTATAATCAGTAACCACACAGCCTAAATAGGTCAAGCAGGCCTGCGAATCTAAAATCTCTACGGACTGCGGGCAGTTGCCAGACAAGGTTAAAGGTGACAACTCGAAAGGTTGTTGAAAAGGAGCATCACTCACCACGGCTAATTCACGAGCCAAGCCTTCAACACTCAAGCAATCGGCACGATTGGGAGTAAGGTCAACTTCAATCAATTGGTCGTCTAAAGCCAAGGCTTGGCGAATATCCTCACCAACGGTTAAATCGGCCGACAACTCCCACAAACCATCGTAGTCTTGCTCTAGGCCTAACTCGGTTGCTGAACACAGCATACCGAAGGATTCCACACCGCGTAATTTAGCTTTTTTAATTTTAAAACTGTCGGGCAATACCGCACCAACTTTCGCACAAGGCACTTTAATTCCCGGACGCACATTGGGCGCACCGCAGACAATCTGTACCAAAGCCTCTTCACCCACGTTAACTTGGGCAACGCGCAACTTTTCAGCATCGGGATGCGCATCAACACGCACAACTTCGGCAACTACCACACCGCTAAAGGCTGGTGCAACCGCTGTTATATCATCTACTTCCAGCCCAGCTAAACTCAGCGCTTCCGATAGCTCTTGTGTTGTCCAGTTTGGATTACACCAAGTTCTTAACCATTGTTCACTAACTTTCATCTTCTTATCATTTCCGCTTACTGAGGCTTATTGAAATTGCTTTAAAAAACGCAAATCGTTTTCAAAGAACTGGCGTAAGTCCTTAACACCATAACGCAACATCGCAAGGCGCTCGACGCCCAAACCAAATGCGAGTCCAGTATATTCTTCAGGGTCGATGCCAACATTGCGCAAGACATTAGGGTGCACCATGCCACAGCCCAGTACTTCAACCCAACGTCCCGCACCAAACAACTCCGTAGCAATATCCACTTCTGCAGACGGCTCGGTAAAAGGAAAGTAAGAGGGTCTGAAGCGGGTTTTTAATTGCTCATCTTCAAAGAAATGCTGTAAAAACTCTGTCAGTAATTGCATTAACTGCGCGAAATTAGCGTTCTTTTCCACAATTAAGCCTTCAATTTGATGAAACATCGGCGTGTGCGTTTGATCGGAGTCACAACGATAGACGCGACCTGGCGCAATAATCCGAATCGGTGGTGCCTGGTTTTCCATAATCCGGATTTGCACACCTGAGGTATGGGTACGTAGCACGGTGGATTCATCAATATAGAAGGTGTCGTGCATGGCACGGGCCGGATGGGTTTCTGGAATATTTAGCGCACCAAAGTTGTGCCAATCATCTTCAATCTCTGGCCCCGTTGCGACATCAAAACCCGCTTTGGCAAATAACTGCTCGATACGACGCAAGGTGCGTGTAACAGGATGCAGACCACCTAAGTCAACCCGACGCCCTGCTAGGGTTACATCCAGAGTATCACCTGCTAAATCAGCCGCCATTTTAGCGGCTTCAAGCGCCTGCTTTTTTTCAGCAATCAGTTGCTGAATAGCTTGCTTAACCTCATTAATCTGTTGTCCGGCTAAAGGGCGTTCTTCGGCTGAAAGTTGTCCAAGTGTTTTCATTAGAGCGGTTACTTCAGCTTTTTTGCCCAATAAATCAACACGAAGTTGCTCAACTTCAGCAAGTTGTGTCGCGCGCGCAACGGTATCTTTGGCTTGCGCTAAAATTGCGGTTAGTTTTTCTTGCATGCCAGGCTTCCTAAACGAAAAAATATTGATGAAACTTATAACCAGGCCTGGTTAGGCTCCATATAAAACTCATCGATCATTTTTTCGACAAAATTAAAGTTTCCATTGACAAAAAAGGGGCTTACGCCCCTTTTCGGATCAACCACTTAATAAATTAAGCGAGTGCGGCTTTTGCTTTCGCTGCGATCGCAGAGAAGGCAGCAGCATCATGAATCGCGATATCAGATAAAACCTTACGGTCAACCATAATACCGGCTTTGCTTAACCCATTAATAAAACGGCTATAGGTCATACCATTGATACGTGCGGCCGCATTGATACGTGCAATCCATAAACGACGGAATTGACGCTTTCTTTGACGACGGTCACGATAAGCATATTGACCAGCCTTAATAACCGCTTGGTTAGCCGTGGTAAATTGCTTGCGACGGGCACCGTAGTAACCTTTCGCAGCCTTCATTACTTTTTTGTGCGCAGCACGGGCGGTAACGCCTCTCTTAACTCTTGCCATGATTTAACTCCTTGACTATAGGTACGGTAACATACGACGAACCATTGCCACATCATGGTCATGGATCATGTTAGGCGCACGCAACTGACGCTTACGCTTCGTTGATTTTTTAGTCAGGATATGACGCAAGTGAGATTGTTTACACTTGAAACGGCCTGAACCGGTCTTTTTGAAGCGCTTAGCTGCGCCACTGTGTGATTTAATTTTTGGCATTGCAAACTCCGCATTTGGATAGCTTTCACTATCTGCCTTAAACAATATGATTTGGCGTTTACACGCAAAATCGGTCGGAACAACGAACAGCACTGAGGGAGCTGCACCAGTCGACAGTATTGCTACTGAAGCCGATTGTTGTAGCGGTAATTAGCCGAAGCTATTTACCTTTTTTTGTTGGCGCGATCATCATTTGCATTTGACGACCTTCCATCTTAGGCTCTTGTTCAACGGTCGCAACCTCTTCAACATCACCTTTGATACGATCCAACATCTTCATTCCCAGTTCCTTATGAGTGATTTCACGGCCACGGAACCATATGGTTACCTTAACCCGATCACCCTGCTCAAGGAAACGCATCAGGTTGCGAAGCTTGACCTGATAGTCCCCTTCCTCAGTTCCTGGGCGAAACTTAACTTCTTTAACCTGCACTTGCTTTTGATTTTTCTTAGCATCGTGCTGTTTCTTTTGTTGCTGATAAATGAACTTACCGTAATCCATTATCCGGCAAACTGGCGGCTCGGCCTTCGCTGCAATTTCAACCAAATCCAATCCCGCTGCTTCGGCCATAGCCAGCGCTTCGGGTGTAGCCACCACGCCCACCTGCTCGCCTTCGGCATCAATTAAACGCACTTCTTTAGCCGAAATAGCGTCGTTAATATTATCTTTCGGTAACTCGGGTTGTTGCGGTCTTGGACGACCTCTTCTTACAGCGATAGCCTTATCCTCCAGCTAAATTAATCGTGCGGCTGCCCATTACTGCGGCCTAACTGGGCCACATCGGCAGACAAATGACTCAACAATGCGTCTAGCGTCATCGAACCGAGGTTTTCACCATTTCGCGCCCGAACCGTAATGGTTTGATCGGCCACTTCCTGATCACCTGCGACAAGAATATAGGGTACGCGCTGAAGAGTATGCTCGCGAATTTTAAACCCAACCTTCTCATTTCTCAAGTCTGTTTCGACTCTAAACCCTTGTTTTTTTAGTTTTTCAGCAAATTCGGTCACATAATCACTATGAGATTGTGAAATTGGCGCGACAATCAATTGCACTGGCGCCAGCCAGGTTGGGAATCGCCCTTCATAATGTTCAATCAAAATCCCAACAAAACGCTCCAACGAACCTAGAATAGCCCGATGAATCATTACTGGATGATGTTTGTCGTTATCCTGACCCACATAAACGGCATTTAAACGCTCGCCTTGAGTCATAGAAAAGTCCAACTGAATCGTACCGCACTGCCAAACACGCCCGATACAATCGCGCAATGAAAACTCGATTTTCGGGCCATAAAATGCGCCTTCGCCCGGCTGTAGGTCATACTCAAGTCCAGCATCACGCAAGGTTTGCTCGAGCGCTGCTTCCGCCTGGTCCCATACTTCATCACTACCAACGCGCTGTTCTGGACGCGTGGAGAACTTAACTTCAATCTTATCAAAGCCAAAGTCTTCGTAAGTTTGGTAAACCAGGTCAATACAACCTTGCACTTCATCTTTAATTTGGTCTTCGGTACAGAAAATATGCGCGTCGTCTTGCGTAAAAGAGCGCACTCGCATTAAGCCATGTAACGTACCCGACGATTCATTACGATGCACGGTACCAAATTCAGCCACACGTACTGGCAAATCACGATAACTGTGCAACTGACGGTTATAAACCATGATATGACCTGGGCAGTTCATAGGTTTAACGGCATAATCGCGGTGCTCGGTATGGGTGGTAAACATGTTGTCTTTAAACTTATCCCAGTGCCCTGATTTTTCCCAAAGAATACGATCCATAATGAATGGCGTACGAATTTCCTCATAGCCATTTTCATGGATTTGCTGACGCATATAGTCTTCAACCACTCGGTACAGCATGGTCCCTTTTGGATGCCAAAACGCCATACCTGGTGCAATATCTTCAAGATGAAACAAGTCTAGCAACTTACCCAATTTACGATGATCGCGTTTTTCAGCCTCTTCCATCATCGTTAGGTAAGCATCCAATTCTTGCTTCGATGCAAACGCCACCCCATAAATACGTTGTAGCATCTTGTTATTGGAATCACCGCGCCAATAAGCACCCGCTAAATGGGTTAATTTAAAGGCTTTAATATGCGTCATATTCGGCACATGCGGCCCACGACACATATCGATATATTCTTCATGGTGATAAAGACCAAACTCGGTTTCATTGGGCATATCATTGACCAATTCAAGCTTGTATTCTTCACCGCGCTCTTTAAAGGTCTCGATCACCTGATCACGTGGCGTCATCACTTTATTAACCGCATAGCCCGTCTTCGCTAGAGCCTTCATACGCTGCTCAAGCGCCACCAAATCATCAGGGGTTAGTGACTCAGTGGCATCTACGTCATAGTAAAAACCATTGTCAATGACCGGACCGATAGCCATTTTAACCTGTGGAAACAATTGCTTAAGCGCGTGACCCAACAGGTGCGCACAGGAGTGGCGCATGATCGCTAAGCCCGCCGGATCTTTAAGCGTCACAATCTCTAACGTGGCGTCCTCAGTAATCATATCTTTTGCATCAACCAGGCGACCATTAACTCGACCGGCAAGCGTCGCTTTCGCCAAGCCTGCGCCTATCGATTGTGCAACATCAAGCACACTTACGGCTTGATCAAAGATTTTCTGAGCCCCATCCGGCAAAGTTATAACTGGCATGATTACGTCACCTGACACATTAGAAAGATAAGAAACGGAATAAAAGTAAGCCGATAATGATACCACACAAGACTTTTTTAGTGCATTGTTGTTGAGAAAAATGATTAAAAGTCACGAACTTATGCTTCAAAATCGTTATAATCATGCCACTTTAAAAAATCTAGACAGTAAGGAGGCGCGATGAATTTTGACCAAGCCCGTTTTTTTATGATTGAACAACAAATTCGTCCTTGGGATGTTCTAGATCCAGAAATTCTTGCACTTCTGGAATCCACACCTCGCCACCTTTACGTACCAGAAAGCCAGCATAAACTGGCCTACAGTGACTTAGAAATTCCAATCGGCGAAGGCGAGTTCATGCTCAGCCCGAAAATTGAAGCAAAAATTTTGCAAGCCATTGACCTCGATCCGCAAGACCGCGTTCTCGAAGTAGGCACCGGTGTTGGCTATTTAACCCGCTTAATCAGCCAACTAGCTCAACAGGTTACCAGCGTCGAATGGTACGCCAGTATTGCAGAACAAGCCAAGGCGAACTTGACCAGTATTGACAATGTAACCGTGCACCAGGGTGATGCTAGCCAAGATTGGCCTGACGGGGAAAGCTACGATGCCATATTAATCACCGGGGCAATTACAAGTATCCCCAAAGCCTATTATGACAAACTAACACTCGGTGGCCGTCTATTGGCCTTTGTTGGTCAAACTCCAGCTATCTCAGCTACACTGGTAACCCGTATCAGTGATGAAGAATGGATTGAAGAGTCTTTATTTGAAACAGACGTAGCCCCCTTGCACAGTCTACAAATACGCCCGAATAGCTTCCAATTCTAAACGCATCGACAGCATTAATAACCATCACCAGGCCTGCTTAAAGCAGGCTTTTTTATACCCAGATAAAAAACTTATTAATTTTCATAAACAACAATGATGTAACCATCAATATTTCTTATTGTAATATCCCAACAATTTATTTACACGCCCCTTAAGGATAAAACCATGAGAAAAAAGTCACTCCTTCTGGTGTCAACATAGACTGGCACCTGCAACCTTGCTTATCGCACCCGTCGTAACGCCAGCAACGCAATCACTAATAATAAACATGAAGGAAGAAAGGCGCCCAGTAACGGCGACAACTGATACACCACCGCCATATTGCCCACAAATTGGTTAACCAAATAAAAGCTCAAACCAATCAGTGAGCCCACAAAAATACGCTGTCCCATACTGACAGATCGAGTCGAACCTAATACTAAAGGCAACACGAGCGCAATCATCGCCATCACTGTTATGGGTACCGCCCATTTTTGCCAATAGGCCAACTTATATACATGACCATCCAAATCATTCGCATCAAGAAATCGGATATAGCGCTGTAATTCATCGACCCGCATATAGCGTGGGTCAAGCTGAAGTCGTTGAATTAAATCTGCGCTAATGGGTAATGGGAAAGTGGCATTCTGCAACGTTTGTTGCGTCAGTGACATTCTGACCCCCTGATCTTGTAACTTGGGTAAATCGGGCACAGTTTGCCATGAGATGGCTTGTAAATTCGGACGTTCCAGTTGCCACTTATCTTGGCCTATAAAATAGGCGTTTGAAGCTTGAACCCAGCCAGTTAAACGCTCGCTTTCAAGCTGATAAAGGGTTACATTGCGCAAATGGGTTGGCGACACTACGCGCTCTATATGAATTACCTGATGCGGCTCTTTCAACCAAAATCCTTCTCGCCCGCCGACTGATAGCGAGCGATTTAATGATTCGGCTCGCAACTGAGTGGCGTAACTTTCACTAATCGGCGCCAAAAACTCACCGACCAATGCCATTAACAGCCACAACACCAATACCACCTTCATCACCGCCCAATAGAGCCGCTTTACCGACCAGCCGGTGACACGTAAAACGGTTAACTCCGCGCGGTTAGCCAGCCCTCCTAAGGCTAAAAGAGTACCGATTAGCAAAGCTATCGGGAAAACTTCATAGGAAAACACCACCATTTTTAACAGCGAAAAAACGGCCGCTTTGTTCAGTGTGTAATCTTCACGTAAATTGGTCACTTGATTCATAAACTCTGAAAATCCGAGAATAATCAGAACCACCATCATCACCAAACCAATATGCAGGACCAGCTGCTGCGCTAAATACCACTCGATTTTTTTCAAGCCAGTCTCCTAATAACACGCAGTCTCGGCAACAACCATAACAAAAATAGTGTCATCGCTGGCACAATAAACAGGCCTGGTAATGCCGGCCAGATGCCTTGGCGTACCCAGCTATTAAAGGTAAATAATAATTGTAGATAGAGAATATAAATAAAGATTGCTAAGAAAATTTTGCCAAACCGTCCCTGGCGCGGATCGGTTTTACTCATTCGCCAAGCCACTAAACCCAATACCAACACACTCAAAGGTAAAACCAATCGCCACTGCAATAATGCCATCGCCTCCGGTGTTCCCGCGTGCCAAAGCTCAGTGATGGTCATTTCTTCTTGAAGCGGTGTCATATTGGGTACCGGTAACGCCGGCAAAAATCCTTCAAACCGCTCAAACTGCCGCACCCGTAAAGTCTCGCCGCGCACGACACCCTCATAGGCCCAACCATCCAGTAACACCAATGCCAGACGGTCATCAATCCACTCAAAACGAGCATTCGGTGCCATAACAAGTCGATCCCCTTCCGAAGTTTGCTGTTGCAACCAGACCTGCTGCATTTGACCATCACTCTCGATGCGCTGAGCATACAGGACGCCTTGCCCCTGTGGCAGACTATTAAAGCGCCCAGCCACCAAGCCCGCTAAGGGCGCCTGGACGCTGGCCAGGTATATCAGCTCGCGCTCTTGCTTAACGGCCCAAGGGGTTAACAGCAAACTCACAAAGGCCAAGGCGATCGCAACAGGCACCAAAAACCAAATGAGACGCTGCTGTAAATATCCAGGCGACACGGCACAGGCTTGCAAGACCACCATTTCTCGATCCTGATACCAACGCCCAAATGCAATCAACACACTTAACAAAACCACTAAGGGTAAGACCATCTCAAGTGCCGCAGGAAGTTGCAATAATAAAACCTGACCAAGAATCGCCGACGATAACTTACCTTCCACGGCCATGGCCAATAATCGCGTGGCCTCGGTGCCAAAAACAATCAGCAATAACACCAGCAATACTGCCAAGAGGGTCAGCAGAAGTTCTTTATAAAGATATTTATCGAGAATACGCACAATCATTGCTTCTCACGTTAGAATAGTGACCATTATAACAGCAGAATCTAACGACTTAGCGGGACTCTAATCGCATTCTAGACCCACTCAACAACCTATAGGAATTTGGCCATGAAAACAGTAGCGATCGACTTTGCAACTAACAATCAAACAGCAGACACCCTAATCATCGCCCTCTATCAAAACGAGCTCAATGATCCGTTACTGGCGCAATTTGGTGTTGAAGATTTGGTCGCTGCCCTAGTGACACAGGGCGACTTTATTGGCAAATTAGCCGAAACACGCCTTGTATTTGCCTCAGGCAGTCATTCTCAACGCTTAGTGCTTGTGGGACTCGGTGAGCGCGACAAACTCACGGTTAAGAAAGTGCTCAGTGCACAAGCAGCCGCGGTTAAAGCACTTGAAAACACCGGTGCTAAACATATTATTGATGCCAGTGTTCTATACTTTCCAAGCCATTGTGACCAGGCCTGGTCAGTATTACAGCATACCCAAAGTTGGCAACGTAGCTTTTATGACTACAGCCACCCTAGCCGCGGTGAACACACCCCAAAACAATCGGCTATTACCAGCATTACTTACCCACTCGCGTCAACGGATAGCCTAGCCTTGGCCGCTCAGCAAGGTCAAGCGACCGCTTTAGGTATGGCGCTAACTCAAGATCTGGGCAACCTACCGAGTAATATTTGCACACCAGCCTACCTTGCCGATACCGCCACGCAACTAGCAAAAGACTATGGCTTTAAAGCAACGGTCTTAGAACGCGATGAAATGATTGCGATGGGCATGGGCTCCTTTATGGCCGTAGCGCAGGGCACAGAAACACCGCCAAAAATGATTTGCCTAGAATACTGGGGCGCTAACAACCAAGACGCACCGATTACACTGGTTGGCAAAGGGGTTACCTTCGATACTGGCGGGATTTCGCTGAAGCCCGGAGCGGCAATGGACGAAATGAAATACGACATGTGTGGTGCCGCAACGGTACTCGGTGTATTTAAATCACTGGGCGAACTCAAGCCAAAGGTCAATGTGGTAGGCGTTATCCCGGCCACAGACAATATGCCCGCTGGCAATGCGATTAAGCCTGGCGATGTGGTGACCTCCCTATCAGGTCAAACCATCGAAATTCTAAATACCGACGCAGAAGGTCGCTTAATTTTGTGCGATGCGCTCACCTATGCCCAACAAACCTATCAGCCTAAATGTGTGATTGATATGGCAACGCTAACCGGCGCCTGCATTATTGCCTTAGGACATCATGTCTCGGCAGTATTGGGCAATGATCAAACCTTGGTTGACGAACTCAAAGCCGCCAGTGACTATACCTACGATCGTTTATGGCAGCTACCACTGGGTGAAGAATGGGATGAACAACTGAAGTCCAACTTTGCCGATATGGCCAATATTGGTGGCCGTGAAGCTGGCACCATTACCGCATCGCAATTTTTAGCTCGCTTTACCAAAAACGTTCCTTGGGCGCATTTAGACATTGCGGGTACGGCCTGGCAATCTGGGGCTAACAAGGGTGCTAGTGGACGACCTGTGCCTGCGCTCGTTGCCTATTTACTCTCGAAACAAGCATAACGAGGCAGCAATGAACACAGCAGTTGAGCCAAATTTAGTCTTTTATGTATTAGAAACGGCCGATGCGCAGAGTCGGGAGTTGTTTCTTGCCAAGTTGTTGTTGAAAATACAGCAACAACGACGGCGCGCCGATGTGCGTTTTGAAACGCTTGATCAAGCGGAGCGCTTTGACCATATTGCTTGGCAGTTACCGCCTGATCGCTATCTCGGTCATAGCTTGGCTGGTCATTTTCCGAGCCACATTCAATTGCATGGTCCAGAGCTGATCAAACCTCAAGGTGATGTGTTAATTAATCTTCACCCTGAGCCCTATACGGAGTTAAGTGGTTTTCAACGCACCATAGAAGTATTAGATCAGTCACCAGAACGGATTGAACCGGGTCGCGAGCGCTGGCGTCAATACAAACAGCAAGGACTCACACCCGTTGTGCATAAGATTAACGGCTGATCAAGCCGGCTCTTGCGCTGAATTCGCCACAGGCACAGCTCGCAAGGTATTAATATCGTGTTTTTTAATCAAATAATATAGGTTTTCGCGCTTAACACCCAAATGCTCAGCTGCAAGACGAATGTTAAAATCACACTCCTCCAAGACACGCCTAACTACGGCAGCCTCGAACACTTCACAAGATTGGCGCAAACCCTGGTCTAATTGCGCATTAAACTGAACAGGCACAACCCCTTCTGATACCAAGTTATGCTCTGTTTGGGAAAATAACAACGCTCTCTCAACAGCCGCTAACAGCGCATCTAAAGCAATGGGCTTTTCCAAATAGTCAAATGCACCTTGCATGATTGCCCGACTACCCGCCTCTTCACGATCACGACAGGTCAGCACAATCACCTTTAGGCTAGGCTGTTTCGCTAACAGGGCTTGCATGCAGGCTAAACCTTCATTAATACTGAGCGCATCTGGCGGCAACCCCAAATCTTGTAACACACAAAAAAAACCATGGGTATCTTGGTCATGCTGGGCTAAAGCATCATGACGGTCCGCAGCTTCTGTAACCAAATAGCCATGATTAGCCAATATTTTAGCGAGTATTTGTCGATACGCCGAATCATCCTCAACTAATAAAACCTTATTAACCATGCCAACCTCCCTCTACCCGCGCAACCCAACCTTAGATTTAAGTATAGATTAAAAGAACCCTGCATAAGGGACTCATTAGATACGGAGTTTTTATGTTTCTTAAAAAAAGATTTATCTTAAATCGCCAACACCCACCATGCCGGCTTTCAACTGCCTCACTTGATCGCGCAATTGTGCGGCCAGTTCAAAGTCCAATGCCTTCGCTGCCTCGTACATCTGCTTTTCGGTTTGCTTGATTTTCTTCGCCAATTCCGCCGGCTTCAAGAGTGCGATACTCGCCACATCAAAGTCCGCATTCACCTCGGCAACAATGCCACTACGTGCTGTATTGCGTTCAGCCCTAGAAGCATAGGGCGAATGTTCCAAAATATCGGTGACCTTTTTATTCAATGCCGTCGGGGTAATGCCGTGCACTTCGTTAAAGGCCAGTTGTTTTTCACGTCGACGCTGCGATTCATCGATCGCTTTTTGCATGGATTTGGTCATTTTATCGGCATACAATATCGCCCGCCCTTCGGTATTTCGTGCCGCCCTGCCGATGGTTTGAATCAGCGAACGCTCGGAGCGCAAAAAGCCTTCTTTATCGGCATCCAAAATCGCTACCAGTGCGACTTCTGGAATATCCAAACCCTCACGCAACAGGTTAATCCCGACCAATACATCAAACTCGCCCTGGCGTAAATCGCGAATAATTTCAATCCGCTCCACCGTATCAATATCCGAATGCAAATAGCGTACCCGCACTTGATGATCTTCTAGGTAATCGGTTAAATCTTCCGCCATTCGTTTGGTCAGGGTGGTTACCAGCACCCGCTCAGTTTTGGCCACGCACAAACGTATCTCGCCAAGCAAATCATCGACCTGGGTGGTGGCGGGGCGCACTTCCAGCACCGGGTCCACCAGGCCTGTTGGTCGTACCACCTGCTCCACAATTTTAGAGCTGTGTTCAAATTCATAAGCCGCAGGGGTGGCCGAGACAAAGATCGTCTGCGGCATTAAATGCTCAAACTCTTCAAACTTCATCGGACGATTATCCATCGCCGAAGGTAGTCGAAAACCGTAGTTGACCAGGTTTTCTTTCCGTGAACGGTCGCCTTTATACATCCCGCCAATTTGCGGAATGGTGGCATGACTTTCATCTACAAACATCAAAGCGTTTTTAGGTAAATAATCAATCAAGGTCGGTGGCGCCTCACCCGGGCCACGACCCGATAAATAGCGAGAATAGTTTTCGATGCCCTGGCAATAGCCGAGCTCTAGCATCATCTCGATATCCATGCGAGTACGTTCTTCGAGCCGCTGGGCTTCCACTAATTTACTCAGACTGCGTAACTCTTCTAGCCGCGCTTTAAGCTCAATTTTGACCTGATCAATGGTTTCTAGCACCCGTTCGCGCGGAGTAACATAATGGGATTTGGGATACACACTAATCCGCGTCACCTTCGCGACCTGCTCACCGGTTAAGGGATCGAACCAACTCAACTGCTCAACCTCATCATCAAACAGTTCAATGCGCACCGCATATTGCTCGGCCTCCGCTGGGTACACATCCACTACATCACCACGCACCCGAAACATACCCCGGTACATTTCAATATCATTGCGACTATATTGCATGGTCGCCAAACGCGCCAAAATATCGCGTTGACTGATTTTATCGCCCAAGCGTAGTTGCAACATCATGCTTAAATATTGATCCGGATCACCCAAACCATAAATGGCTGATACCGTGGCAATCAAAATAACATCTTCACGTTCCATTAACGCCTTGGTGGCCGACAAACGCAACTGCTCAATCTGCTCGTTGACGGCGGCGTCTTTGGCGATATAGGTATCCGATGCTGGCACATAGGCCTCGGGTTGATAATAGTCATAATAGGACACAAAATACTCAACCGCATTGTTCGGGAAAAAGCCCTTCATCTCACCATACAACTGTGCCGCCAAGGTTTTATTGTGCGCCATAATAATGGTTGGGCGCTGTACCTGCTGAATCACATTGGCCATCGTAAAGGTTTTACCTGACCCGGTTACGCCCAGCAGCGTTTGATAAGCTTCGCCGTCCTGCAGACCTTCCAACAGGCCGGCTATGGCTGCGGGTTGATCTCCGGCAGGTTGATAATGTGATACCAGTTCAAACGCTTTTGCCATGACGGCTCCTTAATAAACGGTAAATTTTTTACAAACAGCTTTTATTAACCTATAAAAACAGTAAAATAAAGGGTTATTTCATGTAAATTTAAATTCCGGTGCTGTTAATAGCATCATACTATCAGCTGAGAGAAATTCATGGCCTTGCTTTCTGATCGTGTGCAACGTGTAAAACCTTCTTTAACTCTGGTAATTTCAGCCAAAGCTGCTGAACTTAAACGAGCCGGGAAAGCTATTATAAGCCTTGGTGCGGGCGAACCGGACTTTGACACCCCAGAACATATCAAAGCAGCCGGAATTCAAGCCATTGAAGGCGGGCAAACACGCTACACAGCAGTTGATGGCATTCCAGAACTGAAGCAGGCCATACAAGCAAAATTTAAACGTGACAATGGTCTCGACTATGCCGCTGACGAAATTTTAGTCTCTAGCGGTGGTAAACAAAGTTTTTATAACCTTTGCCAAGCCGTGCTCAATGATGGCGATGAAGTCATTATTCCAGCACCTTACTGGGTATCTTACCCTGACATGGCGTTACTCGCCGGTGCAAACCCAGTCATTATAGAAACTAATCTTGAACAAAATTTTAAAATTAGTACCCAACAATTGGCACAAGCCATTACACCTAACACGCGGATGGTGGTAATTAACAGCCCATCGAATCCAACCGGTGCGATTTACACCGCTGATGAGCTTAAAGCACTGGCCGATCTGTTATTACAGCACCCTAACATTTTGATTGCGTCCGATGATATGTATGAACACATCATTTTAGGCGAGCAAGGCTTCACCAATATTTTAGAAGTCTGCCCAGCACTGCGCGAGCGCACCATTGTGTTAAATGGCGTATCCAAAGCCTATTCCATGACCGGCTGGCGGATTGGTTATGCCGGTGGCCCGAAAGCCATTATCAAGGCCATGAAAACCGTTCAATCGCAAAGTACCTCCAACCCCTGCTCGATTTCACAAGCCGCGGCCGTGGCAGCGCTAAACGGTGACCAGGCCTGCATCCAAACCATGCTAACCGCATTTAAAGAGCGTCATCAATTTGTGGTGCAACGGATTAACCAAATTCCCGGTTTTAAGTGCCTACCGGCCGATGGCGCTTTTTATATGTTTATCAATGTCAGCGACGCGGTCAAAATGAAAGGTTTGGCCAATGATGCCGAACTCGCCAGTGCGATATTAGATCATGCTGAAGTGGCTGCGGTACCTGGCTCAGGCTTTGGTAGTGAAGGACATTTACGAATTTCGTTTGCAACCAGCATGGCCCAATTGGAAGAAGCGTTGGATCGTATCGACCAGTTTATGCGCCTAGCCTAACAATCCATAGGGCCACACCTGTTTGCGCCCGCCGTTAAAACGAAAGAAATTTTTACAAAGATTTGCGCAAACCCTTATAATGACGGCACTTTCATAAAGTACGCGCTTATAGTGAAATGGATATCACGAGGCCCTCCGGAGGCCTAAGTGGAGGTTCGATTCCTCCTAAGCGCACCATCCTCATTCCCATTTTGATCCGCCAACATAACCGCAATTGATTGCCATCCAACTCAAGTCAGCCTATAATCTCAAGGTTAGCAGTGCGTAAAGTATTTCGCAATTTTTTCGTTCAAAATTTGGTAGGGTGATCAACATCATGAACAATGAGTGGCTATTTCGTGTCAATGAAACCTGGCGCTTTACAAAGGCCTTGGTGGCCAGCCAGCCAGGTCGACACTTTTTATGGCAACACTTACTCAATACGCTACTTATCGCAGGCTTGCTGACGTTATCTTTTTTCATTGTGATGTTTGGCTTTTACGAAGGTACGCCCATGCGTCGTCGCTCCGTAGCCATCAGCTTCTCTTTATTGCTGACCTTCTTAATCATCTACCCTCTTGCGACCATGCCCTTCTTCTCTTTTAAAGACTTGGTTAATAAAATCAGCTTAAGATTAGCAGGACGACGAATATTCACCAATCTCAGCGACCATGTTTTTTACAGCCAAGACAGTGGTGGACAAATCACCCTTCATTTGGCGAAAGCCCACCATGTGCTTGCGCAAAAACATGCCTATCTGCGCCAACAACTGATTAAGGGAAAAACCGACAGTGCACAGGTATCAAAACATTTAAGCCTAGCGCTGGCGAAATCGATTCGAGATGCGGTGCGCCTATCAAAAGAGCTCGTGAAAAGCGGCCGACTTAATCCGCAACAAACTATCACAGGCGCAACCTATGGTTATTTGTTTGGCACCGCTAAAAGCAAACTGAAGCTACGCCGTGTTGAACCAGGCCTGGTTAAGCGATGGCTGGGGCATTGGTTTTATAAGTTTGGTGCCCTGCACGCAGTCTATACGTACTTTATTATTCACCAACAACTCCCGCCATCCTTTGATCCTGTCTATTTTCAAGCGACCGTGGGCGATGTGATCGGAATCCACTAATTGAAATTGCCGAATCGGCGTGATGCCAAGCCTGTCAAACGACAGACTAAAACCCACTTTAAACCCGGCCAGATTCTCACTGCTGTTAAGATCATCGACCTGTCAGATGACGGTCACGGGGTTGCGAAGCTAGAGGGTAAAACACTGTTTGTAGACCACGCCGTACCTGGCGACCAAGTCACCCTACAAATTAGCGACGATTTACCGAGCTACGCCCAAGCTAAGCTGGTTGCAATTGAGCAACCCTCAAATGATAGGACAACGCCCTTCTGTGCTATTTATGAAGCCTGTGGTGGCTGTCAATTGCAACACCTTAGTATTGCAGCGCAACGCCATTGGAAACAGCAACATCTGATGCTGGCGCTTAGCAAACTGCAACCGCAACCCTCGATTCAATGGCACGACACCCCAAATACACCTGATCGCGCCTATCGTCGGCGGGCCAAGCTGATTCTTGGTCGCGACTGGCAAGATCAATCACCCTTGCTCGGCTTTCGTAGCCCGCAAAGTCACCAGCTAGTTGATGTCGCTGAATGCCCTATCCTAGCAAAACCACTTAATCAACAGCTTGTGCAACAACGCCCTCAATGGCTTGCCGAAGCCAGCGCCCGTAATCAAACTCTTTGGTTAACGGCCGGCGATGAACAAACCCTTACCAAGCTTGGCGATCATTCCCATGATGCGACCACGAAAGACGCATCGACCCAAATGAGTTGCTATCGGTTACTGGATCTCAAATTCTATTTTTCGGTCACCAGCTTTATTCAAGTGAACCAGGCGGTGAATGAACAACTCGTGGCACAGACACTTAATTGGTTAGCACTGACACCGCAAACGCGGGTTATTGACTTTTTTGCGGGGATTGGAAATTTCAGCCTACCCCTAGCACAAAGATCCGCAGCGGTACTGGGTTTAGAAGGCAATGCCGAAGCAGTAACCTTGGCCAAACATAACGCGCAAGCCAATAACTTACGCAATGTAGAATTTCTAATGAGCAATCTATTTGATGAGCCTGATCAGCAGGCCTGGTGGTCGTGGACGGCGGATTCTGCTGTTCTCGACCCAGGTAGAGCGGGGGCAGAAGCACTGTGCGAAAAACTGGGTAAAACCCAGCTAAAACGTGTTGTTTATGTCTCCTGCCATCCTGGCACCTTAATCCGCGATTTGAGACTGCTAATAGCGCAAGGCTTTGTGATAGCACAGGCACAACAATTCGATATGTTTAGCCACACCAAGCATATCGAAAGCCTAATACTACTAACTCGACTATAAACCCGTAAAAGCGCATAGTTTATGCTAGGTTACTTCTTATATTGCTCGAAATCGCTTCCAAGCTCGGCAATAAGTGCTCGCTTATTCACACCGGCAGGTTGGCTAAAACGGCCCAACAACGCATACACAGCGGGAATCACAACGAGCGTTAAAATGGTTGCAATTGAAACGCCCCAGAGTAACACCATCCCCAACACATAGCGCGTTTCAGATCCTGCCCCAGAGCTCAAAATTAATGGCAACGCGCCCACGCAGGTTGTAATTGCGGTCATCAGGATGGGACGTAACCGCAGACAAGACGCCTCTACCAGTGCCTCTTTAAATGCGATTCCTTGATCGCGCAACTGATTAGCAAATTCAACAATCAATATACCATTTTTGGTCGCTAAGCCAATAAGCATTACCAAACCTATTTGTGTATAGAGATTCAAGGATAGACCATATAGCCACAAACCCAACAACCCACCCAAAACGGCTAAGGGGACAGTAAACATGATGATAAATGGACTGACAAAACTTTCAAATTGTGCCGATAGCACTAAAAAAACCACCACAAGTCCCAACAAAAATACAAAAAACACCGCATTCCCTGAGGTTTGGAAGTCTCGCGATTGCCCTTTATAATCGATCATCGCATCAGCCGGCAATAGCTCTCGAGCCAAACCTTCCAAATGTGCAAGTCCGGCGCCTAAGCTTAAATGTGGTGCTAAATTGGCATCAATCGTCACCGAGCGCATCCGGTTGTAGCGATTCAACGACCCCGAGTCGGCAAACTCCTCGTAACTCACCAAGCTGGCTAATGGAATTAATTCACCCGTCGTGCTGGAACGCACATGAATTAAATCCAAACTGACTGGTGAACGATATAAGCGACGGTCGGCTTGAAGAATAATGTCATACTCCTCACCCTGATCAACAAATGTTGTCACCCGTGTTGAACCTAAAAGAGTCTGCAGGGTGCGACCGATTTCCTCGGTAGTAACCCCCATATCAAACGCTTTTTCATAGTCAATATTCACTTTTAACTGGGGCTTGGTTTCTTTGTAATCCCAATCTATAGCTTCGAAACCGGGGTTGTCGTCGTTAATAGCGTCGGTGATAATTCGTCGCCACTCGGCCAACTCGGCATAACTTCCGCCACCGAGCACAAACTGCACTGGTTTCTGAACACGACCACCAATACCCTGACGCATCACCGGATTGGCCCGAATTCCCGGTAAATCGGCAAGGCGTTCACGCACATCCTGCATAATTTCATTAGCAGGCCTGCGTTCAGCCCAGTCATTTAAGACAACAATGCCAAAACCGCTATTAAAAATTTCCGTATTACCAAACGCACGCGGTGAACGAATTAACAAACGATTTACTTCACCATTTTCTACCAGCGGCATTAATCGCGCCTCGACCTCATCAAGGTAGGTTTTCATATAATCGTGCGTTGCCCCTTCAGGACCGGATACAAAAATAAAGAACGCACCACGATCTTCACGGGGTGCATACTCCTCAGGCAGTTGTTGAAATAGCCAATAACTGGCATAAAAGGCGGCTAACAGCACCGGTAAGATCAGCCAAGGCGCATTAACAATGCCTCGTAACACCGGTCGGTAAGCACGGATCAGCCATCCATCGGCCAGTTTCATCTCACCCCGCTTAGCCGCATCCGATTCAATCGAGCTTGTTTGCACCATAGCGATATCATCATCTTTAGCCGCTTTCGCTTTCACTTTTCGAGGTTTCAGTAATTTAGACGCCAGTGCCGGTGACAATGTCAGCGCGACAAAACTTGAAAAAATCACCGCTACGGTGAGCGTAATGGCAAACTCGGAAAACAACCGACCCAGGGTGCCTTGTAAAAAACTGATCGGGAAGAAGACCGCAACCAATACCAGTGTAGTGGCAATAACCGCAAAGCCGACTTGACGCGTGCCCAAAAACGCCGCAGCGAGCGGTGAGAAGCCTTTTTCAATGTGACGCTGTACGTTCTCAAGTACCACAATCGCATCATCGACCACCAAGCCAATAGCTAATACTAAGGCTAACAAAGTCAGCAAATTGATAGAAAATCCGAGCATCCACAACACCCAAAAGGTCGCAATAATGGATACAGGTACAGTGACTAATGGAATTAAGGCAACACGCACACTGCGAAGGAATAGCAAAATAACCAGCATGACAAGTACAATCGCAATCGTAAGGGTTTTGTATACCTCCTTAATCGCGCTTTTGATAAATACCGAGCTATCAAAGCTGGCTTTTATTTCTAACCCCTCAGGCAAAATCGCATTTAAACGCGCCACCTCAGCGGCGGCAGCTTCGGCAACACTGATGGTATTTGCGGTCGATTGTTTGATAATTCCCAGTCCGATCATTGGCAAACCATTGCCACGGAAAAAACTGCGGTTTTCAATCGAGCCCAACTCGATGCGGGCAATGTCGGCTAGGCGAACCTGGGTTTGTGTCGCACCCCGCTTCACCACCAGGCGCTCAAAATCGGCCACACTGGTTAGTTGACGATCCACCCTAACACTAAATGAGGCATCGGCCATGCTAACAGTGCCAGCTGGTAATTCAACATTAGCACTGCGTAGCGTACGCTCAACATCACCCACGGTAATACCACGCATCGCCATTTCGCTGGCATCTAACCACAGGCGCATCGCATATTCTTGCCCACCACCAATCCTGACGCGAGCCACACCGTCTAGAACAGAAAAACGATCGACCAGATATCGACGCGCATAATCAGTAAGCTCGGGCACCGTCATGTTATCGGAGGTTAAGTTAAACCACACGATAACGTCGTCATCACCATCGACTTTTTGTACTTGAGGCTGATCCGCGCCATCGGGTAAATTACGCGCAACCCGTGCAACACGGTCACGCACATCATTCGCCGCCGCATCAATATCACGATTAATGTTAAATTCAATCCGAATTCGTGAACGTCCATCACTGGATGTTGATTCTATAAATGAAATGCCTTCAATACCGGCAATTTGGTCTTCGATGAGTTTGGTGATGCGCGATTCAATGACCGCGGCCGACGCACCCGGGTAACCAGTGGTAATCGATACAATCGGCGGATCAATATTGGGATATTCACGCAAGGGCAAACGGTCAAAGGCCAACAAACCAAAAGCGACCAACAATAAAGACACCACCGCCGCCAAAACGGGACGCTTAACAGCCGTATCAGACAGTAACATAACGCCCCCTATTGCGCGAATTCAGAAATTTGACGCAATTGGTCGGCCACCTTCACCTGCTGACCAGGTCGAACACGTAAAGCGCCTTGGCTTATTACGGCTTCGCCCAATTCAGCGCCACTCACCAGCTCAACCCAACCGGGTTCTCGCGCGCCTAGCACCACCTCTCGACGCTCTACTTCAAATAACTCTGAATCCGCTTGTGGTTTCAGCACATAAACAAAATTCTGATCAGCCATCGGCACGACCGCCGTTTCGGGCACTCGTAATAACCTACGCGGTGTTTTATTCAAGCGCACCGTCATACCCATACCTGGCAATAAGCGATAATCGGCATTAGTAAATTTAGCACGTACCGCAAATGTCCGCGTTGCCGGATCAAGACTCGAAAAGACCGTAACCACCTCGCCCACTAAATTGTCGGTTGCCACTAAACTGCTTTCTAGCAGGACTCGCTGGCCCACAGCAACATCCAACAAAAAGCGCGCGGGTAAATTAAAATCAACCAACACGTCATCTAACTCAATTAAATCGGTAATCACCAGGCCTGGTGACGCCATAGCGCCCTCATTCACTTGACGCACACCGAGTCGTCCCGCGAAAGGGGCACGCAACTCAAGACGCGAGAGACGCACATTCAGTAACTCGCGTTGCGCTCGTAAGGTTTGACGCATTAAGTCGGCTTCATCAACCGCCGCTTGCGACACATCACCGCGTGCCTGCAAAGTTTGTAAACGAATCAATTGACGCTCAGCATCGACCAAGCGTACCTCAAGCTCAGCTAACTGCGCGCGCACCTCGGCTTGATCCAAGGTCACCAATAACTGCCCAGCTTCTACCCAATCACCATCGCTAAAATGCACCGCAACCACACGCTCCGTTACGCTGGGCTGTAATTCAACATGGCGCTTGGCAATGACCTCACCCAAGCCCATGATCGACTCGGTTACGCTGGCTTCTTCGACAACACTTTTTATGACCAACTGGTTGGCAACGCTGTTGGATGTAAAACCGAGACTCGCGAATGATAGCCCAAGGGCAACTAGCCATTGTTTACCTGACAAATTCGACATTTTGCAGTATCCTTGGTGTATAACTTTTGATAGTTTTTATTTTCAATTCAGTGTAGTTATATTAGCTAATTTAAAAAAGAATGTAATGTGTAGCAACGATTTCAAACCTAAAAGCACAAAACATTTTTTATGCAAATCTTATACAATAGGCTTTAAATAAATTAATTTTGGCTGGTCTTAAAAGGAAGCTTGGATGAAATACCATAATAACACGACCTACCGCCATGGTGATGAAGCCGCCACTGGTGTTCTTATCACAAATCTTGGTACACCCGATGCCCCAACCAAACAAGCATTGCGCCCTTATCTGAAGCAGTTCTTGTGGGATCCGCGCGTTGTTGAGCCACCACCCGCCCGCTGGTTATGGTGGTTGGTTCTCAATGGCATTATCCTTAATACGCGTCCAGCCAAGTCTGCCGAAGCCTATGAGGAAGTCTGGGATTCGGAAGGCCCTGGCTCTCCTCTGCTTAATATTACAGTGAAGCAGAAAGAAGCGATTGAAAAAAAACTGGCGCCGCATTTTAAAGGCAAAGTCGTGTTTGACATTGCGATGCGCTACGGCAACCCATCGATTGAATCAGCGTTAAAAAAATTTGAACAACTTGGGGTACAACGTTTAGTGGTGATGCCACTGTATCCGCAATATGCTGGAGCGACCTCGGCATCAACCTTTGACGAAGTCACCGATGTACTTCGTAAATGGCGCTGGATTCCTGAGCTTCGTTTCATTAATCACTATCACCGTAACCCGGGATATATTAAAGCCTTGGCCAACTCAGTTCGCGAGCATCAAGCGGAGCACGGTGTGCCCGATTTATTGGTAATGTCTTATCACGGTGTACCAAAACGCTACTTAACCAATGGCGACCCTTACCATTGTGAATGTCAAGTCACATCACGCTTGCTGGCTAAAGAGCTCGGCCTTGAACCGCACCAATATAAGGTGACCTTTCAGTCGCTGTTTGGTAGAGAAGAATGGTTGAAGCCTTACACGGATGAAACCATGATGTCGTTACCAGGCCTGGGCTATAAGCACGTTCAGGTTATGTGTCCTGGCTTTTCGGCGGACTGCTTAGAAACCATTGAAGAAATTGACGGTGAAAACCGCGAATACTTCGAAGAAGCCGGTGGCGAAAAGTTCAGCTACATTAAGGCCCTTAACTATCGTGAAGATCACACCGATGCCCTAACCGATGTGCTATTACAACACACCCAGGGCTGGTACGAGCGTGATGGCTTTGATAGTGAAGCCGATGCCGCAGAACGCGCGATTGTCAAAGAACGCGCCCGTGCACTTGGCTGCCCCATGTAATCTCATCCCGCAAACCCAACTAAGGCGCCACCAGGCGCCTTTTTTAACTGGTTTCTTGCGGATCGACATCAATGCTCCAACGAATCCGGTTCGCCAACGGATGGGCATAAACGTCTGCCGCAACTGCTTGCCACCAGGCCTGCAGACTGCCTCGGGTTTCTGCTTGCAATAACAATTGATAACGCCAGCGGTTTTGCCGTTTCGCCATCGGCGCAGTCACCGGGCCCCACACCTCGCAGGGCTGGCTAACCGGCACAGCCAATAATAAGTCTTTAATCGCCTCTAAAAACGCGACCGCTTGGTTGGAATCGACCGCCTCTACTCGCACCAACAACTGAAACCCAAACGGCGGCAGGTTCGCTAATTGTCGATCGCGCAAGGTATCCGCGGCAAAACCGGCATAACCTTCGCGCAATAATTGTTGATAGGTCGGATGTTCGGGTTGGTGGGTTTGAATCAAGACTCGTCCAGGTTGACTGGCTCGCCCCGCGCGACCGGCCACCTGAACCAACAGTTGCGCCATGCGCTCGGCACCACGAAAATCGACACTAAACAAGCCCTGATCTAAATCGAGCATCACCACCAAGGTCAGCTTAGGAAAATGATGACCTTTAGCCAACATTTGAGTGCCAATCAAAATGTCGGCAGCGCCATCCCGCGCCTGCCCCACTTTTTCCGCCAAACTGCCTTTTAACCGCGTGGTATCTCGGTCAATCCGCAAAATGCTATGAGTTGGAAATTGCTGGGTTAAAAACTGCTCTAAACGCTCGGTTCCCTGCCCCAAAGCCACAAATTGGGTGGCGCCACAAGCTGGACAAGCCTTAGGTTTTGGCTGTTGAAACCCGCAATGGTGGCACTTTAAGCTATCGCTAGCCTGATGATAGGTTAAATTGGCATCACAGTGCGAACAACTCCCCTGCCAACCACAGCTATGGCATAGCAACACGGGCGCAAAACCACGACGGTTTAAAAACACCAACACCTGCCCACCGGCGGCTAAGGCTTCGCGCATCTGGTGCAAGGCTTTGTTCGACAAGCCTTCTTGCAAACGATCACCACGCACATCTAACAAACGCAACTGCGGTGGTTGCGCATTGGCCGCTCGCTGACTCAGGCGCAAATAGCCAAAGCGCCCCGATTGCGCATTATGCAAACTTTCCATGCTGGGCGTTGCTGAGCCCAGCACCACCGGAATTTGCAACATCTGCGCGCGCCGAATGAGTAAATCCCGTGCGTAATAACGAAAACCATCTTGTTGTTTAAAGGACAGATCATGTTCTTCATCCAAAATGCACAAGCCCAAATTAGCAAAAGGCGTAAACAAAGCCGAGCGCGTACCCAGCATCACCTGAGCCTCACCGCGACGCATCACCTGCCAGGCACAGTGACGCTCTTGATCATTAAGGCCCGAGTGCAAAGCCACCACCGGTTGTTGCAAATAGGCCTCAAAGCGGGCCGCTGTTTGCGGGGTTAAACCGATTTCCGGCACCAACACCAAAACTTGTTTACCCTGCGCCAACACCTGTTCAATTAAAGCCAAATACACCTCGGTTTTACCGCTACCAGTAACACCGTCAAGCAAAAAACAACGAAAACCCTTCGAAGCCTGCACCTGCGCTACCGCCGCAGCCTGTTCTTCATTTAAAGAGTGGCGCACCGATGCCGGCAGAGTTTTTTGCGCCAAACAGGCACCTTCACTGACCACTAACCAGCCCTGCTCAACCCATCGCTTCACTAAAGGTTGCCATTGACTAAATGCCGCATTCAGTTGACTGGATGACCAGGCCTGGTCATCGCAAAAGGCCTGCCACAGAGCTCGTTGTTTGTGCGCCCGCGCACTGAGTTGATCGACACTGACCGTCTGGCCTAATACCGAGCGCTGCCAGGTCACCACCCCTGGTAAGGATAAGGGTTTGCCCACCCGCAAGCGTTTCGGCAAAGCCGCCATCACCACCTCACCTAAGGGTTCATGATAATAGCTGGCCGCCCAGTGCAAAAAGGCCAAATCCTGTGCGTTGAATAGTGGCTCGTCATCAAGCTTGTGCAACAAGGGTTTCAGCTTACTTGCATCGACACCATCGTCTTGATTAACCCCTACCACCACCGCGATTTTGGTCTGATTACGAAAAGGCACCGCAACGCGCCAACCAAGCCAACCCTGCGACCAGGCCTGGAGGTCGACAGTGGCTTGATTAGCAACATCGTCGGGCAACAGATAGCTTAACGGCTGCCAAAATGGGCCGGGAAGTGCGACTTGAACACGGAGCGAGGGCGTCATAATAATAAGAAGATTCTTTGAGCAAAAACTTTAACTAAGTTTAGCACAGAGAAAAGCCTGCATGAGCAGGCTTGATTAAGGGGTAAAAAACAGCATTAAAACCAAACCATCGCTTGTAACCAAAAACGCCCATTGTCATTTTTAGCTTCCGAATCTAAGCCACTGCTACGTCGCTGAAAGGGGTTATCATTGATCTTGTGGGCATAAGTAGCTCTGACACTATAAGCATTCGGCTTGGACCAGGACATACCTAGCCCAGCACCTGTTAATTCATTGCGATTGGGCAAAGTATCAAACGGGCTGGTAGTTTCCTTATTGCGCAAAACCACCCCATGGTCAACAAACACTTGCAACTGCCAATCACCACCCAAGCCCTGGGGACCAGAAAAATCATAACGCGCCTCGGCGGTTAATTTATAACCCGAATCTCCTGCTGCCTCGCCACTGGGGTATGCTCGCACACCACTAATACCGCCAATACTAAATTTTTCACTCGAATCAAGGTTTCGAGAAGGCATTTGCTGCGTTTCTGCCGATACAAACACATTCCACTGCGAACTAATGTTCTGCAACCGCGAAATATTCGCCATGACATAGCCAAACGTTTCTGTCTTATTAGCATTTAAGCTGTTTTTAACATCACCATACTGAACCGTCATTTGATACTGAGTAAAGCCGCCACGCGCTTTAGTATTCGTGTGGTTTCCTTGTAAACGTAAATGTGCGCGGTTGAAATCGCGCTTACCAGTAATATTTTCAACCGTATCATCTTCAAGCTTTTTATACTCTAAACCGGCAATAGCATTAACATTCGCCGTACGTGATCGAATGATTGGGTAACGCAAATCTGCGCCATAGGTTGTCGCCTGACCTGTCAAATCTTGGTTTGCAAAATCCTCACCTAATTTGTAATTTAAATGACTCACGTAGGGATTTATCGTTAAACCGCTATAACCTAGCGGAGCTTGATAGCCCAATCGCCCATAAGTTAGGCCAGAAGTAATTGATACCATGGCATTGAACTGATCGCCCATACCGCTGAGATTATTGACATTAGCCATCAAGTTGATGCGATTGGTACCGGTATAAAAGTTGCCATAATTATCAACCCAAGCCAAGCCCGTATAGCGATCCGTGTCATTAAAAATAACATTGACTCGGGTGGTGCCCGGCTCGCTACCCGCCTGCAAATCTGAACGGGCACTGATACCCGCCAAGTCATTAAACAGCAATAAGCCGCGCTCCATTTGATTCGCTTGAATAATCCCCGACGTATCCGCTTTAAGCGCGTTATTTAACGTATTAACGATGCGACGGTCGGTTAAATTGACCGTTTTATTATCCAGTAAATGCTGCCAGTCCCCGCCCCCTTCAATACGACCCGGTTGAATAGTTATTAACAACACGCCATCACTGATATCCTGCTCAGGTAAATACGCAAAAGCCAAAAAGTAGCCTTTATTTTTAACATACTCAGTGACGCGGTCGGCTAAAAACATTAGCCCATTAAAGCCAAGATTACGGCCGATGGCATCGGCTAAAAGACTCTGTAACTCAGCCTCCGATACCAAACCTTCGTGACCCTGAAAAACCAAACCAACCAAGGTAATGGTTTCTCCGGTATCAGGCAAAGGTGGAGGTAGTTCACTGCCAAAACGAATCGGTGGCGCAATATCTAAACGCTGCGACTCAATATCACGTAACAATGACCCGGCATCCGGTGGCGTTTGCGCATACACCAGGCTTGGTAGCGCCAATACACCACCACTGATAACCAGCGCTATGGCCGTTTTAATCGATTTATTCATCACTAAATCCTTTACCTAATCCTGTTAAATGACTGATGCTAAACGCGGTTGTTGAATGACCACCGATGTTAACCGATCTACGGTAACACCCATACGTTTGGCGGCGGCGACACCTAATAAAATTATTTCATCTTCAGCACGATCTAGGTCGATACTAGCGTCTACTAAATCGATAATTAGAGTGCCATCTTCCGCGACCGAAACAGCAAGATTAACCGACGGACCGTAAGCTAAACGATGCGATACATCCGTGCGACTACTAATCACCAGGCCTGCTAAGGACGGTGGTGCGGAAGGCGCAACATCCTCTTTCGTTGACGATAATTCATTACCGCGATCCTCTAACCCAACAACTTGGCGAGTTGATAGTTCCTGGCCTTCGGCAACAAAGACCGTTAGCCCCGCATTACGCTGCGTTGGCTCGGGTGCTAGGTCTGGTTGAGTTAACCGCAAGCCAATTGGCGTGACTGTTACCGTCATAACAATTGGATCACCACCTACGCGTGATGGTGCGGCAGGCACTATGACCAACGGTGCGGCAGGGGTTGTAACCAACGGTGCGGCAGGGGTAGTGATCAACTGCTCGTCGAGTTGAGTCGGCAAACTGGGCATAGCTCTAGCTTCACTATCCTCATCTGCCACAGTGCCAATTGACCCTGATGTAATACTCGAAAAGGTCGAAGCACTGGTCGGGGCAATATAGTTACCGATATCTGTGCCAGTAATACCCGTCACACCGATCTGAATAAATTTATTTAGTCCAACATTGGCATCTAGGAAACTGGCAGTAAAGGTTGCTTCGACTTCATCATTACCAAAAGTGTTTAAGGTCAGCGTAACAATATCATTCGCATCGGTTGTGCCATCAAAAACACGACTTTGTGCCGCAATAGCTTTAGCTGATAAGGTGAACGGTGTGATACCGGCAGACAAACCGCTCACAGGTGCCAATGTGTAATTACCCGCATCTTCACCCCTCAATTCAACACCTGTCGCAGTCACCTCGTGATTACCGACATTTTTAGAGTCAAAAGTTCCTGTTGCACCATCGAGTCTTTGAATAATAAAAACTTCATCATCTCCAATTACCCCGCTGCCCAAGGAAGCCACTGAGGAGCTAATTTGAGCAACATCGGTGCCATCATAAACTTTGTTTAAAGCGACCAAACCTACGACTGATAACTCTTTTTGAGCAACGGTGTAATCACCACCGCTGAAGCTGCCAATGCTGTAGTTGGCCGCATCATCACCGAGCAATGCCGCGATGCTTTGGATACCTTCATAGGTGCCCGCATTAAGGTTGCCACTGGTGCTGGTGTTGCCTGCGGTGTTAATGGTTATGGTGGGCGTAGCCAATACATCGCCACTGACCAGGTTACTGAAGCTCACGACACCATCAACCAAGCTTTCACCATAAGTAGTAGTGCTAGTCGTAATCGCACCATTCAGGTTACGCTTATCAACGGTGTAATCACCACCGCTGAAGCTGCCAATGCTGTAGTTGGCGGCATCGGTGCCGCTTAGTGCGGTCACACTCTGAATGCCGGTGTACTCACCTGCACGCAGGTTACCGCTGGTACTGGTCTTGCCTTGGGTGTCGAACGACACTGTGGGCAACTCAAGTACATCATTAGCAATCAGATTGTCGAAGCTGACTGCGCCCTCCACCAGATCAAAACCATACACGTTACTGCTGGCTGCAATCTCACCCGTCAGCACCAACTGATTGACCACGTAGTTGCTGCTATCCGTGGTGAACGCTGCGAGTGTGTAGTTGCCAGCGTCTGTGCCGGTCAGGCTATCCGCCGCTACACTCTGTGTGTAGCTACCCGCGTTCAGGTTGTTACTGCTACTGAGTTGTTGATCGTCAATGAGCGCTGTCACGCTGATCACATCCGCGCCGACCACGTTGTTGAAGCTCACAGCACCCGTTGCAGCCGCCGTGCTGTAGGTGGTGGTGACACCCGCGATCGCCGTACCACTTAGGGCCAGCTTATCAACGGTGTAATCACCACCGCTGAAGCTGCCAATGCTGTAGTTGGCCGCATCATCACCGAGCAATCCCACGATACTTTGGATGCCCTCATAGGTGCCCGCATTAAGGTTGCCACTGGTGCTGGTGTTGCCTGCGGTGTTAATGGTTATGGTGGGCGTAGCCAATACATCGCCACTGACCAGGTTACTGAAGCTCACGACACCATCAACCAAGCTTTCACCATAAGTGGTAGTGCTAGTCGCAATCGCACCATTCAGGTCAAGCTTATCAACGGTGTAATCACCACCGGTGAAGCTGCCAATGCTGTAGTTGGCCGCATCATCACCGAGCAATGCCGCGATGCTTTGGATACCTTCATAGGTACCCGCATTGAGGTTGCCACTAGTGCTGGTGTTGCCTGCGGTGTTGATGGTTATGGTGGGCGTAGCCAATTCATCGCCGCTCACAAGGTTACTGAAGCTCACGACACCATCAACCAAGCTTTCACCATAAGTGGTAGTGCTAGTCGCAATCACACCATTCAGGTTACGCTTGCTAACCACGTAATTTTCGGTGTCGGTCGTGAAAGCAGACAAACTGTAGTTAGCAGCATCTGCACCGGTCTGACTGTTCGCCGCCACGCTTTGTGTGTAGCTACCCGCCCTCAGATTGCCACTGTTGCTCAACTTCTGGTTATCAATAAACGCGTTGGCGATTACTGCATCACCCGACAGCAGATTAGCAAAACTCACTGCACCGGCATTTGCCGAGGTACCGTAAGTTGTTGTGACATCAGCAACAACCGTCTCAAGTGACAGTTTTATTACAGTCAGCTCACCAACACTGCCTGCATTGTCTGTAAAGGCGTAGCCCAAACCAGTCGCTAGCCCACTTGCATAAGCGACATCGTAATCTCCAACAATACGCTTACCTGCGCTAGAAGTAGTCTCGGGTGTTAAGGATTCAACAGTCCAAATTGCCTCGCCCGTGACGATTTCGGCAATGCTATCTCCATTGACTGCACTACTAAAAGTGGCCGTAAAGTTTGTCGCATCATCATCACCATAGGTGATGGTCTGCGCGCCTGGTGTGACGGTGATTGTTGGCTGCTCACGGTACAACGCATTAATGACATTGGGGTCGAGTGACGTGGCATAACCCGCTGTTTCGATTCCCGCTGAGTCAATGTCCGTGAAATAGCGGAACCGCCCTGTACCTGAACCAACCATATTCGTCAGCCCTGAGCTACCGGCCACGCTACCGCTGTAGAGGGCAATCGTGCCACCAGTACCGACCGTCAAAACCGGTGTTCCGCTCGTGGTATCAATCAAAATGTTGCCTGAAGCCGGGGTGCCATCACCCCCACGAGGCGCACTGGTACCCGCGGCCACTCTAATTGCAGTCGCTGAAGTACTTGTGGTGCTAATGTTTTCTGCAATCGTGAGATCACCTTCCAGCGTACGAATAAACACATCACCACTGGAATAAATGCCCGTAGGGTTCACTGAACCAATCGTCAAGCCACCACTGGCATCAACGAATGACAATGCACCCACACGCGCACCAGCACTACCCGCCGCCAGCGTTGCGATAACGTTATTTTGATGCGTCAGTGTAAAGTTGCCTGAGCCATTCAAGCCCAACGCACTAGCGCTCATTGCTGCTGTTTGGGTGACATTGCCAGAAGCGTGCAGATTAATCGTGCTCGCGATTAAATCTCCGGCAACCACCAAGTCGCCCGCAAATACAGTAATGGGACCAGCGATTGCAATTGAATTAGTTGCACTGCCGAGTGTGACGGCTTGGTCATTCGTACCATTAGCATTGCTTGCTTTACCCAGGGTCAAGCTGCCCAGTGTAGATCCAAAAACAAAGCCAGCGTCAGCCGTATTAAAGGCGCTGGTGAAGTCATCACCCGCGGACTCAATCCGCAAATGACCGGCTCCAGTGAAAGCACTACTTTGGCTTGTCGGCGCATTATTGACCAACAATAAAGTCCCTTCGGTGATCTTGGTTTCCCCGGTGTAGGTGTTGCTGCCCGACAACGTTAAAGTGCCAGTGCCGAGCTTCTCGAAGGCGCCATCGCCCGAGATCACGCCTGAGAACTCCGTGGAGTTATTGTTAGCGCCGGTACCAAAGGTAAAGCCATCACCCAACACCAGGTTACCCGCGCCTTCAATCGAACCGACGGTGTCGGTTGATCCGACCTCATAGGTGCCATCTTCATTGATGATGACACGCACGTTGTCATTCAAGCTGCCGCTAACAATCAGTCGACCGCTGTTGACGGTGGTCACGCCGCTGTAAGTATTGATACCCGTTAGGTTCAGTTCACCCGTACCGGTCATGGTGAATTCGCCATTACCGCTGATGGTGCCAGCGATCTCACCTGCATCCGAACCTGCAGCCGTGCCCGACTCATTAATCGTCAGGGTGTTGTTGCCCATGCCAATGGCCTGTGCATCTAGAC
The DNA here is from genome assembly GCF_000214825.1 of Thiomicrospira cyclica ALM1. NCBI lineage: Bacteria > Pseudomonadati > Pseudomonadota > Gammaproteobacteria > Thiotrichales > Piscirickettsiaceae > Thiomicrospira > Thiomicrospira cyclica. The sequence continues at coordinate 1,642,779 of NC_015581.1, forward strand.
CCGTGACATCCAAAGTGGTGTCAGCACCGAGCGTGACCGTGTTGCTGTAGGTCTGGCCACCGGTGGTTGAGACCGACATGGTCGTGCCATCGCCATTCAGGGCGGTGGTGCCTGAGACGGACAAGCTGCCGAGTTCCTCAAAGAATCCAACCAACGCGTTAAAGACCGCGTTGCCAGTGATCTCAAGCGTATCTTCGTTGTTTGTTCCACTGGTGACACTGCTGTCGAGCGTGTCGTTGAAAGTGACGGTCGTACCTGCAATGGTGGTGTTCTGACTCAGCGTCACCGGACCGTTATAGGTCGCTGTACCGCCCGCTGCATACTCATCACCGGCCAAGGTAATACCCGTTGCGGTGATGGCCTGTGCACCGGTGGTGAACACGTTGTTCAGGCTAGCGGTGGTGGCGCTGTTGATGGTCAAGCTGGCTAGGCGATTCGCACTATCCGCCGCTGTGCCTACCACATCGTTCAAGGTCACGTTACCCGTGCCTGCAGTCAGGGTCAGATCCTGTGCACCGTTGATGGTATGACCGAAGGTGATGTCGCCCGCACTATTTGAAGCATTGCCTGTAGTCATCAACAGATCATTGGTCAGCGTGACTGCCGTGGTGAAATCGATATTACTATTAGTGGTGGTGATGTCACCGGCCAAGCTGCTAGTGCCCGTACCATTCTGGGTGAAGCCTGTTGTGGCGGTGATGTTGCCCGCCGCGGCTGTGCTGAAAGTGCCATCATTGGTCACCGTCATGCTACCGCCCGCGCTCAAGGCTTGGTTCACGGTCAAGTTCTGACCGGTGAAAGCAACCGCACCGGTGAAGTCTGTAGCACCGTTGAAAGTGGTTGTGCCTGTGCCGGCTTGCTGGGTGAAGCTGGCAGCGTCGATCGCATTCGCGGTCACATTGGCGGCGCTCACTAAGGTCATCGCACCTAGGCGTTCATCGTCACCGACGACTCCGGTGAAGGTGATGTTGCCTTCGCCTGCGGTCAGCGTCAGATTCTCGCCACCGTTCAGAGTGCCGGTGAAGGTGATGTCGCCGGCACCGATGTTGGTGGTCATGGCGGCGGAACCGGTCAGCGTCACAGCCGTTGCAAAGCTGATGTCGTTGTTCGTGGTCGTGATGTCGCCGGCCAGGCTGTTGGTGCCGTTGCCGTTTTGGCTGAAGGCGCCAGGTGCGGTGATGTTGCCTGCGGCGGCTGTGGTGAAGGCCCCTTCGTTGGTCACTGTAACCGTGCTGCCGCTGCCTAGGGCTGCATTCAGGGCCAGGGCTTCACCGGTGAAAGCAAAGGCGCCACTTAGGGTCACTGGGCCACTAAAGGTGGTCAGTGTGGTACCGGCGTCCTGCGTGAAGCTGGCTGCAGTCACGCTCTGCTCAAACGTGGCCTCATTGGCATCCGTCACAACGATCGCACCGAGCGCGTCGGCATCCGCGGCACCCACTGCACCACGCACCGTGATGTTGCCATCCGTACCCGCATCCAAGGTCAAGGCCTGGCCGGCGCCGGTGACGGTTGCAGTATTGGTCGCACCCAACACAATGTCCTGACCACTCGCGCCGCCGGTGCTCAGCACCACTGCGTCGTTACCGGTCAGTTCAATGGCTGAAGCAAAGTCTATGCCACCGGTGCCCGTCAGTTTGCCGCCGAGACGATTAGTTGCAGTGCCATCTTGCTTGAACAGACCAGTAACTGTTAGCTCTGCTGCATCAGCGGTGGTGAACAGACCCGAGTTGGTGACCGTCATGGCCCCGCCCACGGTGTTGCCAGCCGCATTTAACGTCAGCGCACCCCCAGTAAAGTCAAATACGTTCACGGCAATGCTCTGTTCAAATGTGGTGCTGGACGTATTCATTACTGATAACGTACCCATGCTGGTGCCGATAGCACCAGATACCACCACTGAACCATCCGTATTCAAAGTGAGATCAGAAGTTGAGCCTGTGCTGGTGCCGGAGACCGAGCCCAAATTTATGTCGTTGCTAATACCGGTACCCAGCGTAAGTTCTACCCCGCTCAGAAGTGTTGTAGCACTCAGGTCAATGTCGCCCGTTGCAGCGCCACCCACTGTGGTATTTGCGGTCACTGAAATAGCCGTGCTTGTGCCACCCAAGGTGATCTTAGCGTCACCATTAGTCGCCTCGATTACCCCGGCTAGCTCAATTTGACTCGGTGCCGTCGCTAACACACCACCTTCAAATGTGATTGAATCAGCCGCATCATCACCCAGTATCAGGCTGCCCGTATTAAGAAATGTGGTGAGCCCAGCAATATGATTGTTTGCACCTGTAAAATTCACCGAATACGCTTCAGCCGAGGTATTCAACCCTGTTGATAGCGATGTATCGCCTTCAAACGCGACCGTATCCTGAGTATCCGTGATGTTCACCGTGGCCGCTTTTAGCGAGTCAGCAAAAGTTGCTTTCGCAGCCTGAACAATCGTTAAAGAACCCAGTTTATTATCTTCACCATGTTGATTCAGACCCACTGCGCCGGTCACTGTTAGATGTCCAGTGGTACCTGCATTAAAGCTCGCACTATTGCTTTCACCATCTACGCTACGCAGTTCACCGTCTATGATGATGTTGGCACCTGATGGATTCGAACCACCCGTGGTGTCCGCTGTAAAGCTGTCACCAATAATGACGTCGCCTGTGAAGCGAATTTCGCTGCCGGCAGAAGTGTAGGTACTCCGTAGAATGATATTTTGATTCGTGATGCTATTAGCCGTGTAGGTTTGTTGGCCTGTGGTGGTCACATCCTTCATCGAAATTGAAGCGCCACTAACAGTTACGCTTGCAAGCGAAAAACTTTGACCTAAATTTTTCAAAAGTTCAACGCCACCAGTGCCAGCATCAATCGTGAGTGATGACTGATTTTCTATAGCGCCAGCAACTATGATATCTCCACCAACATCTGAGCCTGTTGATAAAATTGTAGTGCCACGCAATAGCAGTTCTGAGTTTTCATCACCCAACCGAAGCTCATTACCCTCAGTTTGAATGAGACCTCCAATATTTATAAAGTTCGAAGAAGCGATATTCGTCGTTAACCCGCCTTCAAAAGTCAACACATCGTCTGAATCATTGCCTAATGTAAGTGTAGTCACATTCAATGTCACCGCATCAACAATGGTCACATCACCATTAAAGTCGAGGCCATAACCAGCATCTTCACCAAATGTGGTCAGTGATTTTGCGGTGACTGTGCCAGTAAAACTGACATAACCTGTTGAAGCAGCGGTATTGTCATGAAGCGTGAGGCCATGCGTGACACCACCGTCGATGGATGCGACTGTGATCGAACCACTGCCAGAGCGCAAAACCGTATCAGTTGAGAGGGTGACCTGCCCCAAGGTCATCGCCGTATTTGACGTAGCAAGCGAACCTGCAACGGTTGTTGCGCTTGCCGTGCTCACAAGTCCACCTGTGAAGGTGAGTATGTCGGTATCAGCATCCCCTAGCGTGACACCACCTGAGTTGCTGAAGGTGACCGCATTGGTGACTTGAGTCGTTGCCCCTGTGAAGCTCACGGCATAACCTGCGGCTGTCGTGTTCAGCGTCGTTGTTGAGAAGTTGCCTGCAAAAGCGATGGTGCCGCTGGTATCTGTGAGTGTGACGGTATTTGCTGTCACGGCCTGGAAGGTGGCGCCACCTGTGTTGGTGAGCGTCAACGTATCAAAATCAGTACCAACTGAACCACCGACGGTAACTTCACCCGTGGTATTCAGTGTTAAGTTGGCCGCTGTGCCCCCGCCGCTAACCGAAGCAAGGTTCAGATCCGCAGCAGATCCGTAGCCCACCGTCAGCGTTACGCCACCTTCTAAAATCACATCACCCAAGGTGATGGTGCCGGTAGAGGAGCCACCAATAGTGGTATCACCGACAATCGTTACATCCGTATCACCATCGCCGAGAGTAATAACACCCAACCCAGCCGCACGGATCAGACCATGCACAGACACGTTGCTTGGTGCAGTGGCCACAACACCACCGGTGAAATCAAACGCATCACCATTGGCATTGCCCAAGGTCACCTTGCCGGTGTTGGCAAAGGTAGTGAGTCCAGCACTAGCGTTAGTTTCACCGAGCAGAGCAATATCGAAACCTCCACTCGCTGCGCTCAAACCACCCAGCGTGGTGTGACCATTGATTGTGATAGTGCCGCTCTGGCTTGCATCCCCCAAAGTAAGAGTCTCGGAACTGCCATTCACTGCAGCAACTGAAAGTTTGCCACTGCCGCTGGCAAGGGTTGTATTTGCCGCGAGACTCACATCCCCCAGCGCCATCGCGCTGTTTGAGGTCACAATCGTTCCACCCAAACTGACTGTGCCAGTGACAGCCGTTGTATCTAGACCACTGGTGAAGGTGAGTGTGTCGGTCTCGTCATTACCGAGCGTCAAGGCGCCGGTATTGGTGAATTCGACGTTGTCGGTGATGGTGGTCTGATCACCCAACAGGCTCAGCGCATAGCCACCGGCTGCTGTGGTCAGGCTGGTGGCCGTCAAATTCTGTTCAAAGGTCACCGCACCGCTGGCGCCAGTTGCTTGCAATGACAGCGCATCAATGCCTGACACTACGCCCGAGACCGTGGTGGTGCCTGTGCCAGAAATAAGCGTCAGGCTGTTATTAGCGCCCGTCACACTGGCCAATTGAATCGCACCCGCGCCTGATCCGCTAGACAACGTAATGGTTTGTTCGTCGCTATCGGCATCAACCAACAATGTCAGCGCACTGCCGATAGTCAGAGCGGCATTGTCAGTGGTGATGTTCGCACCCAAGTTCATTAGGCCGGCGCCGTTTTGAGTAAAGCCACCGTCAGCGGTGATGTTGGCACCCGCCGCTACGGTCAGTAGACCGGCATTGGTAATCGTTGTACTACCTGTACTGCTCCAGGCCTGGTCAATGTTGATTGCGGCACCGGTTAGCGTAGTGCTGGTGGCGGTGACCGTATCTTGATAGGTCTGGGTGCCCGAAGTCGTTACATTTGCCAGCAAAGCCAAGTCATCTTCAACGCTCAGGCTGGTAATGGCGTGGGTGCCACCAATCGTGCCCGAGAGGGTGATCAGGCCTGTGCCCGTAGCCGTGTTGCCAAGAGTCAGTGCCGAAGCGCTGCCTGCGGAAGCGGCATTAATGGTGCCGGAAATTGTGAGTGCACCGTTGTTGCGAATCAGGGTGTTGCCATCGAGGGTGATGGCGCCCGAGGCGGTGCCCAGTGTGTTGCTGGTGTTAAAGATGGCGCCGGTGCGGGTGCCGGATTGGTCAACGCCCTGCCCCTGAGCGGCGATGGTATTGGCGACGGTGCGGCCATCCAGATCCAGCGCGGCATCGCTTTGAATGGTAACAGCGCCAGTACCGAACGCACCGCCTGTCAGCGTATGACCATCCAAGGTGCTGTTGGCGCCGGCTTGCAAGATACCGTCTGCCACGGTGGTGTTACCGCTGTAGGTGCTCACGCCCGCCATACGCAGCGTGCCAGGGCCTTGCTTGATGAAGTTACCGCCACCGCTAATGGCTGCTGCAATCAAGCCATTGTTGCCGAACTCTTCCACCGTCAGGTCAAAGCCCGCGTTATTAATGGCGGCTGCACTGAAGTTGGTGACCGAGAAGGTCGTGTTAGCCCCAAGCGTCATGGCCTCGCCATAGCTCTGGGTGCCGGTGGTGGTCATCGAACCACCATCAATCCGAACCGTACCACCCACATCGGTAGTGATGGTCGCCGCCGTCACGGCCGACTTAAACCAGGTCTGGCCGTCACTATTCACGGTCAAATCACCCAACGCGCCATCGGTTGCACCACCGACGATACCGTCAAAGGTCACGTCACCTGTGCCGGCGTTAATCGTCAGGTTGTAGCCTTCGGTTGCTTCAGAATTCAACGTGTTCTGTAAGTGAACCGCGGTGTTGGTCGTAGCCAATGTCACCGAGGAGCCCAAGGTCACCGCACCACCGAATGTTTGCGTACCTGCGGTGGTGATATTGGCGTCAATCACGCTGGCGTCATCGATCTGCAGGCTAGCAATCGCAGAGCCTGCACCGACAACGCCGGACAGCGTCACCAAACCGGTATTCGCGAAGGTCAGTGCTGAGTTAGCAGCACCAGTAGCTTGGTTGATAGTGCCGTTGATCACCAAGGCACCGACATTGCGTACCGTCACGTTATCGGACAGCTCAATGTTGCCATTGACCGTAGCCGTATCCGCCGCCGAGTTAAACAAGGCGCCGGTCAAATCACTGCCGTCACCCGCTACGTCATGGCCCGTGCCAGCCAGAGTCAGGTTGTTGGCAACCGTCAAGCCATTCAGATCCAGGCCTGCTCCGCTCTCAACAGTCACGCGCCCCACACCGAATGGTCCATCGGTAAAGCTTGGGCTCTCCGTGCTGGAAACACCGGCTTGCAACACACCCGCTTCAACCGTGGTGCCACCACTGAAGGTGTTATCGCCCGATAGGGTGAAGGTGCCCGTGCCCTGCTTGACCAGTGCGCCAGTACCCTGGATCACACCAGCGAAGGTGGTGCTTTGATCGTCACGACCCACACGCAAGGTGCGCGATCCGAGATTCACCGTACCACCTGTGCTGCCATCACCGCTTAAGCGATCAATGGTGCTATCGAAATCAATCAACTGCAACGTAGCGTTGGCCGCATTCGCAATCACCACGCGCGCGTTGGTCAAAGCCTCTGCAGAACCCGCCACCAAAGTACCATCATTAATGGTGGTGATACCCGTGTGGGTGTTGGTGCCGGTCAAGGTGGTCGTACCCGTGCCCGCCTGCACCAAGTTACCCGTGCCACTGATGTTCTGGAAGATCGTTACCGCGTCGCTGCGGTTGATGATGAATGTGCCGTTGTTCACAAAGTCGGCATTGCTATTTGATGCCAGACTGCCCTCTGTGCCGCCCGCGCCCAACTGCAAGGTACCGGTATCAATCGCGGTCTTGCCGGTATAGGTGTTGGTGCCGGTTAAGGTCAGGGTGCCAGTGCCCAGCTTCTCAAAGGCGCCATCGCCCGAGATCACGCCTGAGAACTCCGTGGAGTTATTGTTAGCGCCGGCACTTAGGGTAACGGTGCTACCCAGCACCAGGTTGCCCGCGCCTTCAATCGAACCGACAGTGTCGGTTGAGCCGACCTCATAGGTGCCGTCACTGTTCACAATGACGTTCACGTTGTTGTTCACGCTACCAGTCACAATCACGCGGCCATCATCGATGGTGATGTCGCCGTCATTACTGTTGCTACCCGAGAGCGTGAGCTCGCCCGCACCGGTCATGGTGAATTCGCCGCCGCCACTGATGATGCCGGCAATCTCACCTGCATCAGCATCACTACCAGACTCATTAACGGTCAGCGTATTCGAGCCTAGGCTGATGGCCTGAGCATCCAGGCCCGTGACATTCAAGGTGGTGTTAGCACCGAGTGTGACCGTGTTGCTGTAGGCCTGGCCACCAGTGGTTGAGACCGACATGGTCGTGCCATCGCCATTCAGGGCGGTTGCGCCGAAAACGGTCAGGCTACCGAGCTTTGCAGTATCACCCACCAACGCGTTGAATACGGTGTTGCCAGTGATCTCAAGCGTATCTTCGTCGCTCGATGCACCGGTTGCACTGCTGTCGAGTGTGTCGTTAAAGGTGACGGTGGTGCCTGCCAGAGTTGTGACTTGGCTGAGAGTCACTGGGCCGCTGTAGGTCGCTGTACCGCCCGCCGCATACTCGCCACCAGCCAACGTAATCGCACCGGCCGTTACAGACTGCGCACCCGTGGTGAACACGTTGTTCAGGCTAGCGGTGCCTGCTCTGTTGACCGTTAGGCTAGCGAGGCGATTCGCACTATCCGCCGCTGTGCCCACCACGCCGCTCAAGGTCACGTCACCCGTGCCTGCAGTCAAGGACAGCACCTTTGCACCCTTGATGGTGTTGCTAAACAGAATGGTGTTGTTATTCGTTGCTAAGGTCGCATCGCTCAACAACGTCGCCGCACCCGTATAAGTCTGGGTGCCATCGGTGTTGACCGAAATCGCCGCTACACCCGTCTTGCCGAAAGTGCTGTCTTGGGTTACTTCAATGGTGCCCATTTTGAACAGTTGACCGACATTGCCCTCAAACGTGGCGTTGCCGGTTACTGTCAGAGTGCGTAGCGCCGAATTGCCGGCATTTTCAATGCTATCCAACGTACCCGCAAAGGTGGTGGTGCCCGCAGTGAAGGTGGTGTTCTGCTCGAGCGTGGTCGCACCGGTGAAGGTGATATCACCCGCCGTCGCGGTATAAGTGCCGTTGGTCAGATTGATGTTGCCGGCCGTCACGGTCTGGTTGCCGCTGGTGAACACATTGTTCAGCGTGGCATTGGCGGCACTGTTGATGGTCAGGCTGGCTAGGCGATCAGTGCTATTGGCACTGGTACCCATCACGCCGACCGCTTCAATGTCGCCGGTGCCCGCCGCCAGCGTCAGCGCAAAGGCGCCGTTAACTGAGCCACCCAGTGTAAGGTTCGCTCCAGTGCCGTTGTTGGCGTTATTGGTGGTATCGATGGTTGTATCTGCTAACAATGTTAGCGCGCCAGTGCCGAAGTTCATTGCATCATCGATGCTGAGTATCGTTCCACTTAAGTTCACTGGGCCGTTGCCATCCACAGCCAGGCCAGCATTGAAGTTGAAGTGATCACCTGCAGTATCACCCAGCGTCACCGAACCAGTATTCAAGAAGTTCACAGCGCTGGTGAAGGTGTTGGAAGAGCCGATCAGGCTGACAGAAAAGGCATTGGCCTCTGTCACCAGATTGGCTAGCGTGACGTTTTCGGTGAAGCTGGCTTGGGATTCACCGGCATTGATAGTAAGGACCTTGCCCGCGCCGCTGATCGCGCCATTAAAGTCCAGGTTGGCGCCAGCTGTGGCTGCACCATCATTAGTTGAATCAACCGTGCTATCAGTCAACAGCGTCAATGTGCTGTTGCCGAAGTCCAGGGTGCCGCCAGCGCTGCGGATGGTCGCAGCCAAATCAATGGCGGCGTTGTTGCCAACACTCAAGCCATCAGTAAACACAAAGACGTTGCTCGCATCAGTTGCACCCAAGGTCACTTTGCCCGTGTTGGCAAAATCGGTTGTGCCACCGATGGTGTTGTCACTGCCGGTGAAGCTGATGTCGTAGCTACCGGTGTCCACGGTCATGCCCGTGGTAATGGTGACGTTGTCTTCAAATGACAGCAACTCACCGCTTTGCGCTACGTCGTTGGCAATCGTTAGGGTGCCAGCATCCACGGTATCTGCAAACGTGATGCCTTCACCGCGCGTCAATGTGATGGTGCCGATGTCGGTGCCGACCCTGCCGGTCACTGTCACTGTGCCCGCGGTGTTAAAAGTCAGGTCAGACACCGCGCCACCCGTGGTACCGGTGACGGAAGTCACGGTGATGTTGCTAGCTGTGTTGTCACCAATCGTCAGATCGGCGCCGTCAGCCAAGGTCACGGCAGCCACCGTGATGTTACCTGTGGACACGCCGCCAATGAGGGTCGTACCCCTTACGGTAACGCCAGTGGTGGCGTCGCCTAAGCTGATCTGGGAGGCGCCTTCACCACGCACGATACCCTGGACTTCAACGCCCGTTTGGGTCGCCGCCGTCATGCCGCCTTTGAACACCAGGGTATCGGTGTCGTCGTTACCGAGCGTCAAGTCGCCGATGTTGCTGAATTCGACGTTGTCGGTAATGGTGGTCTGATCACCCAACAGGCTTAAGTCATAGCCACCGGCTGCCGTGGTCAGGCTGGTGGCCGTCAAATTGTCTTCAAAGGTCACGGCACCCGTTGCGCCGGAGTCTTGCAATGTCAGGGCATCAATACCAGTCGCTGCACCAGAAACCGTGGTGGTGCCTGTGCCAGAAATAAGCGACAAGCTTTTATTGTTTCCTTCAATGGCGGCAAACTGCAGGTTACCGTCACCTGTTTCTGATACCGAGGAAATCTCAATCGTCTGAGTATTTGCGTCTGCATCCGCAAGAAGATTGAGCGATGAACTGAAGGCTAAGTTATGTCCATTTGTTGTCACATTATCACGCAAGCTCACTGAACCCGAGGCAACATTCAGCGTCGTGTTACCTGATAAGCGCACTGGCGCATTGAAAATCAAGCTAACGTCACTGGTCGTTATCGACCCACCCAATTCAATGTTCGTTGCGTTGAATTTGGCGCTACTTGCTGTCAATAAATTTGGATCACTGGGGAGCAACGCAATCCCGTTACCCGCTGAGTTAGCAACCAAATATATATCTTGATCAATTGCCGTTAGACTGAACGATCCTGTACCCAAATTGATGGGGTCACTAAATGCAAAATCAACAGCGGTCGTGAGATTGAAATCAGCATTATGAGCAACAAATCCGCTATAGGAGTCATTCGAAATGCCGGTCAGCCCCTCTTGAGCAACTTCTAACGCTGAGGTGCCATTAAAGGTATTCGTTACTTTGAGTGAAACCTCACCCTGAACATCGGCTGCGACTTTGCTGATCACATTGTTGTTGGTGAGGTCGAAGGTGCCATTGGCATTTGTCGAACCAAGCAGCAGCAGTGTCTCGGTAGTAATGAATCGATTCGTGCTTTGCGTGAAGCTTGCATCGCCAGCATTGAGTAACTCAAGGCTTTTCGCTGATACATCGCCCAGCGTTAACGCTTGATTGCTCGCTAAAAGCACATCAATGCTAGATGCATCAATACTGACATCTCCACCGAAGCTATTTGTCGAAAGGCCTAAATTGATCTGGCCAGCGCCGACAATATTTGATTCTTGGTTCTCATCACTGCTTTCGACGCGGAAATTGATGGCATCCGTTAGGGTAAGTGCACCGTGTTGCTTAATACCCGTTGCAACAGGAGTACCTGTTCCGTCGAAAGAGCCACTCGTCGTAAAAGCAACCGGGCCGGCAATGCTGTTGTTTTCATTTAAAGTAATTGCAGGCCCGGATGTTGGCGCACTAATGGACTCTCCACCAGAGGTGCTAATAACCTGCACTGCGTTGGTTAGATCTGCAGCGCTAATGGTAATTGTATTTGTGCCAGCTGATCCAACAAGATTATCACCATCCATCGACAACGTAATGATGCCGCTGAGACTGATGACATTGGCATCGCTCTCACCCGTCGAGCCGGCGAAGAAGTTAGTGCTGTTTTCACCCTCAACGAAGTTATCCGACGTGATTATGAAATTACCGCCCACTCGCAGGAATTTGCTGTCAAGCTGAGTGATGTCGCCATTGGTGCTATTGATGGTGAAGTTTCCACCCACAAAGGTGTCGTCGAGCACTGTGCCATCGGCGTTAACATTTGTGAGCGATACATCACCGGCATCAAATTCAGACGTATCAACGGTGAAAGAACCTGGCAAGTTGATTAACGCGCCTGCAGCTTGGGTCAATGCACCACCTTTGAGCGTGAGGGTGGCATCCGAATTGTTGCCATTATCCGAGCCGCCTGTAATACCGGTCACTTGTGAGTCGCCGGTGCCAACAATGCCAATCTCGACGCCAGCGCTATCGACATAGGTCAGGTTAGAACCTGCGCCTAATGCAACAGCCAAAATGTTCAAGTTATTGTCAGCGTTATCCAAGGTGAGTGACTGTGCGACGTTGGCACCGAAGGCTTCGGCCTTGAAGGAGCTGCCGCCATTGGCACCCCCTACGATTGAACCAGCGTCTTTAATCCAAATTGAGCCAAGACGCTCTAATGAACCGACGTTACCAATGAAGGTAATGGTAGCCGTGCCATCGGTTTGAAGCGTAAGGTTTCCAGGACCATTTAAGGTGTTTTCGAAAGTAATAACACCATCAGCGGTTATAATTTCGGATATAGTGTTCGCCGCACCAATCGTTACCGGCGCGTTGAATACCACATTACCGCTATCAGCCGAGGCGTCGATAACAATGCTAGGTATTGCGATGACGTTGGCAGTAATATTTACGGCATCACCGCTCGAATTGCTGCCACTGGCTGTCAAGTTGCCACTTAACGTTGTTGTGCCCGACCCAGCACTCTGAATGAAACTATTGACCTCGATTGTGCTATCGGCGGTTACAGCAGTAGCCGAGTGAATCAGCAGATCACCGATGGCATCTGTAGAACCAACCGCTTGTTCAAAACCGATGTTGCCAGTGCCGGCGGTCAGGGTAACGTTATAGTTTCCGCTGGCTTGACTATCTAGAGTGCCCTTAAAGGTGATATCACCCGCACCGGCACCAGTCGTCACCACCAAAGCATCATTAATAATGAGGTTTCCGTCAAAAGTGATGTTATTGCCATCACTGGTGTAGGTGCTATTGGTGGTAATCGCGCCGGTGTAGGTCTGGGTGCCCGTGGTGGTCACGTCACTCAACTGGATGTTGGCACCCGTTAAGTCGATGCTACCCAGTGCGCCGTTTTCGGCCAAACCTGCTGCGGCTCCGAGTTCTATGTCGCCCGTGCCAGCCAAAACGGTTAGCGCTTTGCTGCCGCTGGCTACTGAATCGATGTTGCTGTTAAAGGTGACATTAGCATTTGTCGTGGTAAGCGTGGTGGTTTCACCCAGCGTGACTGCGCCGCCATAAGTCTGGGCATCGCGGCTGGTAATGGTTTTTGTATTGATCCGTGTGGTACCCGTTACCTCAAGCGTCGTTAAACCGGTCAGAGTGTCGGCTGCACCATCACCAAACACCGCATTACCAGACACTTTCAAGCTGTTTGTAGTGCCAACAACAGTACCCTCGGTGGTCACCGTGGTGGCCGTGAGAACCGTGGCGGCACCCAAAGTGACCGTGTTCTTGTAGGTTTGGGTGCCACTTGTTGTGACCGTGCCGCCATTCAGGGCTGCCGTTCCTGTTACTTCTAGGTCGCCGATGGCTGTCTCACCCACAGACGCGGCAAAGCTGGCGCCACCATCAATGGTCAGGTTGTGGTTGTCTGAATTGGAATCCGTCGCACTCGAATTGACCGTGCTGCCAAAATCAATCTGTGAGCCTTTCATGGTCAGATCATCGGCAATCACGACCTGCTGCTGGTAATCCTGCACACCCGTGGTGGTGACATTACCCATAACTGTGATGAGTGCATCATTGCCGCCATTTACGGTGAGGCTACTGAGTTCACTGTTAGCCAAATTCCCAATCGTTTCTTCAAAGGTGACATCACCGCCAGAGCCGTCTTCGTTTATTTGAAGCGAATGATTTGCAGAGCTAAAAACTGAACCCGCAAAAGTGACTGGACCCGTGCCTCGAGTGATGACGACATCACCTTCAAGATCCGTGCTACCAGCTAGGCGAACAATGCCATCGCCTTCAGTGGCACCGATTGTCAATGCTTCCAAAAAGATTTGCCGTGTATTCAGCTGCAAACCGCCACTATCAGTGGTCGTTACATGACCTTTTAGACGACTTGTCTCTCCGGTGTTTACTTGAATGAGGCTGCCGACTCTCATAGTGCTTTCAGCGGTTAGGAACTCAGCAGATTGAATAAGAACATCACCCAATCCTGACGAACTACCGACCGCACCCTCAAAGTCAATCCCTGCTGATCCTGCCGTCAAGGTAAGTCTGTGACGACCATCAAGCGCTTGTTTAAACTTGATGTTGGCGGATCCAGTGTCGATGTCGACCGCACCGGTCAGGGTCGTGGCCGAGACGAAGGTGACTTCATCTGCATTGGTGATGATGTCACCCGCGGTTTCGATGCCGTCGTCGCCAGTCAGATGCACAGCGCCGTCAGCGTTGATGTCACCGTCGGCTGCAATGATTAGCTGGCCTGCGGTGGCATTCAAGGTCACGACGCCATCATCAGTGGTATTGATGCCATGGTTGACTGTAATCGCCTGGTTGTTGATCTGCACACCTGCGCTGGTGGTCGTCGCCATGGCTTCGGTATCGGAGCCGAAGGTGCCCGCGTTTAAGGTGGTGGTGCCGGTGCCAGTCGTCTGCACGAAGCTGGCAGCACGCAGGCCGTTGACCGTCACGTCGCGGGCATTGCTCACGGTCACCGCACCCAGAGGGGTCGTACCCCCTACCAGGCCGGTGAAGGTGATGTCGCCGCTGCCAGCGGTGAGACCCAGCGTGTGTGCGGTTTCGGCGGCCGAGTTCAGCGTTTCGCTGAAGGTGATGTCGCCACCCGCCGTGTCGGTATCCAGTGTTACGCCCTGGGTCAAGGTCACGGCCTTGGCAAAGCTGATCGCATCGTTAGTCGTCGTGATGTTGCCACCCAAGCTCACGGAACCCGTATCAGCCGTGCTGACCTGAGCAAAGGCGCCATCTAGGGTGAAGTTCGCACCATTGTCGATGGTCAGCGTGCCGGCGTTGTTAATGCGCACTGCACCGTCGTTGGTGGTGGTAACACCCGCCAAAAAGCGAACGTTGTTGCCGTTCAGATCAATGCCGTTATCGTTGCTTGAGCTACCACCGATCTGGCCTGTGGTGCTCACGGTGCCACCGAAGGTGGTGATGCCTGTGCCCGCTACCTGCTCAATGCTCAGGGCATTGAAGGCTGCACCATTGGCCACGGTCACATCTTCAGCGCTGTGGATGGTCACGGCACCCAAGCGACCGTCGTTTTCTGTGCCCGCGGCACCCACGGCTGCATCAAACGCAATACTGCCTGTTCCCGCTGTAATGGTGACATCATTAAAACCACCATCACTGGAGTTCAGCGTGCTGGTAAAGGTCACATCGCCCGCGCCAGCACCCGTATCAATCACCAGCGCCGAGTTGGCCATCGTGGCACCGGCAAAGGTGATGTTCGAGCCATCGGTCGTGTAGGTGCTGCTGGTGTCAATCGTGCCACCAGCAGTGTAATGCTGAGTGCTCGTGGTGGTCACATCACGCAGGGTGATGTTGGCCGCGGTGATATCCAGTGAGGTCAGGGCTGTGCCAGCACCCACATGGGCAAGCGTCTGGAACACGACATTGCCAGTGCCAGCGGTCAAGGTCAGAGCCTGCGCACCGTTAATGGTAGTGCCAAACGTGATGTTGCCAGCACCTGCGCCGCTATCAACCGTCACACCATTGGTCAGTGTGATGGCATTGGTAAAGTCAATTGCGGCATCGGCCGTGGTGATGTCACCGCCCAGGTTCACCGTACCTCCGCCTAGCTGATCAAACGCACCAGCCAGGTTGAAGTGCGCACCGTTATTAATGGTCAGGGTGTCGGCATTGCTGATGCGCACCGCACCGCTGCCGGTGGTGGTCACCGCTTGCTTGAACTGCACCGTGCCGGTGGTCGTGATGTCGATGCCGTTCGTGTTAGCAGGGGTGCCACCAATCTCGCCACTGGTGTTGACTGTGCCGCCGAAGGTGGTCGCGCCTGTACCTGCAACTTGTTCGAAGCTCACCGCGTTAAACGACTTGCCGTCGGAAACCGTGACACCGGTCGCTGTAGCGATGGTGACGGCTCCCAGGCGGCCATTATTCGCCGCACCGACGTTGTCCTGGAAGGCAATGGTCGCGCCATCGGTACCGTTGATGGTCAGGTTGTGGAGCTCGCTGGCGGTGTCGGTATCGTTGGCAATGCTGTCAACGGTACCGGTGAAGGTCACCGCACCCGTGCCGCGGGTGATAGTGACGTCGTTATCCAGGCGTGTGGCGCCGTTCATGCGGACGATGCCGTTGTTGTTGGTGGTATCGATGGTCAGACCATCCAGACGGATGTTGGTGGCGGTGATGTCAACGCCCTCTTCCGCCGTGGTGGTCACATTACCCGTCAACGTGGTCTGCGTGCCGCCTTCTTGCACCAGGCTCGCGGCATTAATCGTGCTCGAAGCCAGCGTCTGGTTGGCGCTCTTAATCAGGATAGCGCCCAGAGGGGTCGTACCCCCAACTGGGCCGGTGAAGGTGATGTTGCCTTCGCCAGCGGTGAGGGTGAGGTTCGGACCACCGTTCAAGGTGCTGGAGAAGGTGATGTTGCCGGCGCCTGTGCCCGTCGACATTGCTATCGCACTTGCATTAGCTAGGGTCACACCGGTGGCAAAACTGATGGCACTGTTGGTGGTCGTGATATTACCGCCAATGGTGCTCGTGCCCGCGCCGTTCTGAGTAAAGCCTTGATCGGCGGTGATGTAGCGACCGCCTAAAGTTGCAAATGTGCCTTCATTGGTCACGGTGACCGTACCAGCGCTGTCAATGTGACCATTGATCTTCAGGTTCTGACCGGTGAACGCAAAATCGTTTGACAGCAGCACTTCTGCCAATGCGGTTAAGTCACTACCAGCTAATTGCGTAAAGCGACCTGCGGTGATCTGGTTGCTGAAGATGACCGCTGACGCATTAGTGATCGTCAGGTTGCCTGTACCCAGATCCACGGCACCGGTCACAGAGATATCGTCATCCGAACCAGCGTTCAGGGTCAGTGACTCGTTATCCGCACTGGTGATCGTGCTCAAGAAACTAATGTTGTTACCCGACGCGCCACCTGAGGTCACAGTAATCAAATCACTGCTATTGAGTGTGACGGCATCGGCGAAGGTCACGCCAGCGCTCGTACTCTGCAGATTCGCACCCAAGGTCACTGTGCCGCCGCCCAACTGCTGGAAGGCATTGGTCACGGTGATGTTGGCCACATCGGCGGTGGTGAACACACCGGTGTTATTAACCGTCATCGTGTCACCGACCGTGTTGTTCGCCGCATTCAACGTCAACGAACGGCCTGTGAAATCAAAGGCGCCACTCAGAGCCACGGTGCCATCAAAGGTGGTCAGGCCGGTGGTCGTGTTCGCGGCAGACTGCGTGAAGCTGGCTGCAGTGACGCTTTGCTCAAATGTAGCCTCGTTGGCTTCAGTCACAACGATCGCACCGAGCGCGTCGGCACCCGCGGCACCCACTGCACCGCGCACTGTGATGTTGCCATCCGTACCAGCATCCAAGGTCAAGGCCTGAGCGGCGCCGGTGATGGTCGCGGTATTGGTAGCACCCAGCACCATGTTCTGGCCCGAAGCGCCGCCGGTGCTCAGCACCACAGCGTCAGTACCGGTCAGTGCAATGGCGGTATCGAAGCGCATGCCTGCGGTAGCTGTCAGGTTGCCGCCCAAGCTGCTGGTGCCAGTGCCGTCTTGCGTGAACTGACCGGTGACTGTGATATCTGCCACATCAGCCGTGGTGAACAGACCTGCGTTGGTCACATCCATGGTGCCACCGATGGTGCTGCCACTGGCGTTGAAGGTCAGCGCCTGACCGGTGAAGTCAAATGCACCACTCAGATCCACGGTGCCGCCGAAGGTGGTGGCGCCGGTGCCCGCTTGCTGTTCGAAGCTCACCGCGTTAAACGACTTGCCATCAACAACCGTAACGTCAGTTGCTGTCGCAATCGTCACCACTCCCAAGCGACCGTTGGTGCCCGCACCGACGTTATCTTGGAAAGTAACAGCGCCACCATCTGTGCCGTTGATGGTCAGGCTATTAAAGGCTGAGTCAGTTTCAGATGGGTTAGGCAAGCTATCAAGCGTCCCGGTAAAGGTCACCGCACCTGAGCCACGAGTGATTGTGACATTGGACACCGCCAACTCGGTGGCGCCATTCATACGTACGATGCCGTTGCCCGCCGAGGTATCGATCTGCTGTGTGCCCAACTCAATAACACCAGCCGTGAGGTCCAAGCCCGCGGATGTCGTCGTCGTTACATTGCCTGAGAGTTGCGTGCGCGTGCCAGCTGACTGAACCAAACTCGCGGCATTGAACGCTTCAGCAGCAAAGGTCACGTCTGCACTCGTGATCAAAACCGCACCCAGTGCATTGCCACTGCCACCGACAACATCACTGAAGGTGATATCGCCCGTGCCAGCGGTCAGTGTCAGGTTGTGCGTGCCATCAAGGGTCTCGCTGAAGGTGATATTGCCACCATCAGTGTCGGTATCCAGAGTTACGGCCTGAGTCAGGGTCACACCCTTCGCGAAGCTGATGTTGGCATCGGCGGTGGTGATGTTGCCACCGAGATTCACCGAACCGGAGTTGGCGGTGCTGACCTGAGCAAAGGCGCCATCGAGGTCGAAGTTCGCGCCGTTATCGATGGTCAAGAGACCTGCGTTGTTGATGCGCACTGCACCGTCGTTGGTGGTGGTAACACCCGCCAAAAAGCGAACGTTGTTGCCGTTCAGATCAATGCCGTTATCGTTGCTTGAGCTACCACCGATCTGGCCTGTGGTGCTCACGGTGCCACCGAAGGTGGTGATGCCTGTGCCCGCTACCTGCTCAATGCTCAGGGCATTGAAGGCTGCACCATTGGCCACGGTCACATCTTCAGCGCTGTGGATGGTCACGGCACCCAAGCGACCGTCGTTTTCTGTGCCCGCGGCACCCACGGCTGCATCAAACGCAATACTGCCTGTTCCCGCTGTAATGGTGACATCATTAAAACCACCATCACTGGAGTTCAGCGTGCTGGTAAAGGTCACATCGCCCGCGCCAGCACCCGTATCAATCACCAGCGCCGAGTTAGCGACCGTGGCACCCGTAAAGGTAATGCTGGAGCCATCAGAGGTATACGTGCTGTTGGTGTTGATTGCGCCCACATAGCTTTGCGAGCCCACTGTCGCTACATCATTCAGAGTAATGTTGGCGGCAGTCACATCAACGCTGGCTAACTTAACTTGGCCAATTGCAGATTCAAATGCAACATCACCAGCACCCGCATCAACTACGAGCGCGAAGTTCTCACGAATCGATTGTTTGAAAACAATTTTTGAGTTGCTGAAATCAACACCTGTGCCAGAACTGTCAAACGAAACAGTTGCTGCAGCGTTTAAATTAATCGCTGAATTAAAGGTAATATCGCCAGCCGCTGTGCTGGTGACGCTGCCATTAAGCGTAATTTGAGTTCCGTCAGTTGCCGTATAGGTCTGAGCTCCAGCAATCGAAAAGTCTCCGGAAATCGCCAGATTTCTAGCGCTCGCGGTCAAGGAAGTCAAATTAGAACTACCCACTTCACTTAACCCGGTGATAGTGCCATTCCCGGCATTTAAAGTGAGGTCAAAGGCACCAGAAACTGCGCCTCCAATTGTTAATGTGGAGTTGTTGGAATCAATCGTCGCCGCGCCAGTTGCCAACACCAGCCCACTGCTAAACGTTAGATTGTCAAAACCACTGAAATCCATACCACCGGACTTACCCAGCGTAACCACACCGGTAAACGTCGAGCCACCCGCCCCATCGGCCAGAGTTACCGTGTCTTGGAACGCCACGGCACCGGATGCATTGATGCCACTTGCGGCACCCAACGTCGCTTTAAAAATAGTCTCGCCAGTGCTCAGCAAATTAAGAGCGGTATTATCCCCGGAGCTACCAATATCGCTAAGGCTATTCTCAAACGTGGTGGTCGCGGCACCAGCATCAATTGTTAGCCGATTCCCAGCGCCTAAAATTGGTCCATTAAAGATAATTTCATCACCAACAGCACCGTTACTTTGAACAGTTACACTTCTACCAAGAGTGATATTACCGTTGAAGGTAATTTTCCCCGTGGCCGTGCTGGTAATGGTTCCTGAACTGCCATTAATCTTGATGGCATCACCATCGATGTTGGTCGTATTAAATGTCATCGGTCCGGCTACCGACAGGTCAGGTAGCGTTAAGGTATCAGCGGTAAGTGTCAATCCGGTTGCAATGTTCTGGATGAGATTTAGACCGTTGATCGTACCCGTAGCTGCCGTTAAATCGACCTCGTTTGCCCCAATAATTGCTTTAGCAAGTGCGAAAGTGTCGCTATTGACGAAAGTTAAGTTGCCACCGCCGTGTTCTACATCAAGTGTTGCCACTTCATTGAGCTCATTATCCAAAGTCACAGATGCGTCTGCGCCGGTAATAATTAAACGTTCCGCCTTGATGGAGCCATCGATAGTGTTTGTGATTTCTCCACCTGCCTGCAAACTAAAGTCACCATCAACAAAACTGACACCTCCATCAAACATGATGGCGTTCGATTCAGTGATATTAACTGTACTGGCTGCAACAATTTGTAGTCTGCCAATATCGGTGTCCGATGCGCCTAACGTAATTGCTTCATTGGTTGAACTACTGTCTCCCGCACGCAAGGTGAGTAGTCCAGGTACTGACCAAGCATCTCCCTCAACAATGGCGTCATTTTCGTAAATGGTGGCATTTCCCGAAATCTCACCTGAGGTCTCAGTGACGACGCTTAAATTACCAAACACATTGAGCTGATTGAGCACGATATCATTGCCGTTACGCGCGGTCACAGAAACCGCATTACTACCCACATTCCATGCAGATGCCTGTGTTAAATGACTATTTTCAACCAATGTGATCGCGGCGCCATTAGTAATAGCAATATCGCCAAAGACGTTTTCTTCATTAACCAACTTAATTGCATGACCGGATGAATTAAGTGTGGTGGTTCCCGTAGTGTTCCAGGGCGTGGCCCCATCCTCAATGGCATCATTTTCGGTAATCGATACGGTTCCTCCCGTTACAGACAGGTCACCAAGAATGTTCGCTGCGTGCGTAAGGGTCACCGCATTGTTGTTTTCAGCGATCAGTGTAACGGGTGCCTTGCCAGATGCACTGAGCTCCCAAGCGCTTCCCTGCGTTATTGCGTCATTTTCGGTGATCGCAACCGATTTTGGTCGTGCGGTGGGGGTCGTACCAGATTTGATGGTAACGATGTTGATGTCACCGAGGACATTCCCAGACTGGCTAAGGTCGATGGCGTATTTCCCATTATAAAACTCCGGATTGGAACCAGAGCCGACAACATTTAGGGTCACCGGAGTATCGCCAATCTTCCATGCTGCGCCTTGGGTTATATCATCTTGCTCCGAAATGGTGACCGACGTTAGCGTCGCCCCACTATCACCATTAGTATCAAACGCCTCAATAGTAATATCGCCAAGAACATTGCCAACTGTTCCAGACCAAGAATCAAGGGTTATAGACTTACCGGCAGCTGCTCTTAGTACAGTATTTCCTGTGTTCCAGTAGCTATGATCCGTGATCGCATCATTCTCTGTAATCGTTACCGCGTTCGCTTCAATGCGCAGGCCGCCCAGCACATTGCCCTTATTCGTCAGACTGATATCACCACCCCGAGCTGTTCCGCTTGCATCGCGCGCCAATAAGGTGGTGGTGCCAGTCCGCCATGCCCCATTGTTGGTGTAATTCGTATCGAAGAAGTCGCTGATGGCTGCCGTCGAAGCGTCAGGCGCATTCAGATCAATAAATACCAAACCGCTGCCGCTCAATATCTGAAGCGGACCGAGTGTACTGGTATTTTGGTTAAGGGTGATGCTAGCGTTATTATCTGTTTTTAGGATAGTAACACCGCGTGTATCCCAAGCACCAAATTGCGTGATTGCCCGCTCATTGCGCACGGTGACATCGCCAGGTGAGTCGCCCTCACCCAATTGGGTTAACTTCAAAGCCCCGAGTCGGTTTCCTGCGTTATCAAGATCAATGGCCTGACCATTGGTGGTAAGTTCCACAGACCGTAATAAAGAGGAGGAAGAACCATAACTCAGATTCCAGCCAGACGCCTGGGTAATGGCGTCATCCTCACGAATGGTAATCTGCCCTGAATTACTAGAGCTAGAATTGACAGAAATGCTTAACGGCCCAAACTTATTTGCTGCATTGTCAAGCGTAACCACATTCCAATTGTTGAGGGTCGTTGTCGAACCAGAAATAACCGTGCCTGACTGCGTAAGATCGCGACTCGTTGTGCTGGCTTGCAATGTCAGCGTGCCTTTCGCCTCAGCTTCGGCCAAAACAAGATTGCTGTTACTCTGAATAGCAACATTTTCGCCATCAAACGCCAAGGTACTCCAAAGATTACTGGAGTTATTGAGTGTAATATCATATCGCGCGTCATTAGCTGCACTACCTTCACGGGCTATAAAAGACGCTGCTATAGTGCCTGATGCATTAATCCGCCCAGAAGATGACGTGGTATTTTGAGTAATAGCCCCTTTCGCTTCGATGGTGATGGTACCTGAAAGTGATTCCATGTTTTGGATGACTAGGGCACGGCCATTATAAAAATCCAACCCATTCGCACTCTGAACAATCAAATTGTTAATTCGATTGTTATTGTCTAACAACGTAATGCTGTTTGAACCGGCCCTAAAAGTTGCGGTAACAGTTGTAGCAGTTTCATTCATAACAATACCACCCACTTCCTGGGTAATGCTGCCTGTTGGCACCTGTACATTCAGGGTCCCGGTCAACAACATGGTCGGGATTTCAAAAGTATTCAAGTTAGCAAACGTGAATGTGACATTGCGCAAAGAGCTCGATGGAAACCCATTGATGACACTAGCACTGCTGGTGCTATTACTGAAGTTGAGATCCTGATAAGTACCACCATTCAATGTTGCCATGGTAACGTTCCCAGAAAAAACGTTTGAAGCAGCACTCAGAGTCAGGTTTTTATTGGCAGCTGTGACCGTAAATGTGGAATCTCCTGTCACATTGAAAGCAAAACTAGTGCCGTAATTGATATGGTCACCCGCGGTAACAGAAAAGTTACCACCAACAGTGGACGTTCCTGAAAATGTACCTGTGACAGCTTCAGCTGCGGTAAGGGAAAGATCACCATCAATAGTTACCGAACGGTGAACAATATTGCCTGTTTCTGCCTTGAGTGTGGCGTTTCCAGTAACATTTGCACCATCAACGCGGAGAATATTTTTCGCAGTTAGAGTGGCATCACCAGTAACATTTGCACTATTAACCGTAAGATCATTATCTGCTGTCAGCGTTAGGTTTCCAGCAACCGAGCTAGCGCTCTGTACGAACAAACTACCACTATCAAAAAATTTGACATTATTGCCCCCACTCACCATTAGGTTTTGGACGGCATTACCTATATCGGTTGCAGTAATATCACTGGCCGTTGGGGCCGATAAGTTAAGGCCAGGCGATTGTTTTAATTCACCTTCAACGCGACTGTCAAATGTTTGGCCGAAAAATGTGGCGGATAACAGATTAGCCTGCTGAATTTTCAGCGCACCAGTCGCGCTAATAGGTCCGCCAGTGGCAGTTAGGCCGATCAAATAATCGGTATCTAATTCACCGCCCAATACAATACCGCCACCCCCCTTACTATCGATCTGAATATACCCACCACGGAAAATAACACTACTACCCACAATTTCAGCGGCATATGCCTTTGTTGCGGAAAGCTTGCCAGAGAGATCTACACTGCCGTCGGCAGAGATTTTAATATTTCGGTTGGTGCTGGTTAGGTCGCCGCTACCCGTTATGTCGCCCTTTGCAGTTATCGTTAATACCTGACCAGCAGTTACGGAACCACTACCAAAAGCAATATTGCCGTCTGTCGTATTCGTGGTTGTCAACGTCAGCGCACCATCCACCGCGGTGTTGCCAGACAGTGTCAATGTAGATTGTGCTGAGCGAATAATGACATCGTTGCCAGCTTCGATGGCTAACGCGGTACCAAATTCATTACCTTCGTTATTCAATGTGATATTGGCAGTATCTAACCCCAACCCACCACCACCACCAGCAGTCAGGGTAGTTACCCCATCCACATTAATAGTTTTGCCAGCAGCCTGCCGAATCAGCGAGCCTGTAACCAGCGTAAAATTCCCGCCCGCACGAATGTCACCAAGTTCAATACCCGTGGCGTCGCGCAAACTAATATTGCCTTCAGCCGTTGCTGTGAGCACCTCATAGTTGCTCGAACTACTGGTCAAATTGATAAAGCCATCAGTAGCGGTCAATGTAGTAGCGCCAGCAATACTAATGGGTGATGAACCTGAAATATTTGTTTGCGCGTTAATCGTGAGATTGCCGCTATTACTAGAAATCACAGCATTCACAAATACACTGCCAGCGGCGTCTAACGTTAGCGTGCTGGTAGGCCCATCAAAAATTATGGCAGACGCTACGGTGATATTTCCGGTTTGGTCACTGTCTGGCGAATTCACCGTGGTGACGATAACATTGCCTAAATTTAACGCATCTGTGAGAGTGGATACATTTAAAATTGATTCAGAACCAGCGGTATGCGGGGCAAACTGCTGGTCACCACTATCATCGATATTGGACTGTGTTTCATCACTAATTTTTAAATCCGTCGGATCCAACAACAACGTCCCCGTCTGCCCCGCCGCCGCGGTCATATCGGCCGTGCCGCGGAAGTCTAGGAACGCCTTGCCCGACACCTCAGCAAAACCACCATCGCCGCCTTGGGCGCCGCCGGTGGCGTTAATATGGCCGTAATAGCGGGTAGTTTCATCGGCCCAGACAATGACCCTTCCGCCGTCACCAGTTTGGTGTGCATTAGCATTAATCTGTGCTGTTTGTGCAACATAAACCGCTTGCGCATTAGCTATATCCGCTTCATTACCCTGATAACCCCCGCCCAGGCGTACGCTACCGCCACCCTCTTTCCCGCTAGCGTTTATGGTCGATTCTGCCCATAGACCAACTCGATTAGCGGTAATATCAACCTGACCACCCACGCCCTGTTCGTTACTCACATCAACCAGGCCTGCTTGATTCACTTGGCCTTGTTGACTGCCGGCAAAAAGCATCACCCGCCCGCTCGCATCACGGTTTAGGCTGGTTGCCTCAACCACGCCGGTATTGTTAATAACGTTACGATAAATATCATTTCTGGCCTGGGTGGTCATAATCACCACACCTTCTGGCGAGCGGATTAAACCGCCGTTTTCAATCAACGCATCAATCACGCCCTCTTCCACGGTCACCGTCATCAAGCCGTCGCCACTGAAGTCTAATGACACATGATTACCTGCGGCTAAGGCAACCTGGCCTTGCGGTGCCTCAATAACACCCTGGTTTACCACCGTGTTGGCAATCAGCGCTACAACACCACCATTGGCACGAATATGACCCAAGTTCACAATTTCACCATCGCTAAAACCGAGGTTTTTAAACATCAGGTTACCGTTGATAAAGTCTTGGTCGTTAATTTCTAAGGTAGAGGCAATTAAACTGCCGACATCAACCTGTGCATTTTTCCCAAACAACACCCCATTCGGATTGACCAAAACGATATTGCCGGTTGCGTTCATTCGCCCCATGATTTGAGAAGGGTCGTGATTTTTGTCGCGAATTAACATCGTCGCGTTATTAAGCTGGGAAACGCTCACCTCAGCATCTCGACCGATGTTAAAGCTGTTAAACTCGGTAATCGCACGCTGCGAATGCTGATTCATTTGCAACAAATTTTTTGAATAGGTCATATCCACTTGACCATAGGTGACCTTGCCACCCTCTGGCAGAGTGCCGGGGTCGAGCG
This sequence comes from Thiomicrospira cyclica ALM1, assembly GCF_000214825.1. Lineage (NCBI taxonomy): Bacteria > Pseudomonadati > Pseudomonadota > Gammaproteobacteria > Thiotrichales > Piscirickettsiaceae > Thiomicrospira > Thiomicrospira cyclica. The sequence goes on from NC_015581.1 coordinate 1,667,997, forward strand.
CATGAGCCATGCCGCCAAAGCCCATCATGATTGCCGCGATGGCACCGACCACACCACCCTTACGCTTGCCCTTGCCCGGGGTAATTTCGGCAACAGCAATATACATTTGTTTGTTATCGGACCAAACTAAGCGATAGGTGTGATTGAGTGACGCGCGCTTGATTTTACTTTGACGACCGTTCATCAGAGGCTCCTGCCAATACAATTAGCTTAATTGAGTTAATTCCGGATTTACTGCAACCAAATACACCAAACACGCAATTTAGATTGATAAATATAACAGGAGAATAACATTAAATTTCGACTAAAAAACACGCAAAATAACCTAATGTTACTCATTATCACGATTTATCATAAATTATCATAAATTATCACTAAAAGCATAAAATACTCGCTAACTAGCGCTAATTAATTAAATAATTTTATTAATAAGTTATTTTTACGGATTAATTGATTAAAAAAAAGAGCACTACAAAGAAGAGTAAGAGAAACAAGAAAACTGAAGAAGATGGAGTATATGCAAGGTATAGTCTGAACAGCTGTTAGCGATCAATGGGGATACCCGAAGAAGGTTTAGCAGAACATTAAACCAAGTGAGCTGAAAGCCCTACCCAATGACTCGTTTTTTGACGATCTCAGAAGGCTTTAAACCGAAGCGTTTGACAAAAAATGTCGTAAAACGCGATTGACTGGAAAAACCGAGATCTGAACTGATTTCGAGAATGGTTTTCTGGTTATTGATATCCCGTAATAACTCGTAAGCTAAATCCAGTTTTTTGTTATTGAGATACTGTCTTGGTGAGCAACCAAAATATTTATTGGTGGCATATTGAAGCCCTCGCGCCGATAAGCCTAAATACTCTTGCAATTGCGTAACATTGATGGGTCGGTGAACCTGTTGCTCAAGATAGTTCTCTATCATCTTAATAAAATCTTTACTGATAATGACTTCGTCTTGCTGCGTGGGCTTGGCATTCAAAAAAAATTCAGGCTGCATCATCATTACCAGCAGCCGGTAACATTGATCATCAAATCCATTTAAGGCGAGTAATTGCGTATTACCATTTACGCCATTAATTTGAGCCACTAATGCCAGCAACAGATGCAAAAAATCAACTTGATTAATTTGTAATGAAATAGGCTGAATGCTCGTCCGATCGATAGGCTCACCGCGCATGATTAAACTGGTTTTGTTAAGATGCTCTAAATCAAAATTAATGACTAAACCGCTGGTCATCTCATTCCTAGACGATGACAAAGGGATTTCACTGGTTGGCGGGATTATTAATCCATGTGCTTTGTAGGCTTGATGCGAGGTCTTTTTGGTCTTGATTTCATAGTGACCATCTAACGCAATTAACAAACTGTGGCTATTCACGACCGCGCCTACCTCAAAATAGCTTAATAGCTCGGAAGTAACCTTGATGTCATTAACTTTAATCTGGCTATATTTGTAAAAGCACTCTTGTTCGTTTCTCGAGCTTACCGAAGTCACATGCGGTTCAATATTATCAACCAATGCCGTTAGATTGGTGAAAGTTTGACTTTCCTCATTACCAAATAGTAGAGGCTGCTGCAGTAAATTTTTATGCAAGACCATTTTCCCAAATACTTTATACTGTTGGTTTATTTTTATGACTGATAAAACTGAGCTAAGGTAGCAGAACAAAAATAGGCTGTATACACCAAAAGCGCACAGTAAAACTATAAGCACAATAATTTGATAGAAGCTTTTAAAGCCTTTATTTTAACCCTAAAAAAACCCGAGTGTTTAATAGACTTTATATGCAAGCAATAGCACTTTTTATAACCTACCAAAATCGCTTTCAGCGCACCCTTGGGCATGGCGTTGCGTGGCTAACACTGGCGCTGGTTCTAACAACGGCGGCGGCGGTATTACTGCGTTACGGTTTCAATTTTAGCGCCAGTAAACTGGACGAAAGTTTGATATATATTCACGCCACGCTGTTTATGCTGGGTATTGCCTATACCTATCAACAAAATCAGCATGTGCGCGTGGATGTGTTCTACCAGCGCCTATCCCCACGCCACCAGACCTGGGTAAACTTGCTTGGTGCGGTGTTGTTTGTGTTGCCGGTGATGGGGTTTATTTTATGGGCGGGATGGAGCTATGTTGGTGCCAGCTGGGCGATTCAAGAAAAGTCGCTCGATGCCAGTGGCCTAGCCTATGTGTATTTACTAAAAACCTTGATTTTAATTATGCCAGGCCTGGTGATCCTGCAAACGCTGGGTTTTATCGCGCAGTACAGCTTAGCGCTTTTGGACACTTCAAAGGACACCAAATAATATGGAATGGTTGTCGTTAGTCTTATTTTTACTGGTGCTAGTCGCACTAATGATCGGTTTTCCCGTGGCCTTTACCCTAGCCGGCGTATCTTTGTTATTTGCCTTTGGTGCCATCCTAGTCGGTGTATTTGATATGGCGTTTATCAATGCGATACCCAGCCGCATCTATTCGATAATGACCCATTCAACATTACTCGCGGTGCCGTTATTTATCTTTATGGGATTGATGCTAGAAAAATCCAAAATTGCCGATCAGTTACTACTCACATTGGCCGAGGTCTTTAAGGGCGTACGTGGCGGTTTGGGTATTGCGGTGATTTTAGTCGGCGCTTTATTAGCGGCGAGCACCGGATTGGTTGGTGCAACCGTGGTGATGCTCGGTTTATTAGCCTTACCGACCATGTTGCATCAAGGTTATTGCCCCAAGTTGGCTAGTGGCACCATTTGCGCCAGCGGCACACTCGGTCAAATTATCCCACCGTCGATTATTTTAATTTTACTGGCCGATGTGATTTCTAACGCCTATCAACAAGCGCAACTGCAGCAAGGCATTTTTGCGCCCGAAACCGTATCGGTAGGGGATTTATTTGCCGGTGCACTGATACCAGGCCTGGTATTGGTGGGGTTGTATTTGCTTTACATGCTCGGCGTTGCTTTCTTTCAACCGCATCGCGTTCCAAAGTTTGTAGCAGCCACACAACACGGTGTGACGCAAACGCAACCAGGCCTGCTGGTTCGCGTGGTAAAAAGTTTAATTCCGCCGATTGCTTTGATTTTATTGGTGTTAGGCTCGATTATTTTAGGTATTGCCACCCCAACGGAAGCGGGTGCATTAGGTGCATTGGGCGCACTGGCCTTAGCATTGTTAAAAAACCAACTCTCTATGGCGACGCTTAACTATGTCATGCGTAACACCCTTAAGCTCACCAGTATGATCTTCTTAATTTTTATTGGTGCGGCATTTTTCTCGCTGGTATTTAGAGGTTTAGGCGGTGACGACCTAGCACATGATCTCCTCGGCAACTTGCCCGGTGGGTTATTTACCCTCATGCTACTGACCATGCTGTTTTTATTTATTTTAGGGTTCTTTTTAGACTTTATCGAAATCACTTATGTGGTGGTGCCGATTGTCGCTCCGGTCTTATTACTGCTAGGCGCAGACCCGATTTGGCTGGCAATTATGATCGCGATTAATCTCCAAACCGCATTTTTAACCCCGCCATTTGGTTTTGCGCTGTTTTATTTACGCGGTGTGGCCAGTGATGTCTTAAAAACAGTCGATATTTACAAAGGTGTTATACCATTTATATTGCTACAACTGGGCTTGCTTGCCTTGCTCGCCGCCTGGCCCAGTCTGGCTACTTGGCTACCGGGCTATTTACAATAAACCCCCATTCCATGGTGAATTAGTGACGGTTATGCTTTAGCGGTTTTTAAGGGTGAGCAAACCCACCCCAAGCATAACCAATGTAAAGCCCAATAAATGCCATAGCGTAAAAGGTTCGGCCAAAATCCACACCGCCAAACCGATGGTAAATAACGGCCCTAAACTACCAATAATCCCAGTCTGTGCCGGGCCTAATCGGGCAATCGCCTCACTAATCATAAAACTCGGAATCACCGTGCTAAAAATGGCCAATAAAAACGTCCAGAGTAAAATTTCACGGTTAAACACCCAGCTGTCAAAATCAATCCAAACAGCAAAAAACACCACTACCCAAACACAAGCCGCCAGCATTGCCCAAGAGGTAAACCACAAACTCCCCACCTGGGCGATAATCGCGCGGCTAAATAACACATAAAACGCAAAACTGAGCGCCGCCAAGGCTACTAAGATGGTGCCTAATGCCGTGCCGGTTTCGGCCATGCGCGCTTCTTCGCCATAAATCGCTAATATACCCAAATAGGAAAGGGTTAAGGCGGCAATGATTTTGCGGGTCAGCGGTTGTTTAAAAAACAACGCCCCTAAAATCGCCACCATAATCGGATAGGTAAATAAGGTGAGTCGTTCTAGCTGCGCCGAAATGGTTTCTAAACCCTTTAAGTCCAACCAGGAGGATAAAAAATAACCCATAAACCCTAAGCCGACCAATTTCGCCCATAATGGCCACTGCATAACCGCGCGCTTGCCTGGATAGCGTTGCCATAGCAGGCCTGCTATTAGCGCATAAATCGGTAAAGCAAATAGCATACGCAAAAACATAACACCATCGGCATCAGATCCCGCTTCATACGCCAGCTTAATCAAAATAGACTTGACCGAAAACAGTAATGTGCCGATAACCGCTAGTAGAAACCCAACCCAAAAGTAACCGCGTGGCATAACCTGCCTATCCGTTCAAAAATGATGCCCCAGTATAAGCAGGCCTGCTACTAAACGGAAGCACAGCATCGCAAAACTTTCATATCATTTTGAGTGGCGTTTTGTATAATGCTAAAACAATTAAATTACTATTCTCCTACTCGGATAAGGATTGGACAGGTTATGAAATTTCGCTTCCCCGTCGTCATTATTGATGAAGACTTTCGCTCTGAAAATGCGTCCGGCACCGGTGTTCGTGCTTTAGCCGATGCGATTGAATCGGCGGGAATGGAAACCCTTGGTGTAACAAGCTTTAACGACACCGCCATGATTGCCCAGCAACAAAACCGAGCCTCCTGCTTTATCCTGTCCATTGACGATGATGAGTTTGCCGACGAAGAACTCAAAGACAGTGCGATTGCCAAGCTACGACTGTTTGTTGAAGAAATCCGCAACCGTAACTCGGATATCCCGATTTTTTTATACGGTGAAACCCGCACCTCGCGCCATATTCCAAACGACGTGCTAAAAGAGTTACACGGCTTTATTCATATGTTTGAAGATACGCCCGAATTTGTGGCGCGGCATATTATGCGTGAAGCGCGCGTCTATTTAGACGGCTTGGCGCCACCCTTTTTCCGTGCACTAACCGGCTATGCGGCTGATGGTTCTTACTCTTGGCACTGCCCAGGCCATTCCGGTGGTGTCGCATTTCTAAAAAGCCCAGTGGGACAAATGTTCCATCAGTTTTTTGGTGAGAATATGTTGCGTGCCGATGTCTGTAACGCAGTGGATGAGCTGGGTCAATTACTCGACCATACCGGCGCGGTGGCCGATTCCGAACACAATGCGGCACGCATCTTCGGGGCCGATCACTTGTTTTTTGTCACCAATGGCACCTCGACTTCCAACAAAATTGTTTGGCACGCCAATGTCGCCGATAATGACGTGGTGGTAGTGGACCGTAACTGCCATAAATCCGTTCTCCACTCAATTATTATGACTGGCGCCGTGCCGGTGTTTTTGATGCCGACCCGCAACCACTACGGCATTATCGGCCCTATTCCGGAAAGCGAATTCCACCCGGATACCATTAAGCAGAAAATTGCCGCAAACCCATTGGTGAAAAACCCCAATGCCAAACCGCAAATGCTCACCATCACCCAAAGTACTTATGATGGTATTTTGTATAACGTCGATAAAATTAAAAAAACTCTCGGTGAGTCGGTTGAGAACCTCCACTTCGATGAAGCCTGGTTACCGCACGCGACCTTCCATGAATTCTACAAAGGGATGCACGCCATTGGACGCGATACCAATCGCTCCGAAGGCCCTATGGTGTATGCCTGTCAATCCACCCATAAACTACTTGCCGGCTTAAGCCAAGCCAGCCAAATTTTGGTGCAAGAATCACCCAAGCGTATGCTAGACCGCGGCCGCTTTAACGAAGCCTACTTAATGCACGTTTCCACCAGCCCGCAATATGCGATTATTGCTAGTTGTGACGTCGCCGCGGCCATGATGGAGCCCCCGGGTGGTACGGCACTGGTTGAGGAATCGATTGCTGAAGCGATTGACTTTAGACGCGCAATGCGCAAAGTCGATGAAGAATACGGTGACTCTTGGTGGTTTAAGGTTTGGGGTCCCGATGAGTTAGCCGAAGAAGGGATTGGCGAACGTGATGATTGGGTATTGCGCACCGATGATCCCTGGCATGGCTTTGGTAATTTAGCGTCTAACTTTAATATGCTCGATCCGATTAAAGCGACCATCATTACACCCGGCCTGGCGGTCAATGGCGATTTTTCAGAGTCTGGTATTCCAGCAGCCATCGTGACGCGCTACCTCGCCGAACACGGAGTTATTATTGAAAAAACAGGGCTCTACTCCTTCTTTATCATGTTTACCATTGGGATTACCAAAGGCCGTTGGAATACGATGGTAACCGCCTTACAGCAGTTTAAAGACGACTATGATCGCAATATGCCGTTATGGCGCGTGTTACCTGGGTTCATTAAAAAATACCCTCGTTATGAGCGTATTGGTCTGCGTGATTTGTGTAATGCCATTCACAACATGTATCGTGAAAGTGATGTCGCGCGCTTAACCACCGAGATGTATACCTCGCACATGGAGCCAGCGATGAAACCCGCTGATGCCTACGCGATGATGGTGCATAACAAAATCGAGCGTGTTGAAGTTGACGATCTAGAAGGCCGCATTACCGCGGTACTATTGACACCTTATCCACCGGGTATTCCATTACTGATCCCTGGCGAACGCGTCAATAAAACGATTTTGAACTACTTAAAGTTTGCGCAAACGTTTAACGAGAAATTCCCTGGCTTTGAAACGGATGTTCATGGTCTGGAAAAAATCGAAAAAGATGGCAAAACGGTTTATGCGATGGACTGCGTTAAACGAGACGTTTAGCATTCCATCTATTTACTTAATGCCTAGCAAAGGACTCGCTATACTTGTATCGCATTTTTAAATACGACTATATGCCATCCCAATGGATGACAGCCAAGGAAACGCTCAAGCATATGCTAGGCTTTAAGCTAAAATTAATTTTAGTCGCGTTGCTGTTTGGACTATTTTTAGTGATTGGTACGATTGTCACCAACCACTATATGCTCAAGACCAGCTTGATTGAATATGTCGATCAACGCGATCAACTGCATCTAGAACGGATCAAAAAGAATCTGCAACATGTGCTTACGCAACGTGGCGAGCATGACCTATCGCAGATGGATGAAGTTACCTGGAAAAACCTGGTAGGTATTTCCAGCAGAGTCGATTTTGCCGAAACCATGGTACCCGCCGAAGTATTTTTATTTCACCCTTTCTCGGAATTCAAACGCTTTCATCCGGATTATACCGAAAAGCGCTTGAGTCTTATGACAACAGAACGCCAGTGCATTTTTGGCAACGAAACCAGTAACCGTACTTTGTTTTTACCTATCGAACTGAATGATGAGAAAATTGGCTATATTGGCTATACCCATCGTGAAGAGCTCACAGAAAGCTTGGATATTCAGCTAGAAAAGCGTCAGCGCGAGCTCATTACATACAGCGTTGCTTTTTTAGTGCTCATCACCGGCCTGCTCCTGCTCCCGATTGCCCATTATTTTATTCACCCGGTCCTAGCAGTTACCCAAGGGATGCGCGCTTTAACCGCAGGGCGCTTTGATACGCGTTTAAAAGTTAACCGCCGGGATGAAATGGGGCAGCTGTTACAAGATTTTAATCATCTTGCCAAAAGCTTGAAAAAAAACCAACAAAGCCGTAATCAATGGATTGCTGATATTTCGCATGAATTACGCACCCCATTAACGATTATCCGTGGCGATATTGAGGCAATGAAAGACGGTGTTCGCCCGCTTAACCAACAAACCCTCGATAACCTGCATAGTGAAGTGGTGCATCTAAACCGACTGATTGACGATCTTTATCAAATCGCATTGAATGATGTCGGTGGTCTACGCTATCAAATGAATCGCGTCAACGTCACCAACCTCATTAAAAATGCCCTTGATAACTTCCATGGCCAGGCTGAAACAAAAGGTCTTAAACTCTACGCTCGCCTGCCCGAACAGGACCTGTTTTTGCTCGGCGATAGTGACCGCTTACATCAAATGTTGGCAAATTTACTCGCCAACAGCATTGCCTACACTGACGCGCCTGGCGAGATTCACCTAACGCTTACCCAAAACAAAAAAGTGTTACACTTAACTCTAGAAGATACGGCACCGACCGTGAGCGAAGAAGCGATGCAACATCTGTTTGAACGCTTTTATCGTGCCGAAGGGTCACGTAACCGCCGCTTTGGTGGGGCGGGGATTGGCTTGGCGTTAGTACAACAAATTGTGCAAGCGCATCAAGGTGATGTGACCGTTTCTGCCAGCCAATTAGGCGGCCTTAAATTTACTCTAACCCTGCCTCAGGAGGCTTATGCATCATGAACATTTTAATTATTGAAGATGAGAAACGCATTGCCGATTTGCTCGAGGATTATCTCAAGGCTGAAGGCTATTCGACTCAGCAACTTAACACCGGCGCTAATGCGGTTAAAACCATTCGGGAATCGCACCCAGACTTGGTTTTGCTGGATATTATGCTACCCGAGGTAGACGGGATTAGCATTTGTCAAAACGTGCGTAAAACCTCCCAGGTTCCGATCATTATGATCAGTGCAAAAGTGGAAGAAATGGATCGCATTTTAGGGCTTGATTTGGGGGCCGATGATTACATCTGCAAACCCTTTAGCCCACGCGAAGTGATGGCTCGCGTTCGCGCTGTACTTCGTCGTCATTACGAGATGAAACAACCCAGCGAGTGGACACTGGATGAAACCCGCTCACAAATTCACTACCAAGAGCAATCTGTGGCCTTAACCGCGGTGGAATTTGCGTTATTTCAAGTGCTTTATGAGCACCCAGGACAAATCTTCTCGCGCACTCAGTTGATGAATCGTATTTATCAAGATGGGCGTATTGTTTCTGATCGCACAGTCGATAGTCATATTAAAAAATTGCGTCAAAAAATGCATCAAGTATGGCCGGCAACGGATGTCATTCATTCCGTTTATGGTATTGGCTATAAATTTGAAGTATTAGAAGATGGTGATCCTGGCTTGAATAATCAAGACAGCGAACTAGAATCAGCTGCGGCTGACTAATTACTCAGCGGAATCTAAGGCACAGTCGATTTTATCTGCTGTGCCACTGCAACCGATTGCGATAAAACCGCAGTCAACAAAAAGCCACCTGTAGGTGCTTCCCAGTCCAACATCTCTCCAGCACAATAACAACCAGGTCTGGTTATCAACTGCCCCACCCCATCAACCTGACTAAAACGCACACCGCCGGCACTACTAATCGCCTCTGCAATAGGTCTTGGTTGGGTTAAGTGCAATTGATAGTGTTTCAGCAGACCGGTTAACTCCGCAGGATCTGCCACTGCTTGGTTTAATTGCACGCTGGTTAATTGTTCACGCAATAGCCCCAAACGCACGCCATCAATACCGGTGCGCTTTAAAAAGTTACTGATACTCAATTTGCCTCGCGGCTTACTTAAACGCTGTAGCAACTGCGCCTCGGTTAAGGCTGGCAATAAATCCAAATGAGCCTGAACCCGTCCTTGCTGCATCAAGGTATCACGAATCATCCGAGATAGGCTGTAGATCAAACTGCCCTCGATACCGGCTTGGGTTATCAGACATTCACCAAGCTGCGACCAGGCCTGCTGCTGGGCATCCACTACCGTTAAACGCACGTTTTTTAACGGCTGACCAGCAAACTGCTGTTGAAAAATCGGCGACCAGGCCTGCTCAAAGCCACAATTGGCCGGTAAAAACGGTGCTATTTCATCGTCATTAAAATAATCAATCCAAGCCCCGTTTGAACCCAAATGTGGCCAACTGGCGCCACCGAGTGCCAAAATAACCCGATCAGCTGCGATAGCCTGCTCACCATCGGGCGTTTGAAATTTTAATAACTGCTTAGAAGAAGACAAGTTATCCCAACCTTGCCACTGGTGTCTCATTAATAGCTGCACGCCCTGCTGACGCAAACGCTGCAGCCACTTACGCAATAAGGGAGCGGCTTTCATATCCTGAGGATACACACGACCCGACGAACCGACAAAGGTCGTTAGACCAAAACTATGCACCCACTCACGAACATGATCTGGGCCAAACATGCTTAACCAAGGTCTAATCCGTGCTGCTTGCTGACCATAACCCGCAACAAATTGCTCGAAAGGCATATCATGGGTAATATTTAAGCCACCCCGCCCGGCCTGCAAAAACTTACGCCCTGGTGATGGCATCCCATCATAGACTGTAACCTTAAATCGGGGATCGGTTGCCAGCTGTTCTGCCACCATCAAACCACCCGGTCCACCACCCACTATAGCCACTTGTATCATATAGCCAACCTCTTTTGTTAGCCGCATTATAACGAAAAAGCCCCTATCAAAAGGGGCTTAACAAGGCTATCTAAACAACAATAGGCTAACTAATCGGTGGAATCACCTAAGTCTAGCCCTTTGAGTTCACGATAAATGTGCCGCGCGTTACCCGCAAAGGTTTGTGCATAGACTTCACGATGACTAAACTGTGACTGATCGAGGTTCTCGGCATCACGCAGATCGCCACCCCGATCAATAATCGCCTGAATTTCACGGTGCATCCATTGTAGATAGTCATAGGTATCACGCTTAACGGTCGCCATATCGGTCGGCACACCATGGCCTGGCACAATAATCGTCCCTTCAGGGGTAAAGTCCATAAAGCGTTCAAAGGTTTTCACCCATTCTTGAGTGTCGGTGTAACTGAACAAAGCCAACATCCTGCTTTCATAGGCGTTGTCGCCTGGGAAAATCACATTGCGTGATGGAATGTACAAGGAGGTCGAACCGGGCGTATGACCCTTACCAAAGTAGTGCATCTGTACTACTTCACCGCCGCCCACATCGATATCCATGCGGTCATCAAACACAGTAAACTCATCAGAAATGTCATAGGCTGGGGCAGTTAACTGATAGCCCACTGCGCGTGACCAGCGGTCTTTAATAATATCCCAGCTAGCATGAAAATCGGCATGAGCTTGACGGTTTGAGTAGAAATTACGCACGCCCATGTCATACCAATAACTGGACCCTAAATGCGCGTGACCTTGGTGGTTTTCCACCGCCACCCATTTAACCGGCTTATCGGTTATCTGCTGGATTTGGCGATGCAGTGCTTGTGATAACGCCGGGTTAGCACTGCCATTAAAGACAAAAACACCATCTTCAAAAATCATGAAACTTAAATTGTTATTCAAGCCGTAGTTGGTCGGGTTATGCCAAATCATGCTGCCCACCACGGTATAAACACCATCCGTAACTCTACGAGCCTGCGGAATTTGAATGCGTGGCCCTAAATAACCGGCTTGGCGCTCGGCACGCTCTAGCTCTTGCATATAGTGCTGTAAAGCTCGCGCTAGCGGATCTTGCGCTAAGGCTTTACCACTCGTCAGTGCGGCGGCACCACCAAGGCCAGCGAGTAAAAAGTCGCGTCGTTTCATCATGATTATCTTCCTTTAATGTCGTTTTTATCTAGTTTTTGTTTTGAATCGTCTAGAGTGCAATCGCCTGCCAACTTGTTTGAATCAGTTCATCGCGATAGTCAGCCAAGGGCTTAGGTAACACACCATCTAAATAAAGCTGCAAAATGCGCAATACCGGACCGAATGCCACGGCCGCCATAATTAACGCATCCTGTTGCTTTATCTCATTTTGCGCAATGCCCCGAGCCACCACATCGCGCAACACCATAAAGGGCTTGGCAGAGCAGGCCGAACGGGTATCTGGCAAAAAATCCTGATGCCTGGCATAGAGTAAAAATGCCATCACATCCGGAAACTCTAACGCAAAGCCAAACATCCACTCCACTAGGGCACGATATTGGTCACGCGATAGAGCATATTGGGCAATAATCGCTTCCTGTTGCTGGGTCAATTCATCAAATAACCGCACCATTAAAATCTTCGCCACACCCTCTTTATCACCAAAATGTTTATATATACTGCCAATGCTGACACCGGAGTCGGCTACTAAATCAGGAATAGAGGTTTTGTGAAACCCCTGTTCAACAAACAACCTCAGCGCACTATTAAGCACTTTGGTTTGTAGCGGCGAACCTTGCTGATGCTTAAAAAACGTTTTTGAAAAGACCATAAAATCTAATTAGTCACTAATAGAATGAACTTTCATTCTATTTTTTTAACCCTAGGTTTCAAGACATTTATGCGCTAAATCTTCCAATAACACCATTAATAAAATCAATATACTTGTTGCAACTTGCCCTGATTCTGTTATTCTAGCCGAGCTTTATTGCTTTGCTCTCTCATTAGTGACGACTTATTATCTCTGTGCTAGCTCACAGATTGATTTCGCTAGACCGAGAGCCATACGGAGCTCGGGAACTTTTTAATGACCTTTGATAGCGTCATTTCTACTTTCTTACTGCATCAGTCCAGCATCGATGTCATCACATCATAGTGTTTAGGTGTGCGCACCATCGCCATAGGACTTGTCCAGACCGCCGTTTTTCCGTTGATCTGAGCCATAAGCGTTTTTTCATTAGCACTAAAAGGAAAACCCTATGAGCGAAACTATCCAAGATGTAACATTCGAAAGCTTTAACCTGATCCCACAAGTATTGAAAGCCTTACAAGATGTGGGCTATGAAACCCCGTCACCGATTCAAGCACAAGCGATTCCCCCTATTTTAGAAGGCCGTGATATTTTAGGTATGGCGCAAACCGGTACCGGTAAAACCGCTGCTTTTGCGCTACCTTTGCTATCACGTGTTGATATTCAAAACACCAACACCCAAATTTTAGTTTTAGCGCCAACCCGTGAACTGGCGATTCAGGTGGCTGAGGCTTTCCAAAGCTTTGCCCATCATATGAAAGGTTTTCATGTACTGCCGATTTACGGTGGTCAAGAGTATGGCGGTCAAATTCGCGCACTTAAACGTGGCGCACAAGTGGTTGTCGGCACGCCAGGTCGCGTAATGGATCACATGCGCAAAGGCACACTTAAGCTTGATAATCTGCAAGCCTTAGTCTTAGACGAAGCCGATGAAATGCTACGCATGGGTTTTATTGATGATGTTGAATGGGTACTAGAGCAAACGCCACAAGATCGTCAAATTGCCTTGTTCTCAGCGACCATGCCAAAAGAAGTTCATAAGATTGCCAGCAAGCATTTAAACAATCCGGTTGAAGTGATTATCAAACAAAAAACCGGCACCGCCTCAACGATTAGCCAGTCTTATTGGTTGGTCAGTGGTTTACACAAATTAGATGCGCTAACCCGGATCTTAGAAGCCACCGAGTTTGATGGCATGATTATTTTTGTGCGCACTAAAACCGCTACCATTGAATTGGCTGAAAAACTCGAAGCTCGTGGTTATGCCGCCGCCGCCTTAAATGGTGACATTGCGCAGAATCACCGTGAGCGTATTGTTGACCAGCTTAAAAAAGGCAAAATTGATATTTTGATTGCAACCGACGTGGTCGCACGTGGTCTTGACGTTGAGCGTATTACCCACGTGGTGAACTATGACATTCCATATGATACCGAAAGCTATGTTCACCGTATCGGTCGTACCGGTCGTGCTGGCCGCTCTGGTAATGCGATTTTGTTTGTTGCACCACGTGAACGCCGTTTGTTACAACAAATTGAGCGTGCGACTAACAAAAAAATTGATATGTTAACGCTACCAAGCACCCAAGATATCAACGATCAACGCGTTGAAAAGTTTAAGGCGCGCATTACCGATGCCCTCGAGCAAGAAGGTTTGGAATTCTATCAACAAATGATTGAAGACCTCCAGCAATCATCGAATGTTCCAGCATTAGAAATTGCCGCCGCCTTAGCAAAACTGGCTCAGGGTGATGCACCTTTCTTCTTAGAAGATAAGCCAATTCGTCAAGCCAGCTTCCGTGATGACGATCGGGGCTCACGTGGGGCGCGCGACTTTGGACGTGATCGTCCAGCCCGTGGCCGTGGCGAGCGCGGTGATCGTACAGAACGCGCACCACGTCGCCCACGCGTAGACGGCCCACCTGAGTCTGGCATGAAGCGTTACCGCATTAATGTTGGTTTTGCCAATGGCGTTAAGCCAGGCAATATTATTGGCGCGATTGCCAATGAAGCGAATATTGATGGCGCATCGATTCGTCAGTTGAATATTCAGGATGGCTTTAGCCTAGTTGATTTGCCAGCTGATTTATCGAAAGCGCAATTAGCGACACTGAAGAAAACCTGGATTTGTGGCCAACCTGCCGATTTAACGGAAGTTCGTGACACCGCTGCGACACCGGGTGCGCGTCCAAAGTTGAGCCGCAAGCCAGCTGGCGCTCCACGCACTAAGCGTAGCATGGGTTCGGTTTAATCGTCCTAAGTTATCCTAAGCAGGCCTACTTAGTGATAAGCTAGGCCAAATAAAAAAGCCCCCGTCTCCATTTGGATTCGGGGGCTTTTTTCTAGGCGGGCTTAAAGGGCACTTCGTTGGTTAAAGGACGCTGATACTTGAAAGCCATCAGATTTTCAATGGTCGTTTCTGCAATATGCTCTAGCGCTTCATGGGTGAAATAGGCCTGGTGCCCGGTCACCAACACGTTCGGGAAGGTCAATAAGCGTTCAAAATGATCGTCTTGAATGATGTCATCGGAATGGTCTTCAAAAAACAACGGTCCCTCTTCTTCATAAACATCTAAACCAACGTAGCCAATATGGCGTGATTTTAGGCCTTTAATCAAGGCTTTAGTATCAATCAGCGCACCACGGCCAGTATTAATAATCATCACCCCTTGGCGCATTTTAGCCATCGCAGCGGCATTGATCATGCGCGTTGTTTCCTCGGTCAGCGGACAATGCATCGAAATAATGTGTGATTCGGCGTAAAGCACGTCAAGCTCGACCTGCTCAAAACCTTCCTCGGCACATGATTCGCATAAATAGGGATCATAAATCAACACACGACAGCCAAAGGCTTGCAGACGTTTAGCGACCAACAAGCCAATTTTACCGGCACCAATAATGCCGACGGTTTTGCCATAAAAATCAAACCCCAACAGTCCATTTAGCGAAAAATTGCCCTCGCGCACGCGGTTATAGGCTTTGTAAAGTTTCCGGCTCAACGCGAGCATCATTCCGATGGTATGTTCGGCAACCGCATAGGGAGAATAGGCCGGCACGCGGGTGATTTTAATACCCAGTTGTTTTGCGACTGCTAAATCAACATTATTAAAACCCGCACAGCGCAAAGTGACTAAGCCGACGCCATGTGCCGCGAGCTTGGTTAATACTGGCTCACTCAAATCATCATTTACGAAAGCGCTGACCGCTTGAAAACCTTGCGCATAATGCACAGTGGCTTCATTTAAGGGGACTTCCAGAAAATTAAGATCGACCTCGTCATTATCATAATGACCCAAGGCGGTTTTATCGTAAGGCTTGGTACTAAAAACGGCGACTTTCATATAACTCTCCTAATGTGGCACTCGTTACAGGTAACGTAAATCTAAAAAGGCTTTTAAAGACTGCTCCGTCCAGGGTGCCACTTGATCCCGAAACGCTTTTTGTGATGCCCAGACTTTTTGTGCTAACGGATCGCGCGCTGCGGCGGCTTCCACCACTTCAGCACTCGTTTTCTTCAAGGCAAGGAGCACATCCTGCGGGAAGTGACGCAACTGGACGCCATGCTGATTAACTAAGGTATTAAGCGCCTGCTGATTGCGTGCGGTGTATTCTGCGAGCATATTTAAATTCGCTACCTTCATGGCGCTGCGTACAATCACTTGTAAATCAGGTGTCAGCTCTGCAAAAGCCTTTTCATTAATCATACACTCTAACGCAGAACCCGGTTCTTGCCAGCCCGGCGTATAGTAATATTTGGCAACACGATGAAAACCAAACGCTAAATCGTTATAGGGTCCCACAAACTCAACCGCGTCAATCAGCCCGGTTTGCATCCCTTGAAAAAGCTCGTTGCCCGGCAGATTTACCGTGACAGCGCCGACTTTCTCATAAACCTCGGCACCCAGGCCTGGCATCCGAATTTTTAAACCACGCAAATCGGCGATGCTAGTAATTTCTCGATTAAACCAGCCGCCCATTTGAGTGCCGGTATTGCCCGCCGCATTCGGAATCAATCCAAACGGCTTATAGGCCTCTTCCCATAAGGCCATACCACCACCGTAGTATAACCAACTGTTCATTTCTTCTGCCGTTAAGCCCATAGGTACGACGGTGAAGAAGTCGGCACTAGGCAGTTTTCCTTTCCAATAGTAGGCGGTGGCATGGCCTAAATCGGCTTGCCCTTGCGATACCGCATCAAAAACTTCAAATGGCCCGACCAATTCACCCGCACCAAAGACAGTTATTTTGATCCTGCCACCCGACATTTGCTCAATCAGCTGGGCCAGCTCATTCGCGCCTGTGCCGAGGCCTGGAAAATTTTTGGGCCATGCTGTGACCATTTTCCAATGAAACACCCGCTCACGATCAATAACGACGCCATCCGCCTCGCTTTGGCAACCGGATAGTCCGAGCGCAGTGACCGCCACCGCACCCGTTAACAGCGCGCGTCGCCCCAGGGCGCTAGTCGTCTTTGTGTTGATAGCTTCAATAGGCTGGACTGATGGGGCTTTCCGTTGCTGAGTCATTCGATGTCCTTTATTTTGAGGGGTGATAGTTGCGATTACGCAGAAATCTAGCTTCCCTAGCTAGGTTACAGTATCATTAAACTTTTTAATCGGATTATGCCATGTTTCTAGATGATTTCTACCAAACTCGCTCAAACGCAACCCAATTACCGTCATTTGTTGTTCAGCCAGAACAAGCGAGTCGTTTTGCCAAGCGCGTAGCGGGTGACTTTAATCCCTTGCATAACCCCGATTCAAAACGTTTTTGTGTCCCTGGCGATCTGTTGTTTTCGATTAGCCTTGCGCAACTGGGCTTAGCAAAATACATCTCGGTCAAATTTGTTGGCATGTTAAGTGATAACCGTGAACTCAACTTTGTACCTGATCAAGACCACAGCTACTTGATTCAAGATAGTGATGCCAAAACCTTTTTGAGTTTGACACACCAAAATACGCTGAGCCAAGACCCACAGATTATCGCGCCCTTTATTGAAGCTTATGTTGCCTTTTCGGGCGAAAGTTTTCCTAATTTGTTGGTTCCAATTATGGCTGAGCATAACATTATGATTAACCCAGCTCGCCCCATGGTGATGTATGAAAGCATGGCTGTCCATTTTGAACAAACACCCACCGCAAACATGCGTCTGGAATATGCCGGTTATACTATTGATTCACAAGCAAAACGCGCCCAAGTGACCCTAAAATTTTCTATATTAGATGGCAATAACTTGCTAGGCTATGGGAACAAAGTCATGCTATTGAGCGGCTTACGTGAATACGACCATGAGGCGATGCAACAGGTCTGTGATGATTACGCTACAATCAAATCGAATTACGCTGAGTCCTAATTTGATCGAATCCAGGAGTCTTGCATGCACGGGTTGATAATGACTAGGCTTTTATTAATCAGTCTTTTCGGGGCGCTGGTCTTAGGTAGTGTGGCTAATAGCGCTCATGCCGATGATGATTGGCGCAGCTTTATAGAAACCCAGCCCGTATCTGAAGTGACCATTACACGGTCACAATCCTTTGCGGCCGAGGTAATTAGTCCCAACGAATCACAACTGGCTAGTGAGCTAAATGCTCGCATCTTGCGAATTCACACCCGCCCCGGTGCTGTGGTTTTGCAAAATCAGCTATTGATCGAATTAGATTGCCAAGACCAACAACTCCACGCTGAGAGTTTAATCGCTCAACAACGCCAAAATCAGGCGTTACTTGACCTTGCCAAACTCTCGTTATCCCGGCTAAAAACCTTGCAAAACCGCGATTTAGCCACGCTGAGTCAGTTGGATGAATTAAACACGCAGATCGATCAACTCGAAGCCCAGCAAGGAATTCTATCGGTTGAGCAAGCCATTAATGCACGTCAAATCGATCGTTGTCGGATTAAAGCACCCTTTGATGGTGCGATTGTTAACCACCAAGTTGGTGAAGGTCAATGGGTCAGTGTCGGCACACCCCTGCTCAATCTGGTGCAAACCCAAGATGCCGAAATCCGCAGCCAACTCCCGGTCAGTTGGTTACGTTCCGTGAGTGACATCGCAGAACCCAGCCATCTAAAGGCGGTGTTTCAAGCACTCGGCATTGCAGATCAACCTGTGAACCTGCTACGCCAAGCGCCCAACCTTGAACCGAACAGTCGCAGTGTAGCGGTCTGGTTTAAGGCCGACACAAACCTACCGATTGGGCTGAGTGGGCAGCTGACATTAACCCACCCCAAACGATTTTTACCCACCCAAGTGATTGTGCAACGAGACGGTGAAATGGGCGTATTTGCAGTCCAGCAAGATCAACTGCGGTTTCTGGTCCTAGCTCATGTCCAAGAAGGACGCCCACACCCGCTGCCCGACGATTGGGCTGATGACCTGCTGATCGTTACCCAAGGCCAGCAACGCCTAAGCCGAGCGCACGCCCAATGATTAAGCGATTTATCAGCAATGCCGTGTTAGCCAATCTGGTATTTGCGCTCATATTGGCTTTAGGCGTCATGTCCTATCTGGATATGCCGCGCCAAAAAGATCCTACGATTAATTTCAACTGGATTATTATTGTGACCGCTTTACCGGGCGCTAGCGCCGAAGATATCGAAACCCGCGTCACCCAACCGCTTGAAGATGCTTTGCGAAAACTCAACGATGTCAACTTTGTCTCCAGCACCTCGCGAGTCGGGCTATCTAATATCCTAGTGCGTTTTCGCGATTTAGATGATCGCACCTTTGACAAGCGCATTAACGATTTACGCCGCGAAATTCAAAACAAACGCCCAGAATTACCTGCAGATATTGTCGAGCCCATGGTGATGGAAATTACCAGCGCTAACGCCTATCCCTCGGCTACGCTGGTACTGAAAGGGCAAGCGTTTGATGAAACCCTTCGCGCACAAGGCTTTCAACTCAAACGCGAATTAGAACGCCTGCGGGGTGTCGATCGCATTGATACTATTGGGCTCGAAGACCCCGAATTACAAGTCCGCCTCGATTTTAATCGCCTGGCGCAACTGGGGGTCAGCCCACCCTTAGTCGCGGATATGATTGCCGCTCAGTGGCAAGATCAAGCCGCAGGCAAGCTGCGCGTTGGCCAAGAGCAGTGGTTAATTCGTCATGTAGGCCAAAGCGCCGACCCAGAAGCCCTAGCACAACTGCCACTCCCGACCACCCAAGGTGATGTGCTGCTAGAGGATGTGGCAGAGATTTTGCGTGCCCGCCAGGACGCTACTCAAATGGTGTCGATGAATGACCAACCGGCCGTTATTCTCGCCGTTATGAAATCCGGCACAGCCAATACCCTGGAACTGGTTGAACGTCTTACCGACTTTATCACGGATTACAACCACCAATATGCCGCGCAAGGTTTAATCCTAACCCTCGCCGATGACCAAACTCAATCCACGCGTGATGCCATTAGTATGATGCAAACTAATGCCCTGCAAGGTTTAACGCTGGTATTGCTGGTCAGTTGGTTATTTTTAGGTTGGCGTATTGGGCTACTGGTGGCGATGGCGATTCCTTTTTCGCTGACCGGGGTTTTTATCGTGCTTAATCTTACTGGCGAAACCCTCAATTTGACGGTCTTGTTAGGGGTTATTATTGCGCTGGGTATGTTGGTGGATGTGGCGGTGGTGATGGTTGAAGCCATGCACCATCAGATGCACCGAGGTCGCAACACCCTGGATGCGGCGATTGAAGCCATGCAAGAGGTGGGCTGGCCGCTAGTAGCCGCCGTACTGACCACTATTGCGGCCTTTTTACCCTTGATGCTATTGCCCGGTATTTTGGGCGACTTTATGCGCATTGTGCCGCTGGTGGTAACCATCGCACTGATTATCAGTCTGATTCAAGCCTTTTGGATGTTACCCTCGCAAAGTCATGCTCTGCATCTGAAAGCCGACCAAAAGCACCACCTGACGCCTGGACGCGAACGACGCTTAATGAAACTGCGCAACCTGTACGGGCGGGCATTGGTGAAAAGTTTTCGACACCCTTGGCTAACCCTGTTTGTGTTAACCAGTGCCTTTGCATCAGCTATTTATTTAGTGTCTTCAGAACGCATCACCACCAACTTCTTTGCCTCCGACACACTGGATATTTTCTATTTAAATGTCGAACTCCCCACTGGCACGCCGATTGATCAAACCCTGGCTAAGACACGTGAAATAGAGGGACTTTCCCAGGCCTGGTTACAGGACGGCGAAAGCCGTGCGCTAGTCAGCTACGCCGGACAGATGTTTACCGAAACCGAGCCGCTAATCGGCGAAAACCTTGGGCAGGTGTTTATTAGCCTGCACCCCGCCTCGCAGCGCGAGCGCAGTGCCGACACCATCATTGATGGGCTGCGCGATTATATAGTAGCTAATGCACCCACACCTGCCGAGGTGAGTGTACTTAAACTGTCCGGCGGCCCACCCAGCTCTAAACCGATTAGCGTCAAAGTCAGAGGCGATGATTACACCGAAATTGCCGCTGCCGTGGCTGACCTCACTGCGCTACTCGAGCAAACTCCGGGGGTGACAGACATTCAAAACGATGCCACCCTGGGTAGCCCGCAACTGGTGACCCAACTCAATATGCCGGCGATTCGTCAAGCAGGTCTGGACCCAATGACCGTGGTGCGCAGTTTACGTTTACTAACCGATGGTGAAGTAGTCGCGCAACTGAATGACCGAGGTGAGCAAGTCGATTTACGCGTGCGTGGCAGCCTGCCCCAAACCGACGATATCCAGGCCTGGTTATCGACCCAAATTACCAGTCCAAGCGGTCAGCGGATTGCCCTGGCTGAACTGGTAACCGTTGAAATTCGCCAGGGTTTTGTCAGTTTAAGACATCATAACTTTAGTCGCGCGATTACCTTGGAAGCCGACATCGATCGCAGTCAAATTGATACGCTCAGTGCCAATGCGCAATTACAGGCAGCCTGGAACGAAATTGCTGCGAATCATCCTGGCATTAACCTCGATTTTTCCGGCGAACTCGATGAAATCAATGAATCACTTAACGCCATGCTGATGCTGTTTGTGATGGGTGTTGGGCTGATGTATATGATTTTAGGCGCGCAATTCAGAAGCTATTTTCAACCGTTTATTATTTTGCTTACTATTCCGATGGCCTTTACCGGTGTCGCCTATGGCCTCTGGATGAGTGGTTACCCATTAAGTTTATACACCCTGTATGGCGTGGTTGCCTTATCCGGTATTGCGGTCAATGCGGCGATTGTGTTGATTTCGGCCGCTAATTCGCGTCGTGCCAGTGGTATGTCTAACCTACATGCTATTGTTTATGCCGCCCGCCGTCGACTGGTGCCCATCTTAATCACCACCTTCACCACTATGGCGGGTTTGATGGGCTTAGCGATTGGCATGGGTGGGCATTCGTTAATGTTTAGTCCGGTTGCGACCGCTATTGTCTGGGGCATTGGCGTATCTACCCTGCTAACGCTGTTTACCATTCCGTTGTTTTATCGCCTCACAAATCTATATAAATAATAATTTAGCCTTGACTAAATATTTTATTTTAAATAGCATATTCAAACATAAACCCAGATAATAATTTATTTTTGAAATTAAAAAACGGGAGTTTTTATATGCTAAAACCAGCACGACTTACCCGCGCACTAGGCTTTATTAGCCTAAGCAGCAGCCTTGCTTTGATTAGCCCACAGCTGTTTGCCAATACCGAAACCTCATTGGAACGTATTTCGGTTATTCAAGCCGGCTCAATTATGAGCCAAACCGAAAGTGAAGTGGTGCGCCCGGTAGCGGTCATTGAAGGCGAACAAATGGAACAACGCCGCGCTGGCACGATTGGTGAAGCCTTGGATGGCTTACCTGGCATTAGTAATGCTGATTTTGGTCCAGGCGTTGGTCGTCCGGTGATTCGAGGCCTACAAGGTTCACGGGTGGCGATTCTAGAAGACGGTGCCCGAGTCAGCGATGTATCCGGTGAAGGTGCCGATCATGCGGTCGCCAGTTCAACCTTACGTGCCGATTCGGTTGAAGTGATTCGTGGCCCGGCGACCTTGCTTTATGGCTCAGGCGCCAGCGGTGGCGTGGTGAATGTGGTATCCGGTCGTTTTAGTCCGATTATCGGCGACCGCGCCAATGGTGCGGTGCAAGCCTCCTATGGGCTTAATGGTCATGATCGCCGCAGCGGTGTGGCGTTAGAGCTGCCAGTATCCGGCGAAATGGCGATTCGTTTAGACGCCGATTATCGCCAAACCGATAATTTCTCGATTAACGGTTTTCAAACGTCAGATGGCGAGGGCAAGCGCAATGAACTACTCAACAGTGATGTCGAAAATCGCAATCTAGCCATAACCGGTATTTATGCGGGCGAGCGCGGATTTTTAGGCATAGGCTTTAGTCAGTGGAATAGCGAGTATGGGATTCCAGAAGCCGACGAGGATGACTATGACCGCATTGAAGCGGAATCCAAGCGCTTTGATCTAAAAGGTGAGCTGTACGATCCGCTGCCCGGTTTTAATACCGCACGCTTTAGCTTAGCTTACACCGACTTCTATCAAGAAGAATGGGAATACGAAGTCGGCGCTCGAGAGCTTGAAGCGATTTTTAAACAACAAGAATTGGATTTGCGCTTGGAATTGACCCATGACCCGATTGCAAACTGGACAGGGGTGATTGGGCTCGACTTCAATAACACCAAGTTCGAAGCTGAAGACGATGGTGATGCCTTTTTTATTCGCCCCAGCGAGCGCAATTCAATCGGCATTTTTAGTATGCAAGAAAGACCGACATCCTGGGGACAATTCGAGCTAGGGTTTAGATTGGGTTACGATCACTTCAACCCAAAACGTCAAGGTAATTCAACTGTAGCCGGCGATAGCGTTACCTTTGATAATGCCTCAATTGGTACCGTTAACTTTGACCCTAATCCCGGCACAAAATCTTATTTAAACACTGGAATCGCATTGGGTGCGTTATTTGACCTGGATAGTGACCATAAACTGCGTGCCGGCATTAGCCGCTCTGAAGCCGCGCCCGGCCCGGAACAGCTTTATGCCTTTGGTCGCCATGGTGCGGCCGGCCTGTTTGAGGTGGGTAATCCGGATTTAACCAAAGAAACCTATTTAAATACCGAAATCAGCTTATTGCGCCAACAGGGTAGCCTGCGTTATGAAGCAACCGCGTTTGTGAATCTGGTGGATAACTTTATTTATTACCAAAACGACACGGATAATCGCCGTGTGGATGGTAATGGTAACGATAAAGCCGATGGAGAACTACTGGTCTATAACGCTCAAGATGACGCGATTTTTTATGGTGTCGAACTCAACGGTGCGGTCGATCTAGCCACTCAGCTACCCCTAACGCTTCGCGCCAGCGGTGATTACTTGCGTGGTGAACTTCGTGACGGCGGCAACCTGCCGCGTATGACCCCGCCGCGTATTGGCCTAGGCGCCGATACCCGCTGGAGTGACTTTAAGTTGAGTGTCGATTATCGTTATCACTTTAAACAAACCCAAACCGCAGAAGCGGAAGACACCACCGATGGCTTTGCTACGCTGGGCTTTGATTTAGCCTACTATCCTGCAAACATCAAAGACCTGCGTTTATTTTTACAAGGGCGCAACTTGACCAACGAAAGTGGTCGCTTACATCAAAGCTTCTTTAAAAACGAAGCACCAATTAGCGGTCGCAATTTTACGGCGGGGGTTCGCTACCAGTTTTAAGCGCTTCAACTTGGCCGCATAATGCGGCCTTTTTTATTTGCATCCCACCCTATCAAAACACGGCAATTTCGCTTACAAATTATTGACTTGCACGCCCTACATGGTAAGCTTCTCGGCTAATAAACTTTATTTATAACTTCGATCAGGAAAAACATGAGCCTACTTGCCTTTAACTTGCCCATAGTAGCTTTGTTGCCCTTCCTTGGCGCCGCTTTGGCCGCTTGGGCTTCAAAATTTCATCGTGTTGCATCGGCTTGGGTATCAGCCGGGATCACTGTCCTTGCGCTTGCCTTCCTTGCCCCAGCTATGGCTCTGCCATTTGCAGGTGAAACGCTTATTCAAAGTTGGGCCTGGATGCCTAGCATTGGCTTAGACTTCGCCTTCCGCTTAGATGGCTTGGCACTCTTATTTGCCTTACTTATTTTAGTGATTGGCCTACTCATCATTATCTATGCTCGCTACTATTTGTCGGCAAAAGACTCGATGGGACGCTTCTTTGCTTACCTGATGATGTTTATGGGCTCGATGCTCGGGATAGTATTATCTGAAAACCTACTACAACTGGTGGTATTTTGGGAGCTCACATCCCTAAGCTCGTTTTTACTGATTAGTTATTGGCAACATCGTCAAGATGCACGACACGGCGCGCGGATGGCATTAGCCATCACCGGTGCCGGTGGTTTGGCGTTACTCGGTGGTGTGTTATTGCTCGGTAACATTGTGGGCAGTTACAATCTAACCGATGTGCTAGCCGCAGGTGAGATGATTCGTAATCATGAACTTTATTTGCCGATTCTGATCCTAATTCTGCTTGGTGTTTTTACTAAGTCAGCCCAATTTCCGTTTCACTTCTGGTTACCGCACGCGATGGCGGCACCAACGCCGGTATCGGCTTATCTGCATTCGGCGACCATGGTTAAAGCAGGTATCTTCCTATTAGCGCGTTTCTTCCCAGCGCTATCCGGCACCCCAGAATGGACTTGGATCGTCGGTACAGCAGGCCTGCTAACCTTTATGATTGGCGCCTATACCGCCATGTTTAAACATGATTTGAAAGGCTTGTTGGCCTACTCCACAATCAGTCACTTGGGTTTAATTACCCTGTTGTTTGGTTTTGGTACCCAAATGGCCGCCGTCGCGGCGATTTTCCATATTATCAACCACGCCACCTTCAAGGCGTCACTGTTCATGGTCGCCGGGATTATCGACCATGAAACTGGCACCCGTGACATGCGCAAACTCAGTGGACTACTAAAATACATGCCTCACACCGCAGTGCTCGCAATGATCGCTGCGGCGGCGATGGCCGGCGTACCTTTAATGAACGGCTTCTTAAGTAAAGAAATGTTCTTTGAGCAAGCCGTATTTGCTGCCGAAACCAGTGCTTGGGCATGGGCTATTCCCGTCCTAGTCACCCTTGCAGCTATCTTCTCAGTCGCTTACTCATTGCGCTTTATTCATGATGTGTTCTTTGATGGCGAACCGAAAGATTTGCCGAAAGTGCCGCATGAACCCCCCCGCTTTATGAAAATCCCGGTCGATTTATTGGTGGTGATTTGTTTAGCCGTGGGTATTTTACCGATGTTTACTGTGGCGCCCATTTTGGCGGTGGCCGTGGCCGGTACATTACAGGCGACCCCGCCAGAGTATAGCCTGTCAATTTGGCACGGCTTTAACCTGCCTTTATTCATGAGTATGCTAGCGCTTGCTTTGGGTGTTGGGGTGTATATGATTCGTGAGCGTTTATACAAACTACATGACCAGATCCTCGGCCGTGTCGATGCGCGTATCGGCTACAACGCACTTCTGAATGCCACCCTAACCCTGTCACTCAGCGTGACTCGCCGCTTTGATAAAGGCTCATTACAGCATGCTGCGGTATGGATCATTGGCGCGAGCTTAGTGGCTGGCATCATTGGCTTTATGACGGTGGATGCGCCATTATTTGGCGACCGTGCCGCACTACCTATTGATGCGGTCACTCTAACCGCCGCGATTGTCCTGATTGCCGCCACGATTATGACCGTCGTTATTCACCAACAACGCTTCTTAAGCTTGATTTCGATTGGTGTGGTGGGTTTGATTATTGCGTTAGGTTTTGTGAAGTTCTCGGCACCCGATCTGGCCTTAACCCAACTGTCCGTGGAAATTGTCACCATCGTGCTCTTGTTACTGGCGCTCTATTTCTTGCCACAGACCAGCCCAAAAGAAATTGGCAAGCTCCGCTTAGGGCGTGATGCGGTGATTGCTGTTATCAGTGGTGTCGGCGTAACCCTGCTAACCCTCGCGGTGTTGACGCGTGACTTTGCGCCGATTTCCGAATTCTTCCTAGAAAACTCGGTGCCTGGTGGTGGTGGAACCAACGTGGTTAACGTGATTCTGGTTGACTTCCGTGGCATTGATACCTTGGGTGAAATTGTGGTTCTCGCCCTAGCAGGCCTGGGTATCTATGCAATGCTGGAAGGCATGAAACTGCCGGCACCCGACCAGGATGCCAAAGGCCGTTTCTGGAACCCTGATGCCCATCCAGCTATTATGCAAACCCTAACTCGCTTGCTACTGCCGTTAATGTTATTAGTCGCCGTATTTATTTTCTTACGCGGACATAACCTACCCGGCGGTGGCTTTATTGCCGGCTTGATCGCCTCAGTGGCGCTCATTGTTCAGTACTTAGCAAATGGTATCGACTGGACTAGCGAACGCATGAAAGTGGATATGCATACCGTGATTGCTTATGGCCTTCTCATCGGAACTGGTACCGGTTTGGTCTCGATTGCGATTGGCTTCCCATTCTTGACCTCAACCTTTGAATATTTAACCTGGCCGGTGGTCGGTAAGTTTGAAGTCGCCAGTGCGATTGCATTCGATATTGGCGTGTTCTTAGTCGTTGTAGGGGCAACTGTCTTAAGTCTAGTTCAGCTAGGTAAACTCAGTCGCGCCTCTCATGGCTATGTACCCCAACAGGAGAAAAACTAATGGAATGGCTTGTAGCAATTGTAATTGGGGTAATGACTAGCGCCGGTGTCTATCTCACCCTGCGGGCACGTACGTTCCCAGTGGTATTAGGGCTAACTTTGCTGGCCTATGCCGTAAACGTCTTCTTGTTTACCATGGGACGCCTGACGATTGGTCAACCAGCGGTTATTGATGCCGCGGCGGCGGGTTATGCTGACCCACTCCCTCAGGCCTTGGTTTTAACCGCGATTGTTATTGCGTTTGGCATGACCGCATTCTTGATTGTATTGGCGCTAAAAGCACGCAGTGAGCTTGGCAACGACCATGTTGACGGCCTACACCGTGCCCATGATGAGCAGGAGACTAAATAATGATGCAATTGACCGCTTTTCCGGTATTACTGCCATTAGTCGCCGGTTTTATTCTATTGTTTGCGCGTATGGGTGGCTTAAAGCTCCAGCGTGCGCTTAACCTATTACTGACAATTGGTTTAATCTTTGTCAGCATCGAAATGCTAAAAGTGGCCAGCACCGGTGCGCAAGAAGTGTATCTGTCTGGTAACTGGATTGCGCCTTTTGGCATTGTGTTTGTACTAGACCGCTTATCGGCTGTGATGATATTTATCACCGCCCTTCTTGCACTGGGTTCACTCTGGTATGCCATTGCAACCAATTATGATGCCAAAGGCAGTCACTTTCATGTGCTGTTCCAGCTACAGGTCTTTGGCCTAAACGGCGCCTTTATGACCGGTGACTTATTCAACCTATTCGTATTCTTTGAAGTCATGTTGCTCGCCTCTTACGGACTACTGCTCCATGGTGGCGGCCGTTTGCGCACCAAAGCTGGCTTGCATTATGTGGTGATTAACATGATCGGTGCGACCCTGTTCTTGTTTGCCGTAGGCGCCTTGTATGGGGCAACCGGCACCATGAATATCGCCGATATGGCCGTTAAAGTTGCCGAAGCACCGGCAGAAAATCGCGCGCTTATTGCCGCAGCAGGCCTGCTACTGCTGATTGTATTTGGCATTAAAGCCGCCATGTTTCCTTTGTATTTGTGGTTACCCACCGCCTATGCGAACACCTCGGCGCCAGTCGCGGCACTGTTTGCGATTATGACCAAGGTTGGTATCTATTCTATTATCCGTGCACATGGCACCATTTTTGGCGAAGACGCGGGTGATCTCGCCTTCTATTTCGCGCCCTGGGTATTAGGACTGGGCATTATTACGCTAGCCTTAGCGGCGCTGGGGATTTTGGCGGCTCGCGGGTTACGTGAACAGGTGGCTTATTTAGTCCTCGCATCGGTTGCAACCTTGCTGGTTGGTGTCGGTATTGCCACGCCTGCGGCACTTTCAGCGACCATCTACTATATGATTCATTCCACACTCATTGCCGGTGGCATGTTCTTGTTAGCCGATATCATTGCGCGCGGACGCGGTGACATGGATGATCGCTTTGAATCGTCACCGATTATGGCCAACGGCGTGATTATCGGCAGTGCCTTTATGTTTGGGGCCATTGCGATGACCGGCATGCCGCCGCTATCGGGCTTCTTTGGCAAGCTACTTATTTTAGCGGCGGCGATGGAGCATGCCTGGTTAGCGGCAATATTTGCGATCGTATTGGTAGCCAGCTTACTCAGCATTGTTGCGATGGCTCGCTCAGGGTCATTATTATTTTATCGCACCCAACCGAGCGAACAGGCGCCAGGTGAGCGTTTAAATAAATCCGCACTTGTTGCCGTTATAGCCTTATTTGCGACGGCACCAATTATGATTATTTTTGCACACCCCATTACCGCCTACACAGACTTGGTTGCTGCTCAGGTATTTGATGCCAGCAGCTATATTGACGCGGTATTGAGCACGCCAGCCACGGAGAGAAACTAATGTTAAAACGAATCTTACCTCATCCGATATTATCGTTTGTGTTGTGGGTTGCCTGGTTGCTACTGAACAATACATTTGATCCCGGTCATATGGTACTTGGTGCGATTTTGGCTATTTTCATCCCATGGTTTACCGCCGCTTTCTGGCCTGAAAAAATCGAAGTACAAAAACCGGGCACCCTGGCTAAATTCCTTGCTGTCGTCTTGTGGGATATTATGGTTGCCAACTTTGCAGTGGCTAAGTTGATTTTGGGACGTAATGACAAACTACAGCCTGGTTTTTTTGAAGTCCCATTAGACATCACCACCCCGATTGGAATTAGTATCTTGGCAAACACCATTTCATTAACACCCGGTACGGTATCTTGTGATTTATCACCCGATCAAACCAAGTTGATTATTCATGCGCTACATATTGATGATCAAGCGCAAATGATTGCCGATATTAAACAACGCTATGAGCGTCCATTGAAAGAGGTATTTGCCCCATGCTAGAGATTGTCATTCCGATTGCCTTTGCCATGGTAAGCGTGGCATTGTTGCTAAGCCTTTATCGAGTGATCATTGGACCCGAGCTACCCGATCGCATCTTGGCTTTAGATACGCTTTACATCAACTCCATTGCTCTACTGATTTTGCTCGGCCTTCACTTAGGCAGTGCGCTGTATTTTGAAGCCGCGCTGTTGATTGCAGTCATGGGCTTTGTAGGCACCGTTGCGCTCAGCAAATATTTGCTGCGCGGCGATATTATGGAATAAGGATAGACTATGTTAGAAGTTATCATATCGGCGTTAATTTTAATTGGTGCTTTTTTTACGCTGGTCGGCTCGATTGGGCTTTTCAAACTACCCGATTTTTATATGCGCCTACACGGTCCAACTAAAGCCACCACACTTGGCGTCGGCGCCATTCTGATTGCATCAGCTATATTCTTTACGGTGCGCGGTGAAGGGATTAGTTTGCATGAATTACTGGTAACCGTGTTTCTATTCATAACCGCACCGGTCAGTGCGCACTTGATGGCCAAAGCGGCACTGCACATCAAAACCAAACGTGTAGAACGCACCCGTTCAACCCTAAACGAAGACTAATTCTAAGCTCCATTTTCTATTGACGCTAAAACATCACCCCCGGTTTTAGCGTCATAAATATTTGCTATAGTTTACAGAGCGGACTGCAAACCACATCACCAAAAGAAAACTGAGCAAAACAGGGCATAACTGCTAAAATAAACTTTTTTAAAATTTAGCCCGCCCTATCTTCATGAACACAGCCCAACTTATTCTTATTGATAAACGCAACCAACCGCTTAAAGACTATATTGTGGCGGTTGCCGCTTCTGATGGCCTGGATATTAAAGGCGTACAAATCATCGCCTCTCCCGCTAAAGGTGAAAAAGCCCTACTCACGGCCGGCTTGCGAATCCCCCCGCTCGAAGACTTTGATTTTGATACCCGAAAAATAGCTCAACACACCCTAGATCAACTGCTTATAGATGAGCAACTGGTCAGCTGTGATCAGTTTATTAGCCAAGCCAGTCAAGACGAAACGGTTTGCACCAATCTGCAAAAATCGAAGCATAAGTTGGCCTTGGCTATTGAAGCACTGATTAGTGAGTTTACTCAATCCAGTGTGACTGATTTGATTCGCGATAACCGCAATGATGCCTTATACAAACTCAAACAGCAGGCCAAAGAACTCAATAACAAAACCATTCTCTGCTTAGATATTGAGGCAACCGACATTTCCACTAACCTGGAAGCTGACATTCTGCAATTATCGGTATGCGACCTTGAGGGTAACGAAAAGCTCAATCAACTTTACAACCCCGGCTATCCTATTCCACCGAATGAAAAACATGCCATCACCACAGAAATGGTTGCCGATGCCCCTAAAATTGAAGATTGCTGGCCCGAGATTCATGCCTTGTTACAACAAGCCGACATTATCCTAGCCTACAGCACCGAAAGTGATTTTAGCTATCTCAAAAATAGCGCAGAAAAAAAACAACTGCCATTTGAGCTGGATTACGCAAAGTGGCTTGATGTGGCCGAATTAAGTAAAGAATTGGTCGGTGCCATGCGCTGGCATTCAGAACGAATGCATTGGTTTTGGAAAACGCCGAAACTGACCATGGCTTATGAGCGCATTTTGAATAAACCGTTTCCTGGTGACGCCCATGATGCCCTCGCCGATGCACGCGCAACGGCCGAGTTAATGCAAACCATGCTAAAATTGGGTGCAAAATCAGATATTAAGGCGAAAGAGCCGCCAAAAACTGACGCGAAAGTTTCAAATAATTTATTTGCCATGGCATTTGCCAAGGCCAAGAAAAAATAGGTCCTAGCATGCAACAACCTAAAACCTTTTTAGATCTGGAAGCCGCCAAAAAAGGCGACCAATTCGATTGGTCGGCATTTAAAAGCCAACTCAAGTTTGATCAAGACGGGCTAATGCCGGCGATTGCGCAACAGCATGATACCGGCGAAGTACTGATGTTAGCCTATATGAACCTTACCGCCTTAGAAGAAACCCTGGCAACCGGACGCGTCTGCTACTGGTCGCGTTCACGCCAAGCTTTTTGGCGTAAGGGCGAGGCATCCGGGCAAATTCAACGCCTAGTTGCCGCGCGCCTTGATTGCGATGGCGACACACTATTACTGCAGGTTGATCAAACCGGTCCAGCCTGTCACACAGGGCGCTCAAATTGCTTCTACAACGGTATCGATCAGCAACACCTGACTATTTTGTCAGATCCAATGATTGATCCAAACGACCTTTACGGCCATAACCATAGCCACAAAAAGTGAATTCAAATTAATCCCAATCGACACGCGGATTAAAGCCACGCTCTTGCGCCATAGTTTGATACCAGGCCTGGTCTGCTTCGCTATTTGCCGGTGGTATCTGAATAAAGATTTGCACCACCAAATCGCCGGCGGGCTTACCATAGCCACGCCCTTTTAACCTCATGCGTTTACCGGATGGCGTATTCGCTGGCAGGGTTAATTGAATCTTGCCCTGTAGGGTCGGCACCGTAACCTTGCCACCCAAAGCGGCTTCCCAAGGCGTAACCGGCAAATCCAATACCAGCTGCTCGCCCTCAAGCCGATAAACTTTATGCGGCAATAGGCTAACGGCCAAATACAAATCACCATTTGGACCACCATGACGCCCAGGCTGACCCTGACCACTCAAGCGTATTTTTTGCCCATCCTTCACACCGGCAGGAATCTTTACCTCTAACGACCGTGATTCGGCACCCTTTTGCACCTTAATCCGACGTACTTGACCTGACATGGCTTCTTCCAATGTCAAGCTAACAGTCACCTGCTGATCTTGCCCTTTTTGCGGACGTGGACCACCGAACCCACCCCCAAAGGGACTGCCACCGGCGCCACCAAAACCGCCTTGGCCTCGGAACAAGGATTCAAACAAATCGCTGAAACCACCGGCACCGCCGCCACCCATACCACCACCAAACATCTGCTCGAACCCGGGTGGTGGCTCAAACTGCTGACCTTGGCGATAATTACTGCCTAGCTGGTCGTACATGGCACGCTTTTTATCATCGCTAAGCACTTCATAGGCTTCACTGATCGCTTTAAATTTGTTTTCGTCGCCATCGGGTTTATCCGGATGATAACGCCCCGCCAATTTTCGATAGGCTTTTTTAATCGTGGCGGTATCAGCATTGCGCTCGACACCCAGCGTTTTGTAGTAATCCTGAAACTCCATGACATCCCTTTTGCTATTTTATTAGCTATTTATAAGGACGAGCCGCACCGTTTTCAAGTGACCTGTGCTTTCAATCCCAACTATTAGCAGTTGCTCAATTCAGTCAATCCCTTGATAATAGGCAAGCTGACTTTTGAGGTTTCTATGAGCGATCATCCAAACGCGTTATACATTCGCCCCCAGGGCACGCTACAAGTGCTATCACAACATGAAGCGGAACAGTTGTGTGATACCAGTGAGCGAGGGCTGAACGAATTATTTCGCCAGTGCTGTCTAGCGGTGCTCAATACCGGTAGTGATTTAGACAGTGGTTTAAAACTCCTCGAACAATATAAAGACTTTGATATTAAAGTCACTACCCGCGGTCGAGGCATTGAGTTGATCATCTGCAACCCGCCGGCGAAAGCCTTTATTGATGGCGAACTCATTGCTGGTTTAAAAGAACACCTCTTTTCAGTGGTTCGCGACCTGCTATATACTCAAAACAGTATTCTAGAATCCGGCAATTTTAATTTAAATGAATCTGCCGGTATCACCAATGCGGTATTTCACATGCTGCGTAACGCTGAAGTGATGCACACCAACGAGCCACCCAGTCTGGTGGTCTGTTGGGGTGGTCATGCCGTACCTCGTCACGAATATGAATATGCCAAACATGTCGGCTATTCGTTGGGCTTACGCACAATGAATGTCTGTACCGGCTGTGGTCCTGGCGTTATGAAAGCACCCATGAAAGGAGCAGCGGTCGGCCATCATAATCAACGCTTTTTTAACCGTCGCTATGTGGGCTTAACCGAACCCGGCATCATTGCCGCCGAAGCTCCCAACGCGGTCGTGAATGAGTTAGTGATTTTACCCGACATTGAAAAACGCCTAGAGGCGTTTGTCCGACTAGGACATGGCATTATCATTTTCCCGGGTGGGCCTGGTACGCTTGAAGAACTGCTCTATATTTTAAGCATCCTACTGCACCCCAACAACCAAGAACAAGTTCTACCATTAGTGCTGACAGGCAACCGGCATAGTGACATTTACTTTGAAAAAATTGAACGGTTTGTTGAATTAACCCTGGGATTAGAAGCCCTATCCAAGCTCAATATCATTATTAATGATCCCGAGGCTGTCGCGCTTTATATGAAGGAGCAACTGAATTTAGTGCGCCAAGATCGTAAAGATACTAGCGATGCTTATTACTTTAATTGGCAGCTTTATATCGACCCACCCTTACAGCAACCCTTTCAACCGACCCATGAAGCGATGGCCGGTTTAAACTTAACGCGCAATCAACCATTGCATTTATTGGCATCACAATTACGCTGTGCCTTTTCTGGGATTGTGGCGGGTAATGTCAAAGCGGAAGGGATTCGAGCCATTGCTGAAAAAGGCCCTTATCAATTACAAGGCGACCCTGACATTATGGCGGCTCTGGATGATTTACTTGCGTTTTTGGTGGATCAAAAACGCATGAAACTCGATGCCGAGGACTACCAGCCCTGCTATGACATTTTACGTTCTACCCAATAAACCTAACAAGGCGTGCCCTATGAATTTTGCCGATTTTGAACTTGATGACCGCCTACTTGACGCCTTAGCTGACGTCCATTTTAATCGCCCTACACCCATTCAACAGCAGGCGATTCCTGCCTTAATGAACGGCGAAGACGTCCTAGCTGGCGCCGCAACAGGCACGGGTAAAACCGCTGCGTTTGTGCTCCCGGTACTGCAACATATTATTGATAATCCTCAGGGTTATTCGCCTAACCCGCGTGCGCTATTACTGGCTCCAACGCGAGAGTTAGCCTTACAAATTCGCCAGGTGGTTAAATCGCTCAGCCGTCACTTAGATCTTCGCTCGGTCGCAATTACCGGTGGCCTTGCCCAAGATAAACAACGGGCCTTATTAACCCAGCCGTATCAAATCCTGATCGCCACCCCAGGCCGCTTACTGAATCTCATTGAACAAGATGCCATTGACCTGTCCGACCTTGAGCTAGTTATGATTGACGAGGCCGACCGGATGCTCGACATGGGTCAAGGGCCCGATGTCTATGCGTTATTGGATGCGATTCCAGATAGTTTTCAAGCCGGTTTATTTTCAGCCACCCTATCGGGGAGTGGCATTGAACGCTTTGCACAACGGATGCTTGATGATCCAACAATTATTCAAGTTGATGCGGCCAATCACGACTCCAATCAAGTGCAACAACTGTTGTACTTTGCAGACGATCGCGAGCATAAACAGACGCTATTGCGAACGCTACTACAAGATGCCAGCTGTGAAAAAGCGTTGGTTTTTTGTAATAAAAAATCACGTGCGATTGAGCTCAATGACTGGTTAAATGCGGAAGGACTTGCTTCGGATGTACTTCATGGTGATTTTATCCAAGCCGCTCGCTTAGAACGGGTAAAGCGCTTCACTGACCACCCCAAACAAGTGTTAGTTGCCACCGATGTGGCGGCACGAGGGCTTGATATTGCCAACATAACCCACGTTATTAATTTTGATGTCCCTTTACGCGGTGATATCTATATTCATCGAATTGGACGAACCGGACGTGCACAGCAGGTCGGCTTGGCGATTACCCTGGCCGAAGGGCATGAACTCAAAGACATCGCACGGATAGAGTATCACCTGAATAAACGTTTGAATGTGACGACCATGCCTGGTTTAGAAGCCCGGTTGAGCTTAAACAAACCCACCCGCGCTAAGAAAAAGCCGCACAAAAAGAAATTGGCTAAAAAGCTGGCTAAACAACCCGCTAAAAAGAGCCCAAAACGCCGCTAAATAGAAGGGAGCTAATAAGCCGTCTCCCATTCAAACCGGCTGAGGTTTTTTTGCTCGGCATCAAAGTGAATGCCCACCAGGTAAATGGGTTTTTGAGCGCTCAGGTATTTTTCGGCGTAGCCTTTGGCTTTGATTTGTTCTAAGGCGTTGGAGTTGGGTTGGTCGGGGCGGTCTACTTTGAATTCCAAAATATAAATCGCCTGATCCATGATGATCGTTAAATCAATCCGACCTTTATTGGTCACATCTTCACCAATTATGTTGAGGCCGAGGCTTTGTAAATACACATAGATCACGCTGGCATAAAAGCCCTCGTAGTGCTTCAGGTCGTTTTGGATGTAGTTGTGATAGGGAATGCTGGCAAACATACTGGTTAAGGCGTGTTTGAAGTTGTCCAGATCGGCCTCTAACAGGCTCTTGTAAATATCTGTTTTAGTAGGTATTGGGCGTTTGTCCTGCACGAGCTGATCAATAATATAATCATGAAGAGATTGTTTGACTTCCTTGTTGGGAATTTTTAGCGTGTATTCCAGCGTGTCAAACAGGGTGGTCTGCACCCGGTCTATCGTCAAATACCCACTCTGATACAAAATCACTTCTAAATCCAGGTTATCGATATCAAAACTGTTCAGCAGTTTTTCATCCACCCGCAGATTCGCCAAGCTCGGCAAAAAGTAATGCTGGGTTTTTATCAACTCAATTAAAAAGGTCGGCGTACCGCTCTCAAACCAGTAATTTCTGAACGTGTGTTCATTAGCAATGAACTTTAAAATGTCAAATGGGTTGTACATCTGACTACCCAAAAAGTTATAGCCGTTGTACCAGGCCTGCAGCTTCGCCATATCCACACCGTCTAGGTAGGGTGCAAAGCTCGTTTCCACATCCTGCTGGCTGTAACCACAAATATCGCCGTATTTGCGTTGTAACGAGATGTCAGTAATGTTGTTTAAGCCGCTAAAGATTGAGGTTTTGGTAAACTTACTCACCCCAGTTAAGAACGCAAAGCGCAAAAACTCGTCACTGCCCTTAATCACACTGTAAAAATTGACCAAGCCGTCACGGATTTGCTGCGCGACAGGTGTATTGGTGATGCTATCGAGAATCGGTTTGTCGTATTCATCGACCAACACCACCACTTTTTGTTGGTATTTGGCGTGGGCCTTGCGAATCAGTTCGCTAAAACAGCCGGCAACACTGTTTTTTTCTTCACACTCTATGCCTAGATACTGCTGATTTTCTTTCAGCGTGCGTAAAATGCTTTCATCAAGTTGTGTACGGTTTTCAATCTTGCCCGACGCAAAACTAATTCGAATCACCGGATAACTAACCGACCAATCCCATTGATCCTCAATCGCTAGGCCAGAAAAATAATGCTGATTGCCTTCAAATATATTGCGCAACGTATCCAAAAACAACGACTTCCCGAAGCGACGCGGACGGCTTAGAAACACGTATTTGTAGGTTTGCAACAGCTCATAAGCCATCGCCGTTTTATCGATGTACAGATAATCGTCTTCACGGATTTCGCTAAAGGTTTGAATACCAATTGGGAGTTTTTTGAGCGACATAAGAGTTCTACTAATGATTCTTCGCTATGAGATAGTGACTAAGTATAACAAAAACCAACCCGCAGGATGAATGGCGGCATATAAACTCGGCGCTACGAACTCAGCTACTTACTCAGTCCGAAGAAAAAAGCCCCAGCGCGTCAGTTTCAACGCGCGGAGGCCTTAAAATACAGCCATGTAATAGAGCTTAATTACCGGAACGAATAACGATGTTGCTCACCGCCTCAACCGTGATCCCAAAGCTATAGCTCGCGGCCATTAAGCCCAAGGATACTAATTGTGGCATCAGATAACGCGCAAGTTGCTCATCCGTTAGATTGAGGATCAGTTGGTTATCATCGGTGATTTCTACCACCAAGTCCACCAACGCATCAACCCCTAGCTCAACCTGAGCTTCTACGCGATCCACCACGTTGAGTGCGTTCAACGCCACCGGCTCAACCGACTCACTCACCGCCGTTTGACCTTGATTGACGCTCAAGACACCGCCACTTTGCGCTACCGACACCTCGGTACGACTTGCGCCGGCACCATTCACTTGGGTCACACTGAGTGTGCGCACGCTACTGACATCCGAGCTGGCTTGGCTGGTGCGCACCACACTGGTCTGTGACGTCGAGCTCACGCCCAACTCAAGCGTTTGATTGCCCACACGCAGCTTAGCGGTCGCAGGCGCCGCTCCCATGTCTGAGGCTTGCAGACTTGACTGCACCACCACATCCACTTCGTTGAGTTCAATACTAAAGTCGTTACGACGGGCACCGAACTGGCTACTGCTGGTCGCAGAACCCACATTGGTGCTGCCGGCACCGCCCTCACTGGAGCCGCCCGAATCACTGCCGGCATCGGCACTGACCAGCGTCGGTAATAACAATTCATTACCGGATGTCATGCCCGCTACCGCCGCATTCACATCGGTCATCGGCACAATCGGTGCTGGATCAAAGCTGATCGCACCACCACGGGCAAACAGACTTTGACGACCGCCTACCGTAAAGTTAGCATCCCGGTTTCGGGTCAGCTCACCCTCAACCGAACGCGCATTGAGGTCACCCCTGGCCGCAATATTGTTTAGCGCCAGATTGGTTTTGGCGGTCAAGCCAATGTTATTGCCCTCGGCATTGACTGGACTATTGAAGGTATTATTGGCATCGGTTAGCACAATATCACCGCTGCCGGCCACCAGGCCGGCTGTACCGGTCACGTTGAGTGGTCCGGTTTGGGTGATGTTTTCGGCACTCGTGACATCAAGATTGCCCGCTAAGGTGGTTTCACCGAATGTGGTGCTGCCACCGCTGGTGATATTCAGATCCGTTGCACTGCCTTCAACGCTCATGTTACCGCCAGAGCTCAAATCGCTGTTGCCATCCACATCTAACGCTACGGTCATTGTGCCACCAGAGCTTAAGTTGGCATCTCCGCCCGCTTCAACCTCGGCGGTGAGATTACCGCTGGCATTGAGCGTCACATCGGTTTTGGCCGTCACATCCGCATCCAAGTTACCGGTGGCGGCTAGATTCACGTTGTCGCCATCGACCGTGACTTTATCGCCAAAGGCGTTACTTGAATCGGTTAGCGCAATGTCGCCATTGGTTGATACCAGGTCAGCTGTACCGGTCACGTTCAACGGGCCGGTTTGGGTGATGGCGCCGTTGTTGGTGGTGCTGCTTAGGTTGCCACGCACTGTGGTGTTGGCAAAACTGGTGCTACTGCCCGCGCCCGTAGTGGTTGTGGTCAGATTCTGGCTGTTGCCCGAGACTGTCATATTACCGCCGGAGGTCAGATCGCTGTTGCCGGTGACATTCAGTGCTGCATTCAACGCACCGCCCGCATCCACGGTGGCATTCCCGGTCGCATTGACCGTAGCGTTCAGATTATTGGCATCTTTAAGCGCCACATCCTTAGCGGTCGCGGTTACTGCGCCGCCAAAGTCATTACCCGCATTGTTAAGGGTGATGTCACCCGTGCCTGCCACCAGGCCTGCTGTACCGGTCACGTTCAGTGGTCCGGTTTGGGTGATGGCGCCGTTGTTGGTGGTGGTCAATAAATCACCGCGCACCGTCGTCACCCCAAATGTGGTCGTGCTGTTTTCACCGGTTGTGGTCGTGGTCAGGTTCTGGCTGTTGCCGGAGACCGTCATATTGCCCACAGAGGTGAGGGTGCTGTTGCCGGCAACACTCAATGCTGCAGTCAACACACCGCCCGCATCCACGGTGGCATTCCCGGTCGCATTGACCGTAGCGTTCAGATTATTGGCATCTTTAAGCGCCACATCCTTACCACTGGCCGTCACCGCACCCACAAAGTCATTAGCCGCGTTGTTAAGGGTGATGTCACCCGTGCCTGCTACCAGGTTTGTCGTGCCGGTCACATTCAACGGACCAGTTTGGGAAATGTTGCCGTTGTTGGTGGTGCTATTTAAGTTGCCACGAACTGTCGTATTGGCAAAACTGGTGCTACTGCCCGCACCGGTGGTGGTCGTGGTCAGGTTCTGGCTGTTGCCAGAAACCGCCATATTACCCACCGAGGTTAGGGTGCTGTTGCCGGTGACATTCAGTGCCGCAGTCAACACACCGCCCGCATCCACGGTGGCGTTTCCACCTGCGCTCACATCAGCGGTCATATTTCCGCCGGAGGTGAGGTCAGCATCTCCGCCCGCTTCAACCTCGGCGGTGAGATTACCGCTGGCATTGAGCGTCACATCGGTTTTGGCCGTCACATCCGCATCCAAGTTACCGGTGGCGGCTAGATTCACGTTGTCGCCGTCGGCGGTAACTTTGCCTGTAAAGGCATTGCTATTCCCATCCAACGTGATGTCGTTACCGGCTTCAAGATTGGTTGGTCCTTGGGTCACTGTCAGCGTGCTGTCAACACCCTGCGTGATGTTGCCCGCCGTCGCCTCTAAATCCAAGCTTTGAACATTGACTGTGCCATTAAGGGCAATGTTAGTTCCAGCCGTTGCATCCAGCTTG
Organism: Thiomicrospira cyclica ALM1; assembly: GCF_000214825.1. Taxonomy (NCBI): domain Bacteria; kingdom Pseudomonadati; phylum Pseudomonadota; class Gammaproteobacteria; order Thiotrichales; family Piscirickettsiaceae; genus Thiomicrospira; species Thiomicrospira cyclica. Next base: position 1,707,905 of record NC_015581.1, read on the forward strand.
CCTGTGGTGGTCACGTTGCCTAGCGTTAGGCTGTCGATGTCATTGAGGGTCACATCCTTACCGCCCAACACATTCACCACGCCGTTAAAGTCGTTCGCTTTATCCAACGTAATGTCGTTACCGGCTTCAAGATTGGTTGGTCCTTGGGTCACTGTCAGCGTGCTGTCAACACCCTGCGTGATGTTGCCCGCCGTCGCCTCTAAATCCAAGCTTTGAACATTGACTGTGCCATTAAGAGCAAGGTTAGTTCCAGCCGTTGCATCCAGCTTGCCTGTGGTGGTTACGTTGCCTAGCGTTAGGCTGTCGATGTCATTGAGGGTCACATCCTTACCGCCTAAAACATTCACAACACCGCCAAAATTATTGTCACCATCCAGCGTGATGTCGTAGAAAGTGGCCGGATCCCCGCCATTACTGGCTAGCAGTGTGGTGGCACCGGTGACAACAATCTCACTGTCTTCTTCCTGATCAATCGCCCCACTGGTGCTGGTGACATTTAGGAAGCCAGCCGCGTTGATCGTGCCTAGCGTTAGACCACCCACGCCATTAACCAGCGTGATGTTTTGCCAGCTGCCGTCATTAGCGCCCACAAACGATACTGCGCCACCAAAGTTATTGCTGGCGGCATTTAGCAAGGCGATTTGTGCAGTGCCGGTGTCGGCGATAAAGGCTGACGTGCCGGTAACAACCAATCTTCCTGTCGCCTGAGAAACACCACCCGCTGCGCCAGCACCTGACGTGGTACTTAAAAGATTTCCGCCCACTGTGGTATCACCAAACAGGGTTTTACCAGGGCTGGTAATTGTCAAGTTGCCGCCGGAGGTCAAGCTAACCCAACTTAAATCACCCGTTGTTTGCGTGATGCTCAGATGCGCAGCCGAACCTGTCGTGGTCAAGGTACCCGCGGTTTGGCTAAAGCTGTCACTAATTGTCACCGCACCTGTACTGGTGAAGCTGCCGCCGGTTTGAACCAGGTCTGCTAATGTGGCGCCGCCGCTACCGATGTTAAGCGTGCCTGCAGAGATATCCAGCGTCGCTGTTGAACCGATCAGGGATTCAATGTCCACAGCACCACTTTCTGCCGGTACCAACACCGTACTGCCAAAACTCACCGTATGACCGGTCGGGATGACCACATTGGCGACGTTGGCCAAATCGGGCACAGTCCCGGTGATGGTTTCGTCAGCGGTTGAGGCCCAGTTAGCGGGATCAAACCAATTGCCGTCTGCGGTGCCAATCCAGGTGACGGAATCAAGACGGGTGATTTCACCAGCCGCAGCGGCGTTATAACCAGCCGCATCATTGCCCGAACCGCCGTTGGTATGCAGGTGCAATACGTTGTTTTCATCAAAAGTAATACGATAGTTATCCGCCGCGGCACCTGACAAGCTGACACTACTGACCGTCACACGCTCATCACCACTGCCGACATTTTTACTGTCAAACACCGCTGTGCGATTAATCACCAGGTCGTCATTCGCGACTGGCGCAAAATCAGAGTTGGCAAAGCTGACCGACACGGTTGCAGCTGTTGAGCCGTCATACACTCGCGTGTCGCCGGTAAAGGTAATCGCTAATGGACGCTGGAAAATCACTCCATCGTTACCGGTGATGGTGGTGGTGCCACCGCCGGGAATGCTGTAGTTGCTAGCCAGGGTGCTGCCAACGGCAGTCACAGTTAACGGATTGTCAACTGTGCTGGTTAAGGTGTAACGAATCCCTGTACCCGCATTAGCCGAGTCAAAGGCACCTACCCCGCCCGATACAGTTATGCTTTCACCACTTATCAAACCCGACTCAACCTGACCGCTAACCGCCACCAAGCCCACGGAAACATTGTCCATGCTGGTGGTGCCGTCATACACCTTGCTAACACCCGTACCTGAAACAGCGAGTGGGCGCGGCGTGATGCTGGCTGCGACGCTGGTCTCAGTGTTAAAGGTGTAATCCGATGTTTCAGAGCCCACGCTGGTGGTAATGCCGTTAGTGCTAAAGGCAATGCCGGTGACATCCAGGCTATTTGCACTGACCACATCTTTTGAGTTGTAAACCGCCGTATAGTCAAAAACGAAGCTATCGTCCCCCACCGCATTAGCAATAACAAACACCGGTACAAAATCGGCATTTGCCTGCACCCCGTCGCCGACTTTAGCATCAGTAGTACCGTCATACACCTTGCTCACATTGGTATTGCCCAGCGTGATTTGCAGTTCGCGCGGTGTAATAGTGAGGGTGTTTTTCGCTGCATCAAAGTTAGTCAGTGCCAATGCTGCGCCACTGACTGGGTTCAGCTCCTGTATAACGTAGTTACCCACCAAACCACTGGCATCGGCCAGGGTAATGGAGTCGATAAACTTATCCTCAACCGCCACCCGTGCCGAGCTACCGGTTGCTGCGGTAATAGCCAAGGTTTCACCTTCGACCAACCCGGTAAGCGTGATATTGGATTCACTCAGGTTGATTGTACCGTCATACACCTTAGTGGCCGCCAATGTCAGCTCCCTGCGGGTAATGCTGACGGTATTTTCATCACTGAATGCCGTTAAGGACGGTAATACATAGTTGCTGACCACACCACCATGAGCACCATCTACCAACGTCATCGCGGTGAAGTGCGTTGCATCAGCCACATTGGCGCTGTTGGCCTGCGCGTTGGTGTAAGTCAGGGTTTCAGCACCTAGAGTACCCGTCACGCCGGTATCGATGGTGCCATCAAAAGCGCGGGAACCATCATAGACCTTGGTGGTGGAGATATTTAGCAGCTTAGGATTAACCACCAAATTGCCATCAATGTGAATGCCATTGGTCACCCCAACAATATTATCTGTAATATCCGTTGCCGCCAGAGAATAGGTGCCCACATTCCACCAGCCATTGCTGTTGCGGGTACCTGTGCCATCGATATTAAAAGTGATGGTTTGATCATTGGCATCGGTAAAGACTAGGGCGTTGTTGTTCGTAGCCGCAAAAGCACTGCCGGAAGCGTCGGTTAGCGTCAGAGCAATTTCCACTACATCTGCCTGGCTGACAGTGCCCATGGTAACAGTACCACCAACGTCTTTACGAATAGACGCCACCCCAGCAAAATTGTTAGGATCAGCAGCGGCCAAAGTCACCACATCGCCCTCTATCAGTTGAACGGTCGCGGTGGTCAAAACGTTGTTGCCACTATCCAACAACTCCACGATATCATTTTGAGCAAAACCAGCGGCCTCACCATTGCCTAAGGTGACAATCGGGCCAGTCACATACTTAGCGCTGGTGGCGGTATACACGGCCTCGGTGCCATAAGTAGCGGTTTGCTGCCCCACTTCTACCCGCAGTTTTTGCACCGGAACAATGGTGAACGTACCAGGGGCATAGGTAATGTTGTAGTTGGTCGTAGTTAAGTCGCCGCTTGCAGTAATTACATAGTCGCCAGGGGCTTCGCCAGAAATACGTGCTAGGGTAATAGTATTGCCCGTAGTCGATTCACCCGCCGCCAAGTTGGTAAAGCTGACCCCAGCAAAGCCCGTTGGATCGGTTTGTGAATAGAACTTCGAGGCATTGTTCGCGGTAACCGTCACGGCCCGTTTATCAATGGTCAATGTATTGGTTGTGGTAGCTAATAAATAGCCCAACGCCGAAGTGGTGACAGGCTCAACCCGCAATTCATAGCTACCCGCATTATAAAACCCAGAGGCATTTAAGACTTCAGCCGTGGCTGCATTGGCATCAGCAAAAACCTCAGCATTCGGGGCATTCGGTACCGCTTGTGCCAAGGTGTCGCCATTAACGGTGGAACCGCCCGCAGTCACGGTTAATGCTGGTGCTTCACCATAAACGATGGCTTGCGCTTCCGGTGTTAAAGTGAGCGTGGGTTGCTCACGATAGATCGCGTAAATGCCGCCACCCAATGCAGCGGTGTAGTTGGTAGTGGTTTCATCACTGCCGTAGCGGAAACGGCCTGAGCCATTTGCAACCAGACCATAAGTACTGCCCACACTAACCAGGCCTGTGCTACCCGTAACACTGCCAGTAAAGAGCGTTGCCCGGCCACCCGATCCAACGGTAATAGATGGATTACCGCCACCTAAGAGAATATTACCGCCAGCAGCCGTGCCAGCTGCCGCATTCTTTTCAGCATTCAGCACAACTGCTGTATTACTGGCATTTAACGTGTCAATACTATGCGCTAGCGTTAAGTTACCCGTATGCGTGGCGATATTCACTGTTCCAATAGCTGCAATAGCCGTGGGATTGCTATCACCAACAGTTAACGCACCGGCATTGGTGAACGCCAAACTACCAAGGCGCTGAATAGTCATTCCGCCGGTAAGTACGTTCACGCTATTACTGGCGTTCGTCAGATTAAAATTGCCACCGTTGAATAACCGCAACCGATCCGCGGCAATCGCAGCCGTTTGCGTCACATTGCCAGAGGCAAAAATATTAATATTGCTGAGAACTGGAGTAGGCGTAGCACCATTCGTCGCAGTCAAGGCGCCATTAATCGCAATATCGCCACCATACAGCGAAATATCACCGGCAATAGCTGTGGCGCTGCCGATGGTAATATTGGCGGTATTACCTGACTTACCAATGGTTAGGCCAGATAAATCCGCCGAGTAGGTCAACTGATCGGTGTTGAAAGCCGATGTAAATGAGGCGCTATAAGGCTTAACCGTCAAGGTGCCCGCGGTATTAAAGTTAAACCCGGAACTTAAATCAAAGTTATCGCCGGTTACCGTAATATTGCTGGTTGAACTGGTCACAGTTGAACCAGGTTTGTAGCCAATAGTCGAAGCAAAGTTGTTGCTGAATATCTTACCTGTACTGCCGCCGGTAAGATTGATTGCTCCGCTATTGGCAAGAATATTGGCGCCAATTAACAGAATGTTGTACTGGTCGCCTGATCCCCCTGGCGTGCCTGAAATATCAATGCTTCCTGTGCCGGTACTCTGGATAAATATGCCCACATCGCCGCCCGCAAGAATGACACCGCGGCTATGTGTAGTGGCGTTAGAAGCAGAGCCCTGTATTGAGATATCACCATTGACCGTTTTTATGTAGGATGCCCAGCCAACACCAGCTGTCGTTGCATAATTACCAAGGTTCAAACCATCTGAGTAGGCAGCCGCTGACTCCACACTTCCAACTAAGGTAATATTTCCTGTCTTACCCGCATCCAAGGTAAACCCTTCGTAGGCATTAATCCCGGCAGAGTCACCGTCATATGATGATGTTTTCCCAGATACCGATGTTTGCCGCCCTTTAAATGAAATATCGCCACCGCCGGACAGCACAGTCACATTACTGTTATGTCTTCCGGCGCCACTCTCTATTCCAAGGTTAATGCCACCTCTAAGCGTAGTGCTGGTATTGAGTGCATATCCTGTCGGTACAATAGTTCCACTGGTGAGCGTGGTCGAGTCAGCACCACCGCCCAAGGTAATAGACCCGCCACCTTCATCATCAGCCGTACCATTATTGGCGGTTCTGTCAGATGCGGTACGGGAATCCAACGTCACGTTATCTTTTAGATAGATAAAACCACCGTTGATCGTTTCGCCATCGCTATTTGACCAAAACGTGACATCCCCGCCATTGGTAACAACGGCACGGCTTGCCTCAAGCGTGATGTTGCCGCTAGCCTTCAGTAAAACACCTGCGCCTGCTGCAGAGGTGGTGAGGTTTTGATCGATGGTGATATTGCTGCCATACAATGAAATTGGGCCATTAATCGACCATGGGGTATAAGTCTTAATGTGACTTAAGTTACCCTCTTTGCCAATTGTTAAACCGGTAAGGTTGCTGACACCAAGAATATTCAACCACCTTACATCACCAGACCCTGTAAAGTTATTGTTGTCCAGCGTTCCCGAAACATCCAATGTAGTACCCACATCCTCAGTACTCCAAGCGGTGCCAAAAGGCTCGAAGGTGAAGCTGCCAGTAGTCGAAATTATAAAATTATTAGCACTCGAGCCTTCATCTATATAATCCGTCCGAATTAAAACATTGCTGCTAGATGCATTTGGCGTAGGTGTAATACCGTTAACATCGATGTCGTCTTTGCGATTACCTAAATAAATATCATGCCCACGCAGGTAAATTCGGCTGTTAGATATGAGCGAAATATCGCCGGCCTGGCTCAATATTTGGATGGGTTGATCAGTCCCCAAACGCCCCAAAATAATTCCATCATTCTTGCCGTTATTCATACCCGTTATAGAAACGCCACCGCCAGAGCTTGCGGTTGACTGTATTAGTACACGACTACCACCATCTTGCCCGTCCCAATTAACGCCAAAGCCCGCAAAATTTATGGTTGATTCGCCATGAATGGTAATAGCACTTGTTGCAGTACTGGCCGAAGTAATGGCGATCGAACTTGGGCCAACAGTTCCGTTGGGTCCTAACCAAATGGCGTGATCACTGTTGTTTAGGCCGTAAACGCCCACAGTGCCAGTGCCTGAATCCAACACAAAACCCTCGCGAGCGGCTACACCAAAGCCCCTTAAGTTGGTGTTGTAGCTGCCCGCCACGCCACTCGGGTTAGCATGACCACGAATAATCACATCACCGCCATCGGAAAGCAGACTTACATTGGTTCTAATTTCAACGGCACTGCCGGTATTACCACCCCGATAGGCATAGCCATCGGGAATGCCGTCGCCCGCTGTGCCGCCATTGCTGCCATCATCCAAACCACCGGCTAATACAATGCGTCCGCCATTGGAGGTGAGTGTGTTAGCGCCTGCCAGGATGATTTCGTTGTTTGCCGTCCCGCTAGTGCGATTGGCGGCATTGGACCATAAAATAATATCGCCACCATTGGTGGTTAGGTCTTTGCCGGAGGCAAGTACAATAAACCCGTGGTCATTCCCTGTGCCTGCACCAAAGCTTTTGAGCAGAATATTCGCGCCCGATGCCGTTGTTTCTAGATTTTGATTTATATGGAGCGCATTACCATAAACTGAAATCGGCCCTGCCGCTGTAATGGCATTGTTTAGGGTGATGTTCGATGCGTTTGTGGTTTTACCGATGCGCAAGCTTGACGGTGCGCCCGTGATAGTGAGTGCGTCAAAGTTTGGCGTACCTTCGATAGTCGCGGCCAAAGACTCCAGAACAACATCACCCGAGGTGTTGATGTTGACTTTGCTAGTGGAATTCGGCTCAAAGGTTAACCTGTCTGCCTGAATGGTCACATTTGAGCTACTGCTTGCAACCGTTGTGCCATCAGCGCCAATAACGATATTACTATCATTGCGAGGTCTTAAATAGAGTCCAAAATAAGTTCCGGTTAAACCAACAGGCTTGCGGTCGATCAGCGTAATATCGCCAGAACTAGACAAAATCTGCGCATTTCTGGCATCAGAGACTATGCCACGAACATTGCTGCCTGCTTTGCCGCCGGTTCCTTCAAGGGTAATGCTTCCGCTTTCGGTACGGAGTGTTCCGCCGGCGTTAAACGTAATACCCCAAATAGAGTTGCCTGCATTCGCGTTGTTGGTCGCATCGCCCACCAAGCTGATGGTGCCCGCACCAGTGGTCACAATATTTGCATTATTAATAAAGATCGCGTGATCATTATTGTTACCCGTTGTGCCGGTTGTGGCATAGGACGCTGTAATTTCAATATCACCACCCTTGGCGAGTATTTCTGTCAGTGTCCCATCACCAGAGCCAATAAGGATGGCTTGGTCAACCGCGCTGGTCCAAGCTGCATTTTCAACCTTGTAGGTGATATTTCCGCCGTTGGTCTCTACCTTCACGCCAGAATTTTGTGAAATGCGTGTGCCTTCAAGATAAATGGCCGCATTTGAAGCCGTAGATGACAAATTCGATTGAATGGCAATGGTGCCGCCATAAACCGAAATTGGCCCTGCTACCCTAATGCCTGTTTCGCCAGCGGCAAGGCGCACATCCGGGTTATTGGCTGCATTGGTATTTACCGTCAGCGAGCTGCTGTAGCTTTGCGCACCGGTGGTTACCAAGCCGTTACCGGTGACCGTTGTGGCGCTTGAGGTGACAGTTAGCGAACCCAGCGCTTTAGCCGTACCCACCCCGCCGTCAATATGCACCTCACCGGTGCCGGCATTGATGGTGACTGATGAAGGGGCAAGGTTGGTTTCCTTCACATAATGACTAGGCGATGTACTTGTGTCCCTTAAATCATTCCATTGACCTTGCGAGCCCACAAATTGTAAGACTGTTTCATTGTTTCCGTTGTTATTAGGCTCACCTGTATTCCAATTGGTATAGGCATTATTAACAGCAACCCCGCCATTAATGCCATCATGGAACACCAACCCATGAGTATCCTGCAAACTCTCAGGGCCTGTTACCCAGCGCCATAGACTATTTGTTCCCACCCCTGTTACTCGCTGGCCACCTAGCCATGCGGCTTGGTAGTTGACAGCCAAACCGGCAATCGAGTTTTCTAGCCTAGAGGTAATGGTGGCCAAGTAACTATCCCCTTCGCCTGCAGCACCACCAATGCTACCTTTCGCTAGATCACGCGCAGTCCCCCAGGTTAAGCCACTACCATGGTTAATGCCTTCATATCGGTTGCCGGAATTGAGCAAACCGTGCAGTGTCACATTTCCATTACCACTATTAATGGTTAACCCAGCCGTATTGGCAACAATGGTTTCACCATAGATGTTTATTGCTCCACCGCCGCTGGTCAGCGTTTGCGCAGTGCTTCTCTGGAAGAACACATCGCCACCCACCAATACACTATTACCGCCGATAGTTTTTGTTTGCCCATCTTTACCAAAAGTTAAGCTGCCGCCACGTGTATTAATGCCGCTTGATTCAAAATAAATAATACCGTCGCCCGTGCTATTGGTATCCGCCCATAATTGCGTGGCCATAGCCGCAGTGTTTGAAGTAATAGCGGCTGTATTGCCCAAACGGATATGCCGGCCGGCTTCGATTGTCAGTGCCGTGGCTGTGGTTGCGGTATTCGTAATGGCGGCATTTAACAATACATCGTTGTTACCGCTGGCTTTTAAGGTGATGTCACCCGCTGCGGTTAATGCGCCATTAACCGTAACAACTCCGCCATACACCGAAATCGGGCCAGCAATATTGATTGCATTAGCGATTGTTACATTACCACTATTGTCTTGTTTGCCGATGGTTAAGCCGGTTAGCGTGCTGTTAAAAGACCAGCCAGCTGTGGAGAACGGACTAGTGAAAGACGCGCCCGCCGGCTCAATACGTAACTTGCCGGTGCCCGCAAATTCCGCACTGTCTGTAACAGGCACATTGTTTGCCAGCACCAGCATGCCGTCTTGGATAGTTGTAATACCAGTATAAGTATGGTTGTTCGTCCAAGTGTAAGTGCCACTACCCTCTTTACGAATGTTTAATGTCGTTGGGCCTGAAGAGATACCTGTGTTTGAAAAAACTCCATCAAACTGCGCATCACTACTTCCTATATTAATGGCTAGGGTCAGATTATTACCGCCACCGCCTCTTGTGAAGTCAACCGTTCCAGTTCCCGTAATGGTTCCTGTTTTGATAACATCACCCACTGCACCATAAAGCCTAAGCCTGGTATTCTCACCATCGAGGTGGATAGCCGAGGTCAGGTTGATGTCATTCCCTTCAAACCAAAAATTTCCGTTATTCGTAACCGTAATCTGGCCGGATGTTGTGGCGTTTCCTCTAAATATCAGTCTGCTTGCAGTATCGGTTGACGGTGCTACCAAACTATCTATCGTCCAAGTGCCTGTCCCGGAAATATTACCGTCTAAGAAGATGGCTGCGCGATTATTATCGCTTCCTGCTTCATAGGTCACCTCAGCATTATTGATGAAGTCACCTGTTAAAGATGTACTTCCAGAATAAAAGGGAACAAGCCTCAATCGACCGGCGTTAACCGTTGTTGTACCGGTATAGGTATTGGCTCCGGAAAAACGAATCCGCCCCGTTCCTTCTTTGATGACATTGGTAGAACCGGAAATAACGCCATTTAAATAAGCAATATCATTATTTTCTATATTAAACGTAATATTGGCTAAGTCCTTAAACTCAGTCTCCCTTAGTTGCAGCTGACCACCATTAGAAGCCATGACCAAAGAGCGACTGCCCGTAGAATGCGTGGTCGTTGAAAAGGCGGTTTCCCTTAAAAGTCTTAACTCGATCTCTGAACCACTTGAGGGGGAAATCGTATAGAGTTTTCCTGTGTGCTGTGCAACAAAGGCAATTTCAGCGACAACATCATTACCGGAAGGATTGGATTGCTGGTGCAGCACGCCACTACGAACTGTGATGCTACCAAGCGATGTGGACGAGTTTTTGGTGGCTCGATAGTACTCATTGTTGGTACTTCCACCTGTTTGAATACCAAGACGACCAAGATCACCAGTCACCCAATTAGGCCAATAATAAATCTGAACCGTGTATTCTTGCCCTGCTACGATGTCAGGCGTATAAACTTTGGTACCATTGGTATGCCTTCCGCCCCATTCGATCAATGTCTGTGGTGCGCTAATCGTATAACGGGTATTGGTTTGCTCTACGGTTCCATTGGCATAAATATTTAAGCTGCCCGTTCCGCTATTTAGTGTTAGCGTTCCGTCGTGTCGCAATAGCCGCAAGTTGGAAACGCCATTAAAGTTGATGCCGTTGGCTGTGACCGTTTGATCGCCACTGGCTTTTTGAAAATGCACGAACGCGCCATTTTGAAAACTAACCGAACCACCATTGGTGTTAATATCACCGTCAAGTAGAACTCTTTTTCCTGTAGGCGCATTAAACGACAAATTCAATCCACCGCCTGTTGAAGTGATATTACCGTTGATCCAAATGTCTGCATTAGATGTGAGTGTTAAGGTTCGCGCAGCACTGCCCGAATAGTTAAAATTCGATTGGAAAACAATGTGGCCTGTTCCAAAACGAGTCGTTGAACCACCTGATGCGCTGGAATTCGATGTGGCAATCGTGATATTGGCACCAGCAAGGTTAGAGGCCAATGTATTTAACTGACTGGAATTAAAAAAGAAGTTCCAGGGGTCGAGCAGCCAGTCACCGGCAGTACCGTCAGCTGCGCTGGTGTCAACAACTATATCGTCAAAAATCAACTCAGCACCCGAGGTTTCTATCTGCCCGCCATCACCACCGTTGGCCCCACCTTTGGCGTAGATAGTGCCGCTAGCGGTAGTGACCGAGTCGGCTTTGCTGATATCACTCCACAGCACTACCGTACCGCCATCGCCGTTATCCGTGGCGCTGGCGTCGATGATTGCGCCCGCTTCCATGGTGACTGTGGTGGCTTGGTAAAGGGCATTCGGGTTGTCAAACACGCGGCGTTCTGCGTTTTGTCCACCTTGCCAATCACCACCGACCAGCACTTGGCCGCCACCGGTGGCGCCGGTCGCGGTTAGGCTACTGGTGGCTGTCAGGGTAATGTCATCGCCTTCAAGGATAATGCGCCCGCCTTGTTCGGTTAGGCTATTGGCTTCTAATAAGCCGGTGTTGTTCACCACCGATTTACTCAACTGGTCGAGCGCCCGCGCACTGAGTAGAATTTGGCCACCGCCCACCTGTATGGCGTTCTGGTTTTCAACCAACGCATTTAAAGTGCCTTGTTCTATCTCAACTAATAAACTGCCATCGCCGTTAAAATCGAGCGTGACTTTGTTGGCGGCAATCAGCGCCACATCGCCGTTGGGCGCGGTTATCTGTCCTTGGTTGGTCACCTGATTGGCCATTAGCACAATCCGCCCGCCTTCAAAGGCTTCCAGCTGGCCTTCGTTGAGGATTTGTCCCAGCGCCCCTTGGCCATCAAAACGGTATTGGCCATTTAAAAAATCCTGGTCGGTGATATTGAGCGTGGTGGCTACGAGCGAGCCGACGTTGACTTGCGCACCGGCACCAAAAATAATCCCCGAGGGGTTGACTAGGGTGAGGTTGGCATTGGCATTGAGCTGACCGAGGATTTGGCTGGGGTTGTTATCACTAATCCGCGCCAGGGCATGGCCACCGGTGGGTTGCTGGAAGGTCACACTGGCATCTCGACCAATGTTAAAGCTGTTCCAGTTGGTAATGAGTTTATGGCTGTGTTGCTGAACCACTAAGGCATTGTGGGTTTGGCTGATGTCGGCTTGGCCGGCGCTGACCTGGCCACCGGTGGGTAGGGCGTTGGCATCCAGCGCATAGGCGGTGCTGACAGGCGTCATGGCAACCAGTAGGCTAAAGGCCAGCGGTTTGATCGCTAAGGGGGGTGCCAGCAGGCCTGCTAAACCACCATGGGGTTCGGCGGGTCGGTTATCTTTTGCCCGACGCACCTTGCCACGGCCTTTTTGGGCGGTCTTAATCACTTCACTGACCGCTACCCAAGTCCGATTCACCGCACTCCAGACTAACTTATATGCCTTGTTCATTGCCCTGCCCTCTTAAATTCGCTTAGAACCACTTGACCAATTGTGCCCACACCCGCGTGTCGTCGGTGCGACCATCCGCGTCATTGCCATTGCTATCCACGCCGGGATTGGTGCCGATTTTGCTGGCCAGTTGCAACTGCAGCATCAGGTTATTACGACGAGTCATCCGAATGCCCAAGCCCGCGCCTTGTAAGCTGTAGGCATTAATTTCTTGTTGATTGTTTGGGCGCTGGTTGCCCAAATCTTTGTGCAACTGCACCCAGCCAATGTCATAAAAAGCGGTCAGTTGCGCGCTGTCGAACCAACCGGTTTGGGGCAGTTCGTAACGCAGTTCAAAATTAATCAGGTCGGCTTCATCGCCACTGGCCTCAGACCCCGGATAGGCTCGCACGCCACTGACACCACCGAGGCTCATTTGTTCGGAGGAGTCGAGGTTTTTAAACGCCCGTTGACCGCGATAGGCCAGTGATGCGGTCCAGTCGGCGTTAAGTCGTTGAATGCGGTTAAAGCTCAGGTTGAGCTTGGTATAAGCGCCGGCAGTTTGAAAACCGCCTTGGTCGGCGTCTAAACCAATCGGCAGGTCTAATTGCCCTTGGGTCCAGTTGAACGACCAGCTGTTAAAGCCGCCACCATAGCGCCCGTCGAGCCAGTCGCCATTGAGGCCAAGCTTTAGGCTGTGCTTGTCGCGCTGTTTGGTGCGCTCACCCAACTGCTCATCGAGTAGTTGTTGCTTGCTAAATTCCCCGCTCAGATACAGGTTGTGCGTTCGCGAGCGAATCAGCGCATAAGTCAGTCCAGCATTAACGCCTTGTACCGAGCCACGCGATTGCTGAGTACGGCCGAGTTCGGTCATCACCCGGTAATCGAGGTTTAAATAGCCCAGATTGAGCATTAGGCCGTGTGGGTTAAGAGGCGTAGCATAACTGAGGTTCGCCAGATCGACCCCGTTGCTGTGGTTGGCAAACAGGCTCAACTGATCGCCCTTGCCACTGGGGTTGACCAATCGGTATTGCGCCGCCGCTTGGGTTTCGCCGGTACTGCGATTGCCTTGGTTATCCACCCAGGCCAACAGATTGTGCCGCGGCTCGGTTTGCAGTTGATAACGCACCCGCAGCTCACCCAACTCCGCCCCTTGCGTGAGCGTGGCGGTGGCGTTAATGCCGTGCAAATCGCTCATTTTTAACACGCTGGCATTGAGCGGCGCTTCACTCAGCGCTTCACCAGGGGTGAGATGTGCGGCGGCCATGCGGGTAAGAAAATCCACATCAAGCTCACTGCTGGGTCGCGCATCGTCGGCGGCATCATTTGCGTCTTCACGTTCAAATAAAAACGACTGCTGTTCGTCCAGCCGACCAATCAGAATATGGATCTCGACCGTGCCGTCGGTGACATCTTGACGCGGCAAATAGGCACGGGCCATTAAATAGCCTTTGGCACGCAAATAGGCGGTGACCTTATCGCGGTAGCTAAGCATACCGGCGTAATCCAACCGTTGCCCTGCCGCATCCCCCACCAGTGCGAACTTTTCTTCCTCCGTGAGCACACCGTCCACATCGACAATGGTCATGGATGTGATCAATACCGTTGGTCCGGCCGCCGGAATCGGCGCCAACGGATCGTCTTGACGCGACTCCACTGAAGGGAGCGCAGGCGCGATTTGAGGAATCTGCGGGGTAAGTTGTTGCAAAATCGACCCGGCATCGGGTTGGGTTTGTGCCACAGCGGGTGAGCTGGCTAGCAGGCCTGCGAATGCCAGTGCCAACGCCCCAGTGAGCGGTTTAGCTTGCCCAAAATACCTGCGGTTGATAGCCATAAAATACCCCTAACAAATGTATGCAAATTCGATTAATAGACTTAATTAATACGAATCTTAGCAAACAATTTTTTTATTCCCTTACAGAAAACTGTAAGGTTAGGGGTTTTGAGAAGATTTTAGAGAAAATATTATAAAAAACTTAAAGAAAACCGGACCGCTAATCCTCTGCCACGATTGCTTGGCTGAGTTTATAACCCTGCCCTCGCTCAGCTTGAATTAAATCGCCAAGATCAAAAGCTTGGAATAGTTTTTTTCGCAGCCGTGAAATTAAGACCTCTAGGCGGTTTTTGCCATCATCATCGATAAAACCTAGCGCAGCTTTCAGTTGCCAAACCTCCACTAAGTCCGCTTCCGCCATTAACATAGCGTGCAATAAACGGGTTTCGTTCGCCGTTAGTCGCACATAATGATTATGATAGGTAAGTAGGTTAGCCTCTAAATTAAGTACCATCGGAGCTGTGTCTTGACGGCGTTTCTTTTTGCGCAAATAGGCTGCCATTGCGGCTAAAAGCTCTTCTGAATCCAAGGGTTTGGCTAGAAATAAATCGGCATCACTCTCGTAGCAAGCCACTCTATTTTCCGAATGGTCATTAACGCTTAGAACGATAATAATCATGTCAGGTCGAGCTTTGCGTAAGCGTGAAGCGAACGAAAGGCCATCCTCACCGGGTAATCCGACATCTAATATCGCCAAATCCCAGTAATCCAAAGCATGGTCAAACAAATCTTCAACCGACTCTAGCGCGGTTACCTCATAGCCCTGATTAAGCATCAAGTGCTTAAGGCTATCACGCAGCATTTTATGATCTTCAATTAAAAGGACTTTCGGCATAAGACCATCCAAACGACAAAAATTAATAATTATGCCAATAGAATAACCCATGCTTAAAAAACTAGCTTACAGAAAACTGCAAGCTAAACGAAGTGACTTACAAACGAGGAAGGATAACGGTAAAAATAACGAGATCGTCGTCGGTTTTTACCTGGATATGGCCACCCAATAAATCAACGGAACCATGCACAAGATAAAGCCCTAGCCCAGAACCCGTCACTTTTTTAGCGGCCGGACTGCGATAGTATTTTTCAAAGACGCGATCAATATCCGGTGGACCATATTCGCCGACACAATTTTTAACCTCAAGCAACAGTTCACCCGAATCTGTTTGGCCCAAATACACGGAAATTTCGGTATTGTCTTGCGAATACTTAACTGCGTTATCAATCAAGTTATTGCAAATCACCTGAAAAATATTGCTATCGCTCACCCAAATTAATGACTTTAGAGTCGCTGGTGCCGTGAATCGAATATCGCCGATGGTTGCATAGTAGCCCACAACCCGTTTCAGCAATTCGTAAGGCTCAAACTCAACCGGATTAACCAGAGTTTTGCGTTCTTCAAACCGCTGTACATGGGTACAGCGCTCAATAACCTGGTCAATATCTTTTAAAGCCATCAAGGCGTGTGGCTTGGAATTGGGTAGGGATAGGTTCTGTTCCAATGCAATTTGAATCACCGACAAAGGGGTTTTTAGTTCATGGCTTAACATGGCTAAAAAGCGTTCTTTTTCGAGTTTTACTTTTTCAGTAATCGCCAACCGCTCGCTAGAAATCTGATGTTGTTTCTCCATTGATTGCCGCTGTGTAATAGCGTGGCGTATTTTTAACACCATAACAAACTGCAGCAACAAAACCGCTACAAACGAGGTCATCTGGAATAAATACAGCCCAAATACCTCAACCGATAGCCAGCCCAATAACACCAAAATCATGGTTATCGAGCCTAATAAACCACTAAGCGTGGCTAAAAAAATCAGTATTTGCTCAAATTTCAAAACCGAGGTAAAAGTTAGATAGAAGGCTTTTATAAGCCAAGTGCTGTACATCAGAATGACATACAGGCCAATAAAAGGTATCACATCAACATAAAAATGGAAGAAAACCCCAATAATACCAATAGCACCCGCAGCGATTGCTAGCAGTGTCATGCCAAATAATATTGGGGTTCGCCTTAAAGAAAGTTCTAAAAACTCGATGTAAACTACCGAAACGGCAACTAGCAACATCATAAACGACAGCGGAACCAGCATCGCATCCAATGTCGGCCAATTTTGCAGTAGATACAAGCCTAAAAAACCGTTAACACTCACCATGGTTAATATAAAAATGGCGAGATAAATAACAAAAAATTGATAAAGTCGATTTTTAATCCAGTCGCCCTGAAACAGGTTGAAAACAAGCAGTGTTAACAAAATCCCAAATACCAAAGCAAACAAAACATAACTGTTACGCGCATTGCTGAAAAATGCTTGTTCCGACCAGCCATTCATAATTAATATTGTGGTGGAATGGGTTTGCAGACGTAAATAAGCATAGTCGGGCAGGTTTTCGATAACAAATAAAGCGCTACGGTGAGGGTGAAGCTGATCGGCGTATGGCCGTTTGTTACCCGCTTGGTGATGCTGCCACTGGCCATGATCGTCTTGATAATGCAGATCTAGAAAATCCAAATAAGGCGGCTGGATTTCAAGCCACAGTCCGTTTTCATATATCGCTTGCTGTTTAAACGGTCTTAAATCTAGCTGAAACCAAAATGCGGAACGAGTATAACCACCCAAAAATGACGTTGAGGGGTGCGGAATAAATTCGCCATGCTCGCTGGCTTGAAAAACATCCGCCAAAGTCAGCTCAGTAGTTTTGTCTTCAAAAACACTGAAGGTAATCGTTTGAGGTTGCGGTTGTGAAGCAGATGCGGCGTTGATAAGCAGTGAAGCACTGAACCAAACCAGTGCCATGCAAAAAAACGCTACTCGGGAGGTCATAGTTTAGGCCGCCTATGCATGGAGAACCTCTAAGGCTTCTCGCAACCAATTAGTGGCATATTGTCCAGCGGCTAATTCAAATTGAATGATTAGATCGCGCGAGCTTTGCTCTGGTTGCTTTTGCCCATCAGTGGCCTGCCATTCCCAATGCACACCCTGCGCCATAACCCGTAAAGCACGACGATCGGTTTTTAATTTTAAGTCCGTTAGTCCTTGGCACCAGGCCTGGTGCGATGACAGCACCTGATCTTCGATTTGTTGGACCGCCTGCCGAGCCGGCGTGGGTTCAAAACCGACCAACGGCCCTGTTGGGTGGATATCAAAGCTGGCTACCCGTTGTGCCAAATCGGCACTGGCATCATCGACAAACCACTTCGCAGACCCTTCAAGCTGAAAAACGTCGCCCAGGCAGGCCTGGTTCCAGTTGCCTTGTTTGACGCGTTCGCCCAGCAGGTGATTAAAAAGAAAAGAACGCGCCGCGGAAATATACAAACTGCGCTGTGCGGGTTTCAAACGGGTGAGCTCACCATGAAATAAACGTTGCGCCATCACCAAATTATGCTCATTACGGCCAAAGCGTTGCGCACCAAAATAATTGGGTACACCCGCTCCTGCCATTTGTTGTAGCCGCGAATTAAGCGCCGCTTGATTCGCGGTGACATCGCGCAACCGAATAATAAACCGATTGCCTTTTAAGCCACCGGTTTGTAATTTACGTTGATGGCGGGTTGCCGACAATACTTGCACACCCTCGATAGACCACTGATCCCATTGCGGATCGGCTTGCCCTGGCAAATACAAACTAAACCATTGACGGGTAATACCATGACGATCTTTAAGACCGGCAAAACCCACATCTCGTAAGCGAATATTGGCCGACTTGGCCAGTTGTTGCGCCACCCAGTCGGTATTTTGGCCGATCTTTTCGACCCACAACCACAAGTGCTCGCCCTGACCGGTCAACGGGTAGGATAAAACTTCTTCGACCTGAAAGTCCGCTGGCTGTTGTTTCAGTTGCGCACAGCCTAAAGGACCACCGTACGCATAAGGGAGTTGTGCCATGTGCGTCATGTGGAGGTCAGAATTGCTGTTGAATACCGGCGATCTGCCAGTTACCCTCGCCCGCCTGTAATCGACGAATATGCCAAATTTCATTAAAGGCGTGTGCATCATCATCGCGGCTTTCTTTAATATAGCCACTGAAACGAATACTAACCACAAAGTAGTCGCCATCAATGGATTGATCAACCAATTCACTGTGTAGCGTATCGACTTCGGTATAATTTTCACCGGGCACCATATCGGCCATCAATGCCTGAAGCTCAGCAAACAATTCGGGCGTACAGTAGCTTTCAATTTCGGAGGCATCCCCCTGATCCCAAGCCTTTTGCACAGCAACAAAATGCTGTTTGGCCCCTTCCACAAACGCATCTGGGTTAAACCAGCTCGGGGTTTCAACATGATGTAGCGCATTAATACCTAAACCTGAGCCAATCATCGAACCGCTGTAATTCGGATCGTATTGCTGGGCTTGATTAACCGGGCTCGCTGGGGGCGCCTCACGATACTGGGATTGAGCTGAGGCACGCTCTTGCGATGAGGTATTGTGTGCAGAAGCGCCAGGGGTACCGGCATACTGCCCCGACTGACGCGCCCGCAAAGTACGAAGCAACATATACAGCCCGAATGCTAGAGCACCGAATAGCAAAATGTCCATAAACTGTAAGCCATCAAAACCATCACCAAAGAACATCCACGCCAATAAACCACCTGCCGCCAGACCTGCTAACGGGCCTAACCAACGTGAGGTACCTGAATTGGCCACCGCTTGCTGACGCTGGGCTTGGCGTTGCTGTTGTTGCTGTTGACGTTGCTGACGCTGGGCCTGCTGCTGTTGACGCTGATGAGCCGGCATAGAATGTTGCTTGCCAAAACTGCCGCCACCGCCAAAACGCTTGGCTTCAGCGGGCTGTGGCATGATTAAAATAGCACCTAGCACTAAGCTAGCAAAGACTAACAATCCGTTTTTCATTGCGTTAACTCCCTATAAAGTTGACGTATTTCAATTTCAAAAGTATAACAAAAACAAGCGCTCGGACGACTAATTCATCCGATTTAAAGCGCGGCCATCATCGCCTGTTTTAAAGCTTGGTCTGATAACACCAGCGGATTGCCTAGCATACTACCCGCCCGGCAACACGCTAACACCGGCGCCAAGTTATCAGCACGCAAGCCAAATTCAGCCAAACCTTGTGGCACATAATCAGCCGACATCTGCTCCAAATAAGCCACCAGGCCTGCTAACCCACGATGCCCGGTTAGCAATTCGGCAACCTGGACATACTTATTGAGCGCCGTCGTAGCCTGCTCGGATGATGCGATTTGTAACGCTTCGATATTGGCGCGAGTAATGGGCGCAAGCAATCGGGCACAAACCACCCCGTGCGGGGCTTCAAAATAGGCGCCAATGGGTCCGGCCAACCCATGCACGGCACCCAAACCCGCATTAGCTAGGGTCATCCCGGAAAGGCTGGCGGCTAACATTAATTGACCATAACCCTGCTGTTGGCAGGTCGGGTCATTTGATGCGATCAAATCAAATGCGCCTTTAAACAAGCACATACCTTGCCATGCAAGTGCATCGGTGATCGGATTGGCCTTCAGCGTCACGTAGGATTCTAACAACTGGGTGAAGGCATCCATCGCAGTAGGATATAGGACCGAAGCCGGGCAATGTGGCAAAAACGCGGGATCTAACCAGGCCTGCTTGGCCAGCAGTCGGTCATCACGAAAGGATTTTTTGTATTCGCCGAGTTTGGAAATGACCGCATTTTTGGTGGTTTCCGACCCCGTTCCTGCCGTTGTTGGCACCGCCATAAACGGCACGGGCGTGTGCTGAATTTTGCGACCACAGCCCACGCCTTCTAAATAATCGACCACCGAAAAACGCTCTGGCAGCAGGCCTGCTACTGCTTTGGCGGCATCCAAGACACTGCCACCACCAAACCCAATGACCAGTTCAATGCCCTGTGGCGCTTCAGCGACTAACTTATCCACAACCGCTGGCGATGGCTCTCCGCGCACCACCACACGATGCACTTTACGGCACTCAAACACCCGAGCCAGACGCGGTTCCACAAAATGCGCATCGGCATAACCGCCACTAATCAACATGACCTGGTTTTGGCTTTGCGCCAAAATCGCATCCGCCAAGCGGCTATCGGTACAGCCCCAACCAAACTCAATCGCCGGCATTTGTGCCAATGAAAAACTATTGATCATTTGTTTTGTCCTGTGCTGTTATAACATTCCAGATTTTACGACCAACCTAGCATAGATTACTTGGCCTTCGCCGCCAGCATCGCGCGAATTTGCTCTAATTGCGCATTGCCGTGCGCCTTCGCTTCTTCTTTGCTTAACTCAACACCCGGCTTGCCCTCCCACTGCAGAACATCCTCGGGCAGTTCGTATAAAAAACGACTCGGTTCACAGCGCATATCCTCGCCGTATTTACGCCGTTTTTGGGCATAAGTCATAGTCAGCGAACGTTGTGCCCGGGTAATACCCACGTAGGCTAAGCGCCGTTCTTCTTCCAAGCCGGGTGACTCCAGGTTTTGTTTATGCGGCAGCATTTCTTCTTCGACACCGACCAAAAACACATGCGGAAACTCCAAGCCCTTTGAGGCGTGTAGGGTCATCAGGCTAATCATGTCATGCTCTTTTTCGTCTTCATTGCGCTCCATAATATCCATCAACGTCATGTGCGAGACCACTTTTGCCAGTTTGAGCTGGTCACCATCTTCTTCATCGGCTTTTTTAACAATCCGCTCAATCCACAATAATAAATCACGGACATTTTCAATCCGCTTTTCTGCGGTTTTGACCGAACTGGCCGTTTCCATTAACCAGTTATCGTATTCAATTTTATCCAGCACACCGCGAACAAAGGTGACCATCTCTGCGCCTTCCAACACCTCAGCTTCTTTGACCCAATCAAGCAACACCTGACCGAACAGTTGCACCCGTTTGAGCGATTTTTCCGACAGAATTTGGGTTAAACCAAACTCTTGCGTAGCATCAAACAAACTGATCCCGCGGTTGGTAGCATAGGTCGCCAATTTTTCGAGGGTGGTCGCGCCAATTTCACGCCGGGGCGTATTAATAATGCGCAAAAACGCTGCGTCATCATCGGGGTTCACAATCAATTTAAGATAAGACATGACATCTTTTATTTCTGCCTTATCAAAAAACGACTGGCCACCCGACAAAATATAGGGCAAATTTTGCTCGCGCAATGCCCGTTCAATTAAGCGGGCCTGGTGGTTACCGCGATACAAAATCGCATAGTCGCGGGTTTTGGTGCGATGCTGAAATTTATGCACCACCAGTTCCGACACCACCCGCTCGGCTTCTTGGTTTTCATTCGCACAGGCAATCACCCGAATGGCATCGCCCATGCCCATTTCACTCCACAGCCGTTTTTCAAACACATGAGGGTTTTGGGCGATTAACGCATTGGCACTTTGTAAAATACGCTGACTTGAGCGGTAGTTTTGTTCCAGCTTCACCAAATGCAAGCCCGGAAAATCCTGCTGCAACATCGCCAGGTTTTCCGGTTGCGCACCACGCCAGGCGTAAATCGACTGGTCATCGTCGCCCACCACGGTCAATTTGCCGTTTAAACCGACCAACTGGCGCACCAATTTATATTGCGCCGCGTTAGTGTCTTGATACTCATCCACCAGCAAATAACGCACTTTATTTTGCCACTTGGTCAAAATGTCTGGCTGATCATTAAACAGGCGCACCGGCAAGCCAATCAGGTCATCAAAATCCACCGCATTGTAGGCATGGAGCTGTTTTTGATAGGCGGCATACAAGCGGGCACGCGCCTGTTCCAGGGGATTTTCAGCCATTTCTAAGGCGATTTTGGGATCAAGATGTTGGTTTTTCCAGGCCGAAATCTCCCACTGCACACCGTCCAATTCTTCGGGTGACAAATCGTTTTTCTTCATCAATTCTTTAAGGATTTGTCCGGTGTCGGTAGCATCCATAATCGAAAAATTGGCTTTATAGTTCAGCGCCTTATATTCCTGACGAATAATGTTAAGCCCTAGGTTATGGAAGGTCGATACATTGAGGCCTTTGGCGGGGGTGTCCACCATCAGCTTGGTAACCCGCTCTTTCATTTCACGCGCGGCTTTATTGGTAAAGGTGACCGCATAAATATGGTGCGGTTTGAAGTCATGCTTGCGCACTAAATGG
This sequence comes from Thiomicrospira cyclica ALM1, assembly GCF_000214825.1. Lineage (NCBI taxonomy): Bacteria > Pseudomonadati > Pseudomonadota > Gammaproteobacteria > Thiotrichales > Piscirickettsiaceae > Thiomicrospira > Thiomicrospira cyclica. The sequence goes on from NC_015581.1 coordinate 1,730,185, forward strand.
GCAATCTTTTCAGTGATAACCCGTGTCTTACCACTGCCCGCACCGGCAAGCACCAACAACGGGGTGTCGATATGTAATACCGCTTCTAATTGTCGTGGATTTAAACTATGCATTCTTTGCTGAACATCTGGGTTAAAAGGTAGAATATGATAAAACATATTGCAAGTGCGTGAAGCCTTAGATTACCTTCAATTAATTAAGTGGAATTGTGAGATATGAAACGCCGTGATTTTGTTAAAACCTTAGCGACCAGTTTTATGGCACCAGGCCTGCTACTAAGCCAACACACGCTAGCGGCCGATAAAAATGCCGAGTTCTGGCGCTTAGCCGCCGAAGGCAACAACCTAATTTGGTGGCGCCATCCTCGCACCTATCCCGGCATTGGCGATCCCGAAGGTTTTCGATTAGATAACTGCATGACCCAACGCCGACTCAATGCTCAAGGTCGTGCCGAAGCACGCCAGATTGGCGCTGTGTTTCAGACCTCGGGTGTCAAACTTGACCGAATTTTATCGAGTGCCTGGTGTCGTTGTACCGAAGCCGCCGATATTGCATTTGGGCGCCATGAAGTGTGGGAACCCATCAACTCTGTCTTTGCAAACCGTGACCGTGGGCCAGCACAAACCCGCGCCGTTTTAACCGCCGCCGCCCAACAACCCGCGGGCGAAAACTGGATTTTAAGCACCCACCGCAGCAACATTCTGCTGGCGACCGGTCAAAATACCTCCATGGGCGATGTGTTACTAACCCGCTACGACCCCAAACAACCCGATCAACTGCGTGTGCTGGCAAGGCTGGATTGGCGTTAGGTGGAGATCAAGCCGTTCATACTGTTTACACCTCAAATGTTCTTACTCCGCCTTTAACCCTGAGCAAAAATTCGCATCCATCAAGATGCTTAGTTAGAATGAACGGAATGATGTAAGGGATGAGAAATGGAAAATTATTATTTTGTAGGCGCAGTCTGGAACAACACCGAAGATAAAACTGCCGAATTTGTTGATGGCGGCTATTGGGAGATGGGCTATGACGTTGACGAGAAGCCCAAATTAGCAGAACAAATTAAACAAATTAAGGTGGGGGAGCGTATAGCGATTAAGGCTGCTACTGTTCAGAAAAATAATTTGCCTTTCAGTGGCGCTCCCCTTGGTAAGTCCATATCAAAAATGACAATTAAGGCTATTGGAACCGTTGTAGAAAATCCATCAAATGGTCAGCGCGTTATAGTAAATTGGCAAAAGGATTTCAAACCTAAAGACTGGTATTTTTTTACATACCGCGCAACATTTTGGCGAATTAATCAAGAAAACAAGTGGTGGTCGCAATATGCCAGCAAGTTGGTTGATTTTACTTTCAATGACAGCCCCCAAGATTACGAATATTTCGTAACAACTTGGTGGAATCAAACGATTGAAGTCGAGTCTGAAGATATGTCTATGCAAGCTTTAGATAATCAGCCGCTTAACACCATTCTTTACGGCCCGCCGGGAACAGGGAAAACCTTTAATACGGTGGATTTGGCTTGGCAGATTTTAAATGTAACGGATTCAACTGACACCACCAGGCCTGGTTCGATTCAAGAGCTAAAATCACGCTATCCCGGACAAGTTGAATTTGTAACCTTTCACCAAAGTTTTAGCTATGAAGATTTTGTTGAGGGCATTCAGGCTAAAACGCATGATGGCAAAATCAGCTATCAGGTCGAAAGTGGCGTGTTTAAACGCCTTGCAAAATTAGCATCAAAAAACCTAGAGGATAGCCAGAAGTCAGTCAATCAACTCGTTGAAGACCTGAACTTGGATAAGCGTTATGACGATTTTATAACCCATGCCATTGAATCTGAAGTTGCGTTTAAAAAGAAAAAAGGTACCGAGTTTAAAATTATCAACACGGATGATGAGCGTTTAACGATTGAGTCACCAGATTCAACATTTAGTGGTGGAGAAGTTCAGTTAAAGGTTGAGGAGTTAAAACAAGTATTTCAGTCTGATTATCCATTTCAAAGCGCACGAGAAGTCCACGAACAAATTTTTAGTAACAAGTACAAATATACTCGTCAAGAAGATACTTACTACTTGAGCCTCGTCAATGCATTTAGGGAGTTCAATGAATCTTCAGAGCCAACTAGGCAAGCTGAAGAGGTAGCATTAAAGCCCCACGTCTTGATTATCGACGAAATCAATCGTGGTAATATTTCGCGGATTTTTGGTGAATTGATTACGCTGATTGAACCGAGTAAACGGGCGGGCAATGACGAGGCGATTGAGGTGACTTTGCCTTATTCTAAAGAACCGTTTTCGGTGCCAAACAATTTGTATATTATCGGAACCATGAATACCGCTGACCGTTCGTTGGCGTTAATGGATACCGCCTTGCGCCGCCGCTTTGATTTTATGGAAATGATGCCGTTACCAGGCCTGGTGACAGACAATTTAGAAGGTGTTGATGTCCGCAAAATGTTAGACGTGATGAACCAGCGCATCGAAGCCTTATATGATCGCGAACACACGCTCGGTCATGCATTTTTAATGAATCTGGATTCGCTTGATGATTTGCGTCAGGCGTTTAAAAACAAAATCTTGCCGTTGCTGGAAGAATGTTTCTACGATGATTGGCAAAAAATCCGCTGGGTACTTGGCGCAGCGGAGGATCATTTTTATGAAAGACAAGCCTATAGCAATTTGTTTACTGACGCTGAAGCCCCTAGTGACACAGAAAAATTTCAACGCAAACCACTCGATGGATTAACGGCTGAAAACCTGGCTACTATTTACACCTTTTAGGAGGTTATATGCCAATTTTGTCCGTGTTTTTTGGTATTGTAATTAGAATGTGGCACGACGACCACCCACCGCCGCATATTCACGTTGAATATCAAGGATTTGAGGCTCTGGTTGAAATCAGTACAGGGTTGGTTAAAGAAGGTCGTCTGCCAAGAAAAGTAGCAGCGATTGTAAAGGACTGGTGTTTAGAACATCAGCCCGAATTAATGGATAATTGGACTAAGGCGCAAAACTTTGAACCTTTAGAGCGTATTCGAGGTGCGGATTATGATTAAGTTATTAGAGTGTGACTACAAAATAGGTGGCGTGATTCATCTCACGTTTTCGAATGGCACGAAGGGTGAGTTTGATTTAAATGCTTATCTAAAAGCACATGAGGGACCTTTGTTAGAGAAACTAAAAGATGAAGCGTTTGCCGATCGGTGTTTTATTGATGCGGGGGCATTGTGCTGGCCGCATGGGTTGGAGTTATCGGCAAAGCGCTTATTTGAACTTGTGCATCATAAACAGGCGGCTTAATTGACCACTAGTTTAGTGCTGCGCGAATGGGGGCGGATTGTTCGCTCCGAGCAAAATAAACAAGTTGGTTTTGATGAAATTGAAGTCGGTCAACAGGCCTGGTTGTTTCTCGCCAAAATTGCACAATCGTCTGATAAAACCCACCGATATCTAACCTTTTTAAATACGCATACCTTAAAAGCACAAGGCTTTGTTGGCGTGATTGCCACACCAGATGGCACGCAAATCGAAATCTTACCCAAACATGCGCCAATGATTGAAGAACCAGGCCTGGTTGCTAGCCGCAAGCTGTTATTGCGTATGCTCAAAGCCGCCAAGGTGTTGCCATTTATTGCGTCCACCGATGCTTTGATTGACACGCTGAAACAACCCTTGCCGGAGGTGCTGATCGGCCGGTTCTTACAAGATTTGGCGCAGGTGGTGCGTAAGGGCATCCGCAAGGATTACCAGCGGGTTGAGGCGCAAGAACGTTTTTTAAAAGGACAGCTACACACGGCACGTCAATTAAGGCAATCACCCGTCAAGCAAACCCAATTCTGCATTGAATACGATGTGTTTAATGATAATCGCGCGGAAAACCGTTTGATTCATGCCGCATTGATATCGATAACGCGTGTGAGCCAGTATTTACCGAATCAAAAACTGGCGCGCGAGTTGCGTTTCGCGTTTGATGCGGTGCCGGTTTCAACACAGATCGCATCGGATTTTCAGGCCTGGCGTACCAGTCGCAATATGCAGTATTACCAAACATTGCTGCCTTGGTTAAAGCTGATATTAAGTCAATACAGTCCATTTGCGACCGCCAACCAACACGCAGGTATTTCGTTTTTACTGCCAATGGATAAACTGTTTGAAGCCTATGTCGCCAGCGAAATTCAGCGCGGTTTGCCACCGGGTTATCAGCTTAAAACCCAATCTAGCGCCAAGTATTTAGCCACGCAGAACGGTAGGTCGATGTTCCAACTGCGGCCAGACCTAATAATTTATCGGGGTAATGAACTTTTAGCGGTATTAGACACCAAGTGGAAATTGCTCGATCAAACTCAACCCGACGGCAAAGCGGGTATTGCTCAAGCCGATATGTATCAACTGTTTGCCTATGGCCAAAAGGTGTTAAATGGTCAAGGTAATCTGGTTTTGATTTATCCACAATGGCAAGGGTTTACACAGCCGTTGGCAACATTTGAATTTGGCGATAAGTTAATACTCGATGTTATCCCGTTTGACTTGGAAATAGCATCAAACCACAACCAGGCCTGGTTGTGTCATCTATTAGGAGACAGATAAATGTGTATTGTCGCGCTCATTATAGCGGTGGGCTTATTGATTTATTATTTGGATAGTCATTTGGAAAATTGGCATTTGGTGGAGCGTTTGGATGCGCACAGTGAAATTACGTTGGCCGTCGGCTGGGAGATGATTCCGGCTTTTTGGCCGCTGATTGCGTTGAGTGTGATCAGTACATTGGTCGCGGTGATGCTCTATCAACGAATTTTTAATAAAAAACAAATTGGTTGTTCAAGATATCCGAGTGATTAAAGCTGGATCTACGACCACCAGGCCTGGTGGTCATGTTGTTTGCTTTTAAGCTTTTGAGGCCATTAAAGCTTGGTCAATATCCGCTAAAATATCATCGATATGTTCAATCCCAATTGACAGGCGCACCATATCTGGTGATACCCCCGCTGCTTTTAATTCCACGTCATTGAGTTGACGATGGGTGGTTTCGGCCGGAATACTGGCGCAAGATTTGGCGTCACCAATATTAACGAGACGGAGAATCATCTGCAGCGCATCGTAAAATTTACGCGTACCTTCTCGGCCAGACTTTAACCCAAAGCTAAGAATGCCAGACGCTTTGCCTTGCATATATTTTTGCGCCAGCTGATGGTCTTTATGACTGGCCAGGCCGGCATAATTGACCCAAGAAACCAGTGGTTGTTCTTCTAGAAATTCGGCGACCTTGTGGGCATTTTCACAAACACGTTCCATGCGAAGCGCCAAAGTTTCGAGACCTTGCATAAGCTGGAAAGCATTCATCGGTGACAAAGCCGCACCCATATTGCGCAACGGCACAACCCGCGCCCGTGCGATAAACGCAGCGGCACCGAAGTCTTGGGTATAGGTCACACCGTGGTAAGACACATCAGGGGTGTTTAACAGCGGAAAGCGCTCGGCATGCTCTGCCCAGGGGAACTTACCTGAATCCACAATTACGCCGCCAATCGTGGTGCCGTGACCGCCGATATATTTGGTGGCAGAATGGATCACAATATCTGCGCCCTGTTCAATCGGTCGCCATAAGGCGGGTGTGGCCACCGTGCTATCAACCACTAAAGGAATGCCGTGTTGGTGGGCTAATTTTGCCAAGCGTTCAATATCCGCAATGCCACCCGACGGATTGCCGACTGTTTCGCAATAAAGCAGTTTGGTATTGGCATCAATTAATTGGGCAATGTCCTGATCTGGGGCATCCTTGTTAAAGAAGCGGACTTCTAGCCCTTGGCGCGGCAAGGTGTGGGCAAAGAGGTTATAGCTGCCGCCGTAGAGTTCACCGGTGCTGAGGATGTTATCGCCGGCTTCCGCCAGGGTTTGAATGGTATAGGTAATCGCAGCCATACCAGATGATACCGCCAGGCCTGCTATGCCGCCTTCCATTGCGGCAATACGAGTTTCTAACACCGCATTGGTTGGATTCATAATGCGAGAATAGATATTGCCCGCTACCTTCAGGTCAAATAAATCGGCGGCATGTTGGGCGTCATCAAACGCAAACGAGGTGGTTTGATAAATTGGCACCGCCACCGATTTGGTGGTGTCTTCAGGCTTATAGCCGCCATGTAATGCAATGGTTTCTAATTTCATAATTGCGCCTTTTTCCGTTACCTAGAGTTGAAGTTCAAGTCTTTATTATTGTAAAGGTTCGCAACGGTCTGTGCTGACTTTACCGCTAAAGTCACTTAAACAGGCTACAAATGCCCGGTTTTCACCCATATTAAGGTATCTTGCTCCACAAACGGATGATGGCGACTGGCGTGCGGACTGCGCAACCAAGATCCTTTTGGGTAACGACCATGCTCGTCAATAAACTCACCCTCCAGCACAAAAATCTCCTCGCCACCGTAATGGGTATGAGGTTGAAACACCTCACCCGCCGACCACCAAACCAGCGCACTATGCTCGGTACCAAACTGATGCAATCCCATCACCTTTAAGCCGCCATGCCCCGGTTGCCAGGCCTGCTGACGGGTGTTAATAGCCAGCGTTTCGGTATCGCCGGGCTGAAATTGATCCAACTTCACAAACAACACACAGCCCTGTTTTGAAAAAGGTGCGTGCTGGGAGCCTGGGGGATTGCGTAAATAACTACCCGCTGGATAATCTCCGCGCTCATCAGAAAACACCCCTTCGAGCACAAAAATTTCTTCACCTTGCGGATGTGAATGTGGCGGAAACGCCGAACCGGGCATAAACTGAACTACGCTGGTGGTGCGACCCGATTCCGCGGCTTCGCGCTCCAAGGGTTTGCGCAACACGCCATCCGCCCGACTGCCCAACCAGGCCTGCTTAGCGGTTTCCACCACAACGCGCTGGCTTAAATCCATATTAATTACGTCCATTCACGCTCCTTTCATCAGCGATAGCGGTTATCTTGCTGACCTTAGCTTATAATAGATAACCACTTTAACCAAATGTGAATAAAACTATGGCCACGATTGCCGAACTAAAAAAAGACCTGACCATTGAAACCGAATTACTAGGCACGCCCCTAACCTTTAAAACCACCTGGGGAATTTTTAGCCCGCGTGAAATCGACGATGGCACGCAATTGCTATTGCGCCATCTGGATATAAAAACCGATGATGTGGTATTGGATTTGGGTTGTGGCTACGGCCCGCTAGGCATTGCGATTGCCGCCAAAGCACCGCATGGCCAAGTGCATATGGTTGATAAAGATTTTGTTGCTGTGGATTACGCCAATAAAAATGCCCGCTTGAACGGTTTTGACCATGCGAAAGCCTATTTGTCGAATGGCCTAAGCGCGGTACCCAAAGAGATGCAATTCACCACCGTGGTATCGAATATACCTGCCAAGGTTGGCAAAGAAATGCTCAGCATTATGCTCAACGATATCCATGCACAAATGACGCCAGGAGGGCAACTCGTGGTGGTGACCATCAATGGCTTGCGTGATTACATGAAACGTAATTTTATGGAAGTTTTCGGCTATTACGACAAGGTTAAGCAGGGCAAAGATTACACGATATCAAGAACGGTTAAGCAGTAGCAGGCCTGGTGGGCATGTGTTTTTATACCCTAATAAAAACACCGACTCACCCTTTAAAAAGTTGTATTTTAATACACAACTAATCACAATCTTTATAGTTGGATTCCAAACACCTTCTGGCTTTAGTTTGGGCAGTTGCGACTTGTTCGACTGTCATTCTATTTTGAGCCATATCTCTATTATTTGCTGCAAGTTCATTGCCATTAGCAGAACTGATGTTAAACCATTTATATGCAGCTACATAGTCTTGCTTAACACCACTTCCATTTGCATACATAACACCTAAACTGTTCTGTGAAACTGCATCACCTTGCTTGGCTGCTTTTTTGAACCAATAAAAGGCTTGTTTATAGTCTTGTGCTACACCTGTTCCATTTATATACATAACACCCAAGCCGTACTGTGCATCAAAAAGACCTTGTTTGGCAGCTTGCTCATACCAATAAACCGCTTGTGTATAATCTTCCGCAACGCCAAGCCCATCTGTATACATAACACCTAAAATGAATTGTGCACGAACATAACCTTGCTTGGCAGCTTGCTCATACCAATAAGCCGCTGCTTTAAGGTCTTGCTTAACACCCTCACCATTTCCATACATAACACCCAATCTAAATTGTGCATATATTCGACCTTGCTTTGCCGCTTGTTCATACCAAAAGACTGCTTGATTATAGTCTTTCGTTACGCCTTGTCCATATAGATAACTATCACCTAAAAAGTATTGCGCATCTGCATCACCCTGTTTAGCTGCTTGCTCATACCAGTAAATTGCTTGCTTGTAATCTTGTGCCACACCTAGTCCACTTCGATACAAAACACCTAAGTGAAACTGTGCATCTGTATCGCCTTGTTCGGCTGCTTGCTCATACCAATAGGCTGCTTGATTGTAATCTTGCTCTACATATAATCCATTTAGATACATAACAGCTAAACTGAATTGAGCATCAGCAAAACCTTGCTTGGCAGCTTGCTCATACCAATAGGCAGCTTGGTTGTAGTCTTGCTCTACACCAGAACCAACGTAATACTTAACACCCAATTCAAATTGCGCCTCTGCATCGCCTTGCTTTGCAGCCTGCTCTAACGCTGAAACTCTACTCGCGTGCACTGCCACAGCCTGCCCCAATAACAAAAAAGCCAACAACACATTACGTAAGATGGATGTTTTCATATTAAAACCACGCTTATACTGCAGCCTTTAAAGTACGAATTATATTTCTTAGTTTGATTTCATTTTCCATAGACAAGCTTTGTGTTAATTGCAAATTAGCAATTTCAATCGCAGAAAAACCAAAATTATCATCTGTTAAACTTAGATTAGCACCTTGCCTTATTAAAATATTAACTTTTTCTAAATCCAAATTCATTATTGCATTCATTAATTGAGTATAGCCATTCTCATCATACTGATCAATAGAATTAATAATTTTTGGGTTGTTACTCTTCTTTTTATTAAGTTGATCACTATATATCTTATTAAAGTCTTCACCCTTTACAACGGAGTCAACCAAGCTGCTAAGTAACAAAGTATCATCCTCTATGGATCTAACTCTTAATTTCAAATAACAACCAAGCGTATTTACCTCAGACCCATCTGACTCTGATAAAGCCTTTGCCCACAGACCTGGTCTTACCTTGCCATCCTCGAATTCTTTGTAGGCAAGCTCATATAGTATTTCTTCAACTTTTCTGTTTAAAGATCTTTTCAATCTTAATTTTTCAAACATTATGCACTCTTTTAATAAACTTAGACTTCTATGAAAAAATATTATTAAGCTTACGCTCTCTTTCTTCAGCATTTTTTTCGTTGAGTAGCACTTCTTTCTTTTTTGTCTCAATAAGGTTCTGCTTGCTTTGCAGTGCCTCTTTTTCTCTCAAGACAGCGCTTTCAATTTCTTTAGCCGAGGATAAGTATCCATAATAAAACTGATCTTTATCTATTTTAGAGAAATATTTTTTGAGCCTCTCATCTCTTGATGATAGTCTTTCACAATCATCTAAAACTTGAGCATCTTTAGACCAATCCACTTTTTCGTGGAGTTTTAGCTCTTTATTTATTCCAAACAATAGTTTTTCTTGGTGACGCTTTCTATTCCCTTTATTTATTGAATCCGCCACTACCCCAATCATTGCAAAAGTTATTACCGTCAAAATAAATCCAAAAAACCACCCGGTAAACAATGATGCGATCAAAGTCATTATTACAAAGAATGCCACTATCGCACCACTGCTCTTACTCCAATCATTAGTAGGGTATAGATTATTTTTCTCAACCACCTGCTTTGCTTCTAAAAGCGCACCCTTGTTCTCTTCAATTAAACTTTTATCAACGGGGCATGTTTCACAATCAGCTTTTAATTCACTAAATTTTTTAAAATGAACCTTTTTATTTTCTGGGGACCAGTCCATTAATGCGACTATCCATGCAAAAATGCCAAGAAAAGGAAGCGCAGGCACATAAAACCAACCATTGATTCCAAATCGCTTACGCTCGCTTACTAGTATTACGAAGGTTACGAACATACCAATAACCGGAAAATATAACCATAAAGCCCACTTTAGGTTGCGACCTAAACGGGTATAAATAATAGTAAATGGTATGATCACAAGCGTTACTAGAAAGAACCAAGCAAGCAATACAACAAAAACAAACTCCATAAAAACTAACCTGTCTTCAATAGAAACTTAAACATAGTGAAAAAACCTTATTAGCCTATGTATAAATTACACTAAAACATGAATTAATGGAAATATTCTGCTATTACGACAAGGTCAAGCAGGGCAAAGATTACACGATATCAAGAACGGTTAAGCAGTAGCAGGCCTGGTTGCCAGCTCTGCTATAAAACACACTTGCTATTAAGCCAAGTTCTGTATAAAGTATATTTTATACAGAAACCGGAAAGTCCTAAAACATGATTAATAGCATCCTGCGCCAAACATCCAATTTTATCCTTGCCCGCAAGCTGCCAAACTATCAGCGCTTCTTACTTAAAAAAATGGATTTTTCCGATCGGCTTATTGGTATTCGTGGCGCACGCGGTAGTGGCAAAACGACGATCATGTTGCAATATGCGCAATCTACGGCTTGGCCAGCTTCAAAAATGCTCTATCTCTCATGCGATCACCCTGCCATGGTGGATGAAGATTTATTTGAAATAGCACAAACCTTTTATCAAGAAGGCGGCAAACTGCTCATCTTGGATGAAATCCAAAAAGCAAAAAACTTCAGCCTGACCCTGAAGGCTATTTATGACACCTTTGATTTACAGGTTATTTTTTCGGGCTCGTCTGCCATTCAAATAAGCCAAATGAGCGCAGACTTATCGCGACGTGCTGTGTTATTTCATCTACCGGTCTTATCCTTACGGGAGTTTATTGAAATTGAAACAGGTCTTAAAATCGCGCCAGTATCACTGGATCAACTTCTTAATCAACATCAGGATCTTGCTTTTAATCTAAGCAAACAACTGCGTCCGATCGAATACTTTCGTCGTTACTGCCAAACCGGAGCCTATCCTTTTTATCAAGAATCAATCAGCAACTACCCACTTAAATTACTAGAAACCATCAACCACACCATTGATGCCGATTTACCCGCAATATTTAATCTCGACCCAACAAAGCTCGATAAGCTGAAAAAAATTCTCTATATGCTTTGCACCACACCACCCGTTGAACTCAACAAAGCCAAACTCAGTGGTGCGGTGCATACCTCTTGGCCAACACTGGCCAAATACATCGCACTCATGCAGTCAGCAGACTTGCTTCATAGCATAAGAGGCGGGGCTGGCATGCGTGCGGTGAATCGGCCCGATAAGTTACTGCTTAATAATCCCAACCTGTTCAGCGTACTATGCGCTAATCCCAACATCGGCAGTCTAAGAGAAAGCTTTTTTGTCTCGCAACTGAGCTTAGAGCACCAGGTGCACTACCACGATCAAGGTGATTTTTTAATCGACGACCAGCGGGTTTTTGAAATCGGTGGGGCCAGTAAAACCAAGCAACAGATTAAGCACAATAAGCAGGCCTGGTTGGCTGTTGATGATATGGAAGTCGGGCATGGGAATACCGTGCCACTGTGGCTGTTTGGTTTACTTTACTAAATAACCCATTCAAAAAACCTGCCGTGCGCCCTCTTGTCGAACTATCCGGAATTTCAGGATAGTTGCCGCTTTATCCAGCTCCTGCTCGGCATAAATGGTTTTTAAATGCTCGTTGATTGTTGGCACTGTAAATCGAAATAAATCAGCCATCAACGCTTTCGTTAGCCAAATTGTTTTATCTTCAATCCGACACTCCACTCACATTTTTTATTATGAAATATCCTGATTAATGTGTGTAGTTCAATCCTTAATCTTGCGCTTTTAAATCATTGGCTGATGTTAAATATGCCTGTTTGGGTGAGTTTTTTTCTGTAGGAAAAGCGAGTTCAAGTTGTCCGCTTTTCACTAATCGTGTGAGGTATTGCTTCCTTCATGAATCAGGGTTTCTATTGAGCAACTCTGCTAATACTGAAAGCGGGACATAATGATTCTTGCATAGTTCAAAAATAATAGTTTCCAACTCAGAGCTTGGTAACTTCGCTTTTTCCATAGCCGGTTTAGCAATGGCTTTTAAATTGTTTATTAATAACGAATCTATTTCGCTTAAGTTATCAATAAAAGGGCATCTATGTATCGTGTAGTTTGAAATGCGCCTCCCAAATTCATCACGTTGGATATCCGAACTCCGGGTGTTTGGATCCGAACTTAGGGTATTTGAGTTTGAACTTAGGGTGTTTGGATCCAAACTTAGGGTATTTGAGTTTGAACTCCGGGTATTTGGCCCAAAAAATTCATCCGGTTTAGGAAGAAAATCATCAAGCATGGTTAAGTGATAACTTGCTCCGCGGCTCTGACCGGTTCTAATCAAGTAGCCCTGTTCAACCAATCGGTTAAGGGTTTTGCTTATATCACTGGCATGTTCTGTGCAAAGAGAAGTTAAGCGGTCATGCGATACCGTTTTTTCATTTAAAGCAATACCAAGCGCTATTTGTCCAAGGTAACCCAATAAAGCAAAATCTTTTCCTAAATGGCGTGCCAGCAGCTCCATTGTCCCTTTTGGGAACAAATCCGTCATCCAAAGTTTAAGTTCAGTTCGTTCACTGGGATCGAAATATTCTTCAATACTCGGCGCTTTCCAATGATAGTGCTTAACATTTTTAAATACAGTAGGAATGCCAGTACCCGAGCGCTCACCTGCACCAATATAAAAAACATTTGATGTAAAATTCGGTTACGGCAATCCGGCTCACCCCCTCTAATGGCGGTTTCGACCGGAATTCGCATAAGCCCTGGGTTACGAAACAAAATCATATCCGGCTTTTTCTCAATTAAAACTGAGGTGCGTCCACTATAATCCGCATGCACTAAGACATTACACAGTGATTCACGAATAGCATCATGTAAAGGTGTAGAATCTTTTCGAACCCCTTTTTCCAATTCAAACGGTACTTTTAGGTCAGTCGTTAGCTTGCGATAAACAATCTGATAAAAATCAAATAAATTACCAGACCAGGTGCCATCAAGTGTTACTCGGTCTTGCCACCGGGTTTCAGAGTCGTATTTGGAGTCAAATCCATCTCGGTAATCCAGTTGATAATTGGGGAGTTTTTCTCGAATTAAATAATCTTGTCCAAACATCAACAAACCAGCGAGTGTTAAGCCTTGTTTTCCTGATTCACGATCTTTGCGCCAAGCACCAATGCGTTCCAAAAAAGCTAAATCATCCACTTCATTAAACGGATGTTGCGGATTTCTGACAGCCATAAGTTGACGATATCTTTTCAAGCTATCCGGGTTTAAATCCACTATGCCATAACCGAGTAAAATTTCATTATCTCGTGTTTCATTGACTTGTTCGGCTAAGGCACGCTTAACGTCTTCATCCGACATCAACTGATCCGAATCATTAAACCGCCTATAACTGTGATTAAACGGTGTGTTCTTTAGATAAACCGGTCTTAATTTGCGGGGCGCTTCAGGAATGGTCACTTTTATGATAACCCCCTCAAGAAGATCAATGACCTCGATCAATTGATCATTTAGCAAATTAGCACTCACCACACTTGGATTGTTTGCGCCTGTCGCAATTTCCTTTAGAACCTTATCGGTATCCGTTAAGCCGCTAATCGAAAACTGACCATTTTTCTCTTTAACGCCTAATAAAATAACGCCACCGTAGGTGTTTGCCAAAGCGGAGTAACTTTGCCAAAAATCTTTTGGGAGCGACCCCTTACCGTTTTGCCCTAAAGCCGATTTGCACTCAACCGTACAGCTTTCCTTGAGTAGCTGAATATCTTCCAAGCACTCAATTTTAATTTCGTTTGGCATTAGGTTCTCTCCGGATACAACACCTGATCAACTTCTTGCATTAAGCGGGCGGTTTCGGTTAGGGCGACGATGATTTTTTGGTAGTGCAGTATGTCATCAAAACTCAGTTCGCGGCCTTGGCGGTCTTTTAGCCATTTTTGTGCCGGCTGATAACCGCCAATATAAAACAACCAGGCCTGGTGCGGTACGTTGTCGAAGTATTGGGTGTCGTTAATCCAGACTTTGCCCAGTTCATTATTGCTCTTGGCAATCGGTTCATAGCCAGGGCTGGTTTTGCTAATTTTTCGGGTGATTTTATTGTCGCCCCCCACCGGATATTGGGTAATTGGCGTGTCAAGTAACGGCGATTCCATCAGGTGCAATAAACGAATTTGGTCGCCGAGTTCGACCAATTGCCAAAAGGTGTCCGGGTCTGGATAAGGCACACGCGGGAAATCAGTTTTAAGGAACTCTTTATAGGTATCGCGGTAGGTCGGACTGTGCAATACCGCATAAATATAATCCAGTATATCAATCGGCGTGAATTGGTTTTTTGAACCACAGAGGCACGAAGGCACAAAGGATTTTTGATCATTTTCAGCGACAAATGGCAAATTGAGCGCGGCTTCAAACGCCTTGATTTCATCGGGGTTGAGATTGGGAATGCGTTTGCTACCGTCTTCCGGATAGAGGTAAATTGGGAACTGTACTCCCCCCCCTCGGTAGTAAAGATTGAAGTCAGATGGTGAATCAGAAATAAAAACTAGATTCCATTGATTGGCACCTACAACTTGGCCTTGTCTTCCAATAATTATCCCATTATTTATTTTATTCATGTGAGACATAACTTTACGAACAGTCCGCCAAACCAATTTATCTTCATACATAATGTACTGGTCATCAAATGGTCGATAAGAAATTGGTTGAATATATGATTTAATATCTTGTCCCTGAAGATTTTTCCAACCCTCTAATATATCCCAACCTTTTTTTTCTTTAACAGCAAATTGCTTATGAAGTTCTTCAGGTTTGGGTTCGCTGTCTCTAAACTTTTCAAATTTGGAAATTAATTTTTGACGATTTTCATCAATTACAAAACCGTCATGGGCGGTTGTCATACCTACCCCATTGATTGGAAATAAATTATTTAACGATAAGAGTTTTTCATACTCTCCTTGCAAGCCAAAATCTTTAGGCACCATAAAATACATGGGCGAGACATTCGGAATGGCTTGATAGGGCACGTCTTTAAACGCGGTGTTTTGTAAAAAGCTGTATTTGTCTTTGCGTTTGCCATAGAGGTCATAGTGGTAAACTTGCCCTAAATCACCAGGCCTGGTGATGCGCGAGCCGTTTTTAACCAAAATATTAATCGACACGCCTTGTTCAATATCAAACACATTTTCGTCTTTTGAGCCATCGGGCGAGGTTTCTTTTTTCTTGGCGTTGCCGTGCAGATCGATGGTGTAGATTTCATCGTAGGTGCTGAGCAGGTTCCAGCGCATACCGCGAAAAGTCGGATTGTCTAAAAAACCGTGTGGATTGATAAACGCCATCACGCCTTCGCCGTTTTTTTCGATAAAGTATTGGGCAAAGCGCATAAATTTAACGTAATCGTCGTTAATCCATTTCGGGTTACGTTCTTGCAGTTTTTGTTTGCCGCCGGGTTCTTTTTTGTAATCGTCCATTAATGACATAATCCAGTCGCCTTTATTGGCACTTTCGCCAGAATAAGGCGGGTTGCCAATCACCACCATGACCGGGGTGTCTTTTTTCACCGCATTGGCTTCGCGCGACTCTTCACTTATCCACTGAGAGAACAATATATTGTCTGTATCGGGATGATATTCCTCCAGTGAGTTAGTAAGGAAGATGCGCAAGCGGTTGTCGGATTGTTTACGTTGTTCGGCGGTGTAGCCGGTTTCGCCGAGCAACATATCGAGTTTTAAATGCGCCATTGCATAGGACGCCATTAAAATTTCAAAGCCATTTAAACGCGGGATTAAATGTTCATCCACATAACTCGGCCAAATGCCTTGCATGTGTTGAAAGCGAGTTTGATAGAGGTATTTGACCACTTCGGCTAAGAAGGTGCCGGTGCCGGTTGCGGGGTCGAGAATTTGCACGCGATGAACATCTTTGGTGCCAACCAACTTGCCATTTTTTTTATAAATCTTCTTGGATTGATCCGCTGCCAACGCATCGACTTCAATCGTGGTTTTGCTGTTATCGGCTAGGCCATCTTTTAAACCGAATTTGGTTTTTAAAATCTCATCCACCGCGCGCACGATAAAGCTGACCACGGGTTCGGGGGTGTACCAAACGCCACGCGATTTGCGTAATGACGGATCGTATTTAGCGAGAAAAGTTTCGTAAAAATGAATAATCGGGTCGGTTTGGGCGGTGGCTTTGCCATAGCCGTGCAGAATGCTTTTAACATCGGTATGACGAAACACTTCAGCGAGGTTATCGACAGTGGTGAGGATGCGTTCGTCAATATTGTAACCAGCGATGGACTGAAATAAATTACGCAATAATGGATTGGATTTGGGAATCAGACGCGCGGCTTCGTCGCGGTCGAAGGTTTGTAAATCCTGGTCGTGATAACGCGCGGCGAACATACCGTAGGCCAGGGTTTGCGCAAAAAGATCGGCGAACTGTTTGGGTTCAAGGTCGTGAATTAATTGCTTTCTAAATACGTTATATCGATTGGTAAGTTCACTTTGCGTGTTATTTTCGAGGTCGGCGTTGAGGGCGGCTTCGAGAATGCTTTCTAATAAACGCGCTTTGCCCGCCATCAATTCGGCGAGTTTGCCGGGGTTTTTAATCGCTTGGGTGACCTTGATCGAGAAGTCACGAATATAGCTTTCAAATAGATTGATCGCCTTGTAGTCAATTTCGTATTTTTTGAGGTTATCAAACGCGGGTTGGGCTAATCGCACTTCGGCGACTTTTTCGCCTTCAACAAAAAACTGAAACCAGATATAGTCGGTGATAATGAGGTTGTCGAGGGCTTTTTTGTAACGGTTGAATTGTTCGTTGTAGCCTTTGTGATTTAGGTCTTTGCCGACATCTTTCGCTTCGATATAGCCAATCGGTACGGTTTTGCGGGTGACAACAAAATCCGGGTTGCCGCAATCGGTGATTTTGGAGGGTTCGTTGGTGATTTTGCAGTCGGGAAGCAGGCCTGCTAATAGCTGTTCTAGATCGGCTCGAAACGTATGTTCGCTGGTGTGGCCGTCTGCCAAGCGTGAATTGATCTTGTCGATATACTGAATAACATCCATAAGCTTTCCGTTTTCTACCCAAAATCTAAAAAGCTAGTTTACTAGAAATGAGTAAGCCAGTCTGGCGAAGGTGGATAAATTACTATGGTTTTACAGACTGTGGCGAAAATAACCTTGCAAATAATCCGCCACTCCGGCCTCGGCATTCGATAAGGTGATTGCCGCCTGCGGATAAGGCCAGTACTTGAGCAACCATTGCAAGGCTTGGCGATTGGCTGCAGAAATAATGTGATCGGGATTTAATAGTGTGCCATCTAAATCGATGACGATAAGCTTGATCATGAAACCACTCTCGGTATTGGGTATCTGCTCTGTATCCATAAGTCGTTATGCCGTTGATTTATTATAACGCGAAACCACCCCTAACTACGTCAAGCCCATCGCTGTAAAAAAGCCGAACCGGCCGAAAAAAATTAAACCTATCGAGCGCATTTATCAGTAAAATACTGCGAGCATTTTTCGATGCTAATCTAAACGACTATTTATCAATCGCAGTATTTTTTGATGAGGTGATGTATGGATGACTTCAATCCATGCTTGTCTTGCGGTGCCTGCTGTCATCATTTTCGAGTGTCATTTTACTGGTCGGAAGCCGATCCCTTTCTAGGCGGCACAGTGCCAGTAGAACTCACTGAAAAAATCAATAACAATTACATTTGTATGCAGGGCACTAACCAGCCTAATCCCCGCTGTATTACCTTAGAAGGGACCTTGGGAGAAGGTGTTAGCTGTAAAATTTACGACCAACGTCCGACACCTTGCCGTGAGTTTCCATTATGGCTTGAAGATGGTAGCCTCAATCCGGAATGCAATCGTTTGCGCGCCTTAAAAGGGATGCCGCCTATCGTGCTACCAGACCATCAACCCAATGATGACCCGCCACTCATTCCCAGTGTTGCTTAGGCGAACTTATAATAAGCGAACTTATAGCAAAAATAGCCCAATCATCACCAAAACCCCACCGTATATCGCCAACATAAAGGCATGGGCTTTAAACCATGCCACCACTGTTTGCAGAATTTCTTCGGGGCGATATTGGAAAAAAGCCAAAATGACCATTCCTAAAGCGATGATCAATAACAGTGCTGGGACAATCAGTAACAATTGATAAAGCGTCATAATGACATGACCTCCAAAAGATGGTTATGTAATTCTGCCAACCAGGCCTGTGCTTGCTCGTTAGGCAAGGTATCTTCACTTAATTCCACACCAGCAAGCTTAATCGCACAGACTAATAACTGGGCATCGACTTGGTGGCGTAACTCTTCCAGTTGCGCCAGCACCTTGCTTACAGACCGTGGGTTTTGTTGACTAAAAAGCCGCACACAGGCTGATAGCTCCAGATCTTCAATCGCAATGTAAGCGGCTAACAAACTATGGAGCTCTGGATACTTATCTAAAAAATCCATTTGTATTTGCCAATCAAACTCGCGCATATAGTCAGTCCGGTTGCGGAAAGGCCGTTAGGACGAAGAAATCATCGCCACGCCTAACAAGCACAACTCGCACTATCGCTTGGTCCGGCACCCATTGCGGCTTCGCATCAGGATTATTATTTAATTGCGCGCGAGTAAGATAAGTGCCGTGAGTTGGAACTCGAGCAAAAAACCCTTGGCGAGCTAGCTCACCCTGCCACCAATCCGCCACCTGCTCTCGCTGTAGGTTCAGCACCGCATTAACTGAGGCTTCTGCAACCGCAAGATTGCTAAAGGTTGACACGGTATTTAATCGTGAATCAGTCTGTAAACGTTCGATTAAATAATCATCCGTTTTAGCAACGTGGCGCTCTATGGTGTGGCCACCCAGTGCTTCATGCTCCACTAAAGACACCTGAATCGGTTGGCTCAGATCAGCAAGTCCCGTCGCTGGTTTATCGCAACCAACCAGCCCAGTTAGCACTAGCAAGGTTAGCAATAACCCCGACATTAGCCGCAATAAAAAACCTTGTTGTATCATTTGTTTAATGTCCTCATTTAAGCTGTTTTAGTTGATTGCTTGATGTGCTGTAGTGCCACCAACATCATATGCGGTACCGTGAGGGCCGCGAGACCAATAAATACCAGACGTAACACCAGGGCCTCGATTGACAAGTCAGACCAATACCAGGCGAGCACACCTAGTAATAATAGGGTGGCCAAGGTGTATAGCACGAGCATTTTGGTTAATTTAGCATACTGCGCTTGACCCGCGTGTTGATATATTCCCAATAAATGCCGCGGGCTATGAAGCAGACAAAAGTAAACAATAAAGTAGAGCAAGGGTGGCGCGCTGTACGCCAAAATTAATAACGCCGCTGATTCTGCCGCTGTCCGCCATTGTTTTTGAAACAGCGCAACCATGATAATTAGCAACATAATGCCTGCTAAAACGAACGGATCTATGGCTAGGGTATAAGCCAACGCTCCGCCACCTTCTCCAGAGAGATGACTAAATAGTCTGGCAACTTCTTCAGGGTGAAATCCAATGGGCATCAGCAGCAGCAGAACGCCAAGCCCAAGGCGTAGCGGTCGATTGAGCGATTGTTCCCAGTCGCCGGAGAAATGCCAAGCGCTAATGATTAAAAAGACCAGCAAACTTATGACTGGCATTACCCACCAAATGGCAACCACCGCCACGCTAATCAATAGATAGCCTATTGCAAATAAGGCTTTTTGACGCAAGGTGTTATGAATGCCAATTTGTTCGGCCAGCCATGGATCAAGGGCGCCATGCGGTAGCCCTAACGCAATAACCAATACGGCTAGCAGTGCTATTTGCCAGGTTATTGGTAGCAGGTCTGGTTGTAGCTTTAACAGGCCGGCAACTAGGAGTGCTACTAGCGTAAACCCAAAACTCTGCAGGCGATCGGCGTGCGTGTAAAAATGATTTGTCATGTTACCTTCTCAAAACCAGACAGATAAGTCCTTTTAAAAATGGCGTTTTTGGCAGGCTTATTATAATACTGACTAGATCAATAATGCTGGGTCGATCGTCCATGAATCGCAAAAAACGGATGGGGGCAACCCTGGCTAACAAGCGCTCGAAGATGATCGGACCCAGTTCAGGGTTCTGCTTGATAACCTGTAAAAAAATCCTATCCATAAATGCTAATACCGGTGGCGTTGCCGGCTGTCCAACCAAACTGTTGCGCTGAATCATCGCATCAGCCGCTTGTTTTGCCCAGCGTTGTATCCGCAAAAACCCATATCCTGAAGACGCCCGTAAAGCGCCCCCACCGATACCGGCATTGACATAGTTTTTAGCCGAAGGCGACATTGGGTTCGCGTCTTTAAACTGGGGCAGGCCCATTGGAAGCACGCCCATTTCTTGACGAATAATGTTGGCCTGCTGCCAGCCTTTTTGGGCAAGTAATGTATCTAGATACTTTGCAATGACTGCCGATTTAATGGGTTTATTGGAGAAAAAAGTGACCTCAACCAGTGTTCGCTCGGCGGAGATTGGCAAAATGTAATTAAAGCAAAATGCCTGTTCTGCAACACGCATCTCGGTCATTAAATCCAAACTATCTTGCGCTATAAGCGGATCGATATCCGCGACTTCTAATCCCACAAAACATTGAAATAAGCTGGCCTGCATAAGGGTTTCCTTGCATGGCGGGCGCGTATCTACCACTTGACTTGCCAGATAATCCTGCTGAGGGGTGGTAATTCTCCACCCATCGCCATCGGGGCTAATGCTAAGAACAGGAGTGCTGAGCTTGAGACTAATCTGATTGGTGGTGTCGAGCTGCGTCATGGCATAGCCATAGAAGTCAGCCGCTCGGACATAATGATAAGCGTAGCCTTTACAGGCTTGTGTTTGTATGGGTTTTGCGGCGGAACTAAATCGCCAATTTTGCCAAGACTGACTAATCAGGTGCTGATATGTGGATGGCTGTTTATCCCAAAAACACCAGCTTCGATCATCCTCGTAGCGGCTTCTCGAATCAAGAATAAGTGCTTGCCCTTGGAACCCTTGGTCAATCAGCTGATTTGTTAGCGATAAGCCAGCGCAGCCCCCGCCAATAATGATTAAGTCGAATTGTTGCATTACGTATTTTTGATAAACTTTGGCTGTTTTTTAATAGCATAACGGCTAATCGCGTCAAAGGCACAGCCTATTTTTTTTAGCCATGATACTTTGGCACGAAAGCGCCACGCTTGATAGTCAGCTTTTTTGATCTCTTCACCAATTTCGCGGTATACACTGGCGGCCACTAAAATGCCATAAGCCGCCCGCCCTGGCAAATAAGGTAGCCCGAGTAAACCCCTTTGATAGTAGTTATCGGCGAGATCAAGAAGTTTTTTAGTCGCTTGTTGCAGACACAATTGTTGGTCCTGGTTCGGATTGAGTATTTGCTCAGGCGACATTGTGCCAATCCAGTCAGCCGGAAAATACACTCGATTATTTTGGGCGTCCTCGGCCAGGTCTCGTGCAATATTTGTTAGCTGCATAGCAATGCCTAAATCAATGGCATAGGGGTGCGCTTCGGGGTCGCTAACATCAAGGGCTTCGCACATCATTAGTCCAACCGTGCCGGCGACCTGATAGGCATAGTGTTGTAATTCTGATTGATTTTGCACACGTACATCTTCCAGATCTGACGCGACCCCATTGATTAAATCTAAGAGCGGGGCTTCAATAGCCATGTCTCGGCATAATTCAGTAGCTTGATAAGCGAGCCGGTCGATAGGTTGCTGTTGCAATATAGACTGTTTTAACGCGTGTAATGCTGTTTTCGCATACCGCTGGTCTTGCGCTTCATCTGCGAGGTCATCGATTTGACGGCAAACGGCATAAAGGCGTGCGGCACGATTACGATGTCTTTTAGATAGCAAATGACTGGCAAAATAAAAGCTACGCCCGTGTGATCGTAATATCGCCAGAGCGTCTATGTGTTGATTGGTAACAATAGGGCTCATTAGCCGGCCTCTGGCAGTAAGTGCTCAAGGACTTTCGCCGACGTAATGACGCCAGGCAGGCCTGCGCCTGGGTGCGTTCCCGCGCCCACAAGAAGGAGGTTGCTTGGCCCTTCACCCCGATTGTGGAATCGAAACCATGCTGATTGTGTAAACAAAGGCGATATCGAAAAACCCGCCCCTTCAGGTGAAAAGTAGTCTTTTGCAAAGTCTTGTGGCGTCATAAAAAACTGATCTGCAATGTGCGCTGTTAGATTTGGCAGAATGCTCGCTCCCAATGCTTCAACAATTCGATCAGCTAGTATAGGACCTTCTTGCGACCAATCCTGTTGTCCCTGTAGGTTAGGTACTGGCACCAACGCATAAAAGCTATCGTGACCTTCTGGCGCAAAAGTTGGATCGGTGGCCGTTGGTCGGTGCAAGTAAATTGAGAAGTCATCGGCTAAAATTTTACGATTAAAAATATCATCTAATAATGCTTCGTAACGCGGTCCCATCCAAATTGTATGATGCGCCACCTCTGGATACTGACGATCGGTACCAAAGAATAAAACAAAGAGCCCCATTGATTTTTTACTGTGTTTGGCTTTCAGCTTAGCTAACCAGCTCACTTTTTTTGCTGGCACCAGCTCTTGATAGAGATAGGCTGGATCGGTATTAGAAATTATCCAGTCGGCGTGCTGCTGAGTCTGGTTACCCCACTTATCCATCAGCGCGACTGATTCGACCTTTTGATCATTAAAATTTAATGCCGTAACTGTGCTATTTAGTTTTACTTCAATGCCTTGACGGGTCATCAAATCGGCCAGTGCATCTACCAGAGCGCCAGTACCGCCCATCGCAAAATGCACCCCATGCGCTTGTTCTAAAAAATGAATCAATCCATAAATACTGGTGGTATCAAATGGATTACCGCCGACAAGTAAGGGTTGAATAGAAAAGGCTTGGCGTAAATAATCATTTTTAAGATGACGACAAACCATTTGCCAGACACTGCGCCAAGCGCCCAAGCGTGCAAGATGTGGGACCTGTGCTAGCATCACGCCAAGACGATGAAACGGTTGATCACCTAGCTGGGTATAGCCAACGTCATAGAGTTTTTTTGAATGGACAAGTAATCGCTGGTAACCATCGACGTCTTGAGGATTAATTCTGTTGATCTCTGCAAGCGTATCCTCCATCGTGCCACCGTAATTAAAATGTTCGCCGTCGGCAAACTCAAAGCGATACCAAGGCTTGAGGGCAACAAGCTTTACATGATCTTCCAGCCGCTCTCCGAACAGACTAAACAGTTCTTCTAGAAGAAATGGTGCCGTGATTACCGTTGGGCCGGCATCATGTTTATAACCATTACGCTCAAATACCTGTGCACGTCCGCCTAGACGTGTACACCGGTCGACTAAGGTGACTTCGTGTCCTTTTGCGCGAGCACGTAGTGCTGCGGCCATACCGCCAAAACCACCACCAATAACGATAACCTTGCTCACGCTTGCATTGCCTCTTGTGAAGTATAGGGGCTTAATGCCATGCTAAGTTGATGACACATATCCGCCAGAAGCTGACCACTGTTATTGGGTAATGCCTGACTTTGCTCTAAGGCTTTTTGAATATAAAACTCAACAAGCATGACTGCTTGGAGTTCTGCACTTGGCCGGCTCAAACCAGAGGCTTCAAGCACATAAACAATATTACAGCTGCTGTTGATAAGGTCTTTGCGTTGATCCTGAAGATCATCAAAAATTTGATAGGCCAAAGCAAAGGATTCTCCTGCTTGCCTTGCCGCTAAGAGTGACGCATGATTGCTAGAAGCAATCATAGTGAGTTCGAGGGGGAGCGCCATCAAGCTTCCCGATTTTTGAATGGCTATTTTTAAGTACTGATCCAAACTTGACTGTTGATTATCATGGTTTAAATCTAACACCTGACCTGAAATAAGCTGTGCTGTTCGGTCATGCATATGCTGCACCAATTCAGCCGTTGCTGTTCTAACTTCTGTAACAGCGGCATAGGCGGCAGACAACATTAACGTACCGGCACACATGGCATCATTAACACTAAAACGATACCAAGCCGCTTCGCGACCACGACGATGTGTATCGCCATCTTGAATATCATCGTGAAGAAGTGATGCGTTGTGAATCATTTCACAAGCCGCAGCAATAGCCAATGTATCCTTTTTAGCAAGATTAACAGCACAACCGGAATAGAGCGCTAATTTTGCTCGATTACGGCCACCGCCACTTGCCAGATGGTATGTAAATAATTCGTTAAGAATAGGGTTATCAAGCTTATTGAACTGTTGATGTATAGTAACTTCACATTCTTTTAAGAGACCTTGGAACTGAATCGAAATAGAATCTTCATGCGTATTCATGTCACAACCTCCTAAAAATCCCAAGCCAGTTATTTTGGCCTGGGATTCTATTCACTATTTCACCTTGAATACTTCCAAGATATTAAGCTTTTTCATTTTGTGATTTGCGAACAGCAATCATGAAGATAATTACACCAAAGACTACTTTAGCAACAAGGTCAGCAACGGTATAACCTACTTCTATTACAGTTTGCGCTTGACCACCATCTAATGACATTACGAATGGCGCAAAGTAAACAACTGGATAGAAACTCCATGACAAGACCAGAATCCACCGTGCTGTATTTAGTAAGCCACGAACGTTTTCATGCTGTCTTGCAATCGATTCCGATAGACCAATAAACAATGTATACACAATGTATAGGAATGGAATCATGGATAGCGCGCCCCACAACAGACGAGTTGAGTCGATGCCACCAGATACTTCACCTGGATAGCCCAACGCAATCATTAATGCTGCCGCACCACCTAGTAAGATAGCTTTACGGACTGTTTCAGAACGCGTCAAGCTCATAACTAAAATCAGTTCAATCAATAGCAATGGCACAGTTAAAAACCAATCAACGTAACGA
Source organism: Thiomicrospira cyclica ALM1 (assembly GCF_000214825.1). Classification (NCBI taxonomy): domain Bacteria; kingdom Pseudomonadati; phylum Pseudomonadota; class Gammaproteobacteria; order Thiotrichales; family Piscirickettsiaceae; genus Thiomicrospira; species Thiomicrospira cyclica. The sequence continues at coordinate 1,755,262 of NC_015581.1, forward strand.
TAAGCAACGTTAAATGCCACACCGGTTGATGTAACAACACCGTCTACAGCTGTATAGGCATCGCCCCAGCTATCGAACATGCGCAAATAATGGTAACCAGCAATAAAGGTTACCAACCCAGTAACAACAACCGCCATTTTGTATTTGTCAGATACTTGTGACAGGCCTAGCCAGAAAAATAGTGTTGCAGCTAAAAAAGCGGCAATACCCAGCGAGAAGGCGTTATAGACCAACTCATACTGTCCAAATGTTAATTCCATGACAACCTCCAAATCATCAATTGATAAGCTTTATATTTATAGATCTTATAGCAACGGTTAAAACGACCACCTGTATAACATTTGTATAATGTTACGTAGAAGATTCTAACACTAAAAAATTACCCCAACTTTATTAAGGACATTAAAGTTTTTGTTTTGGTCGTAAATTTTATTAATGACTTTACAGAGGTGAGAGGAGGAATGGCGTAAAAAATTAAACCACAGTTAAACTAAGAGCGAGGTAGATTTGCCAAAGCCCCATTAACATGACCGTTGCCCCAGCGGATCGCTTGACCCAGGTTAGCCGCGCCCAACGGGTAAAGTAAAACGCAAACACACCCATGAGCATTAAGTTTGGCAAGGTGCCCAATCCAAACGCCAACATGACTAAAGCACCCTGGGTCATTGATGCGGCACTGAACGCCATTATCAGCACACTATAGACCAACCCACAGGGTAACCAACCCCAAACAAGGCCATATAACCAGGCCTGCGGCAGGGTTCTTACCGGGGTCAGCTTTTGGGTGAAGGGCTGTAAGCGACGCCACAAGCCAGCACCAAGACGCTCAACTGCCGCAACCCCTAGCCACCAGCCCCCTAAATACAAACCCAATGCAATCATAAACAGACCGGCAAACACCTGCAGCGCCTGCTGAAACGGCAAAAAAGGCACCAGCGTCGTTAATGATGCGGCCAACAAGCCGATCAGCGCACCAATAATGACATAACTGCTAATCCGCCCTAAATTATAAGCTAACTGAAAGGGTAACATTCGCCACTGACTGAGCTGGTGTTTGGGCGTTAAACTGAACGTAAGGGTGCCAACTACCCCGCCGCACATCCCTAAACAATGCACGCCACCTAATAATCCAACAATAAATGCCGCGATTAACATACCTTCCAGTGCCATTAGGCTGTCGCTCCCAAATGATCTAAATTACGATAGCCCAAGGCTTCGGCTAGGTGTTTGCGATCAATTTGTTCCGCATCGGCCATATCGGCTAGCGTTTGCGCAACCCGCAATACTTTATGAAAACTGCGTGCGGATAAACCCAACTTGGTCAAAGCGGTGGCCAAAAAATCACGTTCAGCTTGAGCCAGTGGCAGTACTTGGCACTGCTGTGCGGTTAATTGACTATTCAGACAGCCTTGACGCGCCAACTGACGTTCTCGGCTTTGGGTAACTCGCAGACGCACCTGAGCGGACGTTTCTTGCGGGGTATTTTGGGGTCTAGCAAGATCGGCCAAATCGACGGCGGCCAGCTGAAGATGCAAATCAATACGATCCAAAATAGGCCCTGATAATTTGCGCTGATAACGTAATATTTGCTCCGGTGTTTCTTTACAGCGAGGATCATCGGCAAAAAAGCCAGACGGTGATGGATTGAGCGCTCCCACAAACAGACTGTTACAGGGATAACTCACCTGCTGTTTTACCCGCGCAATATTAACCTGCTTGGTCTCAAGCGGCTCGCGCAAAGCTTCGAGAACATCGCGTTTAAATTCTGGCATTTCATCAAAAAAAATGACGCCGTGATGCGCCAAAGATAAAGCGCCCGGACGCGGATTTTGGCCCCCGCCAATCACCGCAGCCGCCGAGGATGAATGATGGGGGGCTTGCCATGGACGCTGTAAAAAACTTTCGGCTTTAACGCGCTGACCGGCCAAGGATTGCAATTGTGCCACCTCAAGCGCTTCATCCCGATTGAGTGGTGGTAATAAACTAACCAAACGCTGTGCCAGCATACTTTTACCCGCACCCGGAGGACCCACCATTAACAACGAATGATGGCCACTCGCTGCAATTTCTAATACTCGCTTCGCTTGCGCTTGACCCTGAACATCGACCAGATCAAATGCATAATCAGGCTCTGTTGCAAGGGCAACGGGTTTCTGCGCAGCCAACTCGACATGACCCAGCAAATAATCACAGACCTGACGTAAATTGTCCGCTAAGCCCACATTGGGATAATCAAGCAAACCCACCTGCTCGGCCATATCACTTGGAAGTACCAGCCGATGACCTGCTGACGCCCCCGCAACAAGTGCTGGCAACAGCCCCTGACACATCCGCACCTGCCCCTCCAAACCCAGCTCGCCATAAAATTCGTGCTCGGCAAGGCGGGCGCCCGTTAATTGCCCCGTGGCCACTAAAACACCCAACGCAATACCCAAATCAAAGCGACTGCCGGCTTTGGGAAGGTCGGCGGGGGCAAGATTAATCGTAATCCGCTTGGGCGGTAAGTCAAAACCACTATTAAGAATCGCACTTCGCACGCGATCTTTGCTTTCTTTCACCGCCGCTTCTGGCAAGCCGACCAAGGTCAAACTGGGTAAGCCATTCGCGGCATGAACTTCAATGGTTACCTGTTCAGCCGTTAATCCTACTTGGGTTCGACAATAAATTCGCGCAACACTCAACGGTTTTGGGCACCAGACTGTTCGAATTCGGCCAGTTTTGCTTCTAGGGCATCTAGCTTAGCACGCGTTTTCGCTAACACCTGCTGCTGAATTTCAAATTCTTCACGAGTCACTAAGTCCATTTCTTGCAGTGCTTGTTGAATTTTAGCTTTAACTTGCGCTTTAAACTGTTCAGGGGCTTGGCCGACTTCGGCAGGTATGGCGTCTAAAACTTGTTTTACGATGCCATCAAGATGCTGTGGATTGAACATGGGATTACCTTTTTCTTTAGGGTGAATAAGAGAGTTAAGGGTTATAAGTATAACTTAAAACACCATGAAACGATAGAATAGATAAGTATTTTTACTAATTATTAATGACTTGTGGCGCTATTTTAACCACGCGCGTATCAGCACCAAAACGACGCAACTCATTACGGTGCTGATTAAGTTTTAATCGATCTGTGTAAGGTCCAATGACAATTCGATAAAACTTACCATTAGCCGTTTCGATCGGTGCAATTTGCATGACCCTATCTTCGGTCGATAAACGACGTTGTTCACGCTGGGCTTGCTCCAAATGACGAAAAGAACCGGCTTGAATCCATAAGGGCTCCGGAAGCTGAACAGGTAAGGGCTGAACATCGGTAACCGTGGCCAAGCGCGGCAGATCTTCATAAAAACGAAAACTTGGCCTTGATGGCTCTGTAACACTTGCTGCAACCTCTGGCGTAGCCACCGGCTCAACTACAACCGCTGGCGCTGACGATTCAGTAGGCTTGGTTGATTCATGGGCTAAGGCTTCTAATGCCAAGGCTTCATCTCTTAACGCATCTTGCGACCACTGGCTTTTCGGCCCATGTTGTTTAAAGTGGTTGGTTACATAAAAACCGAGCGCTAAGACAAGACTTAAACCCAAAATCAACCACACAAAGCCCTTAGAGCTTAGTGGTCGCTGCGACGGCTGAGCATTATTTGGCGTTGGCGCCTGTTGCGATTTACGTTGATATCCGGCTTTTTGAGCTGGGCCATAGCGATAGTCACGCGCCATAATGGTTCACTACATACGCTCAGGGGCGCTAACCCCGAGTAAGGTTAAACCATTGACCAACACTTGCTTAATCGCAACCAGCAAACTCAAACGCGCATTGCGCAAATGATCATCGGCTACTAATAACGGTTGCGCATTGTAGTAACTATGCAACGCATGGGCCAGGTCTTTTAGGTAATAGGCAATCTGATGCGGTTCACGCGCTTCCGCCGCCCGCGCAATCAAATCTGGAAACTGCGCCAACTTGGCGGCAACGTCTTGTTCGTGCTCAGTGGTTAATAGTGCCAGATTTTCCAGGCCTGCTTGGGCATCAAAGGCTGTGAAGCCTTTTTCGGTTACCTGTTGCAGTACACTGCAAATACGCGCATGAGCATATTGGATGTAATAGACTGGGTTTTCATTGGATTTCGATTTCGCTAAATCCAAATCAAAGTCCATGTGCTGTTCGGATTTTCGTGACACATAAAAATATCGCGCCGCATCATTACCCACTTCGTCACGCAATTCACGCAAGGTCACAAATTGGCCACTACGCGTTGACATTTGGGCACGCTCACCACCGCGATAGAGAATGGCAAACTGCACTAACTGCACTTGTAAAGCATTGGGGTTAGTCCCCATCGCGTCCATCGCCGCTTTCACCCGTGGAATATAGCCATGATGATCGGCGCCCCAAATATCAATGAGGGTTTCAAACTCGCGCTCTAGCTTATTAAAGTGATAAGCTATATCGGATGCAAAATAGGTTTTGATGCCATTCTCACGCACCACAACACGATCTTTTTCATCACCATAATCGGTTGAGCGAAACCATAACGCGCCATTTTGTTCATAAATTTTCCCGGCTTGTTGGAGTTTTTCAATCGCGGCATCAACCACTCCGGAATTCATTAATGAACGCTCAGAGAACCAGTTATCAAAGGTCACACCAAACTCAGCTAGGTCTTCTTCGATATCGGCTAAAATATCGTGCAGAGCCAAATTAAACAGCTCTTCATAGTCATGCGCACCCAATAAGGCTTTCGCTTTGGCAATGAGATCGTCAATATGACGTTCTTTATCACCCGCCTGCCCCTGTGCATCCGTTTCACCTTCATCAGCGGCAATTCCGGCCATAACTTCAAAACTGGGTTTACGCAAGGTCTGGCCAAATTTAACCTCTAATTGACGCGCGATCGCGTAGATGTAATCGCCCTTATAGCCATTACTCGGAAAACGGAAGCTTTCACCGCAAAGCTCCAAATAACGCAACCAAACCGAAGTCGCCAAGATATCCATTTGGCGACCGGCATCATTAACATAATACTCACGCGTCACCTGATAACCGGCAAACGCCAACAAATTCGCTAAGCTCGCACCATAGGCCGCACCACGGCCATGACCCACATGCAATGGGCCTGTGGGGTTGGCTGATACAAATTCCACCAATACCGATGCGCCTTGACCCGTACTGGTTTGACCAAATTGCGGGCCTTGTTGATGAACTTGAGCAACTACCGCCATTTTGGCTTGTTCATTCACATAAAAATTAATAAACCCAGGACCGGCAATGACCACTTGAGTCACCGATTCGTGTGCGGGTAAGGCTGCTACTAATTTTTCCGCTAAGGCGCGCGGTGGCAGGCCTGCTTGTTTGGCCAGCATCATCGCTAGGTTGGTGGCAAAATCGCCATGGGCTTTATCTTTGGTTGCATCAATTTGCAAAGTAAAATTCAGTTCTTGCGGTAAAACTTGGTCTGCCTGCAACGTTTTAATGGCAGTGATCAATAATTGATTCAGCGTGTTTTTCATTGCTATCTCATTAAACCTAATAGTAAATCTGTTGTAAGTAGCCGGTTATTTTTTTGCGGTCACTTTCTTTGTCGTTGTTTTTTTAGCCGGTGCTCTCTTGGCCGCCGGCTTTTTCGCCGCCGCGGCGCGACCCCGTTTTTTCGGTGGCGGCGCCGCCGCTAAACGCGTTTGACACTCTTCAAGAGTTAACTCCATCGGGTCTTCATCTTTGGCAATTTTAGCATTCACTTTAGTCACAGTATCGGTGATGTAAGGCCCCCAGCGCCCTTTCAAAATTTTGACATCTGTACTTGGGAAACTACGCACAATTTTATCGGCATCGGCTTGAATTTTGGCTTCAATCACGAGTACCGCTTCTTCAAGCGTAATGCTAAGCGGATCATAGCCTTTAATCGGCGCAAATTGTTTTTCGCCATACTCTAGGTAGGGACCAAAAGGCCCTTGTTTCGCAGTAATGGTTTGACCTTGTTCGACACCAAACGGGGTGCCATCAGCGGCCGCCGCATGATAGGCTTCGGGCATATCACCCAACACCCGTGGTAACTTAAATAGCTCTAAGGCTTCTTCAAGTTTAATCGTATCCATTTTTTGACCCGGTTTCAGGCTGGCAAAGGTGGGTTTTTCATCATTTTCGCCATCACCGAGCTGAACGAAGGGGCCAAAGCGACCAATTTTGACCAGCATCGGTTTACCGGTCTTCGGATCATTGCCGAGTAACCGTGCCTGGCCGGCTTCTTCACGAGATAGCGTTTCGGCTAGCTCAACATTGGGGTGAAACTTATGATAGAAGTCTTCGAGCATATCCTGCCAGGCCTGCTGACCCATCGCGATTTGGTCAAACTTAGCTTCTACTTGGGCGGTAAATTGAAAATCTAACACCTGACCAAAGTTCTTGACCAAAAAGTCGTTGACGATTCCGGCAATGTCCGTAGGAAACAGTTTGTTTTTTTCGCTACCGGTAATTTCTTCGAGGGTTTCAGCCTTGACTTGTCCAGCCTGCCAACTCAGCAGACGCACCGCACGAGGTGAGCCTTCGCGATCTTCTTTAATTACATAGCCACGCTGTTGAATGGTATCAATCGTAGGGGCATAAGTAGACGGACGTCCAATACCCATTTCTTCTAAGGTACGTACTAGGCTAGCTTCATTATAACGGGCCGGCGCGCGACTAAAACTTTGCTTCGCTTGCAGCAGGACTGGTTGCAGATTTTGACCAACTTTTAACGCGGGTAACAGCACATCTTGATCCTTTTGACCATCGAGGTTGTAGACTTTCATAAAGCCTTCAAAGGTTACGACTTCGCCTTTGGCGACAAGTAGTTCGTTGTTGGAAGGGGCAATCGCAATATCTACTTGGCTGCGTAATAACTCGGCCTCACTCATTTGCGAGGCCAGGGCTCGAGCCCAAATCAATTGATATAAACGCTGCTCATTTCGCTCACCACCCACCTCAGTTACGGAAAAATCGGTCGGACGAATGGCTTCGTGCGCTTCTTGGGCATCGGCTTGCTTGGTTTTATAGCGACGAGGATGGCTGTAATTAGCACCAAAACGCTTGGTGATGACATCCTTAGCTTGCCCAATCGCCACTTCCGACAGATTAACCGAATCAGTACGCATATAGGTGATCTTGCCAGACTCATATAATCGCTGGGCAATGACCATGGTTTGTTTGACTGAAAAGCCCAGCTTTTGCGAGGCTTCTTGCTGCAAAGTCGAGGTCGTAAACGGCGGTTTTGGCGAGCGTTTGGCAGGTTTTTGATCGAGTTGTGCAACACTAAAGGTCGCGCCCGTTAAACTGGCTAAATAGGCTTGCGCACTGGCTTCATCGTCAAAAGCAGCCAGACGTTTAACCGGCAACATTTCATCTGGCTGACCTTGCGCATTTAATGTGTAGAGTTCGCCAGAAACCTTAAAACTCGAAACGGGTGTAAAGGCATCTATTTCTCGCTCACGCTCAACAATTAGACGCACAGCCACTGACTGTACGCGCCCGGCTGATAAGCCGGTACGAATTTTTTTCCACAAAATGGGGGAGAGCTCAAAACCCACTACCCGGTCTAGAATACGTCGGGCCTGCTGGGCATTGACTAAGTTCAAATCCACCTGACGCGGATTCGCTACCGCCTGCGTAATCGCCGGCTTGGTAATCTCATGAAACACGATGCGCTTGGTTTCAGCTACATTCAGGTTTAAGGCTTCGGCTAAATGCCAGGCAATCGCCTCTCCCTCGCGGTCCTCGTCCGTGGCCAACCAAACGGCATCTGCCTCTTTAGCTAATTTGCGTAATTCCGTGACGGTTTTTTTCTTGTCGGGTGAGACTTCATAACTGGGTAAGAAACGATTAGGGATATCAATCCCCATACCCTTTTTGGACAGGTCGCGAATATGACCATAGCTAGAACGAACCACAAAGTCCTTACCTAAGTACTGCTCAATGGTCTTGGCCTTTGCTGGCGATTCCACAATAACTAAGTTCTTCATTCACCTCAACCTAAAAAATTGTTTTGCACATTAAATGCAGGCATTCTACCGAAAACTTGATCAATACCCAATAAAATCAATTCAGGCATCGCAGTATCTCACAATCTGTAAAAGATAATGGTGCAAGTTGGTCTAAATCCGTAACACCCAACTGCGTGGCTGTTTGACTCAAAAATGGGGCACCGGGCTGGCGCTGCCACCCACATTGCAAGGCCTGCTGGGCTAAGTTAGGACACCCCTGCGCGTCAAGCCACACTGCCCAATTATTCCACAGCTGCGCCGAATCTGCGTGCTGAGGCCAAAGCTGTGCTAACAGCGCATCACCGGCTGACCAGGCCTGCTGGTCATAGTGATGATTGAGCAGAGCTAAACCCAATGGCAAAAACTCTGGCCACCGCTGATAGCCTGACGCATAGGCGGCTTGAGCCGCTGTGACCTGCCCAACTGATTCGAGATCAAACGCGCGTTGAAACCAACCACGTGCTTGCGCAAATGGCGGCGGTTTAATAGGGTCTGCTAACACAATTCCCCAGTAATCACCTCTAGCCCAAGTTCGCTCAAAAACACCCGTTTTAGTTAAACGCCTAGGCTCATTTTCCGAACGTAAAATCCAATCTCCTGCACGGCGATCAAATCCGACCACTACCGCGTAATGCCATCGCGGCACCGATTCTAAACCCAGGTTTTGCAGCACCAACACAGGATAACCGGCCAGAACCGCTTCTTCCAACGCCGCCAAATTACCCGGAATCTGATAGGGCAACCAACCAGCTTGGCGCACGACGGCCATTAACTCAATTTGTAAGGTACCGGCCTTTTCAGGAATAAACAACCGACCGATTAAGTCTTCTGGGCCAACATCATCCCCTTGGTAAGCCATCATACTGGCCAAGGCCGCAGGTCCACAATAGTAGTCTTGATTTGGAAAAAAAGGGACCTCTAGCAACTCAAACTGCATCGTTGCACTGGTTGCTTGCAACCAGGCCTGGCTTTGCTTAGGCGTCGCACAGCCGCTTAACCAAAGCACAGACACCAAAAACAAAACACCCAGCCAAAGCCGGGTGTTGAGTGGCCATTTAAGGGCAGTAGGGGCCATTATCTAACCGGATGAATGAATGGGAAAATATCCGTTGCGCCAATGACGTCTGTCACCACAAACACCACAAAGATAAACAACGCGATACCAACAACACCCGCACCCGCTGGTAAATCTTGTAATTGACTGTGTAATTGCGCAATTTCGGCATCGGTCATAGCCGCAACACGTTGCTCAACCTCCATTACCGACACGCCCATCGCAACTAACTGCTGTTGAACGTCAGCACGACTAATCTGCTGCATGACTTGATCACGCAACTCTAATTGCGCCTCCATAGCGGCTAATTCCGCATTAGAAATCATGCTCGCTTGCGCACCCATGCTTGCGGCACCTAAAACAATTGCGGCCAAGACACCACCAAACCATTTTTTAATCATTACATGCACTCCACTTAATCAATAAAAGATAAATTGAACCGTAAAACAGACCGTTTAAGTTTATCCGCAAAGATTCCCTTAACTCAAGCGAAATATAACGTCGATTGATGATGAGGACTAACTTCGCTGCCAGCGCCCAGCCGATAGACCCTGACATAACCCAGCCAATTCCAACATCATCATCGCTGTCTGTACCTCGGCGGCATTGTAATCACTTAATGCCATCAACTGCTCTAAAGAAACCGGTTCAAACTCCATCAAACCATAAAGTTGACGCTCTTGCTCCGATAAACTATCGAGCTCTGGCGGTTTCTGAGTTGCCTTGTCCTCGTCTAAGTTGGTCAAACATAGCTGACCCGATAGGGCTTGATGTTGTTGTAGTAACGGCCACAAGTCTTCCAAAATGTCGGTCACCTGCTCAACTAACTTTGCGCCCTGGCGAATGATGGCATGAGGTCCACGTGCCAGACTATTTTGAATGCTACCGGGTATCGCAAACACCTCCCGACCCTGCTCTAGTGCTTGCCTTGCGGTGATAAGCGAGCCACTTTGCAACGCCGCCTCTACGACTAAACAGCCTAACGCCATACCACTGATAATACGATTGCGCTGTGGAAAGTGATGCCGTAGTGGCGGCGTGCCAAGCGGATATTCGCTGACTATCGCGCCTTGCTCGACAATCTGATCCGCCAAACGCTGATGTGCTTTTGGATAGACTTGATCTAAACCGGTACCTACCACCGCCAGAGTACCCGCCAAGCCCTGTAATCCGCCTTGATGGGCCGCCGCATCAATGCCCCGCGCCAACCCGCTCACGATTTGCAAGCCGGCGTTCGCTAAGGCTTCAGCAAAATCGGCTGTCACAGCTAAACCTTGACGAGTGGCATGCCGACTGCCCACTATCGCAAACTGGGGCTGTTGTAAGCAAACAATATCCCCCTTTACAAATAGCGCAATCGGTGGGTCAGCAATGGTTTTTAGCAAGGGTGGATAGGCGGCATCTCCAAGCAAGACCAAATGATTTTGGGGTTGCAACAACCACTGATCCAAAGCCTCAATCGCCTGCTCAGTAACCCCAAAACATCGGGCAACGGCTTCACCACGCCAACCTGCAAGCTGAGACCAGGCCTGCGGATCGGCATCATAAATAGCCTCCCAACTCGGAAAAGAATGCACCAACGCTGTAAGTCCTTTTAGGCTCGCCTGCCCCAGCACCAAACGCTTAATGAGTAGGGGTGGAATGCCTAGCGGTGCATCAATGCTAAAACTTGTCTGCAGGTCGGTCAGTAGAATGCTCATATTTTCGCTATAATAAGAAATAAATTTAATTTAAAAACTAAGTATAACTACTAATATGCAAAAACTCGAGCTTGTTTTGTATCCGGATACTGGATTACGCGAAAAATGTCGTCCCGTGGCGGAAATGAATGACCGTATTGATCGATTGATCGATGATATGTTTTATACCATGTACGAAGCACCAGGCATTGGCTTAGCCGCGCCACAAGTAGCCGTACAAGAGCGGGTTATTGTGGTTGATGTCAGTGAAGATAATTCCAAACCCATCGCCTTGATTAACCCTGAAATCATTGGCGCCGAAGGCGATATTAGTTGGGAAGAAGGCTGTTTATCACTGCCTGGGATTTATGGTGAGGTTAAACGTCCACGCCATATTAAAGTTCGTGGCTTAAATCGCGATGGTCAGCACACTGAAATGATCGCCGATGATCTACTTGCGGTTTGCATTCAACACGAAATTGACCATTTAAACGGCGTGCTATTTACCGATCACTTGTCCACTCTCAAGCGCACACGCTTACTACACAAATTTAAGAAAATGCAAGCGGCTGAACGAGGACAGGACTAATGGGTTATCGGATTCTGTTTGCAGGCACACCCGAATTCTCGGTCGCACCGCTACAAGCCCTGCTCGACTCTGAGCATGACGTTGTTGGGGTTTATACCCAACCTGACCGACCCGCCGGTCGCGGACGCAAACTGACACCCAGCCCGGTCAAACAGCTCGCACTGGTGCACCAACTTCCGGTTGAGCAACCCGAATCACTCAAAACTACCGATGCACAAGCCATCCTTGCCAGCTATCAAGCCGATTTAATGATAGTAGTGGCTTACGGTTTACTGCTGCCACCAGCGGTACTGACCACGCCAAAACTCGGTTGTTTAAACATCCACGCGTCCTTATTGCCCCGATGGCGCGGTGCGGCACCGATACAGCGGGCCATTGCTGCGGGTGATGCGATAACGGGCATTACCATTATGCAAATGGATGCCGGACTCGATACCGGCCCCATGCTCTATAAAGCTGAACTTAGCATCAATACTGATGACACGGCACAAACGCTTCATGACAAATTAGCCCCACTGGGAGCAGATGCCTTGTTAGCCACACTAGCTCATTTACCTAATTTGACGCCAGAAGTTCAAGATGATGTGCAGGCCTGCTATGCCGCAAAGCTAACCAAGGCCGAAGCACAGCTGAATTGGCAACAACATGCCGAGGAGTTGGTGCGACAAATCCATGCCTTTAATCCTTGGCCGATGGCTTTTTCGCTCTTAGATGAGCAACCTTTACGTCTGCTGAACGCGGAAGTGGTCACCACGCATACCGAGCATATGAACGATCAACCTGGCGAAATCATCCATCTTGATAAAGACGGGCTTTATGTGGCTTGTGGGCAAGGACAAGTCCGATTAACCCAGGTGCAACCCGCCGGAAAAAAAGCGATGAGTGCCTACGATTTTGCCCAGGCGCGTAACCTGCTGGGACGGGTGTTGCGCTAATGTCTCGTCACCTGGCACTCAAAGCGCTACTACAAGTCACCCAACACGGCAAATCACTGAGTCAGGTGATGCCTGAAATTTTGCCTCAAATAGCGGACCGTCGAGACCGAGCATTTTGCCAAAACTTAGTTTTTGGTTGTTTACGCTGGCACGGTCGACTGACTGCGATTCGGGAATGCTTGCTCGACAAACCAATGCGCGCCAAAGATGAAGATGTGAATAGTTTAATTTTGCTGGCACTCTATCAAATCCTGTATCTCGACACGCCCAGTCATGCCGCAGTTGCAGAAACCTTAAAAGTGGCGCAAAAACTAAAAAAACCATGGGCTAAAGGTCTATTGAATGGACTGTTACGCCGCTTTATTCGTGAACAAACCGAGGTGCTGGCAAAACTGACAAATACACCGGCGATCGAGCAAGCCCATCCGCAATGGCTGGTAGATCAATTAGCAGCGGCCTATCCTGACGAATATTTAGCGGTATTAGCGGCGAACAACAGTAACCCGTTAATCACGCTGCGCGTTAACCCCACCCAATGCCCAATCAACGATTTTATAGACCAGCTGGGTAAAGCCGAGATCCTCGCTACGACGCATCCTGCCAGCCCTGATGGTTTAGTATTGCAACAACCAACGGATATAACCACTTTACCCGGCTATGGCGAGGGCTGGTTTAGCGTCCAAGATATTGCAGCTCAACAAGCCGCCGCTCTACTAGCGCCACAACCCGGTGAACGCATCCTCGATGCTTGTGCCGCACCCGGGGGCAAGACCACCCATTTACTGGAATACGCGAATAACAAGCTAGACCTGTTAGCACTGGATAAAGACCCTGATCGGCTTAGACGTGTCGCCGAAAATTTAGCTCGACTGCAGTTGAAGGCTAACTTAAAAGCCGCCGATGCCGCAAATTTAGAGACCTGGTGGGATGGGAAACTTTTTGACAGAATTTTATTAGATGCGCCCTGCTCGGCGACGGGTATCATTCGGCGTCATCCCGATATTAAGTTGCATCGTCGTCCCGAGGATATAGCGGCACTACAGCCTATTCAAGCAGGCCTACTGCACCAACTCTGGTCAACACTTAAGCCCGGTGGCCACTTGCTCTATGCAACCTGCTCTGTTTTGCCACAAGAAAATAGTGAACAAATTTCCGCCTTTCTGGCAGCACACCCGGATGCTCAACTGGTACCCATTACGCCACCGATGGCATTAACTTCTGCGACGCAGGTCGGTTGGCAAATCCTGCCCGGCCAAGCAGGCATGGATGGTTTTTACTATGCACTTTTGGCAAAACGTTAAGCTCAGCCTGCTCATCTGCTTCCTGGTCACTGTGCCATTGAGTGCTAGCGCCATGACACCAAAGGGTGAAATCACCATTATTCATTTAAATGAATCACAACAAGGTGGGCAATTACTTCTGGATGCACAAGGCGACATTCTCTTGTCACCAGGCCTGATGGAAGCCATTGATAAGGGCATTAAGGTCTATTTTAGAACTCAAGTTGAAGTGCGCCAGCAAAAATCGGGCTTAATGGCTTGGCACCAACCGGTTATTACCCAGATTGATTACCTAACCGAGCTCAGCTACTCTCGCTTCTATCAACGCTACACGCTAGTCAATCAGCGCAATGGCAATGTCAGACATTTTCAAAACATTAACCAAGCCCTCAATACGTTAACTCGACTGCAGAGCTTTCCATTGTTGCCGATGTCGCAACTGCATCCCGGACTGGACTACCAAATTAGACTAAAATTTTCGGTAGACTATTGGCAATTAAATGCGCCACTATTAACCCATGCCTTATTCAATCGCGATTGGCGCTTAGCCAGTCGGTGGAACCATGTTCCCGTTCAACTAGGACGAATTTAAGTGTTCAGACGTAGCCAACAATTTTTTAGAAGTTATGGTTGGATTCTACTGAGTACCCTACTGCTCATTAGCGCCCTTGCGGTGATGCGTTATTTATTACAGCATGCACCGGACTTGGTTTCTTATTATCTTGCCTTGCTAATTTTCAGCCTGATGGCCAGCTTGGCCTTGTTAGCGATATTGGCACGAAGTTTAGTCAAACTGTACCAACAATACCGGCGAGGCGAATCGGGCATTCAAACGACCGTTCAGTTGTCGGGGACGCTGTCTCTATTACTCGCCGTGCCTATTATGATTTTATTTTATTTTTCGCTCAGTGTGATTCACCAGAGCATTGACCAATGGTTTGACTTAAAAACCGAAGAAGCCTTAAGTGATGCGAGTGCACTGGTTAGAAGTAATTTAGACAATGCCACGCGCGACCATCTTAATGCGACTTTGCGCACTGAGGAGCGCTTTCGAGAAGCCTTAATTCAGCGACCCGCGTTTAGCATTAATGATCTACGCGAAACGCTAAATGCCCAAGAGGTTTCTCTTTACCAAAGCAATGGACAATTGATCGCTTTTAGTAATGCCTTTGGTTTAACCATCCTACCAGAGCGCCCTGCTGACAACTTACTGCAACAGGTACGTCAGCGCAATAACTACGCGGCATTAGAAACACAATTGAATAATGAACAAGACATTATTCGCGTACTCGTACCGGTTATTGATCCCTTTTTAAATCAAACCTTTGCGCTACAGGCCATTTTTACCGTGCCAGATTATATCACCCGTTATGCCGAATCCGTTCGACTCGCTGAAAGCCAGTATCAGGAGCTCAATTACCTACGCCAACCCCTAAAAACCAGTTTTAGCCTGCTGTTGTTTTTGGTTGTTTTAGGAACCCTTGTCAGTACGATTCTTTTTACGATTCAAGCGGTTCAAAATCTAACGCGCCCCATTCGACAACTGATCCAAAGTACCCAGCGAGTCGCCGATGGCGACTACACGACTGTTATGCCTATCGAGCGCAATGATGAATTTGGTCGCCTGATCCAATCGTTTAATGTTATGACGCAACAAGTGGCTAAAGCGCGTAATGATATTAAGCTTAACCATCAACAAACCGAATTACAGAAACTCTACTTTCAAGCGGTTATCCGCAACCTGACCAATGGCGTGATCACTTTTGATACCCAACGACGGTTGCGTACCTTTAACAATCGTGCCATAGATATTCTCAAACTCCATCATCACCCGCTGACAGGACAAGTATTTAGTGAGGTTTTTAATGAAATTCAAGATCCTCATTTGGCACCACTGATTAAGCGGCTTATTAATAAATTACAAAAACCGCAACAAACCGATGATAAGACACTTTACAAAGACCACCAGCCCTGGGCATTTGAGGTTTCGCTTCAAATCGACAATGAACAACGTATTTTACGCGTCCAAGGCGCAAGCTTGACTACCCTGGATCACCAACTAGCCGGTTATGTGTTGGTACTCGATGACATTACCGATTTAGTGCAAGCCCAATTACATGCCGCTTGGGGTGATGTAGCGCGACGTTTAGCGCATGAAATAAAAAACCCACTTACGCCTATCCAGTTGAGTGCGGAACGTTTGGCATTTAAACTGATGCCAAAACTCGATGAAAACGACCAAGCCTTGTTGCAACGGATGACCCAAACCATTACACAGCAGGTGCAAAGTATGCAAAGTCTTGTGCAAGCATTTATTGATTATGCCCATACACCGGACTTAAACTTAGCCGATACCAACCTAAACGATTTGGTTCAGGAAATTGCTATTCTCTATCAAACCAGCTTACCCGCTAACTGCCTTGAGTTGAACCTCTACAAAGGGGACATTAGGGTATCTGTAGATGCCAATCGTATTCGCCAAATGCTTCATAACCTGGTTAAAAACGCAATTGAGGCACTAGCAGAGCAACCAAGCCCACTGGTGACAATCAGTACAACGGCTGCAAATAACCCTGAACGTATCTGTTTATCAGTACAAGATAACGGACCTGGCATACCTAATGCGGCAGATAATTGGGTGTTTGAACCCTATGCGACAAATAAACCAAAGGGCACCGGGCTGGGGTTAGCCATCGTAAAAAAAATTGTTGAAGAACACCAAGCTCAAATTGAACTCAAAACCAATGAACAAGGCACTGAGTTTATTATTTGCTTTCATCGCCACAAAAAGGACGCTCTTTGATGCCTGGAACATTGCTAATTATTGATGATGAAAAAGACATTCGTCTATTAATGAAAGAAATTTTTGACGAAGAAGGCTATGACGTATTTTTAGCCAGCAATGGCACGCAAGGACAACAACTTTGGCAAGAGCATCGCCCCGATGTCATTTTTTTAGATATTTGGATGCCTGACACCGATGGGCTTACACTTCTAAAAAATATGGCACATGATCAATGGCTAGAGCATACCACTGTCATAATGATGTCTGGACACGGCACAATTGAAACTGCGATGGAGGCCACTCGACATGGCGCCTATGATTTTTTAGAAAAACCCCTTTCTTTAGCGAAAGTGATCTTAACCGCGGAGCGGGCGTTCGAGCATAATCGCCTAAAATCCGAAAACACCGCATGGCGACGTCAACAGCCACAAAACATCATGCCGATAGGCAAAAGTAAGGTCATTCGTGAATTACGCGATACCATTGCGCGTCTGGCAAAATATACGATGCCCGTGCTGATTAATGGCGAGGCCGGTGTTGGAAAGCACTTGTTTGCAAAAGCACTCCACAACCACTCGACCCGCCACCAAGCACGAATTACCGAAGTCCATGCCTTGGAGTTATCCGCAAACTTAGCCGATTGGCAACTCAATAGCGAGCAACCTAGCTTACTTGATCCACTAAAAGGCGGGAGCTTAGTGGTTTCTCATCTAGACCAGCTCAGTAGCGAGGCACAAAATTTTTTAGCCCAGTTGATCTTTGCACCCAATCAACAAGACAGCCAGTCGCAAAAATTGACCAAACTAGACCTGCGCGTTTTGTGCACAACACAACAGGACTTGGCGCCCCTGGTTGAGCAAGGACAATTTCGGGAAGACCTATTTAAACGCCTTAATGTTATGCCCATTCAAGTACCACCACTGCGCCAGCATTTAGAGGATATTCCTGACCTAGTCACACATTTTGTCGAACAAGCGGTATCCCAAGAAGGCCTGCCCAAACGAGAGTTTAGCCCGGATGATTATGCGGTATTACAACAACACACCTGGCCTGGTAACATTCGGGAATTAAAAAACCTAGTGCAACGACTACTCATTTTTGGCCAAACCCACCAATTAACACCGGCTGAAATTCAGCAAATGTTGACCGAGAAACATCTGCAACACTATAATGAAGTACAAATTGATACCGGCGTTCCACTTAAGCAGGCGAAAGAGATATTTGAAGCGCAGTATTTGAAAAAACTACTACTTGAAACCCAAGGCAACGTTAGCGAAGCTGCTAAAATGGCTGGCTTAGAGCGAACCCACCTCTACCGAAAACTTAAGAGCCTCGACATCGATCCAAAAGATCCTTTGTAGGAAACCTCACAAATGAACATAATCATCCTAGGCGCTGGTCAAGTTGGCTCCTCTCTTGCCGAACTATTAGTGACCGACGATAACGACATTACCCTTGTTGATTTAGACAATAGTCATCTACAACGCCTGCAAGATAGGCTTGATATTCGCACCATACATGGCCATGCGTCCCATCCAGACATTTTGATTCAAGCCGGTTTAGAAACCGCTGACTTATTAATCGCGGCAACGCAAAACGATGAAACCAATATTTGCGCCTGCCAAATTGCGCATATTCTGCAAAAAAGCGTCACTAAAATTGCCCGCGTTCGCGGCAATAGTTATCTTGAGCACGCGGAGCTGTTTGATAAAACGCTTAACGACAATGCGATACCTATTGATGTTTTGATTAGTCCGGAAGGTTTGGTTACCAACTATATCTTGCAACTCATCGCCTACCCAGGCTCTTTACAAGTCATTGATTTTGCTGATGGCCGAGTACGCCTTGTCGCCATGCGTGCACACAACGGTGGTCCACTCGTCGGTAAAAAAATATCAGAGCTGAAGCACCATTTACCAAGCCGATTGCGCTTTCGAATTGTCGCGATTTACCGCCATGATGAGGTCGTTATGCCGACTGGGGATGTGACCATTCGGGTTGGCGATGAGGTGTTTTTTATGGCCGAACCACACGATATTTCTCAAATCGTAGAAGAGTTTCGGCGTGAAAAACAAAAACGTGCACGCAATATCATGATTGCCGGGGGCGGGCACATTGGTTTTAACTTAGCCAAACAACTCGAGAACAGCCATCAAGTCAAAATTATTGAGCACAATATCACGCGAGCCAGAGAAATTGCCGAAGTTCTCGATCGCGCCATCATAATTAATGGCGATGTGGCAGATAAGGATCTACTAATTGAAGAAAATATTGATGAGATTGATCTTTTCATCGCGGTCACCAATCAAGATGAGGCCAACATTATCTCTTCCATGCTGGCTAAAAAGCTGGGCGTCAAACGCGTTATTGCGTTAGTGAACAACCAGTCTTACTTGGATCTAATTCACCTTAACTCCATTGATATTGCCATTTCAGCCGATCGCATCACGACCAATAACCTACTGCACTATATGCGTAAGGGTGATACCGTAAAAGCGTTTACGCTGAGGAGAGGTACAGCAGAGGCGATGGAGGTTATTGTCCATGGCAGTGAAAACTCCTCAAAGATTATTGGCAAACGCCTAATTGATGTCGACTGGCCACAAGACATTACCATTGGTTGTATTATTCGTGATAACGAGGTGATGCTGGCGCATCGAGACTTGGTTATTGAAGCCGAAGATCATGTCATTTTATTTTTAACCGATCGTAGTCGCACCCAACAGATTGCGGAGCTTTTTTCGCCCGAACAAAAACGAGGCTGGTTGCGCTAAGCATGCAAAACTCAATGATTATCAAAATTTTGGGTTTACTGCTGATGGTGTATAGCGTGACCCTTGTGCCTCCGATCATCATTGCGCTCATTTACCAAGATGGCGCGCATTGGGCGTTTGCATCAGCCTTGGTTATCACTCTATTAGCAGGCCTGCTGCTCTGGTATCCTAATCGCCGGGAAAGACGCGAACTCAAAATTCGAGATGGCTTTATTGTGGTGGTGATGTTTTGGACCGCACTTGGATTGGTGGGGGCGCTCCCGCTGGTGCTCGAAGAAGAGGTTCCAATCAGTATTACCGATGCCGTTTTTGAATCCTTTTCTGGCTTGACCACCACAGGTGCGACTATATTAAGCGGTCTGGATACCATGCCACATGCGATTTTATGGTATCGCCAACAATTACAATGGCTAGGCGGGATGGGGATTATCGTATTAGCCGTAGCCATTCTGCCGATGCTGGGCATTGGGGGGATGCAGCTGTATCGTGCTGAAATGCCGGGGCCAACCAAGGATAATAAAATCGCCCCGCGTATTTCAGAAACGGCTAAGACCCTCTGGCTTATTTATGTCGCGCTCACCGTTGCTTGTGCCGCGGCCTATAAACTCGCCGGGATGAATTGGTTTGATGCGATTGGACACAGCTTTTCAACCGTTGCTATTGGTGGCTTCTCAACCCACGATGCCAGTATGGGCTATTTTGACAGTGCTCTAATTGAAGCGATTGCGATATTTTTTATGTTTCTAGCTGGCGCAAACTTTGCCCTGCATTTTCGGGCTTTTCGTACCCTAGAGGTGCGTACCTACATTACCGACCCTGAATTTAAGACCTACACCAGTGTGTTAATTATTGGTATTTTAATAAGCACGGGCTACTTGTATTGGCAAGCAGTTTACCCAAGCTGGGGCGAAGCCTTGCGCTACGGAAGCTTCATGACCGTGTCGATTGCAACCACAACGGGCTTTGGGAATGCCGACTTTGCAACCTGGCCAGGTTTTTTACCCGTCATGTTGATTCTGATGAGCTTTATTGGCGGCAGTGCCGGTTCAACCGGCGGCGGGATTAAGGTTATTCGCTTCTTGCTGTTATTGAAACAGGGGGTGCGCGAGGTGCAACGATTAATGCATCCGAATGCACTCATGCCCGTGAAATTGAATGGAAGGGCTATTTCAGAACGGGTTATGTCGTCTGTTTGGGGTTTCTTTGCACTCTATGTTGCCACCTTTGCGGTCATTCTATTACTACTGATGGCATTTGGTATGGATCAAGTTACCGCATTTTCAGCCACAGCGGCGACCTTAAACAATCTAGGGCCCGGTTTAGGTGAAGTTGCTGATAACTTTGGGCAGATCAATGACCCGCAAAAATGGATCTTAACGCTGTCAATGCTGCTGGGGCGTTTAGAAATCTTTACGCTATTGGTTATTCTAACCCGCAGCTTCTGGCGCGCTTAGGACTGAGAGTTCTTTTTTGGGTCACCCGGCATAACCACTTTCTTACCACCAGCGGCTTCCTGCGCATCAGCGGAAACATCTTCTTCCATTAACATTCGATGGGCCGCGCCATCCATATCGTCAAATTGACCACTTTTTGCCATCAAGATAAAGACCGCTACCACTAAAGCACCAACAACCAATACCAAGGGGATGGTGATATAAATAATTTCCAAATTACACCTCTTGCTTTATGTCAGTCACGCTATCCCCAACAAAGCGTGGGTTGCGTGGCTGACCATCCTTGTAAAAGCGCCTAATCCGCATGGCATTAAGTATCACCACTAAACCGCTCAATGGCATAGTAATCGAGGCGATTATTGGGGTCAACATAGCGGCCATAGCTAAAGGCACCATCGTAATATTATAAGCGATTGATATCGCGATGTTTTCTTTTACCGTTTTGAGGGTTCTCTTCGCTAAATCAAAGGCCGTATCAATCGCCAACAGGCGACTGTGTAGTAGCACAATATCGGCTGAATCCATCGACACATCTGTACCACTACCCATGGCAATACCTACATTGGCACGACTGAGTGCCGGTGCATCATTAATGCCATCACCGACCATAGCCACCTGTTGCCCCTGTGCTTGCAAATCCGCAATAACTTGGCTTTTATCTTCCGGCATAACCTCAGCGATGACATTCATACCGCCCAGCTGTTTCGCAACGGCTTGAGCGACTTCATAGCGATCGCCACTTAAAATGGTTAACGCTTTTCCTCGCGCTTTTAAACGCTGGATTAAAAGAATCGCATCGGGACGAAGCTGATCTTCAATAAACACCACACCCAACACCTGTTGATCTCGCGCCACCCACATACTCGTGCGACCCATCTGAGCCTGTTGCTCTGAATGTGTAATGAGTTGTTCTGGGCAGACCAAGCCTTGCGCTTCAAGCCATTTTTGAGTCCCTAAATACCAGGCCTGCTGCTGTACCCTTGCCGACACTCCCTGACCTGGCCAGGCTTTAAAATCGTCACACAAGATTTGTCGATTCCACTGTGGCGCATGCTGATTAGCATAATCCATAATCGCTTGTGCCAAACTATGCTCAGATTGCTGCTCGATTTTAGCCATTACGCTGACTACTTCAGTAACATCGATATCGGCTAACCAGGCCTGGTCAACCCACGCCATCTTGCCTTGCGTTAAGGTTCCGGTTTTATCAAAGACAATATGATCGACCTCATTCAAGGTTTCTAGTACCACGGTATTTTTGATCAAAATACCATTTTTGGCTGACACCCCCGCCGCAACGGCCATAGCCATCGGCGTGGCGAGACCAAGAGCACAGGGACAGGTGATAATTAGCACTGCAGTACCTGCCAAAACCGCTACCTCGATACCGGCTTGCCAATACCAAAACACAAAGGCCGCAACGGCTAGAGATACCGTCACGGTTACAAACCAAGGCATAATTTTTTCAGCGGTGCATTGAATACCGGCTTTAGAGCCTTGCGCATCGGATACCAGATGAATGATTTGTCCTAGCTTGGTGTCTGCGAGCGTGGCTTCTACTCGAACTTCTAAACTGCCATCTAGGTTAATAGTACCTGCCGCTACCTGGTCACCCGGTTGCTTGTAGACTTCACGTGACTCACCACTTAACATAGATTCATTGACACTGCCCTGCCCGACCACAACCAGTCCATCAACCGGAAACTTTTCCCCAGGTTTAACCCGCACAAAATCGCCGAGCTTTAATCGACTAACCGGTGTAATCTGCTCCTCACCCTCAAGCCATTTGCGAGCCATTTTAGGTTGCAAGTCCATTAAACGTTTTGTGGCATCTAGGGCTCGATTTTTAGATATCGCTTCTAGATAACGGCCAATCAATAGTAAGAAGGTTAAATCTATAACCGTGCCAAAGAAGGCACGACCAAACTCCTCTGGATGAAGCATCACCCAGGTTGAATAGATAAAAGTAACCAGTAGTCCCAGTGTTATCGAAAAATCCATACCCAAGGTTTTGGCTTTTAAACCTTGCCAGGCGCCTTTTAAAAACGGCTGAGCAGAGTAAACCAGCGTAACCCCAGCTAGAAAAAACAACATCCAATAGAAATAGATACGATACGCCGAATCATCCTGTGCACCGGTATAGAGCGCAACAGAAAACCACATCGAGTTCATCAAGGCAAAACCAGCAAAACCTATGCGGTAAAGCAAATCTCGATTTGCTTTGCGATAAGCCTGCTCACTCTCAGCAGCATCATAGGGACGCGCCTCGTAACCAATTCTGGCGAGTTCCTTGAGAATAGTTGATAACTTAACCTGCTGTTGATCCCAACGAAGTTTTATTTGCTTGTTAGTAAAGTTAACGTTGGCATAACTAATACCCTCGACCTTGGCAAGTGAATGTTCAATGAGCCAGATACAGGCGGCACAGTGAATGGAGTCAGACATAAGTGTGACTTCGCGCTGCTTTCCTTTTTGCTTAATAAAGTCGGCTTGAACTTCGTCATAATCGTAAAAGTCAGCGGAGGCTAGTTGCTTAAGATCGGGAGCAACAGGGCGTTGCGTGTCGGGAGATAATTTATAAAAGCTGGCTAAGCCAGCGGCATGAATGGTTTCACAGACAGAGCCACACCCGTGACAACAAAAATCACGTTCGTGACCCTCAATAGACCGAACCACCTTTTCACCAGGTGGAATCGCCTGTCCGCAATGATAACAACCTGACATGAATTAGGAGTCAGACTGAACCATAATTGAGCGGCCTATGCTGTAATGTTTATCACCTTTTACAACTTCGACGATTAAATCCCACTTACCCTTAACCGGTAACTCGAAGTCAGCAAGATACTGACCTGACGCGCCGGCTGATTGAAAAACGAGTTCGCCATCAAGATTTCTGTCGGATGGGCGATAAAAGTAGAGAGTTGCAGAATCGACATCAAATGGCCGGTTATCTCGATCTAAAATATCCAGCGTAACGCGTTCCGACTTGCCAACGGTTAATACCGGCATATCAACGCGTAATTGCCAACCCATTCGCTCCATTTCTTGGCGATGCGCTATGATAGAGGCATGGTTTTTACCACGCTCATAGGCATTGTCAATGACCAGTCCTGGATTTGTTGAAATCGCCATACCGACCATGAAAAAGTTAGTCATTAATACTGCCATTAGTACACCAAACCACATTAAAACGATTGGGTTTTTCCAAGGTTTGCTCCAATCGCGTTTATCAATCTTCTTTGTCATCTTATTTTCTCTTGTATTACAAAGTACTATTGAGCGGGACCGTGAAATACCGCTTGGTAATTTACAACCGTACTCGGATTATTTAGATCCGTCACGCGAACAGTAATGGGCGTTGAAACCTGGGTTACTTCACTGCGTGGAATACGAATAAATAAACCTATCGTTGCAACATTACCAGGATCCACCTCGGCGACCCTGTCGGGTAATGCGAGCAAGTCATCATGTCCAAACACCTCAACCTGCGCACGCATAACATCATTGGTTTTATTAACGACTTTTACGTCATAACGGTTTTGAATGGAACCATCACTCATTTGAACGAATAAGGGTGCACGTGCCTTCAACACCGTCACATCCATTGGCGACATATTCATTAAGCCCCATAAGAGCGCAGCCGCCGCAATACCCATAATAGAAGAATAAACAACTACCCGCGGACGTCGCCAAATCGGCGGCAATGCCTTTCCAGCAAATTCATTAAGTGCCGCATAGCGAATTAAACCCTTCGGCTTATTCACTTTCGTCATAATCTCGTCACAGGCGTCTATGCACAACCCACAGGTAATACAACCAAACTGCTGTCCTAAACGAATATCAACCCCTGTTGGGCAAACATCAACACACATACGACAATCAATACAATCGCCTAAAGGCTCTGCTTCTTCACCCGATTTTACTCGACGCTGACGTCCTCGAGGTTCACCACGGTCTCGATCATAGGTTGGTAATACCGTTTCCGTATCGGTCATTGCACCTTGGATTCGAGAATAGGGACAAAATCCAATACAAACTTGTTCCCGCATAAAGCCAGCAATCAAGTAAGTTAAAACCATTAAAACTGCAATTATCGCAAATTCATAATAACCAAGTTGGAAATAAAAAAGTCTAATCCATAACTGAAAAGCATCCGTAAAGTAAGCCACAAAACTAAAACCGGTCATAAAGGCAATAAACAACCAAATTAAGTGCTTTGGTAACTTAACTTTGAGTTTTTGCATGCTAAAGGGTGCCGCATCCATCTTAATACGCTTAGCAGGTTTACCTTCTAGCTTTTCTTCAAGCCAGGTATAAACATCAACCCACACAGTATGAAAACAGAAAAAGCCACACCAAACTCGCCCAGCAATGGCCGTTGCAGCGGCCAGAAACAGCGCAAAAAACAACAATATCATCGCAAGTAGCCAAATATCTTGTGGCAAAACTGTGATGCCAAAAATATGGAATTGTCGATTACCAATGTCCCAAAGAACTGCCTGACGACCATCCCAGCGTAAGTAAGGGCCAAAGAATAATAACAACCAGAAAGATGCCGCAATCCACTTTAGAGTACGAAATCGGCCTGGAATCCGCTTAGCGTGTATCGTCCCCCCTGCATGAATTGGTAAAATTTCAACACCAATATCATCCAATGTTTTGGACTGTACCGAAACATCATCCAGCACTGATCCTGTGTGAATATTAGGACGATACGCTTCTTTGTTATGCTCTGACATCAGTTACCCCTATGTTTTGCCATATTGTACTCAGTTGAGGCATAACAAAACATACAAAATTTTTTATAAAGCGCCATTAACAAAAATGGGCCCGTAGGCCCATTTTTTACTTCTTATTATCGAGTCGCTTAAACATTTTCCACCCAAAAGCTAAAAATGTAATTAACGTAATTGCAACACTCAATATTGATGCCCAAAGCACCCAATCATTATTTAACTCGTTCATAATAATCTCCTCTTTAGAACAACAGCTAAAATCACTCACCACCGCCCAAAGAATGAACATAGACTGCTAAACGCTTAATGTTCACTTCCGCATCAGGTAAACGTTCTTTAAAAGAAGGCATTTCTGCACGGCGGGTATTTGCTAAATATGCACCACCATCGCGAACGTTTACACCATATTTGATTGTGTGAATATAAGAATCTATGCGACTGGCTTGCAGGTTATCAGGCACACCTTGGAAGCGGTTAATTTCATTAGCCAGGTTCGCGGCACCATTTGGAGCTAGCGGCTTACCAGCAGGGCCATGGCAAGCCATACACATACCCTTACCATTATACAAGGCTTTGCCAACCGCAAATTCTTCAGCCTCTGGATTACCTTCAGACAGAGCGATTGAGTATTTAGCAACTTCAATCACCTCTTCATCGGTAAGATTACCCATCATACCGCGTGCTGGCATATTACCAACACGACCATTGATCATCGCCGCTTCAATTGCTTTAACTGAACCACCCCACAACCAATCGTCATTTGCTAGGATTGGAAAGTTTGGGTTACCTGAACCCTCGGCGCCATGGCAGGCCATACAGTAGTCAGAGAATATAACTCTTGACGTATTAATCGCATAGGCACGAAGGTTGTCGTCTTGAATAATTTCAGTGACATCTAATGCACGCAACTGCTCTTCTTCCGCTGCAAAGGTTCGCTGGCGCCAGTCATTCAAAACCTGAAAATCTTGATGGTACTCTTCTATCTGAGTCCAACCAGCGACCCCTTTAGAATGTGAGCTAACCCATGGAATCGCCGGGTAATAAATCACGTAAAAAATGATAGCAACGAAACCCGCATAAAAGGCTAACATCCACCATAAGGGTGGTGGATTGTCCAATTCGCGGATGTCATCATCCCAAATGTGCCCAGTATTTCCTTCATCTGGCCATGGATTATGTTGTGTCATCCCTATTCTCCTCAGAATACGTCAATCTTCGTCTAATACTTTAAACTTTTGTTCTTCTAACTCTTTTTTCTTACTTGGACGCAGTGCCCACCAAAAGGCATAAGCTAAGCCAAAAAAGATCACAATGGTTACGATGAGCCCTGCCCAGTCGTGACCGGTCATAGCTGACCAGTCCGTACTGAAGTAGCTTTGAAGATTACTCACGGTAAACCTTACTATCGTCTAGTGTAACCATTGTGCCTAAGACTTGCATATAAGCGACAATGGCATCCATTTCAGTTTTACCTTTTACATGCTCTTGCGCCATTTCGATTTCGTCATCAGTGTATGGCACACCAATGCGACGCATGGCACGCAAACGAGCCTGCATGTCACGGGTCATACCAAAGAAATAACCTTCAATACTTCTTTCAGCAAGCCATGGGTAAGCTGGCATGATTGACTCAGGAATCATGTCCTTTGGGCGAATAAGGTGCATAATATGCCACTCATCAGAATACTTGCCCCCTACACGTGCCAGATCTGGGCCCGTACGCTTTGAGCCCCACTGAAAAGGATGGTCATAAATTGACTCGGTTGCCAATGAAAAATGACCATAACGTTCACGCTCATCACGGAATGGACGAATCATCTGAGAGTGACAGATATAGCAACCTTCGCGAAGGTAAATATCACGTCCAGCCAACTCTAATGGTGTGTAAGGACGCACACCATCGCCCGCCTTCCAATCAGATCCCCAACTACCATCTTCACGCTTGAAGATTAGGCGCTTATTCTCACTACCAGGAGCCAATACTACCCGACCATTTTCATCCATTACGAATTCACGCTGCCACACAAGCTCTGGGAACTTTTCATTCTTAATGTTACCAAACTGGTCAACCTTCTCCGTGTAGTCAACTGCTGACTTCAAATAAAACAATGGAACGATCTGAACGATACCGGCAATTGACACTGCAAAAGCAGTCGCAATCATTAGCGCAAAAATATTTCGCTCAAATCGGTCTTGTAGGTTCTTGGGTTTGTCTTCACCACCGACACCTCTTGCCATGAGTTCTTCTCCTCAACTCAATTCATTACCGCCACCAAAATTGGTGGCGAAATTACACTATTAATTACGCTGTTGCTGCAGCCACATTTTGGCCTGCGCTCTGACGCGCTTTCGCCATTCTAACGGTCATAATGACGTTGAATAACATCAATGCCGCACCAGAAGTAAACAGAATGCCGCCCATAGTACGCATCACATAGTAAGGATGCATAGCTGCAACAGATTCAACAAAAGAGTATGCCAACATGCCATATTCATCG
The DNA here is from genome assembly GCF_000214825.1 of Thiomicrospira cyclica ALM1. Lineage (NCBI taxonomy): Bacteria > Pseudomonadati > Pseudomonadota > Gammaproteobacteria > Thiotrichales > Piscirickettsiaceae > Thiomicrospira > Thiomicrospira cyclica. The sequence continues at coordinate 1,783,052 of NC_015581.1, forward strand.
TAGGCACGCCACATTAGACCTTGCATGATGCCAGATACCCACATAGCTACGATATATAGCACAGTACCAATTGTGGCCAACCAGAAGTGGAAGTTAATTAACTTCATCGAATACATTTCAGTATTCCACAACTTCATGACCATATGATAGATAGCCCCAATGGATACCATCGCAACCCAGCCAAGTGCACCGGAGTGAACGTGACCGATAGTCCAGTCAGTGTAGTGAGAAAGTGCGTTCACTGTTTTAGATGCCATTACCGGCCCCTCAAACGTCGCCATGGCATAGAAAGCTAAAGCCATAATTAGGAAGCGAAGAATGTAGTCCGTACGTAGACGATCCCAAGCACCTGACAGAGTCAACATACCGTTCAATGCACCACCCCATGAAGGAATGATCATCGCTAGAGAAATAGCGGCACCTAACGAGCCTGTCCAGTCTGGCAATGCGGTATATTGAAGGTGGTGAGCACCTAACCACACATAACCAAACATCAATGCCCAAAAGTGGATAACCGAAAGGCGGTATGAATAGATTGGACGCTGCGCTTGCTTAGGTACAAAGTAGTACATAATCGCCAGGAAACCAGCCGTCAAGAAGAAACCAACCGCATTATGACCCCACCACCATTGAATCATGGCATCTTGAACACCACTAAAAATAGAGTAGGAGGTGAATAGAGATACAGGGATAGCTAGACCATTCACAACATACAGATAAGTGATCATGATCATCATACCCATAAAGAACCAGTTAGAGACATACACGTGTGAATGCGTTTGCTTATTACGTGAAGCAATAGTCATAATAAAGTTGAAGGTAAACATTAGCCAAACCGCTGCAATGACAATATCGATTGGCCAGATTAGCTCATGGTATTCCTTACCTTGGGTCATCCCCATTGATAAAGATATAACACCAAGCACCAATGCAATCGTATACACAATGGCCATTGTCCATGCCGTGCCATTACTAAATAATTTAACGCCATTGGTACGCTGAACCGTGTAGAAGGCAGTTGCCATCAACGTCATACCACCAAAAGCAAAAATTACCGTATTAGTGTGCATAACACGAAGACGTGCAAACGTTATTTCAGCGATATCAAAATTTAACGCTGGCCAAGCAAGCTGTGAAGCCGCCATAGTACCCATAGAGGTACCGAGTACCAAAAATACCACGGCCATGACAGTCAAATACTTGACAACACTATCGTCGTACTTAGGTTTAGCTATTGCTGTATCCATTTTTGGATTCCCCTTAGTTAATAATACGTTTTGAGTTATTGTTAATTTCCCGAACTCTGCCGATCAGGTCTTAGCCACGAGCAGTCAAAATTCATCTAGCCAACCCCAGAACGGAACAACCAATAACTCTCGACATTTGTAATTTCTCGCGAATTATCTTATAACCATACCGACATATACAATTAAAAAAAATTTATGACCCAGCATTAAATCACTTTAATTCGTAACTTGCTTTCAGTCTTTTCACTAATAAAATATGCCATTTACCGCTAATTTCCCTATGTTTTATAAGGTTTTATATTAAATCCTGCAAAAACCAATAAATTTCGTTATCATAAAAAAATTTTTAGCACTTTGTTTCTTAAGGACAACAGCCATGGTCGCACGCGAAGCCAATATTGAGCGCAACACACTTGAAACTAAAATCAAAATTTCAGTCAACCTTGACGGTACAGGCGTTGCAAAATTTAATACGGGCGTGCCCTTTTTTGAACACATGCTTGAACAAATTGCACGTCATGGCTTAGTTGACCTAAACATTCATGCTGATGGCGACCTGCACATAGACGACCACCACACCGTCGAAGACATTGGCATTGCATTCGGGCAAGCTGTTCTTAATGCTGTTGGTGATAAACGAGGCATTGTACGCTATGGCCATGCTTATGTACCACTAGACGAAGCACTTTCTCTCGTGGTCATTGACTTATCAGGTCGACCAGGCCTGGTATTTAATGCCAACTTCAATCGTGAAAAAATTGGCCAATTTGAAACCCAACTGGTTGAAGAGTTTTTCCAAGCATTTGCTAATAATGCCCGTGTTACCTTGCACATAGACAATCTTTACGGTAAAAACGCCCATCACCAGGTTGAGACCATCTTCAAAGCCTTTGGGCGCGCATTACGAATGGCGCTTTCAGCCGATGATAGAATGCAAAACCAACTCCCCTCAACCAAAGGGGCGCTTTAGTCTATGAATAGCAAGCTAGTTGTGGTGGTTGATTACGGTATGGGTAATCTTCGCTCTGTAGCTAAGGCTGCGGAGCATGTTGCACCTGATCACTGCCACATTCAGATTAGTCATGATGCACACGAAATTGCCGAAGCTGATGCCGTAATATTTCCAGGACAAGGTGCTGCGAAAGCCTGTATGGCAGCTATTGCTGAACATAATTTAACGACAGCATTACATCAAGCAGCGAATGAGAAGCCTTTTTTGGGAATTTGTATGGGCCTACAGGTCCTAATGACACATTCGCATGAAAATAATGGTGTAGATTGCTTGAATGTTATTAAGGGTCAGGTATCTAGGTTTGACACATCCGGCTTATCTGAATTTAAAATCCCCCACATGGGCTGGAACCAAATTCACCAACAAGACGGCCACCCTATGTGGCATGGCATACCGCAAGATAGCCGTTTCTACTTTGTACATAGCTATTTTGTAGTACCCGACAATAGTGACTTAATCCTGGGTTCAACGGATTATGCCCACCAAACATTTGCCAGCTGCGTTGCGCAAAATCAATTATTTGCCATCCAAGCACACCCAGAAAAAAGCGCTCAAGCAGGTCTGCAACTTTTAAAAAACTTTATGAACTGGCAACCGAAATCGGCATAAAATAGTGCCAGTTTTATAACCATTAGGATTAGATAATTTCAATGCTACTTATACCCGCAATTGACTTAAAAGATGGCCAGTGTGTTCGACTAAGACAAGGGCTTATGGACGATGCAACCGTATTTTCTAGCGATATAACTGCTATGGCTGATCGCTGGGTTAAGCAGGGCGCTCGTCGGCTTCATATGGTCGACCTTAACGGTGCTTTTGAAGGTACACCGGTTAATCGTGATGCGATATTAGAGATCACAAAAGCTTTCCCAGCTCTCCCTATCCAAATTGGTGGCGGAATTCGCGACCTAAAAACTATTGACGCCTATTTAACTGCGGGCGTTGAAACCTGCATCATTGGCACCCAAGCCGTACATCACCCAGAATTTGTTGCGCAAGCCTGCAAAGCATTTCCTGGTCACATTATGGTTGGTCTAGATGCCAAAGAGGGGCTTGTGGCTATTAACGGCTGGGCTGAAGTGACGGATCACCAAGTCATCGACCTAGCCAAGCGCTTTGAACAAGACGGAATTGCCGCAATCATTTACACAGATATCGGCCGTGACGGCATGATGCAAGGTGTTAATATCGCCGCCACCCATCAGCTCGCAAAATCGACTAGCACGCCTATTATCGCATCTGGTGGCATCACCAATCTTGATGACATTAGAGCACTTGCACCCTTGGCCGAAGATGGTGTTATGGGAGCCATTACAGGTCGTGCAATTTATGAGGGATCACTCGATTTTTCGGAAGGTCAAGCTTTAGCAGATAAACTGGCCGGGGCTAAGTTTTAAATGGGTTTAGCAAAACGTATTATCCCATGTTTAGATGTTGCAAACGGTCGCGTTGTTAAAGGCGTACAATTTATTGACATCCGTGACGCGGGTGACCCCGTTGAAGTCGCTAAACGTTATGACTTGCAAGGCGCTGATGAAATCACCTTTCTAGATATTACAGCGAGCTCTGATCAACGTGACACCCTAATTGAAACCGTCGCCCAGGTTGCCAGCCAAGTATTTATTCCGCTGACCGTTGGGGGGGGCGTAAGAACGGTAGATGATATTCGCCGCCTTCTTAATGCCGGTGCTGATAAAGTTTCCATTAATACGGCGGCCATTCATCGTCCCGAATTTGTCAAAGAAGCCTCTGATCGCTTTGGTTCACAGTGTATCGTTGTTGCTATTGACGCAAAGCGTGTCAGTCAAGCTAATGAGCCATTACGTTGGGAAATATTCACCCATGGCGGCCGCAACGCAACTGGCATTGATGCCATCGAGTGGGCTCAAAAAATGGTGTCCTTAGGTGCCGGCGAACTACTTGTCACCAGCATGGATAAAGATGGCACAAAAAGTGGTTTTGATCTAGAGCTAACGCGAGCCATTGCTGACAATGTTAGTGCTCCCGTTATTGCCTCAGGAGGCGTTGGAGAACTCCAAGACCTGGTAGATGGTGTTGTTGAAGGTCATGCACAAGCGGTATTGGCTGCCAGTATTTTTCACTTTGGTCAACATACCATTGCCCAAGCCAAACAGGCCATGCAGAACGCGGGCGTAGAGGTAAGATTATGAACGACATTCTAAACCGATTGGATCAAGAGCTTAACGCCCGCAAAGGGATGAGTCCTGACTCATCCTATGTTGCCAGCCTCTATGCTAAAGGACTAGATAAAATACTAAAAAAAGTAGGGGAAGAAGCCGTTGAAACCATTATGGCCGCTAAAGATGGCGATAATGAGCACCTAGTTTATGAGATCACTGACCTTTGGTTTCATACCTTAATTTTATTGGCCCACAAAAACCTAACCAGTGAGGATATTCTCAACGAACTAGAACGAAGATTTGGCGTATCAGGTCATACTGAAAAAGCGCAGCGTCCATTAACTGATTAATTAGGAACAAAACATGAATAATGAACCCAGCGTTTTTACCCGCATTATTAACCGTGAAATACCCGCTGATATTGTTTATGAAGACGATAAATGCATTGTTATCAAAGACATCAATCCCAGGGCCCGCATTCATCTTCTTGTTATCCCTAAAAAGCCCATTGCAACCTTGTTTGATTTAACACCTGAAGACAAAGACCTGATGGGGCATATGATGTTGTTACTACCTCAACTTGCACAAGCGCAAAATCTTGACGGCTTTAAAACTCAAGTACACACAGGCGAATCGGGCGGGCAAGAGGTTTTCCACATCCACATACATTTACTTGGTAACTAACATCTAAGTTTGTTATTATTCATTCTTTAACCCAACCCGCTAATTTTGGAGTGCAATATGGGCATTAGTATTTGGCAATTATTAATTATTTTAGCTATCGTGTTAGTTATCTTCGGTGCAAAGCGCTTAAAAAACGTAGGAACAGACCTAGGTAGTGCCATCAAAGGTTTCAAAAAAGCCGTTGCAGAAGATGAAGACAAAAAAGCTGCCGATCAAGCGCAGACAAAAAACCTAACTGATGAACAGCAAGATCAAAATGTCTATGACGTTCAGGCAACAGAAAAAGAAAGTAACGATACAAAGCCAAAAGCTTAAGGCTTAACAGAACTTTTTTCATTGCAACAGACAAAGGACTAAATGCCATGTTTGATATGGGTATTCTGGAAATAGCCGTCATCCTCGTTATCACTCTATTGGTTGTAGGTCCTGAACGCATGCCCGAAGTTGCTAGAAAAGCTGGTCAGATGGTTGCTAAAGCGCGTAACTTTATCAACTCGGTTAAAGATGACTCTAATTTAAGAGATACGGTTCGTGAATTACAGCAAGCTGTTGATCTTAAAGAAGAAAAGAAAAACATTGAGCATATTCGAAAAGACTTGATGACGGGGTTTGATGATATCAAAGATCAAGTTAATTTTGATGAACTTCAACGCCCCTTTGACAGCAAGTCAGTAGCAGGCCCTCCTTCAGATGCTCAACGCGAGCAAGCTAGTAAGCAACTTGAATCAACTAATGACGTACCAACTGAGTCCTCCCCGCCTGAGTCGGCCGAAACAACGGCATCAACACTACGGCAAGATAAGACCGCAAGAGAATAATCCATAATGAAACAGAGTGCATTACCGCCAAACGATCAAGAAATGACGCTGGTTCAACACCTGCTGGAGCTCAGAAATTCAGTCACCAAGTCGGTAATCGCAATTGCGGTAATGTTTCTTATTTTATTTCCCTTTGCAAATGATATTTACACCTTTATTGCCGAACCCTTAACACGCTATTTACCCGATAACACCAGCATGATTGCGGTTGGTGTGGCATCACCCTTCTTAACACCCTTCAAGTTAAGCTTGGTCTTAGCGATCTATTTAGCCATGCCATTTTTACTCTATCAGCTATGGAGCTTCATTGCTCCTGCGCTTTATAGCCACGAAAAGCAATTGGTTGGCCCAGTGCTCTTTTTTAGCTCTTTTTTGTTTTATGCTGGTGGTGCTTTTTCTTATTTTGTCGTTTTCCCATTAGTTTTTGGGTTTTTATCTCAAACCGCGCCTGAGGGTGTAACAATTGCAACTGACATCGCGCTCTATCTTGACTTTGTTATCAAGATGTTCTTTGCATTTGGTTTAGCCTTTGAGGTTCCAGTCATCACAGTACTGTTGATTTTGACCGGCATGGTGAAACCCAAAACTATGTCGCATGCCAGACCCTATGTGATTGTTGCGGCCTTTGTTCTGGGTATGCTGTTAACACCGCCAGATATTATTTCGCAAACACTGCTTGCGGTTCCTGTTTGGTTACTTTACGAGCTGGGCATTATTATTGGTACCATCATTCTGAAACGCAAAGGGTTGGATAAAAGCGAAGCTGAAGCGGAAGAAACCGCTTATGAGCATGAACCTAGTAGTAAAAGTTATCAAGGTTCCGCCCAAAAATTTGACCGTGGCTTTGCAGAACAAAATAGTAAATCCAGTGATGATGATTTCGACTTTGACAGCGAATTTGATAAGATTGAACGTGAAATGGCGGCTTTGCGCAATCAGTCAACGTCAACTAAATCAAATGACACAGAGGGCAAGTCCAGTGATGATCAGCAGGAGCCAAAAGGTCCAAACAAATAGACCAAATCATCGGCTATCCCTATGGGCAGCGCTCATTATGGCGTGTGCCTTTACATGGCTCCCTGCAACTCATGCATTCGCAAACAATGCTTTAACCAGCCACCCATCTGCCTACATTGCGCTCCATGCCGATGACCCCATCAACTGGCATTTATGGGGGCCTGAAGCGATACAGTTAGCGCAAGAACAACAGAAACCCCTATTTATTTCTTCTGGCTATTTTGCTTGCCATTGGTGCCACGTGATGCATCAGGAAAACTATAAAGATGGCTTAGTCGCTGAACTACTTAATCAACACTTTATTTCGGTAAAAATTGATCGCGAACTCTTGCCAGACCTAGATGACTATCTACTCAATCGATTACGCGCCGCGACAGGTGCGGCTGGCTGGCCATTACATGGCATCCTAACGCCCGAAGGACATCTATTCAGTGGCTTTGTATATCAACCACGCGATACCCTTTTGCAAACTTTACTGCTCCTTAATCAATGGTGGCGAGAGGATGCCGAGCACATTCGCACACTAAGCAGGCCTGCTACTCAAGCCAATGAAGCGCTTATGTCACGTCATACGTTATTAGAAAGTTTGAATGGCCAGTTACCAGACCTGCTAGATACCTTTGAGGGTGGTATTAATCAAACTCAAAAATTTCCGCATAGCCCATTATTACTGAGCTTGTTAAAAAAAGGCGCTGAAGATCTAGATGAATGGCTAGAAATCACCCTAGAACAAATGCAACAGGAACACCTACGTGATCATGTTCATCAAGGCTTTTTTCGCTACACCGTTGACCCTAATTGGCAGGAGCCGCATTTTGAGAAAATGCTCTACGATAATGCTCAATTAGCAGAATTGTTTTTTATCGCTGGTCAGAGGTTTCAGCGCGATGATTTTATTGTCACGGCTAACGAAACATTAGCCTATGTTGAACGCGAACTTTTTTCACCGATAACGGGCTTAGCAAAATCTAGTCAATCTGCGATTGATGAGCAAGGTATTGATGGTGGACGTTATATTTGGTCACGCACCCAACTAGCTGAAACACTAACAGCGGAACAGTTTGCTATCGCAAACCAGGCCTGGCAACTGGATGGACCTGCACCATTTGAAACCGGCTGGCTACCAAAACCGATCGCAGCGCCAGAATGGCCAGCTATTCGTGAAGCACTCGCCCATCGACCGGCCATAACGGATGATAAACAACTGCTCAGTTGGAATGGCCTACTGATTCGCAGTTATTTGCATGGCTTCTTGGCTAGCGAAAATCCGACTTATTATCACCGAATGATAAGCCTAGCAGACCGCCTCCAACAACTACTGCAATTACCACAACCTCCGCGAGCACTCAATAATCAAGGCCAGCTTGTGGAATACGCAACCTTAGAAGATTTTGCCTACACAATTAGTGCCCTTGATGACATGGCATATTACCTGGATGACGACTATTGGTTGGAGCAAGCGAAGACCTTACGCGCCCGCGCTCAACAGCTGTTTTTTATTAACTCTCAGTGGCATACCAGCACTCAAGCACTTTTGCCGGGACAAAGTCGCTACTTTGATTTAATTGACCTAGCTACGCCATCGAGTACCGCTATTATGCGATGCGCCGAGCCCCAAATTGCCTACTCGAATGATTTTCAACCTTGGCAATATGCCAGTTACCTGCGTTATCGTTGTGATTAATCGATGGCTTTAATCATAATTGCAGTGATTGTTCTGGCAACGATTAGCTTTGTGCCTCAGCTATGGACTCATGCGATCCTAAAAAAACATAGCCAACCACATCCAGAGCTACCTGGCGATGCTAAAACCTTTACCGAACACCTCATTAAAAAACATCAGCTTTCTGAAGTGACCCTGCATTGTTTACCTGAAAATAGTGCACAAGGTGATCACTATGACCCATTAACTCATAGCATCCATCTATCCTTTCAAAACTATCACAGCAGTTCACTAACGGCGATTGTGACGGCCGCACACGAATTTGGTCATGCACTCCAACATCATGAGCGCTATGAACCCTTACTACAACGAACTGATATGGTAATGCGAGCTCAATGGTTGCAAAAATTTAGTGGTTTAGCTCTGCTTGCAACCCCAGTGCTCATTCCCTTACTCCATACTCCAATGATTGGCTTGATTACCTTTGCCGCTGGTTTTATTGCGATGGGAATTCCTGTATTAATTCATCTAAGCACCTTACCCGTAGAGTTTGATGCCAGCTATAAGCGCGCCTTACCCTTATTAAAAGATGGCGAATACCTTAATCAAAAAGACTTGCGTGCGGCTCGCCACATTCTTACCGCCTGTGCCTTCACCTATGTTAGCGCTAGCCTAGCCAGCCTATTTAATCTATGGCGCTGGTTTAGTGGCTGGCGACGCTAATTGCAAAACGACCGAAACCGTGCTATTTTAATAGTATTACTATTTACTAATGGAGGTTGTAGAGATGACAAGTACGGCACTTACAATTCAACAACTTACTCCGGGTCAAAACCTGGAATCCTACATCAAAACAGTTAAATCCTTGCCTGTTCTCAGTGCCGAGGAAGAAAAGTCGCTAGCTGAAAAACTTTATTACCATAAAGATCTTGAAGCAGCGCGTCAGCTTATTTTGGCATCTCTTCGTTTCGTGGTTCCTATTGCCCGCAGTTATCAGGGTTATGGACTACCAATGAATGACCTGATCCAAGAAGGTAACATTGGTTTGATGAAGGCAGTTAAACGCTTCAATCCAGAAGAAAATGTCCGTCTTATGACTTTTGCGGTGCATTGGATCAAGGCTGAAATTAACGAATTTGTGATTAAAAACTGGCGCATAGTTAAAACCGCAACGACCAAAGCGCAACGTAAGTTATTTTTTAAACTTCGCGGAGCTAAAAATTCACTCACTTGGTTTACCGATAAGGAAGCCGATGAAGTCGCTGAGCAGCTGGGTGTCACCCGTGCCGATGTGCTTGAAATGGATAGTCGTTTATACGGTAAGGATATGCAGGTTGATATGAGCCAAGATGATGAAGAGACTGAAGGCTACTTCGCACCGGTATTAGTTAGCCAAATGGCAACACCCGAAGAATCTTTACTACAAGAAAGTGAAGAAAACTATCAACAACGTGCAATGCAACAAGCTCTAGCAGTATTAGATGAGCGTAGCCGCGATATTATTCAGACACGCTGGCTCGATGATTCCAAACTAGGATTAAAGGAACTCGCAGAACGCTATCAGGTATCTATGGAACGGATACGTCAAATTGAAGTGCAAGCCATGAAAAAGATGAAGCTAGCGATCACATCGATTCCTGCTTAGTAGTTCTTTGCATCTAAACACAAAACCAGCAGTAATGCTGGTTTTTTTATGAGTCGAAAATTAGTTCGGCATTACCGACGAGTGATGATGAAGTATCTTCCAACGCCCTGCATGAAACGCATATACAAAAGTATAGCGTGCTTTAACAACCTTGCGCTTAACCCCCTCACCACCGACTGTAAACTCGTAGACCCCAGCATCGGTCAGTTTATTACAGCCTTTACGCACTATGCGTTGTAACACCCTAGCCGATGGTTGCTTTAGCAAAAAGTGTTTAAAGTAGGCTTCAATTTCAGCTAATCCCGAACGCGGCAGGTTTGAAACCGTAGGTAAGAGCACCGCGTCATCTGAATAAAGAGAGGCTACATAACGAGCATCACCTGATGCCAAGGCTTCGTTCCATAGAGTAAATAATTGTTCGGCAAGAGCTTCATCAACCGGCGCACAGTAGTTTACCTCTTGCGCCGATGGTGTATCAAATGGCTGTTGAAGCGTTGGAAGTCTCGGACGTGTCACATGACGCAATGAGTTATCAAGACTTACACTCGAATGGCGCATATACTCGATACCTGTTGTGCCAGTAATACGACTATTACCCATTTTAGTACTCGCCTTTAGCGTTCATATTAAACACGCACATCTTGTCCGGTTAAACTCTGAATAGCTTTAGTTGCCGCTTCTGCCGCCACATTAATATCCGCCTCTCGCCCTGCCATAATTAAACGACCATAAGCACCAACGGCCCGCGCTTCAATAAGGGTGATGTTAGACGCCTTTTCAGCCTCATTGGCCGCATACACAATGTAGCCAGCGGGTTCTGTTTCTAAAATATACATACTTTGGCCAGGTAAAATCATCGAACCACGTCGGTTATCTCGGTTAATCAATACCGCATGATCCGGCGTAATGGCACGAATAATTTCATTCCACATAATATGACATTTCTGTCGGGAAGACTCTTCTGTTTGTAAGTAATTTAAAACTTTTTGACCTGACTCAAGTACATCGCTCTGATCACGGTGATGAAGGAACATTGAACCATATGAACGTTCAACAATTTGTTGCCCCAAATGTACGTTTGAACCCTTTAACGCAATATCCGTTAAACGATGGACAGCCATACCCGGTGCTACTTCCATCCACACACAAGCATCACCTGGTACAGGCAAAAAGCCCTGTGATGCCGTACCCATGTAGGATGCGATTTGTGGCTGCAATGAGTTGATAAAAATGTAGGTTCTAAGTTTAATCATATAAAGTTTTTCGGGCGCCCTTCTACGGTCTTGTATTTACAATCTGTGGCACCAACGCATTAAATGCTTCAAGGCGATTGCTTAAGGTTTGCTTCTGTTCAAAATTAAGTAAGGCTGCCGTCATACCAAATTCTGGCACATAAAATACGGCATCATAACCATAACCGCTATCACCCTCTATGCGGTCATGTAAATAGCCGGCCCACTCCCGTGTGACAATTATCGGTAAAGGATCGGCGGCATGGCGCATAAAAACAACGGTCGATATATAACTTGCTCGACGTTCTTCACCCTTAAAAGGCTCTGCTAACGCTAACAACTTCTCACAATTTTGTTGGTCTGTTGCACCCTGACCAGCAAACCTAGCCGAAAAAAGTCCGGGCAGCTGGCCTAATGCTGGAACAAATAAGCCTGAATCATCACCAATAGCCGGTAAACCGGTTTGCTCGCAAGCATATCGGGCTTTCAAAATAGCATTTTCAATTAAAGTACCACCCGTTTCCTCGATAGGATCAATCGCAAACTCTGATTGCATCATCAAGGTTACTTCAGCAAAACAAGGCATGACCTCAGCGGCCTTATTTAAATTACCTGTTGCCAAAACCACTTTAGGCTTTACCAATTTGGCAGCACTACTTTGACTCACGCCATCAGCCTGTTTGCGTGCAACCGGCTTATTGCGACTATAGGACAGAGGCTTTGGTCGTTTTACAGCTTGTTGTGGTCGTAGTCTTGGCACAGCTTTACTCTGGCATCATGGATGAATGATGATGAATAATTTTCCAGTCACCGTTGCGGTGTTCATAAACAAAGGTATAACGCGCATTAACTTCTTGCGTTTGACCATTACTTGTTAACTTGAACACATACACACCAGCGTCAGTTAGCTTATTACAGCCCTTCTTAACATTCCGTTGCTTAATGATGCCAACTGGCTGCTTTTCGAGAAAATGATTAAAGTAATCAATAATTTCATTACGCGATGTGCGTGGCACATTAGAAACAGTCGGTAACAAAATAGCGTCATCAGCATAAAGGTCCGCAACATTGGACGCCTTACCAGTTTGCAAAGCCGCATTCCACTTATCAAATAAACTGGCCGCTAACTTTTCATCGGCTGGTTCGCAGTAACAACTTTCCGAAGATACCGGTGTATCAATAGGACGACGAGAAACGCCCGAACCTGTAATCGCTTGATAAGGCGTGCGTAGCGAGTTACTTAAACTTACTCCCGCGGCTTGTGAGTGATCAATTCCGGAAGTTCCGGTAATTTGAAATGAGGTTGATTTCATTTAAATTTATTTCCATAAAAACGCCTAAATAGACGCGCTAGTTTAACAAAATTTGATACTTACTGCTTCACACTTGATGCACTTTCTGAGGCATCGACACTGGTTTGGAAATACTCCGCCCCCTTCTCAAGCAGAAAATCCAAAAACTTACTTGCCAGTATCGACATGGATTTACCACTAGGATAAACAATATTCAGCTCTTTCTCTAACGGGAAACCCTCGACATCTAAAACAGCCAATGGCCCTTCCACACCCTCAAGATACAATGAATGCTTGGGCACAACAGAGATACCCAAGCCACCAAAAACGGCGTGCTTTATCGTTTCTGTACTCTCAAGCGTAAGACGCTCATTAACCCGCAAATGCTGTTCATTAAAACGCTCTTCTACTGCAGAGCGTATACCCGAACCAAACTCACGCATCAAAATAGGTTCCTCAGCAATTCGTGACAGAGGAATATTCGCTTGACCAACCAAAGGATGATCTCGGTGAGCGATAAACACCAATGGGTTGGGAGCAAATGGAATAACTACCGCATCCAGAGAGCTAGGGGGTTTTTGCCCCATAATATACATATCGTCAAGGTTATCCGCGATTCGATTTAAGATCGTTTCGCGGTTACATACCGTAAAACTCAAATCAATATTTGGATAGACCTTCGAAAACTCACCCAAAGCGAGAGGTAAAAAATATTTTGCGGTGGTTACCACTGCAATGCGTAATCGCCCCTTACGCATCCCTTTGAAATCATGCAAACGCATCTCAAGGTTTGCCAGTACGTCCATAACCTCTCGACAAGCAATAGCAACTTCTTCACCAACCTCCGTGAGAAAAATATTGCGCCCAAGTTGCTCATACAATGGGGTATCAATAGAATCTTGAAAGCTTTTTACCTGAGCCGACACCGTTGGCTGAGTTAGATGCAGCTCTTCTGCAGCACGAGTAAAACTTGCAAGGCGAGCCACCGCTTCAAACACCTGAATTTGACGCAAAGTTAAATGACGAATCAAATAGTGATGCGTAATGATCGGGTTATCTAAATGGCTACTCGCACTCATTTTAACTTATCAGCAACTATTTTGCAGCCGGACGGCATTTGTTGGGTGTATGTACCTCGGCATTTAAACTAAATACAAAATGATGGTAGCCCTTTTCAATATCACGATTGAGTTCGGCTATTAAGGGATCGAACTTATCAGTGGATACCATCACCATAAACATAATGTTACTATCGGCGTCAAAATGCCCTGATTGCAACCCCGAATCCCCTTCACCATTCACACTAAGATTGGTATAACTGCTAATAGCCAGTTTTTTAAAAATCTTTTTAATGCGTGAATCCAAGATGTTCGATGTAATAATTTGAACTAACTTTTGGTTACATAAATTATCCATACAGCCTTCTCTCCTCTGCCTAGCCGATATACCAAACCGACAAGCTATAGAACAATGGAATGCCTACTAGCACGTTGAATGGGAAGGTAACACCTAAGGCCAGTGTTAAATAATAGGATGGGTTAGCTTCTGGCACCCCCATTCGCATGGCCGGTGGCACGGCAATATATGAAGCACTTGCTGCCAAAATTGCAACTAACATTGTTCCACCAGCGCTAAACCCAAGAATAGTCGCGCCAACAAAAATACCGATTAAACCACCAATCAATGGCATGATTATACCAAAAGCGACGAGCGGAATACCGACCTGCTTGAAAGCCTTCATACGTCTAGCCGCTTCCATCCCCAAGTCAAGTAAGAAAAGACACAGTACACCCATAAAAATACCATGCGAGAAGGGGTATACTTTTTCCATGGCCTCTGGACTAGAAACCGCACCAATCACCATTGCACCAAGCAATAGTACAACACTACCATTTGTAGTCGCTTCATGTATCAAAGACTTCCAAGGTGTCGCAACTGCTTCACTGCCCGCGGCCTGCAATTTACTTCGTGCCATTGCAGCGAGCAATAGACCAATAATAATGGCAGGCGCTTCCATAACCACCATCATGATAATCGGATAGGTTTCGTACTCAATACCAGACACATCCAAAAATGCAATCGCTGTTAAAAAGGTACCCGCGCTCACTGAGCCATAATGAGCCGTAATAGCCGCCGCATTAAACCGGTCTATGCGGTCTCTAAAACGCAAAATCATGTAGCCAATCATAGGGGTTAGGAAGCCTAACACCATAGCCCAAAAAATAGATTTAAACGCCAAACCAATCTCAGCGTTCGCTAACTCAGCACCGCCCTTAAGGCCTATTGCAATTAATAGGTAGATGGATAAGCCTTTGCCCAATCCATCAGGAAATTTCAAATCTGACTTAATAACTTTTGCAAAAACGCCTAGCGCGAAAAACAAAATAGCTGGAATTAAAATTGCATCTAAACCCATTGTAGACACTCCTAATTAAAATCAAATGTCATGATAGGGCAAAAAAATTTTAAAATTAAATCGGAATTTCCTTCCTTACCCATAGATCTAACTCTATGAATTAAGCGTTATCTGATTGAATGCTTTGTTAATTAAGACCATCTTGCTCTTTAAATTTCTTAAGGTAGTTGCGGACAATATCATGCGTACCGATGTTGTCCCGCTCTTTAAAAATAACAAAATTGATAAATGCGTGTATTGCTAGTGCAATCAACAGCCCTTCAAATATACCGACCCAGTAGACCAGTAACCCACACAGAATGGCTAATAACATGGCATAACGTCCAAAATTAGCGACATGCAACAGGCCCAAAATCATTTTGATGCCAACAAATATCATGATAATACCCAGAGCAAACTTGGGTAAAAACTCTAAATATTGAATGTTGATAACAAAGAAAGTGATCACAAGCGCTATAACTAAAACTGAAAACTTAGTAAAGGCACCTGCTAGTCGATTCGTTGAGCTCTTGGCAAGACCATCTAAGTTTGTCATGCCACCAAAAAAACTTGATCCCATATTCGAAACCCAAATAGACAGCAGGCTATTATTACTATTACATTTACGTTTCAGTGGATCTATTTTTTCAATCGCAGCATTGCTCATAACCTGCTCTATAACATCAATAATCGCCAACATAAGCGCAAAGCCAATCGCGTAAGCCCAAAGACTTACTGAGTTGAAATCTGGTATGGGTAAAGCAAGAGCAAGCTCGGCATCTTCAACCTGCAACATCGACAAGGGTAAAAACAAGGAAACTAAAATTCCGAATACAATAAGTGCAAAATAGGGTACCGCAGGCTGGCGATCCTTAAATAATTTAAACAACACCAAGAACAGTATCGCACCAACCAATGATAAACCAATCATTAACAGACGCTCCGTTGTAAAAAAACCATCTGCGGTTACAACTGACTCTGGAACCTCATAGGTGAAAACCAAAAAGGCCAGGACAATTTTTAAACCAATACCCGCCAATAGACCCTCAACTAAATAGGTCGGCACTAACTGCAATATGTAACGCTGCCAATTGAACTTCCATATAAGAGCCTGGAATGCGGCCGTTAGGAATATGATAAATGCCATATTCGAAATACCGAATATCGATACCCCCATGGCCAAAATAGGTGCCAAGCCTGCTGCTATACCAGGCGCTCCAATAAAATTACCAGGGCGAAACCAAGCAAACATCCAACCAATAAATGAGGCGAAAGCAACTGTAGCAAGGCCTACCTGAATAGGATAATCCGACATGATAGCAATACCGATAGACAAAGGTATTGCCATAGCAGCGGTAATAATACCGGCCTGAATATCACGTGTAACATATTGCTTCTGAAAAGCCGCACAGCTCTTAGTTTCGCACTGTACGTCCTGTGAGGAATTTGAATTTGCTGTGTTAGACATAAAAAAATACTTTCGTTTAGGGCTCAATACAAGATCCATCAAACCAATTAAGAACCTACGTTCTGCTGAAACGACATTAATCAAAGCTTTTGGCACAAAAGACTAATGAATAACAATTGCATTAAGAAACATAGAGGTACGACATCTTTTAAACATCCCTCTACTCATAAAAAAAAAGGCTGGATAACCAGCCTTTCATAAAAAACAAATCGCTTTATTTTTTGTATACGCGTTGTATATCTTCAGCTAGTTTGTATTCATCTGCTGACAGGTTATCACCAGCAGCGTAGATAATTAAACTCGCAAAATCACGCCCAAAGCTGATGTTAGGATATAGATTAGCATCTTCTGTGATACTGGCTACATCGTCTAAAAAATCACGCAAGGCTGTATAATTCTCAAACAAGAATTTTGCTTCAAGGGTCGTAGAGTTTTTGTTTTCACGCCAACTCTCACTCATAAAAATCCTCTGCTCATTTGCTGAGTTCTTGATTGTGCAATGTAGTCAGCCGACCACTGACGAATTCTCATCAACTGATCCTGCTCTTCTTCATATAAACGACCAAAAAGCTCGGCATCCTGAATTGCACCAAGATTAGCGCTAAAGTTATAAGCCTGTTCATATAAATTTATTAACTGCACTTCATGCAATTCACAAATAGACAAAGCTTCTATAACATCAAAGGACGGCTTTGAAGGCGTAAGAATTGATCCTGCCGGCAATGCGCCATGATCAACCATGCGTTCGGTCAATTCAGAAGCATGACGAAGTTCTTCGTTAGCTAACTGTACAAACTGTTCCGCAAACGCATCTTCAGAGCGTTTTTGAGACAGTGCTGCATGAGCGAGATACTGCTGAGCAGCAGAGAACTCAAGACTCATAGCACGACCCAAAAAACCAAGTATTTGAGGATTCATGCCGTTAGCGCTGCGTAACTCACGGCGAGTAAGCTGACCTACTCCTGCCATTACACTTCTGCTGTTAGTACGATAAGGCATTTAATACTCCTAATTTAGAGGTAACCAGTACCTCTAAATAAACACTTAATTACAGACGTGCTGCTGGGTTAAGACCCGCAACCAGTACTGGCTCAACTTCTTTATGAGGACGTGCAATAATGTGAGCCGCTACAAGGCCATCACCAACACGTTCACAAGCGTCAGCACCAGCACGAACCGCTGCGTTTACCGCACCAGTTTCGCCACGAACCATAACAGTTACATAACCACCACCAACAAACTCACGTGTAATTAAACGTACTTCCGCTGCTTTTGTCATCGCATCAGCTGCTTCGATAGCAGGAACTAGACCGCGAGTTTCAATCATTCCTAAGGCAATACCGTATTCATTGCTCATTGTTTATAACTCCATTCTGACTTTAATCACTGTTAATTGTTTGAGTTCGTAACAGGGTTAAATTCAATTAATAAATTAAGCTTGCTGAAGAGTTGAAGTTAGTACAGGTTCAACTTCTTTGTGCGGACGTGCAATAATGTGAGCCGCTACAAGGCCATCACCAACACGTTCACAAGCGTCAGCACCAGCACGGACCGCTGCGTTTACCGCACCAGTTTCGCCACGAACCATAACGGTTACATAACCACCACCAACAAAATCACGAGATACTAAACGTACTTCGGCTGCTTTAGTCATCGCATCAGCTGCTTCAATTGCTGGAACAAGACCACGAGTTTCAATCATACCTAGAGCGATACCATATTCAGTTGACATAACTTTCTCCTAAAATAAAAAATTCAACAATTAACTAATTTGAGTTCGTAACTGTTAAAAATTCTGTAAAAACAAATGTTTTTACTGACTCTACCAATAAATCTTCTCAACAAGAAGATTAATCCTTATCAACGTCCAGTGGCCAATTATCAATAATGCCACTAATCGTTAAATCTGTTAAAAAACGGTCATCACCTGATGCCGTTCTTGCAGCTGAGTTTGCGATGGTAAAAACCCATTCACCAACCTTGCACCCAATCGGGTCTAGAGCTACAGCTGTGCCTCCTGAGACACTTTTTAATACCTTAACCGGTAGATGACCAAGGTCTTCTAATCGACTTGTAAGTATTAGCTGATGTGTTACTTGATGGATTTCCATCAACCTTCCCAATTATCTATAATACCAACTATAGTAAGGTCACTAGGGTAGGCTTTTGTACCTGTTGCGTCACGTGCAGCAGAGCTGCCCACACAAAGCACCCAGTCACCAGGCTTACATCCAACAGCATCGACTGCAACCATCGGTGTTCCATCAGCCCTTTCTCTCACTAAAAGCAATGGTTTATGATCCATGCTCGCAATTCGATTGGTTGACACTATGGCTCTATCTACTTGGTATATCTTCATTGGCCAACATTCCCAATCTTAGGCGACAGTATTACGACTGCCATAAACAAAATAACGCTTAACAATATCCGACTTGATCGCGTAATAACGAGATTTGATTTAAACAAAACATCGTTTAGATAAAGTCTTATTAACTGAAGGCCAAGGTTTATATCTACTTTAGCCACAATCTTATCAATTGTATTAATACTAACACTGTAAATTTGCCCATCAGTCTTAATTTCAAGACCGGAACTCATCGTGGAGCTGTTAAGAGAGAGTCTTACCTCTATAGCACTATCAGGCACTATATAAGAACTAATTGCGTTCTTAAATCCATTAATCGCTCGTCTGTCAAGACCACTTTCCATATCATCAAGGTCAAACTTAAAAGTAGGCTTTATATTAAATTCATGCACTATTGGAACGCTTAATAAACGAACTGTTAAATAATAATAGAAGAGATCCCACTGAGTCTTCGTCCTAAGACTTAGCCCCCTTAGCCACAGGTTATCGGGAACATGGCCATAATCTCTATAAAGTTCGTTTTTAACCGTTTCAATAAAACACGGGTCCATCCTAGATGTAAATAAACGTGAAATACGCCTATTTAAACCTGCAACATCTACCTCCATTAAATATGGAGAAATAGCTGGTAAAAGAGTCGATGACTTAGGCTTAGCACCGATTCTATTACCAGAATCATTAACTGAGTTTTTGTTGCTATATTGCACTGCAATATAGTTATTTGTTATCACTCGCCCGTTTGGGGCTCTAATAACTTCACTCTGCATATCTTAGGCTCTGGCACCACCAGAAACGGTAACACTTGCGCCATGTTTAGTATTACCGGAAGAACCAGTAATTGGACTTTCGGCTACCTGCGGATTTGTTTCTGGTCTAAAGTCGCGAGCAAGATTTTGAGGCTTTGAAGAATTACCCTTCATACTCACGTTACGACCTTTAGCCCACCGGCCTTCAGTGCCAGTCACGCTATTTCCACGTCCCCAAGAATCTCCAGTAATAGAGAATCCACTATCTGCGCCATGGCCCGTTAATCGAGAAGGCGAACCTTCAACAATTTGGGGTTCAGACATAGCCATTGATGGTGATGGCATAGACATCATCATCGGCTGTGCCATCACGTGCATATTTGCTGGATTCATCAAGACTGGAAAGTCAGACTCACCAGGAACTGATGCAACACTGTTCTGACACATAGAAGACGTCTGATCAACACCCTGATATGGCGTACCACTTACATTACTACAAACCCCCTGTTGCGCACCAGTCAGCCCCATTGGGCCTGGCTGTGTTCCCGTGGTTGGCTTTGCATAAAAGCCAGGCCTGTTCATATAATCTGGTTTTACCTTTTCAATTGGTAAATCACACTCTTCAGCTGCATCAAGGCTTTGATAGTTTGACCCTGTTACACTTTTGCAGCGACCCGCCCCAGCACCGGTAATTTTACCGCCTAAGCCAGCTCTATCACCCGTGACTTTATGCCCTGCAAATGTTTTTGATTCCGCAACTTTGGTAGCAGCAGGTTGCAAAGTATCTCCACAGCGAGCAGTTCGTGCTTCGCGTGATTGATATTCGCTTCCAGAAACTGTTTTACAAAAACCCGCTTCATCGCCTGTAACAGGCTTATAAAAATTTACGTTAGTGCCCGATACACGATTTCCAGATGACGTTTCAGAAACATCAACTTTTGTTGGCACTGACATAATGCCTGGCCTTGCCTGACGTGACGGCTCTTTTGTCAAATTTGCGCTACTAGATAGATACTGTGTACCCGTAATAGAACGCTCCTGACCAGCCTCCAAACCCGTCATTGTTTCGCGAGGTAACATTGAAGGGCCAGAAATAATCTGGTTTTTTGCAGTACGTGATTGGCTCACTTTGCTTGGACCAGACGCTGGCTTACTTCCACAAAACATTTCCCCCTGATCAGCCGGGAGATATTCAGTACCAGTTACACCACGGCATTGCCCTGGTTCTGTACCAGTAACCTTTTCAGACAAACCAACTTCAGTACCACTTACATGGCGACCTGATGCTGTCTGTGTCATGGCCACTTTTCGTGGATTAGCTTCAGGTTTAAAACTACATTTAGCCTGAAATTCATTTGGACTTGTATATTCAGTGCCGCTTATTACTCGACATGAACCGGCCTCTGATCCTGTCATCTTTTTCGTATCAGATACCATTGTTCCACTCACTGTCTGGTCATAACCAGTCTGAGAAAACCCAACTTTTGCAGGATATGGTTCAGATGTTGCTGGTTTACGTGTGATCTTACCGGTTGGACGACAAACACCTGATGATGTTTTGCCTTGTGTACAACGTTGCTGCCTCACTTCACGAGCAATCTGACGCCCACTTGCGTCTGGGTTTGCCATTTTTGCAATACTTGATACAGAGCTTGAACCTGAAAGCTTTGCTTTCAATGCCGCCTTACCTTCAGACTGCGCTTTACGGTAAGTACGTGCAACTAAACGGCCTTTAGGCATAACTGTGCCCATAGGTTTAACACCTGTTGCTTTACTTTTAACTTCCTGACGTGAACGCTCAACACCTACTGGTGCAGCATGCTCAACGGATTTGTTATCAGTTATTATTGCTTCAACAACGGGCTTTTGTCTTGGTTGACGTGCTGGCTGAGATTTCGCTTTGTATCCACTGCCTTTGACAAGCTGTTTACGGCGTTCAACAGCTGCCTTACGACCCTCGTTAACAACGGGGGCTGCTGTGGCAACCGTGTTTCTTGAACGTGCTGGCGTAGCGATAACTTCACTACGCACAGACTCCGAACTCTTGACAGATGCAGAGGTATTCACAATAGGCTGATGAGCTTTAGGAGCAACTGACGCTCCCTTGCCCTTCGTTTGAGCTTGACGGCGAGCTCTTGCGAGATCGCGACCAGTTAGCCCTTGTGTATTTGAACTCATGCATAGCCTCCTAAGAGCTGGCTGATTTATAGATTATAGACCGCGTGGACGATAAACTACGAATTCATGCCCTTTACACTGAGTATAATTGTCATAACCAACCATACGGATCAAATGATCAGGATATGCGCGCTTACACTCTTCTAGCTCTGCAAGTACTTGATCTGGGTTGCGCATACCGAAAAATGGTAGCTTCCACATACCCCAATAATGCTCAGATGCATTTTGCGGTGCTTCATGCTCAAGTGCTGGAGTCCAGCCTTGGTTAATGATGTATACGATTTGATCGTAGATTTCGTCCTGACTCAAAGGCGGCAAAAACGAAAAAGTTTCATAGGTGCGCGTAGTGCGGAAATCACCTGAACTCATTACTGACATAGAATTCTCCTTAAACTAATTGGGCAAGTCTGAAATTAAGCGTCAAGCTTATCAACAGTGTCAAATTCAAACTTGATTTCTTTCCAAGTTTCTAGTGCAACGGCTAGTTCTGGGCTATGACGCGCTGCATCACGAAGAATGTCACCACCTTCACGCTCTAGATCACGACCTTCGTTACGTGCTTTAACACAGGCTTCCAAAGCAACACGGTTAGCTGCGGCGCCGGCTGCGTTACCACCTGGGTGACCTTGTGTACCACCACCGAACTGAAGAACTGAGTCATCACCGAAGATTGTAACCAATGCTGGCATGTGCCATACGTGGATACCACCTGAAGCAACCGCCATAACACCTGGCATTGAACCCCAGTCTTGATCGAAGAATACACCACGTGAGCGATCTTCTGGAACAAATGCTTCACGCAACTGATCTACGAAACCTAGTGTAGAGGCACGATCACCTTCCAACTTACCAACAACGGTACCAGTATGTAGATGGTCGCCACCTGACAAACGTAAGCACTTAGCTAATACACGGAAGTGAATACCGTGGTTAGGGTTACGGTCGATTACAGCGTGCATGGCGCGGTGGATGTGTAACAACATACCGTTTTTGCGACACCAATTTGCTAACGACGTGTTAGCAGTAAAACCACCAGTTAAGAAATCATGCATAACGATACGCACACCTAACTCTTTTGCATATTCAGCACGTTCCATCATGTCTTCACAGGTTGCAGCTGTTACGTTTAGGTAGTGACCTTTAACTTCGCCAGTTTCTGCTTCTGCTTTATTGATTGCATCAGCAACGAATGAGAAACGATCTCTCCAACGCTGAAATGGCTGAGAGTTAATGTTTTCGTCGTCTTTGGTTAAGTCCAAACCACCACGCAAACACTCATATACAGCACGACCGTAGTTCTTAGCAGACAAGCCTAACTTTGGCTTGATAGTACAACCCAGCATTGGGCGACCATATTTGTTTAATTTATCACGCTCAACCTGGATACCGCTTGGTGGACCACCGCAAGTTTTGATGAATGCAACTGGGAAACGAATGTCTTCAAGACGGAGTGAACGAACAGCCTTGAAACCGAATACGTTACCAACCAGCGAGGTTAGTACGTTAACAACAGAACCTTCTTCGAAGAGATCCAATGGATAAGCGATAAATGCGTAGAACGCATCTTTGTTACCTGGAACGTCTTCGATTCTATAGCAACGACCTTTGTAGAATTCCATGTCGGTCAATAGGTCGGTCCATACAGTGGTCCAAGTACCTGTTGATGACTCAGCTGCAACAGCTGCCGCTGCTTCTTCACGTGGAACACCCGCCTGTGGTATTACTTTGAAACACGCCAAAAGGTCAGTGTCAAGCGGAGTGTAATCTGGCGTCCAATAGGTCAGTTTATAATCCTGAACACCAGCGTTAAATGTTTGATTTGCCATACTACTATCACCTCAAATTAAAGGTTGTTACGAACTCACCGAACATAATAATTACCTCAAACCATAATGACTAATTGGAAAATCTAATGCTTTGTATAGACAATTATCAATACACGGTGCCAATTTATAATATTTTTTTATGCTTTGTGAAAATTTTGTGCTAAAAACCCAGTACCAATACCCTAGAAAGGCCACACCTGCTTTTCTACGGTCACTGCAACTAGGAAAAACAATACCGCTAAATTTAATACCCAAAATAGTGCACGCTGGGTTCGCGATTTGGCTATTTTAAAAACCACCACACTCAAACCCACATAAACGAATATACCTATTAGTTTTAACAAAATCCATGGATCGCTAAATGCAAATGGCGTAACTATCACAATACCTATAGCACTGGCTATGAGCAGTGTGTCAACAATATGCGGCACAATTTTAACCGGCTTGAGCTTAACCCATTCACGATCATATATCACACCCAAACCACGCACGAAAAAGACTGCAATGCTAGTCAGCACGGCTAATTTATGCAACAACAGCAAACTCGCATACATAGTAGAACCCCTAATTTACTTAATTATTGTTACGACTGTTTTTTAATTGTACCGACAACTCATCAAGCGTAATGTTAATTACTCCAGACTTATCTCTGTTTGGACCCTTCATTATTTCTTGAGCCGCCCAAGCGTGGCCCTGCACAACCTCATAAGTCGCTGTCACCTGATGCTTGATTGAAGACTGCGCTTCATAAAACGCCTCAACGGCCTTTAATGTATCACGACGCAGCAGACCTTTTGGAGCATTTACACTTTTAGCATTCGTTGCACCCATAGCTTTAAGGTCGCGCATAACATCCATCGCGTTTTTATAAACAATCCGCACCTGCTCAACATCCATTACCGGCTGACCAAAACCTGAGCGAATAAGGGCATCCCCTATATCATGCATGTCAATAAAATCATTAAACCGCTGATGCGCCGCATCACCCTCTACGGCTAACCAGGCCTGGCGCAATTCCTTTAAGGTATCAGGCCCGAACGTGCTAAATAACAGTGCCCCACCTGGTTTAGTAACACGACGAACTTCAGCAAAGACAGCATCCAGATCATGACACCACTGCAACATAAAGTTACTCACCACCAAGTCGAAGGATGCATCTGCAAATGGCAACGAAAAAGCATCGGCTTGAATCAATTTAACCGGTAATGTTTTCCTAGACCAGAACTGCCAAGAAGGCGGCTTGGCCATCAGTCTAGCCTTAGCCTGCTGCAACATATTATCAGCAAAATCGACCGCATAAATATCCGCCTTAGGATAATGCTGATAAAGCTGCTCGGTTAACAAACCGGTACCACAACCAAGCTCGAGAATTGAATGCTTATCACTGGTTAATAGCAAAGTGCGTTCTGCCATATCCTCCGCAGTTCGACGCTGCACTACGGCCGCCTCATCATAGGTATCTGCCGCTTTTGAAAAATGTTGTCTAACACGCAGGCGATTAATCAAATGACTTCCCAGTATTTATAAAATTAGTTATATATTTGCTGGTTAATTCGGGGTGCGATAGAAATGGAATATGCGCAGCACCCTCTAAAACCTTAACTTGCCCCGCTTCCGCTTGCTCAACCCAGACCTGCAGGCCTAACGCAGAAACTAATGGATCATTTTCACCCAGCAGCCACAAACAAGGTCGTTTATTGTGGCTCATTTTCTCTCGCAGGTCTAGTGACTGCAGTAGCTGTAGGCCCTGGTAAAGCCCTTTAAAAGTGGCAAGTTTTCGACCTAAATATTGCTCTCGAAGTTGTTTAGTAAATACTCGTGCCTGATCACCACCTTGGCACTGCAATGCATAAAACTTATGCAGTAGCGCTTTACCATCTTCTTGCAACGCATGAATAAAATCTATCATGAGCGTTGGTGCCACGCCATAACGCCACCCCTGTGCTTGCTGAAAACAGGGGGTGGATGCCAAATTCACTACACCCAAAATACGCTCCGGGTTCTGTAAAAATATTTGCTGAGCCATCAAACCACCCAAAGACCAACCCAGTAACCAAGTCGGTTGATCGGGTAATCTGGCGACCAAGTCTGCCAACCAGGCCTGGTTCACTTGACCTGCTGTTGCACTTAACGATAAAGCTATTTCCGCCTGCTCACCAAACCCAGGTAATTCAATAAAATGCAATTTAAAGAGTTCTGCCAAGTATTTTTCTGCCCAAGCCTGCCAAACCTGATTATCAGCTCCCCAGCCATGAATTAGGACTAAACTAGGCCTATCTCGCTCTACTGCCATTAAACTCTCCCAACAAAGCCTGAACAAGTGGTTATAAATTAGGCAAAAATAGCCACTAAATTTGAAAAAAACAAGTTTTAATAAAAAAAAACATAAAAAACACCTAAGTTTTGAAAACTAAGTAGTCTTTTAGAAAAATACTGTGGTAGGATTAACTCACGTCATCAAATCCGATGATGAATTTTTTGTATTTTGAGGTAGTTATGTCAGATTTAGTTACAGGCACCGTTAAATGGTTTAACGATGAAAAAGGTTTCGGTTTCCTAGCACAAGAAAATGGTCCAGATGTATTTGTCCATTTCCGCGCAATCAATGGTAGTGGCCGTAGAACTTTAGTTGAAGGTCAAGCTGTGACGTTCAACATCACTGAAAGTGATAAAGGTTTACAAGCGGATAACGTTACCGCGCTGTAAATTTAATTGCACTAAACCTTGTGTTAATGCAATCGAAACCGTGAAGTTTTCAACTCCACGGTTTTTTTATACCCATAAAATATATAAGATACATGAAGGAGCATTCCATGGCACGCTTAACCCGTTTTGTATTGCCGATGATGATTTTTCTTGGACTCGCGATGCCGATTCAAGCCCAAACCCTCAAACCCGTTCCAGAAATCCAAGGCCCAACGCAAGACCGCTTCCCGGGCGACCCCGCCACGCACAAAGTCGTCTATATGTTTAATCAGGCAGATAATGACTATCAAACATCGATTCTTAATTCTATTCAAGCCATGCTAAGAATGTATGACGACGATGTCGAGATTGCGGTGGTGGTGATCGGTCCAGGAATTCACGTGTTAGCGAAAGAACCACAGCGTGAAGTCGATCCTTTAATTTACGAACGGGTTGAAAGTTTTGCCAATGACTATAACGTACGCTGGATTGCTTGCGGCAACACTATGAACTCTATTGGTTGGCAACACGACGATATGCGCCCATTTGCTGAATATGTTGAAGTGGGTGCATCGGCCCTAATGGAGCTACAAGCCAATGGCTTTGCATTTATTGCTTGGTAATATCAGCAAAGGCCTCAATCAAACGAGCAATCTGCTCAGGATGATGTTCGGCACTGAGCGTAATTCGTAAACGTGCTTGCGCTACTGTGGGTGGTCGGATGGCGGCCACCCAAAAACCTTGGTGTTTTAATTGCTCACTCCAGGCTAACGCCTGTTCGGAACTCGCACACAACACCGGTTGAATCGCACTTTGCGAGGCGGTCAAATCTAATCCTAGCGCACTTAAACCGCTGCGCAATTGGGCAATATTAGCATTCAACTGGGCTCTAAGATCATCTCCCTCCATTACAAGCTCTAAGGCTTTCAGCGTTGCTAAGGCGTTTAATGGTGACATCGCCGTGGTGTAGATAAACGGTCTTGCAAACTGAATCAAACTCTCAATAAGCACCTCACTCCCGGCTACAAACGCACCACTGGTGCCAAACGCTTTACCAAAGGTACCCATCAATACGTGATCCGCCGCAGGGGTCAGCCCAAAGTAACTGAAGCTGCCGCGCCCCTGCTCACCCAATACACCCATCGCATGCGCATCATCAACCAGTAACCAGGCCTGGTGCTCATGGGCTAATTTCGCCAAAGCCACAATATCCGCTAAGTCACCATCCATGCTGAACACGCTATCGGTCACAATCATCGACTGACCTTCCGCCCGTTCCAGCCGCCGCGCCAAAGCCTGATAATCCAAATGAGGGTAACGTTTAAACGCGGCCGCTGATGCCAGCGCCCCATCGATTAAGGAGGCATGATTCAGCTTATCGCCTACAATTAGGTCGCCGGCCTGCAACAGGGTTTGTTGAACCGCCAAATTGGCCATATAACCGGTAGAAAATAGCAACGCCCGCTCGACACCTAACCATTCGGCCAACGCCAGCTCAAGTTGATGGTGATACTCATGGTGCCCAGTGACCAGATGCGCGGCACCCGAGCCCCATCCCGCTGTTGAGTCTGCCGCTAACACCTGCTTGATCGCTGCATGACTCGCCAGCCCCAAGTAATCATTGGCGCAAAAATTAATATAGGGCTGGCCATTGACAACCATCGTTACACCCTGAGGGCTCGATACAATAGGCCGCTGTCGATACAAGGCTTGCGCTCGACGCTCCGCTAAACGCGGACCAAACCTTTGTGCGATAGAGCCGGTCATCGTCACCTATCCCTCTTAGGCTAAGCAGACACAGCCGCAGTCGACACAGCCATCTCCGCCTTGGCTGTCAAATGAACATTAATTCCCAATTTTTTAAACAACTGGTGATCGTGATCCGCTTCAGGATTATCGGTGGTCAGCAACTTATCACCATAAAAAATTGAATTCGCGCCGGCAAAAAAGCACCAGGCCTGCGCCTGTTCATTCAACGACATCCGCCCCGCCGATAAACGCACATACGACTTAGGCATTAAAATTCGCGCCGTCGCAATCACCCGAATAAAATCAAACGGATCGGTTTTATCCCGCATCTCGGCTAACGGCGTACCATCAATCGGCACCAATAGATTAATCGGTACCGAATCTGGATGATGACTCATATTGGCAAAGGTTTTTAGCAACTCGGCCCGATCCTGCTGGGCTTCACCCATCCCAATAATGCCACCAGAGCAGACATTAATCCCCGCATCACGCACTTTATCAATAGTATCTAAACGATCCTGAAACGAGCGCGTGGTAATCACCTGCGGATAATAGGCTTCAGAGGTATCCAAATTATGATTGTAATAATCCAGGCCTGCTTCTTTTAGCTGTTGTACTTGCTCATCATCCAACATACCAAGGGTCATACAGGTTTCCATGCCCAAATCACGCACTACCTTCACCATTTCCAGCACCACTGGAAAATCTTTTTTATTCGGGTTGCGCCAAGCCGCACCCATACACAAACGCGTGGCGCCTTGTGCTTTCGCCTGCATGGCTTTGTCTAACACCTCTTGTACCGCCAGCATTTTTTGCTTTTCTAGGCCGGTGTCATAACGTGCACTTTGCGAGCAATAAGCACAGTCCTCAGCACAACCGCCTGATTTTATGTTAACCAACGTACTCACCTGAACCTCAGATGGGTTAAAATACTTACGATGAATACCGTGAGCCTGAAACATAAGATCATGAAAAGGTTGCGCCATAATGGCCCGAATTTCAGCGACCGACCAATCATGACGTAGCGAATCAACTTGCTGCATAGCGACACCTAAACCTAAAAATAAAGGCTTATTATAGCCCAAGCACATGGAGATGCCGATGCATTGGCTAGAGAAATGGTTATTTCCGCCCTGTTGTGTTGTAACTAGCGCACCAACGGATAGGCTTGACCTCGACCCTAGATTTATTCAACAGTGGCAACGCTATGGTGACGCTTGCCCCTGCTGTGCGGCGCTAAGTCCACAAGGCAAAATCTGCGCTCAATGCCAAAATACAACGCCTCGATTAATCAATTACACCCAAGTTGCTTTTGCTTTTCGGGGTGAGCTTCGCAAACTGGTACACCAGTTTAAATACATGGAACAACTGCACTTAAGCCGACTATTTGCCACACTGATGCAACAACAACTCAGACTAGAGCCGGTCGATGCACTCGTACCCATTCCATTACACCCGCGCCGACTCACTCAACGTGGCTATAACCAAGCCTATGAAATCGCTCGTGTTTTAAGTAAAAACCTCCAGATTCCAATCTACAGCGGTCTCGTTCGCCAACAAGCCACCTCGAGTCAAACCTTACTCAACCGCAGCCAGCGCCAACAAAATCTCGTCAATGCCTTTGCTATCAAACCCAATCAGCAAGCCGAACTGCTTAAGCTCCAGCGCATCGCCCTTATTGATGATGTCATTACCACCGGAGCTACCCTGCAGGCCGCCGCCCAACAGCTTAAAAAACACCATCCTCGCTTAGAAATTCATGCCTGGGCTTTGGCAAAAACACGTTAAATCATCAAGTTAGCTATGCTAGTATGATAAAAAAGATTAGTCAGAGAGTTCCCCTATGCCGCGCATCTTAATTGCACCCGATAGCTTTAAAGGCTCGTTATCTGCCGTCGATTTTTGCCGCATCAGCCAACAATTAATTCAGCAACATTGGCCGGAAGTCGCGGTCATTTCTCGACCACTCTCAGATGGGGGTGAAGGTTTTGTTGATGCCTTCTGCTATGCCGGCTTGGCACAAAGCCAGTCGGTTGAAACACAAGATCCTCTGGGTCGAAACGTCACTGCGCACTATGCTTGGCAGGCGAGCACCCAAACCGCCATTGTTGAAATGGCCCAAGCATCTGGTCTGCCCAGATTAGCGCCTAACGAACGCAACCCACTGCACACCAGTAGTTATGGCGCTGGCTTAATTATCAAAGCGGCCATTGAACGAGGCGCTCAGCGGATTATTTTAGGACTTGGCGGCAGTGCCACCAACGACGGCGGCGTTGGCGCTTTGCAGGCGTTAGGGATTCCCTGTTTAGATAAACAGGGACGAGCGATTTCACAAGGTGGTGGCGCACTACAGCATTTAGCCAGCATTGGAGAGATTCCACCCCACTTACAAAAGATAGAATGGCTAATAGCCTGCGATGTCACTAACCCGCTGACAGGACCACAAGGCGCAACGGCCGTCTATGGCCCACAAAAGGGGCTACAACCGGAACAATTTACCATCTTAGAAAACGGACTAGCCCACTTTGCGGATTTGGTGAAACAGCAATTTAGTCGTGCGATATTAACCCAACCTGGAGCGGGTGCGGCTGGCGGCATGGCGGGTGGATTTATTGGCATACTCGGCGCACAGACTCAGAATGGTTTTGATCTTTTGGCCGAAGCAACCGAATTTAAACAGTTATTTGAGCAACCGAATCAGCCAATAGACCTAGTGATTACCGGCGAAGGTAAGCTTGATGCCCAGACACGCCATGGCAAACTCCCAATGCGAGTCGCGCAATTAGCTCAACAGCACCAAGTTCCTACCCTCGCACTCTGTGGTCAATTAGCCGTTGCGCCCCATGAGCTCAATGAGTTTTTAGCTATTTTTAGCTTAGTACCAGGCCTGGTTACGGAAACTCATGCGCTAGACAATGCACCGGCTTGGCTAGAACAACGCCTCTACTCAGCGCTCAAACTTTTCTATCGCGGCTGAATCGGCTCGCTAATCTGCTGGTAATCACCCCACTAATCCGTCTGCATCGCCCAAAGCGGATTCACATCATCAATCTGCGCTGGCATCAACCAGAGCACTTGATAAGGCGCCATTAACAGTTGATTCTCGGCGGTATCATAGGTCTGTTGATCCAATAAATTCACCCACTGATCATTTTGCGATGCAACCATAGGTAAATCGGCTAGCTGATGAACTAAATCAAAATTCTGAAAGTCATTGGTTAAGTTAAACACCGCCAACAGAGGAAACTTCAGCTCCTCCAAACCTCGCCATAGCGCAAAAAATGCCGGCCCTAAATCAAGCACCTGCTGTCTAGTGTCCGGATGAAAGGCGCGATGTTTTTTACGTCGTTTTAAAACCGCGACTAAGCGCTTTAAAACCTTGGCATTTGGCGAATGCTCACGCGCCAATAACGCCTCCAGATAAGGTCGCTCCCATTTGCGTCGATTAATCGAACGCGTGCGCCCCGTGCGCTCAACACCCTCTTGATCATTCACCGTGGCCAGCAAGCTATGAATATAGAGCGCAGGTATCCCTTGCAAACTCAACATAATCAACTGAGAACAAATAAAACGGTCAACTTGCCATTGATCTGGCCCTAAGCCATGACAGGTTTCTCGAAATGCGCTAAATAATGAAATATTAATTTCATAGGGTGACTGAGTGCCATCTGGACGACTGCGCATTGACACATAGCCGCCTTGCCGATGCATACCGGCAATAAGGTCTTCGATTTCACGTTCTGGCAATAAACCTTCGACGGGACGCAAACCGATACCGTCATGCGATGCGGTAAAGTTTAAATAATTACAGCCTGGCGGGGGCGCGGCTAAATCCTGCGCCCAAGCCGTCAGATAGTTGCCATCCCCACGATACAGCGCGTGCAACACCAATGGAGCCAGGCTGAACTGATAGACTAGATGCGCTTCATCCCCGGCCCCAAAATACGAAACATTTTCTTGATGCGGCACATTCGTTTCAGTCAGTACCAAACTATTTGGGCTCACCCAGGCCATCACATCACGAATCATCTTTACCACCTCATGGGTTTGTGGCAGATGAATCGACGGAGTACCCAATACTTTCCATAAAAACGCCACCGCATCCAAACGAACGATTTCCGCACCCTGCTCAATATAAAACAGTAACACCTCCAGCATCTTAAGCAACACCGCCGGATTCTCAAAGTTGAGATCGATTTGGTCGGCACTAAAGGTAGCCCAAACCCATTTGCGCCCAGCATGAGTATAAGCTGGCACTAGCAACGGGGTATTGCGTGGCCGCACGACCATCGACACATCGGTACTTGGGTCTACCTCAATAAAAAACTGATTAAACGGCGCTACATTTGCTTTGAAGTCAGTAAACCATAAGCTTTCCCGCGATACATGATTCAGCACATAATCAAACATCAATTTATAGCGTTTATGCAAAGCGGCGATATCCGCCCAGTCACCCAAATCGGGATCGACTTGCAAATAATCAATCACGGAAAACCCATCATCGGAACTATAGGGAAAGAAGGGCAGCAGATGCACGTGACTAATCGCATCCTGTACATGCTTTTGCAAAAACGCATCTAATACCTGCAGTGGCATCCCCGCGCTGGCATCGTAAATGCTGTCGCCATAACTAATCAGCACGACATCCTGCTGCGACCAGCTCGGTGATGACTGTTGCACTTGCTCCGAGTTATCTGACGTGGCTAATCGACTCCGCGACGTTTGCATGGCATTACAAAGCTGCTCAAAACACGCATGAGCTTGCTCCATTGGATACAATCGCTGCAAACGGGCCAGTATTTGGGCTAAATGGGGGTCTAAGCTTGACATATTTCACTCCAAACGTTAGCTATTATCTCGTTCAACGGCTTCACGCAACTCTTGCAAAATACTCGGTCGGGCACTAATTACCCGGTTCCAGTTAGGCACAAAAGGCTGCTCATCGACCATCGCAATAAACGCATCACCGGCGCTAATAATATTGTCCGCAAACAGTTCCACCACGCGCTCTTCCTCATGACGATCAAGTGTCAGACCGTTCATTTCAGCATCAAAGGCATAGGATTCTAACTGGTCCAACGCGGTTCGATGATAGACCGCACGAATCGAGCGCAAGGTCGCCCGTGAAAACTGATGTCCGCTGGTCGCTAATTTACGGTACAAGGATTTTGCAATGTCCTGACTCATCCGCGATAAGCCACCGTTGGCATCATCAAACGAAACCTGTTGATGTTTATGATCATAGCGATCCGCAATCTCTACCTGACAAACGCGACGATTCGAAAAATTACGCCGAATTTCCGCCAATATCCCAATTTCCAGTCCCCAGTCGCTTGGAATACGAACATCACGCAAGGCATTCACTTCAAGCGCAAACTCACCGGCTAAGGGATATCGAAAGGAATCCAAATAGGCTAATAAGTCATCTGGCCCTAACACGGTTTCCAAAGCGCGTAATAAGGGTGTGACCAATAAACGCGCCACCCGACCATTAAGCTTGCCATCGGCATGACGCGCATAGTAGCCCTTTGAAAACACGAAGTTAAAGGTTGGGTGCGCCACAGGGTAGAATAAGCGCGCCAACATCTCACGCTCATAGGTAATAACATCGCAATCATGCAACGCGACAACTTGCGCCCGCTGCGAGGCCAACACATAACCAAAACAACCCCAAACGTTTTTGCCTTTACCTGGCTCCTGCGGTGCTAAACCCAAATCGACTAAAGGTTGCATTACGCCTTGGATGTTGGGGCCATCGTTCCACA
This sequence comes from Thiomicrospira cyclica ALM1, assembly GCF_000214825.1. Lineage (NCBI taxonomy): Bacteria > Pseudomonadati > Pseudomonadota > Gammaproteobacteria > Thiotrichales > Piscirickettsiaceae > Thiomicrospira > Thiomicrospira cyclica. Next base: position 1,816,980 of record NC_015581.1, read on the forward strand.
AAATCTTATGGGCTTGCGGTAAGCGAGCAAAAAACCGTTTGGCAAAATCAAACTCTTGCTGATTGGCACGGTCTAGGCCAATCACAATTTCGGTCAAATAAGGCACTTGCGCCAGCTCATCAACAATTTTGCTCAAGGCGGCGCCAGATAACTCACTGAATAACGAGGGCAAAATTAATGTCATTGGACGCGACTGGCTAAACTGCATCAAGTCTTTTTCTAATGCTTCAACCGAACGCTGGGTTAAATTATGAAACGTGGTTACCGTGCCATTTTGAAAAAAATCGCTCATATTGCCTCCTGAAAAATACGCTGAATAACTGCCTGAATCCAACCGTTAGGTGCTGCCAGTGGACTATAAATGACCTCATAACCAGGCCTGGTCGCAAGTTTGAGATAAGAACCGTCTGGCTTGGGCATCACCACCGCCACATCAGCCGCCATCAACATGGCTCGGTCGTTTTCACCATCACCTAGGGCTAAAACTTTATAAGTTGCGGTTGGCAACCCGCTGTGTGGGTCGGCCAGTAAGTGCTGTAATGCTGTCGACTTCGAATGGTGTCCCATCAGATGATAAAATCGACCACCGGCCACACATTGCAACCCCAGTGAGGCAATAAAAGTTTGAAATTGTTTCAACAGCGCCTCAGTGCCCAACCACTGAATCGGTTCCGTTACCCAGCGAGTTTTGGCTAGACGGGCTTCCTCCACAGACAACCCAGTTGCTTTCGCCACCTCGGCCACTGACCAATCGCTAAAACCCACAAAGCTAGCCTCCTCCTGTTGGTCACGCCAATGGTGTAATTTCGGTAAAAAATCTGTCAACAAGGCGCCGTAACAAGTCGTGGCATGATGTGCGACAACGCCGCCATTTTCAGCAATAACCGGTGAGGATAAATTTAATTGATGGCGCCAAGCAGACAGCTCAGCCAGAGTTTTTGAGGAATTCAGGATAACGGGAATATGCTGGCTTTGCAGGCGCTCAATAATCTCGGCAATTCCCGAGACATCATACGTATGATGATTGAGCAGCGTACCGTCTAGATCCGTCGTGATCAACCAATCAATCATGGTGATCCCCCGCGCTTAGTAATAAGTTATTTTTATTAAATCATACTTTTTCGGGATCACCAAATCACACAGATATCGACTAGGCGGGAGTTAAATTCGCATAGGCCATCACCAACCACTTTACACCGGCATGCTTAAACGACACTTGAATACGGGTATGATCGCCACTGCCTTCCGTGGCCATTACCACCCCCTGACCAAACTTTTGATGGAATACAGCTTGGCCTAAAGATAACCCCGTCTCATTCGTGGCGGCGTTTTGTGTCGAGGCTTCATTACCCCAAGCACGAGTGGGTTGCACGCGCCCAGACATGCGCACCCAGTTCACCGCATCTTCGGGTAACTCACGCAAAAATCGCGATGGCTGGCTGTAAATCTCATTGCCATGTAACCGACGGCGTTGCGCAGCACACATAAACAAACGTTGCTCCGCCCGGGTAATGCCCACATAAGCCAACCGCCGCTCTTCCTCAAGGCGCGAAGGATCGTCTTGTGACGACTGTGACGGAAACAGCCCTTCCTCCATACCCACCATAAAGACTAAGGGAAATTCCAAGCCTTTTGCAGCGTGCAACGTCATCAACTGAATAGCCGACTCCCCAGCACTTGCTTGATTATCGCCTGCTTCCAAGGTCGCTTGCGCTAAGAAATTGAGCAGACTATTGTCGTTATCGGTATCCGCCTGCAGATCTTGGCGTTTTTCAAAACTCGCCGCCGCGTTAACCAGCTCGTCTAAGTTTTCTAATTTGGATTGACCTTGCTCGGAGCGATCTTTTTCGTAATGTGCCTGTAACCCCGAATCCTGCATCACCTGCAATACAAAATCCGCTAAAGCCAAACTCGGTTGCAAGCTTGCCAACTCGGTAATTAAATTCAAAAAGCCTTGCAACGCACCTTTAGCTCTTGCAGCTAATCCACCTTGGTTAAGCAGTAACTCACTCGCTTGCCACATTGAGCAGGCCTGGTCACGCGCCAAATCACGCACCTGTTGCATGGTTTTATCACCCAAGCCACGAGTTGGCAGATTGTAAACTCGCTCAAAAGCGGCATCATCCGCCGAGTTCATAATCAAGCGTAAATAGGCCAACACATCTTTAATTTCAGCACGGTCATAAAAGCGCAAACCACCATAAATACGATAGGGCATCTCCGCTTGCAGTAAACCCTGTTCAAACACCCGCGATTGCGAATTAGAGCGATACAAAATGGCAACCTGTTCCCGTGTACCACCCTCACGCAACCAGCCCTGGATTTGCTCAATAACATATTGACACTCATCCAAATCATTAAAAGCCTCATAGATGAGTATCGGCTCACCCGGCTCGCCGTCACTCCACAGATTTTTGCCCATCCGCTCGGTGTTGTGTGAAATTAAATGATTGGCGGCCAGCAAAATGCGATTAGTCGACCGATAGTTTTGCTCAAGGCGCACCAAGGCCACCTCGGCAAACTGCTGCTCAAATAAGCGGATATTTTCGACCTTGGCACCCCGCCAGCCGTAAATCGACTGATCATCATCACCTACGACAAACAAACGCCCGCGACCACCAGCAAGCACACGCAACCAAGCATATTGCAAACTATTGGTATCTTGAAACTCATCCACCAAAATGTGCTGATAACGCTGTTGATAAAAGGCCAACACCTCGGGGGAGCGCAACCAAAGTTCGTGCGCACGCAATAACAATTCGGCAAAATCAACCAGGCCTGCTTGTTGGCACTGTTGTTCATAAGATTCATAAACCGCTACCAGGGTTTTTAAATAGGGGTTATGACCCGCATCAACGTGTTTAGCACGTCGTCCCTCTTCTTTTTCACTATTAATAAATCCGACCACCTGCTTGACTGGCCACTGGGTTTCATCAAGATTCATGGCTTTTAATAAGCGTTTAACCATCCGCTTTTGATCGTCACTATCTAAAATCTGAAAGGCTTGCGGCAGGCCTGCTGCTTGATAGTGCTGGCGTAGGAGCTGATAAGCAATACCATGAAAAGTGCCCATGGTGACACTTTTAGCCGCCGGCCCCATCAGTGCTTCCATGCGTCCGCGCATTTCGCGTGCGGCTTTATTGGTAAACGTCACCGCCAACACATTGTAGGGGCTGGCGCCTAGCACTTCGACCACCCAGGCAATTCGATGCACCAATACACGGGTTTTTCCCGAACCGGCACCAGCCAACACCAAGCCATGGCCTGTTTCTAGTGTGACCGCTTGGCGCTGCGCATCATTTAAACCATCCAAAATATAATTTACATCCATATTCTATCTCTACTCAACCGACTAAATTCGCTACTATGCTAGGCGAATTTGAACCAAAAGTGAAAAAACCCTGTTTATAAGTTTTTTTTTATGATAAAGCTTGCAACATTAAACCCTTTGGTGTAAAAATGCTCTCTTAGTTTTAGACTATACAGATCCCCCGCTTAAGTTAATATGCTTACAAAGAAATTTTTAATTTAAGCAATCTGCCATATTCCGTACGAACGCCTCTAATTCCCTTAAATATTACAAATATTTAGGGTAGTCGTACCCAAATAAAATAATAATAAGGAGTTACCTTATGAGTGACAAAATTTTTGTAACCTCAGATGCCAATTTTGAAGCGGAAGTATTAAATTCAAGCTTACCTGTACTTGTTGACTTTTGGGCAGAATGGTGTGGCCCATGTAAAATGATTGCCCCTATTCTTGACGACATTGCTACCGAATATGCGGGCAAAGTTAAAGTGGTTAAATTAAATATTGATGAAAACCCATCAACACCACCGCAATATGGTGTTCGTGGCATTCCAACACTTATGTTATTTAAGAATGGTGAAGTAGATGCGACTCAGGTTGGCGCGCTTTCTAAATCGCAGCTTTGCACCTTCTTAGATAACAATTTGTAATACACACGTTATTTGGGCCCCAAAGGCCCTTTTTTTATTTAGCCTCAGCTCACAACGCTTAATTCCTTTTGACTCACCTTATTCCAACACTTATATGTGATACCAACTGATTATGAATCTAACAGATCTAAAAAAACTTTCTGCCGCATCGCTACTTGATATGGCCAACGACATGGGGCTTGATAACCTAGCTCGTCAACGTAAACAAGACATTATTTTTGCCATTCTTAAGGGTCACGCTCAAAAGGGCGAAGACATTTTTGGCGAAGGCGTTCTTGAAATTTTGCCCGACGGCTTCGGTTTCTTGCGCTCCGGTGATGGCTCTTACCTTGCCGGTCCCGATGACCTCTATGTATCACCCTCTCAAATCCGTCGATTCGGTTTACGCACAGGCGATACTGTTCAAGGCAAAATTCGCCCACCAAAAGAGGGCGAACGTTACTTTGCTTTACTAAAAGTTGATAGAATCAATTTCGAAGACCCAGATGTTGCTCGTAAAAAAATCGCCTTCGAAAACCTAACCCCGCTCCATGCTGAGCAACGCCTCAAAATGGAAATTGGTAACGGTAGCACCGAAGACATCACTCCTCGTATCATTGATCTAGCTTCGCCGATTGGTAAGGGTCAGCGCGGCTTGATTGTCGCACCGCCTAAATCAGGTAAAACGGTAATATTACAAAGCCTGGCGCAATCAATTGCGGAAAACCATCCAGAATGTTATTTGATTGTGCTACTCATTGACGAGCGCCCAGAAGAGGTCACCGAAATGCAGCGCACCGTTAAGGGTGAGGTGATTGCTTCAACCTTTGACGAACCTGCCACTCGCCATGTGCAAGTAGCAGAAATGGTCATTGAAAAGGCCAAACGCCTAGTGGAACACAAAACCGACGTGGTCATTTTACTTGACTCGATTACTCGTTTAGCACGTGCCTACAACACCGTGGTGCCGGCATCAGGTAAAATCTTAACCGGTGGTGTAGATGCCAATGCGCTACACCGTCCAAAGCGTTTCTTTGGTGCGGCACGTAATATTGAAGAAGGCGGTTCACTGACGATCATTGCTACCGCGTTGGTAGATACCGGTTCTAAAATGGATGAGGTCATCTTTGAGGAATTTAAAGGTACCGGTAACATGGAATTGCACTTATCACGTGCGATTGCTGAGAAACGTACCTTCCCTGCCATTAATCTGACCAAATCTGGCACACGTAAAGAAGAATTGCTAACCACACCTGAAGAGTTGCAGAACATTTGGATTCTGCGTCGCTTCTTACATACCATGAATGAAATTGAAGCCATTGAAACGTTGATTGACCAAATGAAGGTCAGCAAAACCAATGCGCAACTCTTTACATCCATGAAACGTTAAAAAACGCTTTGAAGGCTTGAAATAACAAATCTTTCTGTTAGAATCACGTCTTCAAAATTTTTATCCACATTTTAATTTGGACCGTCACTATGAAAGCAGACATTCATCCAGAATACAACGAAGTGGTCTTCCAAGACATTTCAACCGGTGAGACGTTTAAAACACGTTCTACCATTAAAACTTCTGGTGATACTATCACCCTAGACGGTAAAGATTACCCTTTAGTTCGTGTAGAAGTTTCAAGTGCTTCGCACCCATTCTACACTGGCAAGCAAACTTTGGTTGACACCGAAGGTCGCGTTGAGAAGTTCCGTCAAAAATACGGTTCACTTCGTCGCTAAGCGAATCTTTATCTTAAAAAAACCGGCCGTGCTATTTTTAGCCTGCCGGTTTTTTTATTTTCACCACACAATCTTGTTTTCAATAACCGATTAGCTGAGCACAAGCTTAACCGCTATCGCGCAGTCTTACCGTGACAGTGGATTGAAATAAAGCTAGAATATTGCTTTTGAATTTTTATAAAGGCAGCCCCAATGTCTGGATTGCAAAATGATCGTTTTCTTCGCGCCCTGCTTCGTCAACCAGTAGATCGCACACCTGTATGGATGATGCGTCAGGCTGGACGTTATTTGCCAGAATATCGCGCAACCCGTGCCCAAGCAGGGTCGTTTATGGATTTATGCCGTAATGCTGAATTGGCTTGCGAAGTCACCCTGCAGCCGCTAGAGCGTTTCCCGCTGGACGCCGCTATTTTGTTCTCCGACATTCTCACAATTCCTGATGCGATGGGCTTAGGCTTACGTTTTGCACAAGGCGAAGGTCCGATTTTTGACAAACCCGTGCGCTCGATGGCGGATGCCAAAAAACTCTATGTACCTGACATGGGTTCCGATTTAGGTTATGTGATGAATGCGGTCAGCACGATTCGCAAGGCACTCAATGGCCGTGTACCCTTAATTGGATTTTCAGGTAGTCCGTGGACACTCGCCACCTATATGGTAGAAGGCGGATCAAGCAAAACCTTCTCGATTGTCAAGGCCATGATGTATGATCAACCCGCTACCCTTCATCATATCTTAGATGTGTTGGCGGATTCCGTCATTGCCTACCTTAATGCCCAAATTGAAGCCGGCGCTCAAGCGGTGCAAGTATTCGATACCTGGGGTGGCGTATTAACACCACGCGATTACAAAGAATTTTCACTTAACTATATGGCGAAGATTGTTGATGGCTTAAAGCGTGAACATAACGGTCAGAAAATTCCGGTGATTTTGTTTACCAAAGGTGGCGGCCAGTGGTTGGAAGCCCTAGCTGATACTGGTGCTGATGCGCTCGGATTAGATTGGACCACCGATATTAGTGAGGCGCGTCGTCGCGTTGGTGATCGCGTCGCCCTGCAAGGCAATATGGATCCAAGTATGCTTTATGCCAGCCCAGCACGTATTCGTGAAGAAGTCGCCAGTATTTTATCTCAATACGGTCACGGCTCTGGTCATGTGTTTAATTTGGGACACGGCATTCATCCAGAAGTCGATCCAGAACATGCTCGTGCCTTCATTGAAGCCGTGGTGGCTTTAAGTCCTGCCTACCATTAAGCTTAATCCGCTGGCAGGTCTAGGTAGGTCTGGTTAACCACCAGACCTACCTAGCTATACAACACGCTCAAACCGGATTAAATTCTTTTGGTAATTCAACCTCTTGATCGCTAAATAAAAACTTCTGCATTTCTTCCTGTAAAAAGCTGCGCGCTTTCGGATCTAAACTCGATAAACGATACTCGTTAATCAAAATCGTCTGCTGACCCAACCATTGCTTCCAGGCTTCTTTGGATACATTATCAAACACCTTCTGGCCCAACTCACCTGGAAATGGTGCAAAATCCAAACCATCCATCTCTTGCTTCAACTTGACACACTGTACTCGTCTAGCCATGGTTACTCCCCTTCATTAAATTCTTTACGCTTCGCGTGCTTGTAGCTGTTCAATCAACTGTCTAATGGGCGCGGGTAAACCCAGTTCTAAGGCATCCGGTAGGTTAAACCAACTGCCTGTTGCATCCAGTGCTGCCGCATAATTAGGCACCCCTTCACAGACCTGATCCTTTTGGATTGCTATCGAATCACCCAGCGTCACGTCTAGCATCACTTCTACTGGATACATCATCAAATGATAATGACTAAAGCTATGTTTAAGACTAGGCCATTCTACCAAAGACTCAACCGCTGACTCAAACATCGCAAGATTAAGTTCCTCTGGGTCAGCCAAAGGCGTTTCAGGCAAACTATACAAACCACCCCAAATCCCTTGCCCAGGCCGAGGTTGCAACCATAACTGGCCTTGTTTATTACGCAGAAGCCAACAGCAGGTCTGCTTGGTAGGTCGCGTTTTTTTAGGTTTCGTACTCGGCAAGCTAGCCACTTGAACGGTTTGCCAGGCCTGGCAAGTCGCTTGTACCGGGCACTGCTGGCAGCGCGGCTTGGAGCGTGTACAAAGCGTAGCACCTAAGTCCATTTGCGCTTGGGTATAGTCTGCCAATCGATGTGTTGGTACCTCGCTTAAAAGTTGCTCGGCCTGTTGCCATAACTGCTGTTGAACCCCTGTAGTGCCGGGCCAACCCGCAATCGCAAAATAACGCGCTAATACTCGTTTAACATTGCCATCTAAAATAGCATAGGGCTGATTAAAAGCCTGGGCTAGAATCGCGCCTGCAGTTGACCGCCCGACCCCAGGCAAGGCTAAAATCGCCGCAAAATCTTGCGGAAACTTGCCATCATGCTGATTGATAATCTGCTGTGCCGCCTGGTGCAAATTGCGACCGCGAGCATAGTAGCCTAAACCCGACCAGTGCGCTAAAACCTCATCTTGACTTGCCGCCGCCAAACTGGCCACATCAGGAAAACGCTGCATAAACCGTTGATAATAAGGAATAACGGTTTGCACCTGAGTTTGTTGCAGCATAATTTCTGACACCCAAACATGATAAGCGGTGCGTGGCTGGTGCCACGGCAAATCATGACGACCATGGTCATCAAACCAGGCTAATAAAGGCGCAACAAAACTCACTCTACCCTCCAAGGACAAGCTTTCCTAAGTCGGTTATACTATCAAACTTTTCAATGGCTGCTAAAGAAGCGTAACATGACTGAACATTCTGCCCAGACCCCCAACCTTTCTACTGAAGCATTAAACACCTCAAACCAAGGCGAGCCAACCGGTTTAGCGCGACGGATTAAAAGCTTTGTACTGCGCCAAGGCCGCATGTCCAAAGCGCAACAAGGCGCATTAGAACGCCTTTGGCCAGTGTATGGCTTAGAACCGGCAGGGGCGAGCTTGGATTTAATGGCTTTGTTTGGTCGTGATGCCGACACCTATGTCGAAATCGGTTTTGGGATGGGTACGAGCTTGGCGCAAATGGCAGCGGATAACCCTGATCGCAACTACATTGGTATTGAAGTCCATCGTCCCGGCGTCGGCGCGTTATGCAAACTGATTGAAGAACAGGGATTAACCAATATTCGAATTTTTAATCACGACGCGATTGACGTGTTGGAAAAACGCATTCCGCTGAACAGTCTGGCGGGCGTGTACTTGTTTTTCCCCGATCCTTGGCACAAAGCGCGTCATAAAAAACGCCGCATTGTACAACCTGAATTTGCCGCCAAACTGGCGCAACATCTGAAAATAGGCGGCGAATTTCACATGGCCACCGACTGGGAAGATTATGCGTTGCACATGATGGAAGTCATGAGCGCCGCGCCCGATTATCGCAATGCCGCCGGTGACGGTCAATTTACCCCACGCCCCGCCTATCGCCCACTCACCAAATTCGAACAGCGCGGCCATCGTTTAGGGCATGGCGTATGGGATTTGATATTTAATAAACAATAGTTTGCCGAATCCCAGTCAGAGCCTGATGCTCATCAAACATTAGGCTATTAATTAAGTTTTGTATGTTGAAAAGGGTTTCTTATGACGCACACCGATTCTGCTCCAATTATTCTTGTTGATGGTTCGTCGTATTTATTCCGCGCCTTTCATGCGATGCCGCCTTTGACCAATCGCGAAGGCCATCCGACCGGTGCGATTTATGGTGTGACCAATATGATTGGCAAGCTGTTGGAAACCTATCAGCCGGAACAGATCGCGGTGGTGTTTGATGCCAAGGGTAAAACCTTTCGCAATGATTTATACGCTGACTACAAGGCCCATCGCCCACCGATGCCGGATGAATTGCGGGTGCAAATTGCGCCGATTCATGAGATTGTCAAAGCACTGGGGTTGCCGCTGCTGGTGATAGAGGGCGTGGAGGCGGACGATGTGATCGGTACGCTGGCTGTGCAAGCAACCCAGGCCAAAAAGGATGCATTGATTTCGACCGGCGATAAAGACATGGCGCAACTGGTGAATGAACATATCACCTTGATTAATACCATGACCGATACGCTAATGACACCCGACAAGGTGGTGGAAAAATTCGGCATTCGACCTGATCAAATTATTGATTATCTGGCGCTGATGGGCGACACCTCCGACAATATTCCAGGGATTCCAAAATGTGGGCCAAAAACCGCGGTAAAGTGGCTGACCGCTTACGACACCATGGATAATCTGATCGCGCATGCGAATGAGATCAAAGGAAAAATTGGTGACACCCTGCGTGAGCATATTCCGCATTTAGCCTTGTCGCGTCAGTTGACCACCATTCGCACTGATTGCGATTTGCCGATTAATCTGCCGGATTTAACCCGCCAAGCACCAGATATCGACGCGCTAAAAACCCTGCTTGCGGAATATGAGTTTAAAAACTGGCTAAAACAGTTAGAAGACGGGCAGTTGCCGTTTAGTCGCCAACAAAACCACCACGCCAAACCGGCCGCCAAAAACACGACGAGCAGCACCCAAGAAAGCGCTCAACAAGGTCTGGTGAGTGACGAACAAGCCGCCTTGCAAATCAACTCAGCCGATTACGAAACCATTTTGACCCAAGCGCAGTTTGACACCTGGCTGACCAAGCTTCAGCAAGCCGAACTGTTTGCGCTGGACACCGAAACCACCTCACTTGAACCCCTGCACGCGCAGTTGGTCGGATTGAGTTTTGCGGTCGAGTCAGCAACAGGCCTGGTGGAAGCGGCGTATTTACCGCTGAAACATGACTATGACGGCGCTCCGACCCAACTGGATTTTGAAACCACCCTCGCCAATCTGAAACCGCTGTTGGAATCCGAACAACCGCAGAAAGTCGGTCAAAACCTGAAATACGATTGGCACGTGTTGGCCAACCACGGCATTCAATTACGCGGAATGGCGTTTGATACCATGCTGGAATCCTATGTGCTGAACTCGGTTGCGACTCGGCATAATATGGACGATCTAGCACAGCATTACCTCAATAAAACCACGATTACCTTTGAAGACATTGCCGGCAAAGGTAAGGCGCAAAAAACCTTTAACCAGATTGACCTTGCACAGGCTGCGCCCTATGCCGCAGAAGATGCGGATATAACCCTGCAACTCCATCAAACCCTGTATCCACAACTGACCGAAAAAGCCGATCTCGCGCAGGTTTTAAACGAGATTGAAATGCCACTGATGCCGGTGCTGGCGAAAATGGAACGCCACGGCATGTTAATCGACAAGGATCTGCTGAAGATTCAAAGCGGCGAATTGGCCAAAAAAATCACCACGCTGGAAAACGAGGCCTATCGCATTGCGGGGCAAGAATTTAACCTCGGCTCACCCAAGCAACTGCAAGAGATTCTGTTTGAACAACTCGGACTGCCGGTGATAAAAAAAACCCCGAAAGGCGTGCCCTCTACCGCTGAACCGGTTTTGGCGGAACTAGCAGAACAAGGCCACGAACTGCCGAAGGTGATTACCCAGCATCGCAGTTTGGCCAAACTCAAGTCCACTTATACTGATGCCTTGCCCAAGCAAATCAACCTGCAAACCGGACGGGTGCACACCTCTTACCAACAAGCGGTGGCCTCGACCGGACGCTTGTCGTCAACCGAGCCGAATCTGCAAAATATACCGATTCGTACCGCCGAAGGTCGTCGTATTCGTCAAGCCTTTATCGCCAGGTCGGGCTATCAACTCCTCGCCGCCGACTACTCGCAAATTGAGTTGCGGATTATGGCGCATTTAAGCGAAGATCCAGGCCTAGTGCAAGCCTTTGCCGAAGGCAAGGATATTCACCAAGCGACCGCAGCTGAGATTTTTGATATGCCGTTGAACGAGGTGACCAGCGAACAACGCCGCAGCGCCAAAGCAGTGAACTTTGGCTTAATTTATGGCATGTCGGCATTTGGCTTGGCCAACCAACTGGGAATTGACCGAGGCTTGGCACAAGCCTATATCGACCGTTATTTTGATCGCTATCCGGGTGTAAAAGCCTATATGAACACCACCAAGGCCGATGCCGAATACTACGGTTATGTCGAAACCCTCGCTGGGCGACGTTTTTATCTGCCTGATATTAAAGCCCGTGGCCCACGCAAACAACATGCCGAACGCACCGCAATTAATGCGCCGATGCAAGGCACGGCAGCGGATATTATTAAAAAAGCGATGATAGGGCTTGATCGCTGGATTGAACAAAGTGACTTAGATATTCGGATGCTGATGCAGGTACACGATGAATTGGTGTTTGAAGTCAAAACTGAACAGCTGGAACAGATCAAACCTGAAATCAAACGCCTGATGGAAAGCGCCATGCCGCTGAATGTGCCGCTGATTGTGGAAATCGGTCAGGGCGATAACTGGGACCAGGCGCATTAAGAAACGACCTCTAGAGGTTTTAAAGCGACTAGGGCCGTTGTTTTATGATTGTTAAATTCTCAAAGCGCGATTAAGCACGACGGAAAAGAGCTACTAAGTCATCACGTAAATCTACACGACCCATTTCTTCAAGCTTAACGTCTGTTCCTGTTACGGTCACCTTTTGTAATGCTGCTTGCGAATTAGGAATATCAAGAGTAATCGCAGCTAATTTTGCACTCGCTAAATAACTCGCAACCTTAGCGTTATTTTTCAAAATATCCTGCGGCTGCTGTTGTGCCCAGGTGGTCGCATGAAACACAACAGTGCCTTGGTAATTCGCATCAGCAAGTGCAACTAAAGTTTGCTCAAGTATTTCAACATTATCATCACGCAGGAATTCACCGCCAAACGCTAGAAAAACGGCCTCTTGATCCATAATTCGTGCAACAGCAATTTTAGCGTCTTCGTCTGTTGCAACAGACTCAAAAACTAAATTAGCATCACCTTTTTTGGTTAAATAACCACCACCAATACCGCCTACTAGGGTTCCACAAATACGAGAACGATTACTGATAATGCCCAGATTATTTACATTCATAGCGCCCTGCAAAACTTGACCGATAGTAGCGCCAGCCATGATACGAATTGTTTGGGCTTCACCTGCCGTCAAAGGTTTTTTTGCTTCTGCATAAACAACCATTGAGCTCATTCCCATTAAACCGAATAACACACCACTTAAAATTGACTTATGCATTGCTAAACTCCCGATTAAAAATAAACTTCACTAGCAGATGTTAATTTAAGCTAGACAAAAGACTATGTCTAAATCAAGGAAGTTTTATAAAAGCTTATAGCCATATCAATATATTTTTTGACCGGGTACGTTTTTGAAGCGCTTATAAGACCATTGATATTGCGCTGGACATAAGCTCAGAGCTTGCTCAACCCCTTTATTTAATGCTGCTGCTGCCTCAATATCATCGGTACTGCTAACTAAATCAGTCGCTGGAATCACGTGAACACGGTAGCCATCAGCACCGGCTAAGCGCTCCGTAAAGGTATAAAAAACCGGACACTGTGCCTTTTGCGCTAATTTAGCCACTAACAACATGGTATTCGCTGGCTGCGCAAAAAATGGCGCAATCACACCGCCACTGGCACCAGGATCCTGGTCGGGAAGAATGCCAACCATTTGCTGGTCTTTAAGTGCGCGTCGCAAAGCCTTTACACCGCTCATATCTGTGGGTACAAGATCGGCACCACCCCGCTCACGCACGGCACGCATAAAAGTTTCAATAGACGCCATCCGCGGCGGCCGATACAAACTGGTAATGCCATATTTAACCGACCAATACCAGCCCATCAATTCCCAAGCGCCCAAATGCGGCGACAACACGATCACGCCTCGTTGCTTTGCCAGACCTGCTTCGAGTTGCTCTAAACCACGCACCTCTTTTACCAAGGGTAATAATTTCTCTTTTGGCCAGAGCCATAAAGGCCCTAATTCCGTAACGGTTTTGCCTAACTCGACCAAACTTTGCTTGGCCATTTGATCACGCCAGGCCTGGTCGTGTTGAGGATAGGCAATAGCCAAATTGATCAAGGTAATGCGTTTAGCCTTATTAGGCAGACGCCACAGCAACCAGCCTAACCCCTGCCCCAATCGACGATTCAATCCCAAAGGCAATTTAGAAAAGCCCCAAATTAAACCTTTAAACAATACGCCTGCAATAGGATGACGGTCACTCGAAGCCAGCGTTTTACTCATCAACATCCTCCGTGACCAGGCCTGCTAAACCCGCATGATTGTCATCACCAATAAGGGGTTGCATGGCCGTCCATAAATTCGCATAGAGGTGTTTATTACGTTGTTCTTCTGCCAGCAAAAGGTCTTTAAAATGCTGACGGGCTTGCGGCTTGGCAAAACACGCGGGACAGTTATCCGGAATCACCGGCAGGCCTGCTGATGCCGCAAAATCACGGGTTTGATTTTCGCGCACCCGCACAAACGGACGAATTATGCGAATGTCTTTTTCGTTATTAAGATAGTGCGCTTTCATGGTGCGCAACTGACCGGCATTAAACGCCGACATCACAAAGCTTTCAGTCAAATCGTCGAGATGCTGTGCTAGGGCCAACACGTTATAGCCCTCACGACGACAGACGGTGTAAAGCTTGCCGCGCTTATGCCGTGAACAAAAACTACAAAATGAATCGCCTTTCATATATTGATTAGCCAGCGCAACCAAATCTTCCGATTCATAAAAATACGGCACGTCAAGATCGGCCAAAAAAGCCTTCAGTGGTGATGGGTCAAAGCCGGGTATTTCTGGGTCAATGGTACAGGCTGCTAACTCAAATTTAATCGGGGCATGGCGTTGCAAATGTTTTAACACCATCAACAGCGCCAGGGAGTCTTTGCCACCGGATAAGCCTAACAGTACGCGATCACCGTCGCGCAACATTTTGTATTGCGCGATAGCGCGCCCAACCGATTGGAGGATTTTTTTAGGAGGTTTGATTTTCATAACACACATTAACGTGAAAAGAACAACAGTATAAACAAGCCACTAACAAAAATCTCATTTTAAATAATGACGGATATACACCTACGCCTTGCGTCTTAACCAGACGCCAGACTCAATATGATGACTATAGGGAAATTGATCAAACAGCGCGGCCGAGACAAGGTCATGAGTGGTTAACAAGGTGTCTAGATCATGCGCAAGCGTTTCTGGGTTGCAGGAAATATATAAAATGTTATCGTGGTATGTCGCCATCCCTCGAGTCAGATCATCAAGCCCTGAGCGCGGTGGATCAACAAAAATAGTTTTGAAGTTGTAGCGATTTAAATCGACATCGGCCATGCGATTAAACGCTTTCCCCGCAAGCGCCTGCGCCACTTCCTCCGCTGCCATTTTAACCACCGTTACATTAGCAATGGCGTTTTGAGCCAGGTTGAACTGGGCCGATTTCACCGAGGTTTTGGAAATTTCAGTGGCCAACACGCTTGAATAAATATCGGCTAAGGCAATCGAAAAATGGCCATTACCACAATAGAGCTCTAACAAATCACTCGGCTGCTGCGCCACAATTTGACGACTTTGTTCGCGCGCCCATGCGAGCATATTTTGCGCCATTTCAGCATTCGGCTGGGTAAAACTGTTTTCGATTTGTTGGAATAACCAGGCCTGGTTATCGGTCGCTAAACGCTCAATAACAAAATCCTGATCTAGTAGAATTTTTTGTTTGCGGCTACGACCTATCAGGTGATTAATCGGCAAGGTTTCGCGCAATTTTTGAGCAGCTAAGGACCAGACCTGCTCATCGATTTTTTTTCGATAAATGAGCGTAACCAGCATTTCGCCACTCAAGGTCGCTAAGAAATCGATTTCAAACAGACCGTTTTTGAGCGTGTCACTGTCACTGATTGCCGCCAACAGCGGTTGCATCAACTGATCAATTGCTTCACATGCCATCGGGCAGGATGTAATTTCTATCGGCTGTTTTGGATTGGCTGAGTCGAACATCGCATAAAACAAACGCTCCGGCGTATGCCAAATCCGAAACTCTGCGCGTTGACGATAATGTTTGGGGGGTGACGCGTAAACCTGCAACGAGTCCGCTATACTAGGCACCAAATCAAGCAAACGCTGCTGTTTATCGGCCAACTGTTGTTGATATTGTTGCGGAAAAACCTGACACAGCATGCCACCACCCTCTTACTAAAAACTTGGCGGGCATTATATCGCGCCTGGCGAACAAAGCCTAACATCTCACCTTTACACCTTGATTTAGACTCCAAACTGCCTGTCATCAATTAACTCAATCGACTTTGATAACAAAACAACCAGGCCTGGTTGTGAAATGCTTTGGAATTGTCGGCTTGGTTTGAATTTGCGCCTAGTCTTTTGCCAACTGATCGCGGAACACCTGCTCAAACATCGGCAGGAGATATTTATTGCCGTATTCGCTGAGGTGGTCATCGTCATAGTAAAGCGGGCGACCGTTGCGGGAGCCATAGCAATATTGATCGTCACACAAATACGGCAATGGATCGAGGATTTTTACCCCGCATTGTTCTACCGCTTGGTCTTGTGCTTCCCATACCAATTTATGGCGCTGGTCATATTCCTCAAGCGTGATTTTGATGTCGTCATTGCCGCGGCTAAACATCAAATTTCTAGCTAGTTGGTTTGGAACATGAACACCCAATTCGGGTACTGGTCTGACCAAATACACCTGATTAATTTTTTGAAGCTCACATGCAGTCTTTTTATACGCATCTTGAAACCTAGACCAGTAGATAGGGTTTTCTAATTCAGTAAAAGGCTTGTCAAAATATGCAATGGGCTCAGGCTATTGTTCGTTGTGCCATTTTGTATATACACTTGTTCGGCTTATTAACACTAAAGGAGGAACAGAGTTTTTGTTTGGGATAAGATCATCAAGCAACCAGTTATTGAACGAATAGCAACGACCTTCATCGTTAGTTCTTTTGATTCCACGTATAGTTGCACAACCACTTAGTCCATAAAAAAGTACAGAATTTTTGTAATTCGATGCTGACGTTTCTGCTGCTGTAATAGCTGAAGCAGCATGACTATCTCCCAACAAAATTGCGCCAACAGCACCTTCTCCATAAACACATCCCGGTGAACTATTGCCTGCTGCAGATTCAAAACACTCTTTGCGCCTTGGATCTTTATTATTTGCCGCCGCTGCGGCTAATTCAACCGCTGGTGGCAAGCGGTTTTCAAAGGTAAGCACTCTGACGCTTACCGCTGCTAAGCCGATTACCAGGCCTGCCAAGGCGATGGCGAAGATTTCTTTGCGGAGGCTGGATGCCGATAGATAAGATCGGGTTGGCACTTCGACTAGATGGTAAAATAAGTGCGCTAAAACCAAACTCAAAGCAATCGCGCCACTGACCCACAGCCAATCGTTTTGTAATCCCGCAAAATACAACGCCACCACCAACAGCCAGTGCCATAAATACAACGAATACGAACGGTCGCCAAGCCATTGCGCGAGCGGATTCACCGTTAATTTAGCTTGTGTTCCTTGGGTTTGATTGGCGAGAATAATCAATACCGTGCCCAGCACCGGCAAGAGCGCCCAACCGCTTGGCCACGCATAAGTGCTATCGAGCAATAACATCGCTATTGCCCATAATCCAAATCCACTCCATAACAGCGGTTTGCTGTATTTTTGTAAACTGAACATTTCGCGGCCAATTAAAAATGCTAAGCCACCGGCGGCGAGTTCCCAGCCGCGTGTCGGTAATAAATAAAACGCGGCCGTTGGTTTCCATTCACTTGCGACTATACTCAAAACCAGTGAAGCGACAAACACCAAACCCAACCCCCAAAACAGGGTTTTAAGCTGCGGTTTAATTTTCCATAGAATGATTAAAAAGATGGGGAACAACAAATAAAACTGGGCTTCCACCGCTAACGACCAAGTATGCAACAACCACTTTTCATGCGCGGCAGCATCAAAATAACCGGTTGAACGCCAGAAATGAATATTAGATAAAAACGACAGCGAATAAGCCGACTGTGCACCCAAAGTTTGATAATCCGGCGCGGGCAAGAAAAACCAACCTAAAACCAGTAACACCGCAATCACCAACATCAATGCCGGCAAAATGCGTCGCGCACGCGCCATATAAAACTTCCAAATCGAAAAGTTATTGCGCTCTAAGCCTTTAACAATAATCGCGGTCATTAAAAAACCGGAAATCACAAAGAAAATATCCACCCCAAGAAAACCGGCTTACAGGCCTGGTAGTTGGAAATGGAATAACAATACGGCAATCACAGCTTAGGCACGCAGGCCGTTAATGTCTTCGCGGTAGAGTACGGGAGAAGGTAGGTGGTTCATATTACTTAGGCATTAGAAATAAAACCCGAAGTTTAACAAAAATTAACTAGTTAGTTAATTTTAAGTTAACTACTAGTTAATTAACTTCAGTGTTTTAATTTAACTTTTTGTTACATGAATGAAGCCCAAATGTTTAGTCTACGCCTACAAGAAGCCATGCAGAATCATGGCTATGAATTACGCCCAATCGTAATTGAACGCGAGTTTAATCAACGCTATTGGGGTAAATCGATTTCCTTCCAAGCTGCACGTCGTTGGTTGCATGGTGAAGCAGTTCCTACACAAGACCGCCTACAAGTCCTCGCTGAATGGTTAAATGTCGATCCGCATTGGTTGCGGTTTGGGGAGAAATTATCCGGCTCGGTGCAACAACAGCGCAAACGCTGGGATGCGAATATGACCCCGCAAGAACGCCAGGTGGTGGAAACCTTTATGAGCCTGCCGGCGGAGAAACGCAAAATGGTCGGTGAAATCGTATTCGCCTTTGCTCAAGCTCAAACCAAATCTTGACCTATGGCAAAGATTGCCATAATCTAGAATCATCGAAATTAATCGGAGTAATATTATGGCGACTATGAATATTTCGTTACCGGATAAAATGAAAGACTGGGTTGAAGAGTCGGTGCAAACAGGGCTTTATGCCAATGCATCGGATTATGTTCGTGACCTAATTCGTCAGGATCATCAAAAAATGGCGGCGTTACGCCAAGCGTTAATCGAAGGTGAAAAGTCCGGTTTTGCATGTGAATTTGATATCGAGGCGTTTATCAACACTAAAAAACAAGCTGCGCAATGAAGATTGAACTATCACCCAAAGCGCAAGAAGATTTAAGTTATATTTGGGACTACACCTACCACCAATGGGGCACAATGCAAGCTGAAACCTACGTTCGCAACATTTGGCATGCTATTGAAAGTTTAAAATCCAGTTACAACTCTTCACAAAGTATCGATTTTGTTAGAGCGGGTTACCGCAAAATACAAACCGGTTCACATGTCATCTTTTTTAAACAAGCTTCAGACACTATCACCGTCATTCGTATTCTTCATCAGCAAATGGATATTTCCAGACACCTCTCCACCGATTTGTAGATTTCACCTGTTAAACCGCCCATCACCAGGCCTGGTGCTTGACAATTTTGCCCGGCTTGTTTAACCTGCATGATATCTCTCGGGGTGCGCGTTTGCGCTGAGATGGTCGAATGACCGAACCCGCTGAACTTGAACTGGTTAGAACCAGCGTAGGGAAGAGAATCATTTAATCGGCGTGTGTTTCAATTTTTGTAACCTTTTCTCGCCGTTTCTGAATGCCTCCGGTGCCTGCGTGTTGATAGACCAGGCCTGGTGATCACACATCAACTCGCCTTATTCAACACCTGTTAATACACCGACTTTTCACGCTGTTTTTCTACCTTTATTTTTTACCTTATGCTTTATATAAAGCGCAGCCTTGTGTGCTAGCGACGCCTCTTTTTGCGCAGCAAAAAGCCGAAGGAGCAAGTACACAAGGCGAAAGCGTCCTAAGACCTAGGGCTAATCGGAGAAAACATGACTCAAAACACAAAATATACCGCTGAACACAGTGAAATCACCCGTAACCCGTTTCCGGCGTCGAAAAAAATCTATATTGCGGGCGACATTCATCCGAACATCCGTGTGCCGATGCGCGAAATTGAACTCACCAACGGTCAAACCCTGACGGTTTACGACACCTCCGGCCCTTATACCGACCCGAACGCTGACATTGACTTAACCCAGGGCTTAACACCGATTCGCCAGGTCTGGATTGCGGCGCGCGGCGATGTTGAAGAATACGAAGGTCGTCAAACACTGGCGGTCGATAACGGCTACAAACGTGAAACCGATGTACCGGGGGCACTCTTAAAAGCCGAACAAGGGCTAAAACGCACCCCTCTTCGCGCCAAAACGGGCAAAAATGTGAGCCAAATGCACTATGCGCGCCAGGGCATCATTACGCCGGAAATGGAATTTATCGCGATTCGTGAAAACCAACGCCGCCAAGAAGTCATCGACGCCGAACGCGAAGCGCGTTTAAAAGGCGAAAGCTTTGGCGCGAACCTGCCGGAATTGATTACGCCAGAATTTGTGCGCGCTGAAGTCGCCGCCGGTCGTGCGGTGATTCCGTGCAATATCAACCATCCTGAATCCGAGCCGATGATTATCGGTCGTAATTTCCTGGTCAAAATTAATGCCAATATTGGTAACTCAGCGATTACCTCGTCAATTGCCGAAGAAGTCGAAAAAATGGTCTGGTCAACCCGCTGGGGCGGTGATACGGTGATGGATTTATCGACTGGCAAAAACATTCACGCCACCCGCGACTGGATTATCCGCAACTCGCCGGTGCCCATTGGCACCGTACCTTTGTATCAAGCCTTGGAAAAGGTCAACGGCATTGCAGAAGACCTCACCTGGGAGGTCTATCGCGATACCTTGATTGAACAAGCCGAACAAGGGGTGGATTATTTCACCATTCACGCCGGGGTACTATTACGTTATGTGCCAATGACCGCCAAACGTGTGACTGGGATTGTGTCGCGTGGCGGCTCGATTATGGCGAAATGGTGTTTAGCGCATCATAAAGAAAACTTCCTTTACACCCATTTCGAAGAAATTTGCGAGATTATGAAGGCTTATGATGTCAGCTTTTCGTTGGGTGACGGTTTGCGTCCGGGCTCGATTGCCGATGCCAATGACGAAGCGCAACTCTCCGAACTGCAGACTCTGGGCGAATTGACCCAAATCGCGTGGAAACACGATGTGCAAACCATTATCGAAGGTCCTGGCCATGTGCCGATGCACAAGATTAAAGAGAATATGGACTTGCAACTCAAGCTGTGTCACGAAGCGCCGTTTTACACCCTCGGTCCCTTGACCACAGATATTGCACCCGGTTACGACCATATCACCTCGGCGATTGGCGCGGCGATGATTGGTTGGTACGGCACCGCCATGCTCTGTTATGTCACACCGAAAGAACACCTAGGTTTACCGAATCGCGAAGACGTGAAAGAAGGTTTAATGGCCTACAAAATTGCCGCCCATGCCGCCGATGTCGCCAAGGGTCACCCGGGCGCGCGTTACCGCGACGATGCGATGAGTAAAGCCCGCTTTGAATTCCGCTGGATGGACCAGTTTAATATTGGCCTTGACCCAGAACGCGCGATGGCCTATCACGACGAAACCTTGCCGCGTGATTCGGCGAAAGTAGCGCATTTCTGCTCGATGTGTGGGCCGAAGTTCTGTTCGATGAAAATCAGCCAAGAAGTGCGTGATTACGCCGACCAAATGGGCGTCGATGAAAAAGCCGCGCTGGCAGCGGGCATGGCGGAACAGGCCAAAGCCTTTAAAGAACTCGGTAGTGAAATTTCGGTGCCGGTTGATAAAATTCAAAAGCTGGCTTAAGGGGCTTAAAGCAATGAAACGTTGGTCAGAAATGCATTCCATCGGGATTGCCGGAGCAGGCCTGGTGGGTCGGGTTTTGGCGTTGAATTTAATTCAGCGCGGCATCCAAGTTACGCTCTATGAAAAAGATAGCGCCATCACCCCACCTAATGCGGCTGGCTATACGGCGGCAGGTATGCTGTCACCCTATGCTGAACTGGAACTGATGGATGCCGAACTTTTTCAGCTTGGTGTGCGCTCGATTGAACTTTGGCCAGGCCTGGTGCAATGGATGGCCGAACAGGATTGCGCGGTCGATTTTCAACAACGCGGCAGTCTGATTTTAGCGCACCCTAATGATCGTGCCGACCTGCAACATTTTATGCGTCAACTGCAGCATAAACTACCGGCGGGCTATCGGGTTGAACAACTCAATAATGCACGTATTACTGAACTCGAACCGGAACTCGCCCATCACCACCAGGCCTGGTTATTACCCAACGAAGGTCAGGTGGATTCGATGCAATTTTTTACCCAAAGCGAACGGCTGCTGAAAAATCATCCGCTGGTTGAGTGGAGAGAAAACCAGCCTGTTGAGAAGGTCGAAAACCATCAAATTGACGGTCAAGCATTCGACTGGGTGTTTGACTGTCGTGGTTTAGGCGCGAAAGCGGCTATTCCGGATTTACGCGGTGTGCGTGGCGAGGTGTTTTGGCTGGATGCGCCCGAAGTTAAACTTTCGCGGCCAGTGCGCTTAATGCACCCGCGTTATCGCATTTATATCGTGCCGCGCGCTAATGGGCGTTATGTGATTGGCGCGAGTGAAATCGAAAGCGAAGACCGCAGTCCGATGTCGGTGCGCTCCAGCTTGGAGTTATTATCGGCGGCCTATAGCGTACATCCAGGTTTTGCCGAAGCGCGAATTGTCAATCAGTTGACTAATTGCCGCCCGGCGTTGGGCGATAATTTACCGCGTATCGAGCAACAAGACGGCGTGACACGCATTAACGGCTTATATCGCCACGGCTATTTGTTTTCGCCCGCGAGTGTTGAAAAAGCTTTGGCGCAGCTTGCTTGAACGCGCTTTCGCTCTTGTGTGCTAGTGACGCCTCTTTTTGCGCAGCAAAAAGCCGAAGGAGCAAGTACACAAGGCTACGCGCTACCTACTATCAAGCAACTAAAACAGGATTAAAAAATGATCGTCATCATTAATGGTGAACCAACTGACACAATTTCCACCAACCTAGCAGGCCTGGTGGCAAAGCTGAATATTGAGGGCGCATTTGCGTTGGCGCTTAATGAAAACTTTGTACCCAAAAGCCAATATGCCGATACACCCATAGCGGAAAACGACCGCATAGAGATCGTCGCCCCAATGCAAGGCGGTTAATTTCTAGTGGTGAGTGTTTCGTTTTGAATATTGAATCAAGCGGGCGGTATTGCAGGTGAAGCGAGTTGTGCCAAGCCAAAAGGCAAGCTTTAGTTTTACCCCGATTCTGCAACAGGAGCAAATCCTGCAATAGCCATACATAGTTAAGGTAGAAAATATATGAACAACCATACCCCTACGGGCATAAAAACCTGGTTAATCGATGATAAGGAAATTAACAGCCGTTTACTGATTGGCTCTGCGCTTTATCCGTCACCGGATATTATGCGTCAAGCGATTGAAGCCAGTGGCAGCCAAGTGGTCACGGTGTCGATTCGCCGCCAAAACCCAGGTGATCAAAGTGGGCAAGCCTTTTGGCAAATTATCCAATCGCTGGGTTGTCATATTCTGCCGAATACCGCCGGTTGTCGAAATGCCAAAGAAGCCATTACCACCGCGCAAATGGCGCGTGAAATCTTTGGTACAAATTGGATTAAACTCGAAGTGATCGGCGATGATTACACCTTACAACCCGATCCGTTTGATTTGGTCAAAGCGGCGCAAGCCTTAATTGAAGACGGCTTTGAAGTCTTCCCTTACGCCAGCGATGATCTTGTTTTATGTCAGCGTTTAGTCGATGTCGGTTGCCGCATCGTCATGCCCTGGGCATCCCCTATTGGTTCGGGCAAAGGCATAATGAATCCCTACAATATGGAATTAATTCGCCAACGACTGCCTGACACGACTCTGATTGTCGATGCCGGTATCGGTAAACCGTCGCACGCGGCGCAAGCCTTGGAAATGGGATTTGATGGCGTATTACTTAATTCCGCCGTCGCCCTCGCCAATGATCCAGTAAAAATGGCCAGCGCCTTTAAATACGCAATTGACGCCGGGCGGTTGGGCTATGAAGCCGGTGCTATGCCACAACGCAATTTCGCCAGTGCCTCCACTCCCACCCTCGGCACCCCGTTTTGGCATCAAGATTAATCGCGCCAGAATCCACAATTTCGGTTAGAATCAATATTATTTACCTAAAATTCGCGAAATTTTGTCTTAGTTAAGAGGCCTCTATGATCATTCAAATCGGCAATATTAAAGGCGGTTGCGGTAAAAGTACCGTCAGTGTGAATTTAGCCGCACTGCTTGCTAACCTAGGGAAAGATGTCATCATTATTGATGCCGACCGCCAGGCCACCTCATCGAACTGGGTGCTAGACCGTAATGAAACCGGTTTACCTCGCGTTAATCATGTGCAGGTATTTGACAATATCCGCGATACCGTTAAGGATCTCGGCAAACGCTATGAGTACGTGATTGTTGATTCAGCAGGTCAAGACGGGCGCGAATTACGCACCGGTTTAACAGCAGTCGATAGATTATTAGTTCCTTTTCGACCCTCACAGCCAGATTTAGATGTCTTACCGCAACTACAAGAGGTGATTCAGCTCTCCAAAGACTTCAATCCTAACCTACAGGTGAGCGCCATTCTAACTCTGGCACCGACCAATCCATCGATCCGTGAAATCGAGGAAGCTCAGGACTATATCAGTGATTATCGAGACATTAAGCTGTTAAGCAGTATAATAAGAGATCGTAAAGTCTACCGTGACGCCATGGGCCTGGGTAAAGGCGTGGTTGAAATGGACAATGACAAAGCTAAATTTGAAATTAATCAATTATGGGAGGAACTCCATGGTCACTAAACGTACCCCACGCACACGCCAAACATCAGCGCGTAATACCGCTACTGCTGCAAAACCCACCGAAGAGAAAACGGTAACCACAACAACCGTTGAAGAAACGGCTACCGCTCCAGAACCTAAAAGCAACGCTGCTGTAAAACCAGCCGCTAAAACCGCACCAAAAGCGGATGCAAAAACCGCACCAACTGCGGAACTCAAAAAAGAGGAAGAACCTCGCCGTATTTTCTCATCACGCCGTGTATGGCCTGATTAAATATTGATTCAACCCACTTATTATGGAGTTGCAGTATGGCTAAAATCACTCTAAAAGGTAACCCTATCAATACCGTAGGCGAACTTCCTTCACAAGGAAGCACTGTGGCTGATTTTTGTTTGGTAGCCGCTGATTTATCAGAAACCTGTTTCGCAAGCGGTAAAGCCTTACTCCTGAATGTTTTTCCAAGCATCGATACCGGTGTATGTGCCGAATCGGTGCGCCAGTTCAATGCCTTAGCCGCTCAAATCGGTGATGCCGAAGTCTGGTGTATTTCTGCCGATCTACCCTTTGCGCAACAACGGTTTTGTGGTGCCGAAGGTTTAGATAAGGTTAAAACCTTGTCGAGCTTTCGCAATGCCGATTTTGGCAACCACTATGGTCTAACTATTGTTGATGGCCCATTAGCAGGCCTACTGGCGCGTGCGGTGATTATTATTGATGCCAAGGGAAAAATTGCCTATACCGAGTTGGTGCCTGAAATTGCCCAAGAGCCAAATTATGATGCAGCCTTAGCGGCGCTAAAAGCACTCGCCTGAACCGAGCGATTTTAAAACCAGGACATAAACCAACCCCAGTTGATCGTATCACTGGGGTTTTTTATGAGCTAAGATTTCTGTATGGAAAAAGTATTTTGTCAAATAGGCTATTTTATCCATGACGAAACGAATGCCGCTAATGAGAAGGTTGTGGTGCGTATTGATACCCGTAGCGTCAACTCGAATCACGGCGAGCGCGATGATCACCTACGCAGTGATGATTTTTTGAATGTCGAGCAACATCCACAGGCTGAATTTGTGAGTACGAGTGTCACTAACCAACCCGATGGCACGAAACTTATTAAAGGTAACTTTACCCTTAATGGTGTCACTAAGCCGATTAAAATTGTCGCCAACAAAATTGGTGAAGGTACCGATCCATGGGGCGGCTATCGTGCCGGTTTTGAAGGTCGTGCCGAATTTAAAATGGCCGACTTTAATTTTAAGATGGATTTAGGGCCAACCTCCTCAACCGTGTATTTAGATTTACACGTTGAAGGGATTAAACGTGATTAATGGCCTAGGCCAAATCAATTATTAGGCCAATTAAAATAACTAAGCCGACCCAGTGATTTTGCTTGAATGCTTTAAAGCAAGCCTGCGGATCACGGTGTCGGCTTTGCCATAATTGCGAGCTAAACAAAGCCACCACCACCGCCAAACTTATCCAAAAAGCCATGCCTAGCTGAAGCCAATAGCCCAGCACGACCAGCAATAACACCATCAGACTTTGTAGCAATCCGATAATCACCAAATCATAGCGTCCAAATAGAATCGCTGTCGATTTAATGCCCACTTTTAAATCATCGTCACGATCGGTAATAGCGTAAAACGTGTCATAGATTAAGGTCCAAATCAAGGTAATGGCAAACACCAACCAGGCCTGGTAAGGCACACTGCCCAACACAGCCGCATAACCCATAGGCACCGCCCATGCAAATGCCGCACCTAAAAACATTTGTGGCCAATGGGTATAACGCTTGGTGAAAGGATAGAGAGTCGCCAAAACTAAAGCACCCAGCGACAAGAGAATGGTTAACGGATTTAATAACAAGACCAGTCCAAAACCTACCAAGCACAAGCCGGCAAATAGTAGCAGTGCGTCTCTAGGCGTAATCGCCCCTGTTGCCAATGGGCGTGAAGCGGTTCGCGCAACGTCACCGTCCCAATGACGATCAGCATAGTCATTAATTACGCAGCCGGCCGAGCGCATCACAATCGCACCCAAAATAAACACGACCAGCACCAGGCCTGGTGGCGTACCTTCCGCTGCAAGCCATAATGCCCATAATGCCGGCCAAAGCACCAGATAAATCCCAACGGGCTTGTCTAAACGCATTAACTGAATATAGGACCAGAACTTGGTTTGCATCAAAGGCTTACTCAAAAATATGCCCCCAACCCTGTTCGCGCAACCATTTTAGCCCAAGGGGATTCGCCTCGGCTTCAAAGGTGACTTCATTATAACGTTCACTATGATGCAAGGTAATTTTGGCCGCATCCTGCACCCAAACCGAACGCACTGTCCAGCCCATAAGATGGCTTTGACCACCATCAAATTCGACACGCTCCCAGCCCTGGCTAGGTAATAAACTGCTAAGTTGATCATAGTCTTGTTGCGTCATGCGAAAGCCTCCTTATTTCACCTGCTCGTTTTTTTGAAGCCTAGTCGGTTTTTGCCAGCCTGCTAGGGTCAGTTGTTTGGCACGGCTCAAGGTCAGCTGTCCAGCCGGTGCCGTCTTAGTGATGGTAGATCCGGCACCGATAGTCGCATCACTTTCAACTCTAACCGGAGCAATTAACTGAGTATCAGAACCCACAAACACCCGATCACCAATCAGGGTTTGATGTTTATTTACGCCATCGTAATTACAGGTAATCGTGCCAGCACCAATATTACACTGCTCGCCCATTACCGTATCACCAATATAGCTCAGGTGATTCACCTTCGAACCCTGTGCGATTTTTGCCTGCTTGGTTTCCACAAAATTACCAATCCGAACCTTGTCCGCTAACTCGGTACCCGGACGTAATCGCGCATAGGGTCCAATCGACACCTCACTACCAATCTGACAGCCGTCCAGATGACTAAACGGATGAATCACCGTATGATCCGCAATCACCACTTTTTTTAACACACAGTTTGCGCCAATCTTTACATGATTACCTAATTGAACCTGACCTTCAAAAATAACATTAGCATCAATCTCAACATCCTGGCCTACCAGTAATTCGCCACGGATATCAATACGAGATGGATCTAGCAAAGTGACACCCCGGTGCATCAGTGAATTCGCCAGGCTCTGCTGATACTGGCGCTCTAGAGCGGCAAGTTGTAATTTATCATTAACACCTAGCACTTCCATTTCGCTGGCTGGCTGAGTGGTTTGGACGGCAAAACCGTCGGCTACCGCCATCGCAATGATATCGGTTAAATAAAACTCGCCCTGAGCATTATTTGACTGCAACCTTGCTAGCCACTGTTTCAGTTGCTTGCCCTGAGTTGCCAAGATACCGGTATTTACCTCTGTAACTGTCAATTGTTGGGCTGTGGCATCTTTCTGTTCAACGATGGCCGTCACCTGATGATGTTGGTCACGCAAAATTCGACCATAACCGGTTGGGTTGGCTAAATTAAGCGTGAGCAGTGCGAGCGGATGCTGGTCGGTAACCAGGCTTAATAAATCGTCTAGGGTAGATTTCGCCGTCAAGGGTACATCACCATAAAGAACCAACACAGTATCATCATCCTTAATAAAAGGTGACACCTGTTGCACAGCGTGGCCTGTACCTAATTGTTGTGCTTGTAAAACAAAGTCAATATCCTGACCTGCCATAGCGTCTTCTACCAAGTGCGACTGATGACCTACAACCGTAAAAATATGAGCCGCGTTTAGTTGCTTCGCTCGATTAATTACATGCTGCAACAACGGTTGACCCGCCAACGGCTGTAAAACCTTAGGCAAGGATGAGCGCATGCGCGTACCCTTTCCAGCGGCAAGAATAACAACATTAAGAGACATGATTTACACTCCTGATACATTTATTAATCGTGTTGCAACTGTGATAAAACACTATTAATAAATATATATTCTAAAATTCTGACATAAAAAAAGCGCCCGAAGGCGCTTCTTTTCGTTTTTGCGAAACAGCCTTAAGCCATCCCAGTTTTTTGCAAACGTTCACGTAATTTAGTGATCGTTTGAATTTGAGCAACGGCTTCTGCAAGCTCAACCTGAGCACGCGCAACGTCAACTTCTGATTTTGCGTTTTCCATCGCATCCTCAGCACGCTGTTTGGCTTGAAGAGCTTGCGCTTCATCAAGGTCACGCGAACGAATACACGTATCAGCAAGAATAGTTACAACATGAGGCTGAACCTCAATGGTGCCACTATTAATGTAATAAGTGTCTTCCTCATCACCGCTTTTTACGCGGACTTCGCCAGGTTTTAGCTGACTCAAAAACTGGGTGTGGAAAGGTAGGATACCCACCTCTCCGTTGGCAGCCTGTGCGAAAAGCATATCAGCCTTTCCAGAGAAAATCTCACCTTCCGCACTAACGATATCTACTTGCATAGAGACTGCCATGACACATTACCCCTTATATTTCTGAGCTTTCTCAAGAACTTCATCAATGGTGCCACAGAACATAAATGCCTGCTCAGGCACATCATCCATTTCACCATTTAAGATCATTTTGAAGCCACGAATGGTTTCAGCTAGTGTGACATAACGACCGTCTTCACCGGTGAACACTTTCGCTACGAAGTAAGGCTGTGAGAAAAAACGCTGCATTTTACGTGCACGTGCAACTAGTGCGCGGTCTTCTTCTGAAAGCTCATCCATACCAAGAATGGCAATGATGTCTTTTAATTCCTTATAACGCTGAAGCGTTTGCTGTACACCGTTAGCAACATTGTAGTGCTCGTCACCAACAACCAATGGATCTAGCTGACGTGAAGTCGAGTCCAATGGATCAATCGCAGGGTAAATACCCGTTTCAGCGATTGAACGGTTAAGTACTACCGTTGCATCCAAGTGAGCAAAGGTTGTAGCTGGAGACGGGTCAGTTAAGTCGTCCGCAGGAACGTATACCGCTTGGATTGACGTAATAGAACCCGTTTTTGTAGAGGTAATACGCTCTTGAACCTGACCCATTTCTTCTGCCAATGTAGGCTGATAACCTACCGCAGAGGGCATACGACCTAACAATGCTGATACTTCAGTACCTGCCAGAGTGTAACGGTAGATGTTGTCTACGAAGAACAACACGTCACGACCCTCGTCACGGAAGAATTCAGCCATTGTTAGACCGGTTAAAGCAACACGTAAACGGTTACCTGGTGGCTCATTCATCTGACCGTAAACCAAGGCAACTTTATCCAGTACGCCACCTTCATTCATTTCGTGATAGAAGTCGTTACCTTCACGAGTACGCTCACCCACACCAGCAAATACTGAGTAACCTGAGTGTTCGATCGCGATGTTACGGATCAACTCCATCATGTTAACGGTTTTACCAACACCAGCACCACCGAATAGACCCACTTTACCGCCCTTAGCAAATGGGCAAATCAAGTCGATAACTTTAACACCTGTTTCTAAAAGTTCTTGCGATGCCGCAAGATCTTCAAACTTAGGTGCCTTACGGTGAATCGGTGCACGGTCTTCAGTTTCTACTGGACCTGCGTTGTCAATTGCATTACCCAATACGTCGAATATACGACCCAGTGTCGCTTTACCAACTGGGACTGTAATTGCAGAACCCGTATTGGTAACAATCATGCCGCGCTTCAAACCGTCTGATGAACCCATGGCAATTGCACGAACAACACCATCGCCGATTTGCTGCTGAACTTCAAGAGTTAAACCCTTGTCGCCAACAATAAGCGCATCATGAACTTTTGGTAATGCAGCACCACTAAATTCGACGTCGATGACCGGGCCGATAATTTGTACTATTTTTCCACTCATGATAATTAAACCTTTTTTTCCTAATACGAACTTAAACCGCAGAAGCGCCCGATACAATTTCAGAAAGTTCTTGCGTAATAGCCGCTTGACGCGCCTTATTATATGCAAGCTGCAATTCTTTAATCATTTTGCCAGCGTTATCAGATGCACTCTTCATGGCAACCATGCGCGCAGACTGCTCACAAGCAACATTTTCTACGACAGCACCGTAAACCGTACTTTCAATATAACGGACCATTAAGGTATCTAATGCTTCTTTAGCATCGGGCTCATAAAGATAATCCCAATACGCAGGCTCAGAATCATCACTTGCAACGGCTTGAAGAGGAATAAGCTGCTGGATGGTTGGGACCTGCGTCATCGCTGATTCAAATTGATTTGATGCCACATAAACAGCATCAATTTCACCATTTTCAAAGCGATCAAGCATAACCTTAACCGTTCCAACAAGATCATTAATATGCGGCGTATCACCCAGATCCACCTTGCTAGCAACAACGTTACCACCATAATGACGGAAAAAGGTTTGCGCTTTTTTACCAATAATGGCTAATTCAATAGCCACATTATCCTGTTGCCAAGCCTGAATTTTCTTTAACGTTCTACGGAATAGGTTGGTATTTAAACCACCACATAGACCACGATCAGATGAAACAACCATCAAACCAATACGCTTAATTGGGCGATCAAGGGTATAAGGATGCTTATACTCATGATGCGCCTTTGAAACGTGCTCGATTACGCGTTTCACCTTTTCTACATAGGGACGAGTCGCCGTCATGCGAGCTTGCGCTTTACGCATTTTAGACGCCGCCACCATTTCCATGGCTTTGGTGATTTTTTGGGTATTCTTTACCGACGCAATTTGCGTCCGTATTTCTTTACTACCGCCTGCCATGGTCAAACCCCCTTAGTAAACGCCGGTTGTTTTGAAAGACTCAATTGCGGCTTTAACACCAGCAATAATTTCGTCATTCCAATCACCCTTAGCGTTGATTTTTGCTACAAGGTCAGCACAATCAGAGTTAATGTAGGCATGAAGAGCGGCTTCAAATGAACCGATTTTCTCTACATCAACATCATCTAAGAAGCCTTCGTTAGCAGCATAAAGAGAAGTTGCCATTTCAGCAATAGATAACGGTGAATACTGCTTTTGCTTCATCAGCTCAGTTACGCGCTTACCGCGTTCTAGCTGTGCTTTAGTTGCCGCATCAAGATCAGATGCAAACTGAGCAAATGCCGCCAATTCACGGTACTGTGCCAAATCAAGACGAATACCACCACCTAGCTTCTTAATCGCTTTAGTCTGTGCCGCACCACCAACACGTGATACAGATAAACCTGCGTTAATAGCTGGGCGAATACCTTTAGCAAATAAACCTGTTTCAAGGAAGATCTGACCATCAGTAATTGAGATAACGTTCGTCGGAACAAATGCCGATACGTCACCCGCCTGAGTCTCAATAATTGGTAGCGCCGTTAATGAACCGGTTTTACCTTTAACTTCGCCATTCGTGAACTTTTCAACATACTCTTCGCTTACACGAGCAGCACGCTCAAGTAGACGTGAATGTAGATAGAATACATCACCTGGGAAGGCTTCACGACCTGGTGGGCGACGTAATAACAATGAAATTTGACGGTAAGCTTGCGCTTGCTTGGTCAAATCATCATAAATTATTAACGCATCTTCACCACGATCACGGAAATATTCACCCATCGCACAACCCGCATAAGCAGCAAGGAACACTAATGACGCAGGGTCAGAAGCATTTGCAGCAACAACAACAGTGTTTTCCATTGCGCCATACTGCTCAAGCTTACGAACAATGTTGTTTACTGTTGAAGCCTTCTGGCCCATTGCAACGTAAACACACTTAATACCAGTGTCTTTTTGGCTGATTACCGCGTCAATAGCGATAGCTGTCTTACCTGTTTGGCGGTCACCGATTATCAACTCACGCTGACCACGACCAACTGGAATCATCGAGTCAATAGACTTGATGCCCGTCATCATTGGCTGATCAACAGATTTACGATCGATTACACCAGGAGCAATACGCTCGATAGGTGAAGATAATTTCGTGTTAATTGGACCTTTGCCATCGATTGGACGACCTAAACCGTCAACAACGCGACCTAGCATTTCTGGACCAACTGGTACTTCAAGGATACGACCTGTACAGGTCACCTTGTCACCTTCAGAGATATGTTCATACTCACCTAGGATTACAACACCAACTGAGTCACGCTCAAGGTTAAGTGCCATACCAAAGGTTTGTTCATCAAACTGAACCATCTCACCATACATTACATCTGACACGCCATGAATAAGCGCAATACCGTCAGCAATACTGACGACTGTGCCTTCACTGCCAGACTCTGCAGTCACTTTAAAGCCTGCGATGCGGTCTTTAATTAAGTCACTGATTTCAGAGGGATTCAATTGCATGTGTCTTCCTCTCAATTAATGGGCGATTGCTGCGCCAAGTTTCTGGATCTGTGTGACTGCGGTGTTTTCTACCACCCAGTCACCCACTTTAATTCGTACGCCGGCAATTAATGCACTGTCAGTGGTATATTCCACATCAACATCAACGCCAAATTTAGAATTTAGAGCAGCACTTAATTTACTTTTTTGTTCGTCGTTTAATTCCATTGCAGACGCAATGGACGCTTTGATACGCTTTTCTTCTGCTGCTTTTAACTCTTCAAAAAGCTTAGAAACAAATGAAAGTGCACTTAAGCGCCCCTGCTCAGCTAGCGCGATAAGAAAGTTCTTAACCGCATCTGTTACACTCGCCGCACCCAATAGACTCAAAAACATATCCAGTTTTTGCTCTTTAGAGTGTGAAGGATTGGCTAAAAATTTAGTCATATCTTCATTTTCGGAGATTGCAGCTAAATCTGCCAATACGTCAGACCAGCTTTGCAATGCATTTTGCTCTTTAGCATAACTAAAGGCGGCTTCTGCATAGGGACGAGCGATGGTGATTAATTCTGCCATATCAAATTTCCCTTAGATTTGCTTTACTAAGGCGTCAAGCATCTCATTGTGAGCTTTTGCATCGACTTCCTTGTGCAAGATTTTCTCTGCACCTGTAACTACTAAGGCCGCAACTTCTTTACGGAGTTGCTCTCTGGCACGGCTAATTTCTTGCTCGATATCGGCTTGGGCGGCCGCTTTAATGCGTTCGGCTTCTTCTGCTGCCTTCACCTTAGCGTCTTCGACGATTTCGGTGCTGCGCTTTTCAGCTTGACTTAACACATTTTGAGCTTGTAACTTAGCATCTTTTAACACGTCTTTAGCGCGTTTTTCAGCTAGTTCAAGTTCATGCTTGCCTTTTTCTGCCGCTGAAAGACCGTCTGCAATACGCTTTTGACGATCTTCTAGTAGCTTAGACATTGGCCCCCACAGCACCTTATTCACAAACCAAATCAATAACACGAAGGAAATGATTTGAATGATTACGGTTGCATTAATATTCACAGTGGTTACCTCGTCATTCGTTGATAATAATTACAATTAAGCTCGGTACATTAAGCGCCGATTGCTGCTTGCATTGCACCAACGAATGGGTTAGCGAATAAGAACCACATCGCGAATGCTAGGATGATGAATGGGAATGACTCCATCAAACCAGCGAAAATAAACATGTTCGTCATTAATGCTGGACGCATTTCTGGTTGACGTGCAATGCCTTCTAGGGTTTTAGAACAAATAAGACCCCAACCGATTGCTGAACCCAGACCTGCTGCTGCCAAAATAACCCCAACACCAATTGCAGTGGCGGCGTAAATGTCGGCAATCATCATTGCTGTTACTTCCATTGACTTTCTCCTAAGTTTTTTACAGTTAAAGTTAAAAAAGCTTTTTACCAGTTGGTAGGTGCGCTTAAACCTTGAGGAGTCATAGACCCCGACTTCTTTACCTATCGCCCTTAGTGCGCTTCGTCGTGCGCCATAGAGAGATAAACAATCGTTAGTACCATGAAGATAAATGCTTGCAAGGTAATAATTAAAATATGGAAAATCGCCCAACCTAAATCAAGGATAGCTTGTAACGGCGCCCAAAATAGCGCGGCTGCGCCAACTGCCATAGTGCCACCGATCAAGGCGATCAACATAAATACGAGCTCACCCGCGAAGATGTTACCGAACAAACGCAGAGCCAATGATATTGGCTTAGCAATTTCTTCAATGAAAGTCATAACGATATTGACAGGAATCAAGAACTTGCCGAATGGGTGGAATAAAAACACTTTCATGTAACCAAAAAAACCTTTGAACTTCACATTGTAGTAAATAACAAGTGCGAACACTACAAGTGCAAGAGCTAGCGTAGTATTTAGGTCAGTTGTAGGTACAATTTTCAGATAGGCGTCAGGATTGTTAGTAACAATCTGGAACAGATAAGGGAACAAATCAATTGGAATTAAATCCATAAAGTTCATTAACCAGACCCATAAGAAAATGGTCAGTGCTAAAGGAACAATTAGCGGATTTCGATAAGGAAATGACTCTCTAACCGTTTTATCAACAAAATCAAGAATAGATTCGATAAAATTTTGTAGTCCACCAGGTACGCCTGTTTCAAGACGACGACCCACATAAGCCGCAACCCCGATAATTAGCATGCCCAGCATGGCACTTACGATAATCGTATCTAAATGGAAGGTCCAAAATCCACTTCCGACATAGTTGTTTTGCAAGTGGTGTTGTATATACTCAACACTGCTCGGTTTTTCAGCACTCAAGAGTCTTCTCCTTAGTCAGTCAAACGACGCTTACCCGCAAGATTGAAAATTTGCCCTATTGTCATCGCAATAAATGTAATGACAACGGGTAAAGCCTCAAACTTGAAGAGCGCCAGCCCAATAATAAACAACGCAGCTAACAGTACAAACCGGATAACTGCACTCATATATAAAACTAACATACCGATTTTGGGATCTGTCTCTGAGCGTTTATTGGCAATTCTAAAAGTCGTTGTTAACATTAATACATTTGCTAACCCAATCAACATGCCATAAATCGCTGAACCCGCTTGATCCCAAAAAGCGAAAATCAATACGACAACAACCCCAATACCCAATTGAATTAACAGGCTTTTTTGTGATCCATTAGCCATTATTAACATCTTTGGTGGATTGTTTATCCATTCTGCTGACCATGTGCTGCACTTTTTGTGCCCCACCGATCATCCCAAGCACACCACAAATGAGCATAAAAATCGGTGTTGTGCTTAGCAGGTAATCAATAAAGTAGCCAACAATAAAACCAGAAATAATCATTGCAGTAAACATTTGGCCCGAGCCAATCATCAAAAAATTGAAACCCTGCTTGGTCTTTTCTTTGTTTACCTGTGCTCTATTAGATACCGCGTTTTGCTCTTGATCATTCATGCACTTTATTTTCACTGGTTATTGGCAAAGCCTGCACATATTAAACCTTTCAGGCTCTAATTGCTAGTATTTCATCACTGTAAAGTGGCGCTATTTTGCTGGCTTTTCAATATTATGCGTTTTATTTCACGGTGACTACTACTTGTAGTAGAAACGAGCGTTTTTAACAGGGGGAAAATTTTATTTTATTCGGGAAAGTAACTGCTGCAACTCCTCTAGGTCACTATAATTAACTTCGATCTTGCCTCGTCCTGTCGCATGGTGTTTAATTTTAACCTTGGCACCCAGCTGCTCAGCAAGCTGTTGCTCCAAAGCACGGATATTAGGATCTTTGTCAGCAGCTGGATTGGCGGTTGTTAATGAATCTGATGTTTGCGATTGTTGCAGTTGAATAGCTTGCTCGATCTGCCGTACCGACCATGCTTCATCAATCGCTTGCTGGGCTAATTGAATCTGCACAGAGTCCTCAGCTGTCAACAAGGCACGCACATGTCCCATACTTAACAAGCCATCTTGCAACCAGTCCTGCAACAACTCGGGAAGTTTCAATAAACGCAGCAAATTTGTTACGGCACTGCGTGAGCGCCCGATGGCTTCGGCCACCTCTTGATGCGTCAGCTCAAACTCAGTTAAAAGCCGTGCCAAGGCCTTTGCCTCCTCTAGTGGATTTAAATCTTTGCGCTGAATGTTTTCAATCAACGCCATTGCAAGAGCTTGCTGGTCTTCCAGCTCACGAATAACTGCCGGAACCTGAGTTAAGCCGGCCATTTGAGCCGCACGCCAACGACGCTCTCCGGCAATCAGCTCATATTGCTGTTCACCAATCATTCGCACAATCACCGGTTGTACGAGGCCTTGCGCTTTAATAGAGTCTGCCAGTTCTTGCAATGCATCTTCGGCAAAGTCTTGGCGCGGTTGGTAGCGCCCTGCTGCAATACTCGTCACATCGAGTAGCGCCATATCCCAATCTTTTGTTTTCTTAGGTCCGAGTGGCTTAGTCGCCATCAACACATCTAAGCCTTTACCTAATCCAGAATGTCGCTTCGCCGCCATACATCTGTTCCTCTAAAACTTCAGTTTCCTAACCAGCTCATTAGCCAAGGCTAAATAAGCCATGGCACCTGTTGAATTAACATCATAGTCTAAAATGGACTCGCCATAACTTGGCGCCTCTGCCAGTCGAATATTGCGTGGAATAATGGTTTGCAAAACTTTTAAACCAAAATGCGCGACCAGTTGATTTGACACATCATTAGCTAGGTTATTGCGCCGGTCATGCATGGTTCGCAATAAGCCATCAATGACCAGATCGGGGTTCAAGTCGGCCTGAACTCGCTGAACGGTATTCATCAGAGCGCTCAAACCCTCTAGTGCAAAATATTCGCACTGAACAGGCACCAATAAGCCATTTGCCGCCGCCAAACCGCTTAGGGTTAACATATTCAAGCTTGGTGGGCAATCAATCAACACAACATCATAATCGCCTAAACAGGGCGTTAGTGCGTTTTTTAAAGCCAAGGCCCCTTGGTCTTGGTTGATTAATTCAATCTCTGCCGCCGTTAAATCGCCATTGGCCGGAATCACATCTAAACGGGCCTGCTCAGCTCGAACGCGTACGTCAATACAAGACACCTCACCCATCAATAGGTCATAAGCGGTATACTCGGTCTCATTTCGTTCAATACCGAGTGCTACCGTTGCATTGCCTTGCGGATCTAAATCAATCATCAACACACGTTTTTTTAATTTTGCCAGGCCTGCGGCTAAATTGACGCTGGTAGTGGTTTTGCCCACCCCGCCTTTTTGATTAACTACTGCGATGACTCTTGTCATTAATGTGCTTCCTGCTTGGTTAATCGAACGAGATATCGCGCAGCGTCTAATTCAGGTACCAATAGAGACCAGGCCCGGTGTGCGTAACCTGCCGGCACCTCCTGCAATTCATCTTGTAAGGCTTGCGACTTCATCGCCCACAGATGACCCTTTGGCGCCAGCAACGAATGGGTAAGTTCTGTAAAATTACCCAAGGCCGTAAAAGCTCTGGAGATAATGGCGGAATAGTGCTGCTGATGATTTTCAATGCGCTGATTAGATACCGTCACATTTTTTAAGCCCAAATGCCCCATGGCCTGAACCAAAAAACGGGTTTTTTTATGATTGCTATCTAACAGGGTAATCGGTAAATCGGGCATCACAATCGCCAAAGGAATTCCTGGCAAGCCAGCCCCCGTGCCAACGTCCAATAAATCCGTTAACCCCTGGGTCAATAAAATCGGAGCCACTGCCAGACTATCAAATACATGCTTCACCAGCATATCATCGGGGTCGCGAATGGCGCTGAGATTATAAACCCGATTCCACTTATCCATCAGCGCCACATAGGCCAACAGCTGTTGCTGCATCTGAGGTGTCAGCGACAAATCCAGTGCGACAGCTGCCTGAGCCAAACGTTGCTCAGCGCTCATTCCATCTCCGCCAATGCCGCCGATTTAGAAGCCGAGTTAGCCGCCGCTTCGGCACGGTGTTTTTTCATAAAAATCAACAGCAGTGAAATCGCGGCTGGGGTAATCCCTGAAATCCGTGAGGCCATGCCAATAGTGGCCGGCTTATGCAAGCGCAGTTTTTGTTTCACCTCATTTGACAAGCCCGAAATGCGATCTAGGTCGAGGTCTTCCGGAATGGGCGTATTTTGCTCGCGACTGGTTTTTTCAATTTCTTGTAATTGGCGGTCGATATAACCGGCATATTTGGCTTCGATTTCAATCTGCTCGACCACGTCCGCCGCGACAGGCTGAGCACCAAACACTGCTAACTCGGCCAGCGCTTGATAGGTCACTCCAGGGCGACGCAATAAATCAAACAGCGTATGCTCTTTACTCAAGGGTAAATTCATAAGGGCTTCGGCTTGTTTCGCTTCTGGATGTGCGGGATGAATCCAAACCTCTTTTAACCGCTGGGTTTCCAGTTCTAATGCGTTCAACTTTTGCTCATAAGCCGCCCAACGCACATCATCCACCAGACCAAACGCGCGACCAATTTCAGTTAAACGCTGGTCCGCATTGTCTTCTCGTAATAACAGGCGATATTCGGCGCGCGACGTAAACATCCGATAAGGTTCTTGCGTACCCAGGGTAATTAAATCATCGACTAACACCCCTAAATACGCCTGATCACGACGCGGATACCACAGGGCTTTACCCTGAGCCCCTAAGCCAGCATTGAGGCCTGCTAATAAACCCTGCGCCGCAGCTTCTTCGTAACCGGTGGTGCCATTAATTTGTCCGGCAAAAAACAAGCCTTTAATCGCTTGAGTTTCGAGGGTCGGTTTTAAGCCACGTGGATCAAAATAATCGTATTCAATGGCATAGCCGGGACGCATAATCAGCGCATTTTCCAAACCAACCATCGAACGGACGATTTTCACCTGGGTTTCATAGGGTAAACTGGTCGAAATGCCATTCGGATACAACTCAGTGGTGGTTAGGCCTTCTGGCTCAATAAACACCTGGTGTGATGATTTGTCTGCAAAACGCATCACCTTATCTTCAATCGACGGGCAATAACGTGGTCCCACCCCCTCAATCACCCCAGCGTACATCGGCGATTGGTCTAAGGAGCCGCGAATCACATCATGGGTGCGTTCGTTGGTATGGGTAATGTAGCAAGGAATTTGTTTGGGATGCATCGCCCGCGATCCCAAATAGGAAAACACCGGGGCTGGGTCATCACCAGCCTGCACCTGTAACTGACTAAAATCAACCGTTCGTGCATCAATACGTGGTGGTGTGCCGGTTTTCAAGCGCCCAACCGGCAAGTTCAGTTCACGCAACTTAGCCGCCAAACGATTCGCCGGCGCATCGCCAGCGCGACCGCCTTCGTAATTTTGTAAACCAATATGAATGCGACCGGCTAAAAAGGTTCCAGCCGTTAAGACCACCTGACGGGCGTAAAAATTCAGATTCATTTTGGTGACAACACCGACCACCTGCTCGCCTTCGAGCAATAAATCCTCCACTGGCTGCTGAAACAAGGTCAAATTGGGTTGCTGCTGAAGTCGGGTCAAAATGGCCTGCTTATAGAGTAAGCGGTCTGCTTGTGCGCGAGTTGCACGCACCGCAGGGCCTTTTGAAGAGTTTAAGGTGCGAAATTGAATACCGCCTTCGTCAATCGCCAACGCCATCGCACCGCCCAGCGCATCAATTTCTTTAACTAAATGCCCCTTGCCAATGCCACCTATCGCCGGGTTACAGGACATGGCGCCGAGGGTGTCGATATTGTGAGTGAGCAACAGGGTTTTAACGCCCATACGTGCCGCGGCAAGGGCGGCTTCCGTACCGGCATGCCCGCCGCCAACTACAATTACATCAAAGTGCGTCATTGCCTTGTCCATTTACCCACTCACTTATAGCATCACGCTAGTATTCGATTAAAACCGATATTTTATCACAAAGGAGGCGAGACCCAAGTTTTGGATGTCACTGTCAAAGTTTGTTAATTTTTAATAACTTAAACCATGCTAATCTTAGGATTAACAAATCATATTTAGACTATGTTGGAAATACTCGGAGTCGCTATGCCTCATGCAAAAATTACCTTCGCGCTTGGGTTTGCTATCGCAACACTAACCGGCTGCCAGCTGGTAGACACGCCGAAAAACTATCCAGCGCAAGCCCCATTACAATTCACCCTGCATCACGATCTAACCTTTGCCCCCGGGACGCTTCGGTTTGTCTTTCAAGAGGGTGAAGGTTATAAGGGTAGCGCCATAAATCAGTGGCGAGAACACTGCCGAATTGAATTGCGTTATTTGGCAGATGCACCACAAACCTTACCGGCGGGGCGCTACAGCATCGACCGAATTCAATTTGGCACTGAGTTGATTGCACAAACCCCGCAACCAGGCCTGGTTAACTGGTTAAAAACCAGTGATGGTGACGCCGATTATGCCGCCCCGATCATGGAGTTGGTGCATTTTTATAGCGCAGCCCCTGATGCTTTTTATCGCCTAACCTGCGCCAGTGCCCCTAGTGATGGCGGTACCGCCGACTATCCCTACTTTATGCGCCCAAGTCCGGCACGGATTGCCGAAATTTTAGGTGATTGGGCGCGACTTGATTGAACGCCCCGGCTTTTCATCGAGTGGTTTATCCGGCCAGCGGTGTTTGGGGTAGCGACCTTTCATCTCTTTGATCACCTCAAAATAGGAACTGCGCCAAAAGTGAGCTAAATCGGCGGTGGTTTGAATGGGACGGCGCGCCGGTGACAACAATTCAAACGTCAGGCTGACCTGCCCCCAGGCGAGCTGTGGTGAATGCAATTCGCCAAACACCTCCTGCAACGGCAAGGAGACCTTGGCGACACCTGGCTGGCTATAGTCGATTTTCACCCTTCGATCGCTAGGGGCATGATAATAGGCGGGCGCTTCACGATTCAAAATCTGTTGCTGGTCATAATCCAACAAACTTTGCAGCATCGCTAACATATCGAGTTTTTGCAGGTCTTTAATGCGCGTGATACCCGATAAATAGGGTGCCAACCAGGTTTCGATATTATCCGACAACCAGGCCTGGTTATAACTTGGCCAATCGGCATTAAACTCGGCTAACCAACGCAGACGTTGCAAATAAGCCTCTGCGGCATCATTCCAAGGCAATAAATCCAAATTGTTTGCCAGCACCTCCAACAACGCAGCTTGAAATTGCGCAGGCGAAATCGCGTCGGTCGATTTTTCGCCTAACACTAACTTGCCCAACCGGCGTCGTTCACTGGCGACCAATTCGCGTTTTTTAGTATCAAAATCTAACCCGATGCGAGTTTCTATCTGCTCGCTAAACGTCTGCTCTAAACTTGCAACATCCACAGGCGCCGCCAGATAAATGCGCCCTTCTTGACGCTGACCGTCTAAATTCGCAATCGCTAACCAGGCCTGGTTACGCAACGAGTCATCATTTTTTAACAGCGCACCTTTGCCATTGCTCAATAGATAACGCGGCTCATCGCCTTTGCGCCGCTGCGCAATGCGATCCGGGAAGGCTAATGCAACCAACACGCCACTTTCGGTTTGCATCTGCGCCAAACTGAACGCTATCGGCTGGGAAAAACCCAATTGACGCCGCCAATTGTCGGCATTTTTTAATGCTTGTTCGATGGCTTGGCGCTGAATATCGAAATCCTGCTTGGCCTGTTGAGGATTGTTGCGATACGCCTGCAACGCGATTAGGCGTTTGACCAAATCTGCCGACGGCTCGTTGGGTAAAATATCGCCTTCGGCCAATAAGGCGGCTAAATCTAACGCCAACGTTTGCTGGACAGCCGATTGGTGTTGCACACTTAATAACATCCGCGCTAAGCGCGCATTTAAACCCAAGCCTTGAGCGGCCTTGCCTGTTTCGGTCAAACCGCCATTTGCACTCAACAGCCCCAGTTGCTGCAATAGACTTTTTGCCGCCTGATAATGTGCCAACGGTGGCGCGGTCAGCCAAGATAATTCATCCAACGAACTCACGCCCCATTGCGCCAATTCTAAACACAGATCAGTCAAATCAGTTTGGGTGATTTCTTCGGCATCAAACGCGGCCATTTGCTGGTGCTGACATTGCGACCATAGCCGATAACACACCCCGGCCATCAATCGTCCGGAACGGCCTTTACGTTGTTCGGCAGCAGCTTGCGAAATGCGCTGCGTCACTAAACGCGTCATACCGCTGGACACATCATACACAGCTTTACGCGCCCAACCCGAATCCACCACGGCGTCAACGCCCTCAATGGTTACACTGGTTTCGGCAATATTGGTGGCTAAAATAATTTTGCGCCGTCCTTGCGAGTCGGGCAGCAAAGCGATGTCTTGTTGCTCTGGAGATAATTGACCGTATAACGGACACACCACCAGGCCTGGTGCTAGGGTTTCTTGTAAAAGATTTTGAGCACGTTTGATTTCCGCCTGTCCTGGCAAAAACACCAACACATCTTGCTTGGCAGTTTTTAAGGCTTGGCTAATCGATTGCTTTAATAACGGCAACCAATCATTTGGATGGGTCGAGGTTAAAGGCTGGGGTAAATAATGAGTATCGACTGGAAAACAGCGGCCTTCAGAGCGAATCACCGGCGCATGATGTAAAAACCCACTCACCGCTTGCGTATCCATGGTCGCGGACATGACCAGCAACTTTAAATCCTCACGCAAAGACGACTGCACTTCTAAGCACAAGGTTAAGGCTAAATCGGCGTGAATGGAACGTTCGTGAAACTCATCAAATATCACCAACGCCACATCAGACAAGGACGGATCCGCTTGCAAACGCCGGGTTACAATGCCCTCGGTAACAATTTCCAACCGCGTTGACGCCGACACCTTACGCTCATGCCGGATTTGATAGCCAATGGTTTGGCCAACTTGTTCACCCAACTGACGGGCTAGATACTGGGCAATCGAACGCACCGCTAACCG
Source organism: Thiomicrospira cyclica ALM1 (assembly GCF_000214825.1). Classification (NCBI taxonomy): domain Bacteria; kingdom Pseudomonadati; phylum Pseudomonadota; class Gammaproteobacteria; order Thiotrichales; family Piscirickettsiaceae; genus Thiomicrospira; species Thiomicrospira cyclica. The sequence goes on from NC_015581.1 coordinate 1,860,055, forward strand.
ACGCGGTTCGAGCATAATGATTTTTTTACCCGCCAACCAGTCGGCCTTTAGCAAAGCCAGCGGCACGGCGGTCGATTTGCCAGCACCTGGTTCGGCCTGCAGCACCAGGCCTGGTGACTGTGCCAGCGTTGCAATAATGTCAGGTAATAGCGGGGTTATCGGTAACAGCTTATTCCCCTACGCCTATCTCAGAAAAACGCAGTTCTACATCAGCGGTCGAATCGGAATGCAAGCCCACCCAAATGGCATAATTTCCCGTTAACGGCTGATTAAACACCACCGCCGGATCCAATGCCAATCCAGGGTAATCATCATTACAATGCCATTGCCCGTTCGGATCACGAATAATCAGGGTGGTATCGGTTAACCCACCTTGCACATAAATTGATAAATCAAATTGACCGGCACGATAATTTAGCGTGACATCTGGAAGACTGGCATTTACATAGCCCAAACATTGCCACTGGGTTAGTAGACTCACATCTTGGTCACCACCCGCTTGAAGCGGCACAATGATGGGATCGGGAGTAAAGTCGGCGGACAATTCCAAATACTCGTAAAGTGGTGACGCGGCATAGTTCAGCAGGCCTGCTAACCCGGTAGCATCCGGTGTTGCTTGGTTCGTCGCCTGTTCCTCTTCCGCTATGGCCCAACCTAACAAATTAGCGGCTAAATCGACTAAAGCAAGCGCATCCGCGACCGGTAAAAAATCGGCATCATTGAGTTTGACCTGACCGGCTTCTATACCCATAGCCAAGCTTAAATCAGCGCCCTGTTGAAGCAAATAATTTTGCGCCACCATTTCGGCAATGCTGATGTCCAGTTGCGCTTTAAGGTCGGCTTCATCTAAATCAAACGGCCAAAACTCGAGTACGATACGATCCACTAGTGGCCGAGTAATGCCTGCTTGCAATGAGAACAGCGTATTTTGCTCTAACGCCTCACTCAAATTACTAAATCCGTTCCAATCCAACGCGACCCTGGGCTGATAACCCAACACCATGCTAGCCGTTATATGCTCGGTATCTGTTACTCGGACACGTATGTCATCTAGATGCAAACTAGGACCACCGGCCAGCAAGCGCTGAAAGGCATCCAACACCACCTGCTCATCCATTTTGTCCAAATCTTGCACGGTCAAAACCAAATCTTGATAGGCCTGCCAGTCTAAATTACGTAGCGCCATATCAACAGTCGCACCGGCGAATGCAAACTCGACATCATCAAAAACAACATCGGTTTGGCCTATTTCATAACGCACCTGGGTATCTAATTTATCACTAACAACTTGCGAGTCACCCGCCACAACGAGATTCTGAATAGTGACTTGTTCATCAGCTTCCATAAAGCGCACTTCGCCGACTTTTGCGGCAATATCGCCCAACCACAAATAGGGAGCCGCACGGCTTAAGTCATGTTCATAACTTAAGTTGTCCAAACGGAAACTCAACCCATCCTGTACAAGGTTAATATCAAACGAGGCTAAACTAGCCTCGGCACTCATTTGGGCTAAATCGTCCCGAAAGCGGAGATGTAGTTGACCGCCTTCCCATGCCAAATTGGCAGACTCTTGCGTATCTGGATCAATGAGTCGCCCGCGGTAATCCACTAAATTCGCCCGAACCGCTAAGTCACCATTTAACGCGGCGTAGGCTTGGATAGCAATCAATGGCCGCTGACCTGGGTATTGAGGTAAATAGGCACGTGCCGTCGCCGGCAAACCAATGGCATAATCGGCACTGGCCAAACCGAAACCGGTGGGTGTCACCGACAGACCCAACCAAGGCCCCTGCTTAACCGGCAACTCGCCCTGCAAAACAACGCCCTGACCATCAGGGCGTAGCTCGGTAAAGAAACTATAAGCGGGCGAATCCAGCGTTGGCTGCCACACCAAATCATAGTGTAACTGGCCACTTATCAGGCCTCGTTGATACTCGAAACGATTAACGCGCACATCATCACGGGCAATCAACTGCGCCTCGTAAGCCAGTACCTGTTGTTGCACACCCTGCCCAATCCACCAGCTAGCGGCAAAAAAACTGGCAGTAGTTGCGACCACCAAACCTAGCCCAACTAACACCGGTACTTTTAATTGCGACATAATCCATCCTTATTTTTTATATATTCTATTATTATTAGAATTTGCTGCGCAAAAAGATAGCCATAAAAGACGGCCAAATGCTATTTAAATTGAACCCCTACCCATAGGAATACCCTTATGTTTTACACCACCACCCAACTTGAAGCCGGCCAGATTTATCAACATCTCGTTGGCGCCATTGTGCCCCGCCCGATTGCGTGGATTAGTACAATCAATGCACAGGGGGTTGCCAACCTGGCGCCCTATTCATTTTTTACCGTCGCCAGTGTGAATCCACCGATTTTAGCGGTCAGCCACATTGCGCCACGCCAAAACCATGCTAAAGACACCTTGGCGAATCTGCACGAACAGCCAGAATGCGTGGTGAATATTGTCAGCGCCGAACTGGCGGAACAAATGAACGCCAGCTGTGCGGCGGTAGCGAATGACATTGATGAGTTTGAGTTAGCCCAGATTGCGCGCACCCCCAGCAACCTCGTTAAACCACCCTCCGTGGCCGCCGCTAAAGTCCGTTATGAATGCCGGCTGCGTGAGATTCAACAACTCTCAGCCGCACCCGCAGGTGGAAGCTTAATTTTGTTGGATGTCGTCGGTATTTATTTAGGTGACGATGTGATTAACCGAGATGGCAAGATTGATGGCACCCGAATCGATGCCATCGGTAAATTAGGCGGTGATGATTACAGCTATACGCGAGATATCTTTGCGATGGCGCGACCTTAAGGTAACTCCCCGCACACTCTGTACGACTATTGCCGCACCAAACGCGGCATCACCGCTTCACTTTGGAAGTTACTGCGGAACGGATTAATATCTAGCCCACCGCGACGCACATAACGGGCATACACCGTCAAGGCATCAGGCTGGCATTGACGTTGAATGTCACAAAACATCCGTTCAACACACTGTTCATGAAATTCATTATGATCGCGAAACGAAATAATATAGCGTAACAAACCCGCCCGATCGATTTTAGGCCCGCGGTAACGAATCACCACCGTACCCCAGTCCGGTTGTCCGGTGACCAAGCAGTTAGATTTAAGCAAATGACTGTAAAACGCCTCTTCGGCATATTGATTCCCAGCACGTAAAAAGTCCGGATTGACCTGGTAAGTGTCAATCTCTAAATCCTGGAAATCGAGACACTCCGCACGGTCAATATCCGACACCAAACAAGGCTCTTGATTCAAACTCGATAGCTGTACTTTAACCTTGCCGCCTGCCACCGCAGACAAATCTCGCTCCATAGTGTGTGCTACCGCCGCTTGGCTTTCAAAACGACTGGCGTTGAACGAGTTGAGATACAATTTAAACGATTTGGATTCAATAATATTTGGTGTATCGGCACGCAGAGTGAACTGTCCCATCGCGACCATTGGCTTGCCTTTCAGGTTCAACCAAGAAATTTCATAGGCATTCCAGACATCCACCCCGGTAAAAGGGAGTTTTTGTGCATCAATAGCTAATTCATCGCGCTTGGTTTGGCGCGGAATAGGGAATAATAAACCGGCATCGTATTGCTGTGGGTAAACCGTAGTCTTGCCCAATTGACTAGCAGCCACATCGCCTACTAATACCTTTGCATCACTCATAGCTTGCGCTCCATAATAAAACTGTCATTATTTTAACATTGCAGATTGCGTATCATAATGCGCTTTAAGTACAAAGGCATGTAAATGTTAACCACATTATTTTTAGGGATTTTAGTTACTTTTGGCATCCTAGCGGCACTTTGGCTTTGATTTATGCTGGCGCGTAAATACCCTCGCTTTGACAAACTTAACAGCCGCAAAGCCAATCAACGCATGGTGCAATTAACCATGTTGTTTTATGCCTTGGGTTTAGTATTTACGATTTGGTTAATGTTGCGTTAAGCCAACATAAAAAAACCGAGCACTTGGCTCGGTCAAAGATCTTTAGCGGTCATAACTAAAGAGGGAGGATAACAACAATGAAAAAAACTAACTTAACTTTAGAACTTATAGCGCGCGCCTAGCTCAAACGATCGTGATGGACCGGCATAAATCCCCTGGCGTAAGCCAGCAATATAACGCTCGTCGGTTAGGTTTTTAACCGCACCGAACACATTCAACTGTTTGTTTACATTGAAGTTAGCGGTTAAGTCAGCCGTTGTATGCGCAGCCACTTTACCGCCCCAATTACCTGTTTCAGTAACCGTTAACTCTTTATCATTTGCTGCATTACTAAAAAATTCACCGGTGTAGTTAATAAGCAAAGCGGATTGTACCGTGTCATTTCCATAGCCAAATGCTAGGTTAGCTGTAATTTCTGGCGAGTTTTCAAAACGATTGCCTTTTTCAGCGCCGCCAGAACCACGATCTTCGCGATATTTAGCTGTTGGAACCCAGGTTACGTTGGTATCAATAGTAAATCCGTTTCTGAAGTCATATCCAAGTGCCGCTTCAATGCCTTGAACTAGAGCACTGCCCTCATTCGGTGCTTTAATACCTGAAATACCGGGATCTACTTGGTTTGAAAAATCCATTTGGAAGGCGGTCACTTCATAAGTAAAGCTATTGGCACTACCACGAGCGCCAAGCTCAATATTGACCGATTTTTCAGCTTCTGTTGGCGTATCACCAGAACCGATTACACTGCCAACAAGGGGTGGAGAAAATGCCCGATATACACTGCCATACAACTGCACTTCAGGAATTAATTGATAGGTTGCACCCAGCCCAGGCATAAACTCGGTATTAGAAAACTTATCTGCTGGGCCTGCATTGCGTAAATCGTTACGACGCTGCTCATAGGTTTCCATCCTTAAACCAGCTGTGATCGCTAAACGGTCCGTTACTTCAAATCGATTTTGACCATAGATAGCAAGACTATCGGCTGAATCAACTCGGTTTCTTGAGGGCGCCCCCGAATTACGTGGTGTCGCTCTAGTTGCTTGAACCGTGACATCCTTCATTTCTTCATTCATTAAGGTCAAACCCAACTCAGCCTGATTTTTAATCCCTAAACTATCGTGATTAAACGACAATCTAGTATCAAAACCTTTGCGTTCAAACGAGCGATTGTTGCCTTGAACAGTATCGTTGTAATTCCAAATCCTTTGACCAGCGCTATTTGTTGTTGTTGCTTGCTGACCGAATCCGTCTTGGTTTCCTAATCTAAAACGCCAATAATCACGGTTCATTTCACTCCAATAAACCAAAGTTTGAAGCTTCATGTCATTGCTAATATCCCATTCATGGTTAATATCAAAAGCGGTGCGTTCTGTTAAAAAATAATCATCCGGTGCCGGATTAAATGTCGCTCGTGCTTTATAGGCATTTGGAAACAGCCCACGGTAAGAAATCTTGGCATCATTACTATATTGACTAAACTTGACACTGATCAATTGATCATCACCAATCGCGGTACCCGACTTGATCATCAAGTCTTCCATGGCATATCCTTTACTTTGGAAACCATCGCTATCTGCTTTGGTATAGATCAATCCAAAGAATGAATCACCAGAATAATTGCTACCACCAATTTCTAATGTACCTTCTCGTGTATTCCAGCTACCAACCTTGCCGGAAATAGCGAAACCATCCTCAGGCGTTTTAGTAATGTAATTTATAACACCACCAATCGTGTTGGGGCCATAGCGGTGGGTGGCACCTTTATGTACCTCAACTCGCTCCACACGCTGAATACGCGGGTTGTAATAGCGACTGTTCCCCACAAAAATACCTGGTTGAATGGGCACACCATCCTCTAAAACCAAAGTTTTATAATCCGATGCGGGTAAACCACGAATACCGACGTTAACAACGACGGCGGTTTCTTCTTCACCTTTCACATGTACGCCAGGCACACGACGAAGGACATCTTCAGTTGAACGTGGTTGTGCACGCTGAATGTTTTCCTCTGTGACAATCGATACTGCGCCCGGTTGTTTTGTAACCGCATCGTCCCCCTGCCCAATAACATCAATACGTGGGAGCTGTTTGGTGTCCGCTAACACGGAAGTAGCCATAGCCACGGCTATACTAATTACCAGGGTTTTAAGCGCCATTTTCTGAGCTGACATATACTTTCCTTGTTTTATATGTACTTGGCTGGCGATAACCTAAGGTTTAGCTGGCTTAGTAGTGGTTAGTTAGTCGTTAATTAATTAAGGATTTGATGGTGGGCAGGTTAGGCCAATGAACAACATGCTTTGACGATGAACTCTGACCTTTTGAGCAGGTCGAACGGGACGGGCATACCGCACAAAGTTGTTGAGCACAGGTTTGCAGGCATAGCCTTTGCACCTGATCGCGACTGGTGACATCTAGGCAATCGACATCAGCGGCACACAACACCCCAAGCCGAAATAATTCGGCCAATTTTGCTTCGGAGAGGGCAAGGTGAATCAGGGGGTTATGGATTGGCTGTTTCATGGCTAGTCCCTATTTAGTTAAGATCAGTTTGTTTTCTTTGGTTAAACGCAACACATATTGCTGCGCACCATGCTGAATAGTAATCAGCTTTTGACCCGCTAATAACGCTTGGCTATCAATACTGCGCAAAGGTTTTTCGGTGCTGTGGTTCTGCATAGTGCTCACGGATAAATCCAAGTTAATCAATTAATAAAATGCGAATAGTAATAAATCTCAATATTGTTTTGCTATGTTAATGAATGACTTTCAAGATGTCAAATAAAAATTAATGCTATTTAGCATAAAAAATCATTACCGCAGTATTTATGGGGTTTTATGCTGCATTAAATACAAAAAAAACCCGCATAGCGGGTTTCGTTAGAACGCGAGAAAATAAACTCGGCTTAATGATTGGTGGCGTAAGGCAGTTGTGCCAAAGCTTTCTTATAGGTGAGTGCGGCTTGGGTGTCCTCGCCTTCTGCTTCATAACAGTGCGCCAGCGCATGATAAGTTTCTAATTCCGGCTGTAACGCCAAACTTTGGTTGAAATAATGGTGCGCTTGCCCCCAAAGCTGGCTTTGGCAAGCCAAACGTCCCAATGTTAGTAATAACACCGCACTATCAGGGTGATCGCCTAACCAGCCCTGCGCACGCTTAAAACGATCAAAAGCGGGGCCAAACTCAATGCGTCCATACCAATAAACCAGAGACTCATCCCATTGTTTTTTTAGCGCTTTTTCAATCAATCCCGCTAAGTTATTCGCGTCATCAAAGCGTAACGCCTGTTTAACATATTCGGTAAGAATACTTGGTTGTATCTGTGTGCGCCCAGCCAAACCGGTCCATAAGTGATTCAGTTGTTCTAGTGTGTTCGCCTGCTGCAATTGCATGATCAATAAGGCTTGTTCATGACGGGCCAACTGCTCACGCGATAAACCACTGTATTTTTTTAAACCGGGCCAGAGCTTAATCAATAAACCCAAGCGCTGTTGCTGGGTCAATAATCGCCAATAATCCTGTAACACCACCGGGTGTTTTGGATGAATACGCTGGAGTTCAGCCAAAATCACTAGGGCGGTATCCGGTTGCTGCGCGGTTAATAATCGCGCTTCAACTAAGCCGATGGTGATGTCTTCTTCTGGATAACGCTGGCGCGCCTGTTGCAAATATTGATCACGACGTGCTGTTGCTTGTTGGGCATCAGCCATTTTCGCCGCTGCCAAGTAATGCATCACACCATTTTCTGATAGTTTGGCTGTGGCAATTAGTTGCTTTTCAGCCTTTGCCCAATCGGCCAACTCTTGCGCAATAAGTCCTTTTGATAAACTCGCTTGTGCCTGCTGATATCGCTTTAATTGACGGCGCTTTTGCCAGGCGCGAGGTAAGTTCCACACAGCCACCCAAAACCTGATTAGCAAGTAAAACACAATCATGCCAACAATTAACAGGGCTAAAAGCAAGCCTAAGCTCGTGATGAGCTCCCATTGCTCCCAACGTAATACCACTTCACCTAAATTGAGTACCGCCAGGCTTGCTAAGGCAACACCCAAAATCAGAAACAAACCCCATGCTATTAATAGCTTCATGGTGTGGCTCCCTGCTCTTCTGCCCTACTAGGTGCATCTTCTTCAATTTTTTTCAATGTGAATAAGTTATTGAACCGACTTAATAACCCCTCAAAAGTAGGTGTCACTTCCGTCATAATGGCCTCAACTTCTGGTGCCATTTTCGAGAGCCAATCGGCTTGTAACGCCGCCTGATCATTAGCAAGCTCTGTTAAACGCTGTTGAAATGTTACCAATTGCTCGGCCAGTTCAGTCTGTCCTAATTGCCACTCCGGGTCTTCAGTTAAAGTTTGCAGACCTGCTAACGCCTGGTCGGCTTGTTGTTGCAACCGAGCGATTTCAGCACGCATTTGAGTTAAGCCTTGCTCTAACTGCCCCTGCGCTTGCTGTAACTCTTGGCTTAAGTGGCTCAGTGCGGCTTGCATTTCAGATGTAACTGCCTGTTGATTCATTTCATCAGCAGAATTTGGGGCTAATGAAGGTTCCGGCGTAGGTGCCGAGCGTTGCTGGTTACTAACAGTAGCCAGCTGTTGCGCGTGCTGTGCCAACATGGCTTGCATTTCAACAAGCTGTGCTTCTAGCGTTTCATAGTCACGCAAAAACGAACGGGCGCCGCCTTGAAAGGACTGTTGCCAATTTTCCAGCGCGGTGATTTTTTGTTGTTGATAAGCAATTTTTTGTAATAACGGCGCAATTTTTTGTTCTAACTGCTGCTCAACCAGCGCATCGGATGCCAGACCTGCGTGCGCCATTTCATAGAGTGTTGCGGTGCGCTGTTCTAGGGCAATCCAACTGGTCGCACCCAACAAAATCCCCGTCATAGCTAACATCGCCAACCAGGGTTGTTTGGCGTTACGTAATAAAGACTTAGGCTGGCCAGCTTTGGTTTTGTCGGCCTGCTTTGTACTCGAAGTCTGTGTCTTGGCCTCGGCTTCAACAAATTCCCCTTCGACAACATGATGTTCTGCTTTTGGGGTTATGGGTTCACTCATGATTTTCTCTCCTCAACAAGGGAATCGCCCAATATTTGGGATAATTGTTTGAGCATACTCGATTGCGACGCATTTTCACAGACTCGCTGTTGACCCTTAAAACCGCAGTCGCTTAAACATTGAGCAACATTAGCCGTCAGTGACAGCACACCTAGCTCCCTAGTTTGTGGATGCGACTGGCACCAGGCCTGGTAGTGCTGCCACCAAATCAGCGCATTTTCCTGACTGGTCAATAGCACCCAGTAACAGCAAGAATTGCAAGATACGCAGGCCTGGTTAGACGCAATCGGTGCTAACCAGGTCTGCCAGGCAGAAACATCTAGCGGCAAAGCCTCGCGCCGATAAACCGGATAAAAACTAACTCTGGCACCACGCAGGTTCAACTGTTCTGCTAACCAATCGCGCCCTACCTCACCTCTAACTATACCAATCGCTTTATTCGCCACCTGATTAAAGACGGGTAAGGCCAACATCCCTTCGCTATCAAAGCTGGCTGGCAAGGGTTGCAAGCCCGACCAATTCAAATCGGCCAAAGCCTGCCAGGTTGCTTGACCTACTGCGACCAAGGCTACCGAGGGCGGAGGACCGGACAAGTCTTGCGCTTGTAACGCGTGATGAAAAAACGCCACCGCATTCGCACTGACAAATACCCAAATATCGGCCGTTTGCCAACTAAATTGTTGGTGCGGCTCGGGCAGTAATGGCAAGGACACCAGTTTTTGCAACGGCGCCTCAATGACCCGAACTTGCGCTGGCCAGGCCTGCTCAATCGCCTGAGTTAACGCCTGCGGCTGAGGGCGGGTATTAAGCAGTGAAATCAACTGAAGCCCCTGCTTAGGCTGATTCGGGTTGATACAACTTGGCTAGAATCTCTTTAGCACCGGCATCTAATAAAGCTTGGCCAATTAATCGACCTAAACCTTCCGCTTGCGAAGCGGGCGCACGTCCTTCCATCTTAATCATTTTGGAGCCATCCGGTTCGGCCACCAAACCGCGCAACCAGACCTGGTCATTTTCTAACAGCGCAAATCCCCCTATCGGCACTTGACAGCCACCATCTAAGCAACGGTTCATCGCACGTTCGGCTTTGACCACCGTTGCGGTTAAAGGGTCATTAAGCACAGCAATTAATGCTTGGGTTTCTGTGTCATTAGCTAGGGTTTCAATGCCCAATGCCCCTTGCGCCACCGCCGGCAAGATTTGTTCAGGTTGCATTTTACAGCGAATCCGCTCATCTAATCCCAAGCGCTCTAAGCCGGACGTTGCTAACACAATCGCGTCATACTCACCCGCATCCAATTTGCCTAAGCGGGTACCGACGTTACCGCGCAAAAAACGAATCTCAAGATCTGGGCGCAAGGCTTGGAACTGTGCCTGACGGCGTAAACTAGAAGTCCCTAAAATCGCACCCTGCGGCAACTCGTCTAGGTTCGCGTAGTTATTAGATACAAACGCATCGGATGGATCATGGCGTGCCATAATCGCACTCAGTGCAAAACCTTCCGGTAATACCATCGGCACGTCTTTCATTGAATGCACCGCTAAATCGGCCTGACCAGCGAGCATTTGTTCTTCTAATTCCTTGGTAAATAAACCCTTACCACCCACTTTGGCCAACGGCACATCCAAAATCTTATCACCGCGCGTACTCATTGGCACTAACGTCACTTTTAAACCGGCATGGGCTTTTTCTAGCTCGGCTTTAACAAACTCAGCTTGCCAGAGAGCAAGGGGACTCTTTCGGGTCGCAATACGCAAATGATTTTTCATGGGTTATCCTTTTGTTTAATCGCGCCTTACATTTTACTCAAATAGTGTCCGCAAATTTCGTTAAAATAAAAATCACAATAAGAGGAGGACAAGAACATGTTTAAAAAATGGATCGCAATGCTGCTTGCAGTGGGCTTTTTAGCTGGCTGTGATCAAAAGGCTCAAGCCAGCTTATTACCTGAAATGGATAACTTTCATTTTGTGGCACAGCAAGCACGGGAAAAAAATATCCCTATTATGATTATGTTTACCGCGTATCACTGTGAGTTTTGCAGTCAGGTTGATGCCGCTGTACTCACCCCGATGATGCGTGGCGGCCTTTATGATGGTTACGCCATGTATATGCGTAAAGTAAGTACCGACAACAGTCGTCAACTGGTGTTTTCACCCAGCGAAACCTTATCAAAATTCGATTTTGCTCGTATGTATCGCGCCGACATTACCCCTACGGTGATTTTTGTCGATTGGCGCGGACTTCCGGTTGCTGAACCTTTGGTGGGCAGTATGGATGTGCAACTCTATGCGGCCATGATTCATCAACGCCTTAATGTGGCCTACGAACGCATTGGCAATCCAATGCGTCTACCCGTAAACCCGGATCAAATGCGTCGCCCTTTACCTTAAATCTATAAACGAGATGTCATGAGTCAAAACATAAACCAAGAAAAACTATCGAGCGGTCGTTTCACGGAAGCGACCGATGCGTTTGTCGAAGAATTTACCGCCTCGATCCAATTTGACCAACGGATGTACAAACAAGATATCCAAGGTTCGATTGCTCATGCGCGAATGCTTTACAAGATTGGTGTACTCAATGCCAAAGAAGAAGATGCCATTATTAAAGGTCTTGAGCATATTCTTAGTGAAATTGAAAACGAGCAAATGCATTGGTCGATTAAGCAAGAAGATATTCACATGAATATCGAATCGCGCTTAACTCAAATGATTGGCGTGACGGGCAAAAAACTACACACTGGCCGTTCACGTAATGACCAAGTTGCGACCGATATTCGGTTATATGTCCGTGATCAAATTGACCTTATTCAGCAAGACTTGCACCGACTGCAACAAGGACTGGTCGAACTGGCCGAGCGCGAAGCGGATACCATTATGCCGGGCTTTACCCATTTACAAACAGCACAACCGGTGACTTTTGGTCATCATATGTTAGCTTGGTATGAAATGCTGGTACGGGATGAAGAGCGCTTGCTAGATTGTCGTAAACGGGTCAATAGTTTGCCATTAGGCTCGGCAGCGCTTGCGGGTACCACCTATCCGATTGACCGAGAATATACCGCGCAATTGCTTGGTTTTGAGCGAATTTGTCAAAATTCCCTCGATGGCGTTTCTGATCGCGATTTTGCGATTGAGTTCACCAGTTGGGCGGCCATTTTTATGATGCACTTAACCCGTTTTTCTGAGGAGCTGATTTTATGGTCCTCGGCGCAATTTCAGTTTATTGATTTGCCGGATCGTTTTTGTACCGGCTCATCCATTATGCCGCAAAAGAAAAACCCCGATGTGCCCGAGCTGGTACGCGGTAAATCAGGGCGAGTTTATGGTCACCTGGTGAGTCTGTTGACGCTAATGAAATCTCAACCGCTGGCTTACAATAAAGACAACCAAGAAGATAAGGAACCACTTTTCGACACGATTGATACCGTTCGCGGCTGTTTACGCGCATTTGGTGACATGATGCCGGCATTAGAGGTGAAGCGTGATAATACCTATCGTGCGGCGCGCAATGGCTTTGCCACGGCCACTGACCTAGCGGATTATTTGGTGCGTAAAGGCTTAGCCTTCCGTGACGCCCATGAAGCGGTGGGTTTAGCGGTCGCTCACGGGGTAAAAACGCAACAGGACTTAGCCGATATGTCTTTGGCGACCTTACAAGGCTTTTGTGATGTCATTGATCAAGATGTCTTTGAGGTATTAACTCTGGAAGGTTCTGTCAATGCCCGCAACCATCTCGGTGGCACAGCACCTGCGCAAGTTCGTCATCAAGTGGCACAAGCCAAAACTCGTTTAAACTTCTAACTCGTCGCGGTTAAAAGGTCGGGGCGATCGCATCCAGTTCGCCCGAACCAGTCTGTTTATCCGGCAGATTTTGAGCCTGATTGAACAGCTGCATCGCCAATAACAAATGGTTAGCAAGACTGCGCCAATAAACTTCATCATTCATAATCGATGTCGCAATATGGGCACTCATCGCACGCTGACGAATATCCTGATCTAAACTGGCTTGGAGTTGGCGACTCGTTTCGTCAATTTGTTGTTGCCAATGACTAAAAAACGCGTCCATCTGTTCACTCGGTAAGGGTTTTTCAGCTTGCATCTGTCGACGCAAAGCACGTAGCAATTTAGCTAAACTGATCCGCATCATGTCATATTTTTGCCGCACGGCGGCTTGCTCACTCACACCATAGCGCGCTAAATTTTTATGCATATGCTTGATCGCTTTCACAGCTTGCACCGCATTTAAACTGGCGCGGCGTAATTGATACATCGGCTCGATAACCGCTTGCGGCAAGTCCCGTTGCTGAGCTTGACCAATAAACTCCACAATCGCATTATGCAGGTTCTTCACCTTTTGCTCATAATCACCTTCTAAATCCAGCGGCATAAACCGGCGGGTATTTTGCACCGCATGGGCTAGGGATTCCTCAGACTCAATGACCGAGCGACGCAAACCAATCCCCTGTGCGATTAAGCCATAGCTGTTATCAAACAAATGGCCTACTTCAAGCGTCACCGCTTGCCGCACCGTATCGCCACTGCTTAAAGCCGCCGGTATAACATATAAGGGTTGTTCGCGGGTTACTGGCTTATCGGCCACCCTAGTTGTGAGTAGGTCGGCCATTTTAGTGACAAAGGGCCAAAGCAGCAAAACGCCAGTAAGGTTAAAAAGGGTATGAAATAAAGCCAACTTTAATAAATAATTATCAGCCGCTATACCTAGCAGGCCTGCTAAGCCATCAACCAGCCATACGAACCCATCAATCATCACAATCGCAATCAGCGCGGTGCCAACATTAAAAATAACGTGCGACCACGCCAGCCGTTTACCCCACGCATTAGCCGCCATCGCACCAATCACAATGGTAATGGTGCTACCTAGATTGGCGCCAATCGCCAGAGCTAAGGCGTTTTCATAGCTGACTTGGCCGGTTGCCAGTGCAGAAATAATAATTAATAAACTGGCATGGCTGGACTGCATAATCGTGGTGATAACCATGCCAATCAAGGTAAAAACCAACACGCCCAATAAGCCGGTCATCGCATAGGCGGTTAAATCAAAGGTGCCTTGCAGACTTTCAAATCCGAGCTTCATGTAATGAATGCCCAAAAATAAAAATGCGATACCGAGCAAGATCGCTCCGAGGCCACGAATCTTTTGACCCTTTTGCAGTTGTAACAAGACGCCCAGCACCAGCAATGGCAAGGCATAGGCCGCAATATCAACCTTTAAGCCAAAACCGGCCATTAACCAAGCCCCGGTAGTGGTACCTAGGTTGGCGCCAATAATGATGCCAATCCCAGCCGCTAGAGTAATCATTTGCGCGCCCACAAATGACACCGTAATTAAAGAGACTAGGCTACTGGATTGCATTAATGCGGTGCTGGCCAAACCGAAAGCCACACTGTGACTTTGACGAGCCGTAGATGCTCTTAAGATTCGCTCTAAGATGCCGCCACTGAGCGCTTTAAAACCGGTTTCTAATAGCGTCATCCCAAATAAAAACAGCGCCACACCAGCAGCAACTTGGGTGAAATCCTGGCTAAATAGCATCATCGCAAATAACAAGAACATGACCGTTACCAGTAATAGCTGACGCCAGCCCCAGTCGGCAAACAAGGCTATTAGCGCACTAAGCTTCATTGCTCTGCTACCCATTGATCAAGTTGTTGATAAGCAATTTTGCCTGAGCCTAATAGCGGAATCTGTTCGCGCCAATAAATAAGTTTTGGCCAAGCCAATTCGTTCATTCCGGCTTGCGCTAAAACCTGTTGCACCTGGCCTAAACTTAAGTGCGCATCATTCGATACCAGCACAATTTTTTCGCCTTTTTTACTATCACTGACTCGCACCGCGACCCCCAGTTTGTCGGGCGCTAAAATAGGCGCTATGGCTTGCTCAATCGCCACCAGCGACACCATTTCACCGGCAATCTTGGCAAAACGCTTGGCTCGACCTAATAACCAAATAAACCCTTGCGCATCAATCCTCGCCAAATCGCCGGTATCATACCAACCATCCGGTGGTGCCACTAACTCACCCGCTGCGGTCTCAAACCAATAGCCGAGCATCACGTTCGGCCCTTTAATCCATAAACGTCCACCCTCGCTCAAACCTTCCACCGGCTCAAGACGATAAACCAGACCTGGTAATAAACGCCCCACGCTGCCATCCTGTCGCGCTTGCGGCGTATTAACCGCCACCACGGGAGAGGCCTCTGTCACCCCATAGCCTTCCAAAATCGTTTTGCCAAACTTTTGCGCATAGAGTTCACGGGTTTGTGCACTTAGGGGTTCCGCACCCGCCACCAGAACTTCAACTTGATTAAAATCATAAGGATCGGCTCTGCGTGCATAGCCTTTATAAAAAGTATCTGTAGCAAAAAACACCCGCGCATTGGACTGATATACCGCTTCGGGGATTTGATGATAGTGCAACGGACTAGGATAGAGCGTCAGTTTTGCTCCTGCCAACACGGGCCACAGCAGGCCTGCTGTTAAGCCAAAACTATGGAAGGTCGGCAAAGCATTAAATACGCCATCGCCAGGCAATAAGGCAAATTGGCTGCCGACTTGGGCAATATTCGCCAACAGATTTTGGTGCGACAACAGCACGGCTTTTGGCGCAGCCTCGGATCCAGAAGTAAACAAAATAACCGCCGGGTGATCAGCGGCTTGTTGATAACCTGGCAAGCTCCGACTGGGTCGCGCCAGTGCTGATAACTTATCGACTAGGCTAATCGTTTCACGCACGTCTTCTAAATAAATCCATTCAATATGTGCAGCAAGTGCCTGTTCAATGGCTTGCAGGCCTGCTAATTTAATAAAACGCCGAGAGGTCAGAACCCGTTGCAACTGGGCGGTTTTACAGGCCGAGATCAACGCAGCCTCCCCCGCGGTAAAGTTCAACATCGCTGGTAACTTGGCCTGACTTTGCAACGCCCAAAAAGTCACCAGAACGCCTGCGGAGTTGGGCAACATCACGCCAATATTCGATTCCGGACAGAGTTGGGCTAGCTTGCTACCTAGCACGCGAGCGCCTAAACGGGCTTTTTTATAACTAAGTTTGGTGCCTAACGCATCATCAACTCCTTGCCAGCGCCCGGTTGACCATTGGTTGGTCACCGCTTGGTCAAAGGCTTGCCACAAACTACCTGGCTGCCAGCTCGCTTGAAAATGACTCGCTTGCAATCTTTGCAACATCGCTTTTTGATAGGCTTGGTGACGGGCTCGTCCTCGCAGCTGCGGGTCAATCGCTAAAGGCTCGGCGGGGCTTAAAGTCAAGGTTATCTTAGGACGGCGCGAACGGCGTAACCAACGCACCCGTCCGTCTAAATAGGATGCGTGGCTCCATTGCGCGCCCTCAATATGCACGGCAAGCACCGCCGCGCCGGTTTTATCGGCCACCAGGCCTGCGCCCGAATAGATCTTCATTAATCCGCCTTGGGTACTAATTCGACCTTCGGGGAAAATCATCACCTGCTCACCCGCCTCCAGTGCTTTGATTAAATGTTTCGCGGCCATCGGACTATGTAAATCGGTGGTAATGTACCGACCTAGTCGCAATAAAATTGAGCGGAACCAGCCCTGGGTATGAGCCGCATCAATCATAAAGGTGGTGGATCCCGGAATAAAACCATCAATCAAGGGGCCATCCAATAAGGAGACATGGTTGGCAACAATTAATAACGGACGGTCTTGAGGTCGCTGGTGGTAATGCTCCAAGCCTCGAACCTCAATACGATACCAACGTTTTGCCCAAAATTTAATCAGACCACGCACAAAAGTGACCCACCAGGCCTGCTGTTGCTTCTGCTGACTCATGCCTTCTCCTTTGCCGCCTGTGCCGCAACTAACCAAGTAGTTTGTTTAAAGCGCCAAGCCACCCAAACCGCCATCATCCCTATCCCCATCACCAGCAGGCCTGCTAATTGCGGCCAGCTTAACCCCAAACTGTAACCCGCCATCAAAGCCAGTGCCGATAACACCATCCAAAGTGCATTCATGACATTATTAAGAGCAAACGCCCGTGCTCTGGCTGAGGCCGCAACTTGCCGTTGTAATTGGGTATAGAGTGGCACCGTATAGAGCCCACCCAAGATCGCAATCAGTGCTAAATCCAAGCTAATCCGCACAGCCGTTGGATCACTAAAAAACAGGCCTGGCGCAACCAGCACTGACGCCTCAGCCCAGACTTGCTGGCTCAGCCAAGCCGCATCACCTAATACAAGCGCCATTAAACCCAGCCACCAGGCCTGGTGATGCCAGTTGAGCCAAGTGTTTAGCAGCGTTCGCAAGGCCGCACCCAAACCAAAACTGACCGCAAAACCAGCCAGCCAGACAATAGCCACCTGCTCATTGCCACCCAAGCTTTGTACCCAGTGCGGCAACTGACTTAATAAGGTCGCGCCAATAAACCAAAATAGTGAAATAGCGATAACCAAACGACCACGTCCATCATGCCAGTTTTGCCATACCGCCATAAAACTCGCGCCATAAGCTAATGAACCCTTGCCTAATTTTGGCTTCGGTACACAAACGGGGGTCACTTGAAAACTCGCCCAGGCACCTAAGAGCGCAACGAGGAATACGCCGGTTGCTAAAACCCATAAATGACTTTCAGAGATAGCGCCCCAGCCACCCAACAAGGTGCCTAACAATATCGCAATAAAGGTTGAGCCACTAAACCAGGCATTGGCCGACATCCACTCAGTAGAAGCGACCCGCTCTGGAATAATGGCATATTTGATCGGTCCAAAAAACGCCGATTGAATCCCCAGCGCAGTTATGGCAACTAACAACCAAAACAGACTTTGGCTGATCAACGCCCAAGCCGCCAATATCGCCAAAAACACTTCTGCCAGTTTGATAAGTTGAATCAACCGCAGCTTATCAAACTGATCGGCAAGGCGGCCAGCCCAAGGTGAAATCAACATAAACGGCAAAATAAATAAGCCCGCGGCGACACTGAGCCAAAACCCGGCCTCCGCATCGCTAACCAAACGATAACCAATCAAAATGGCAACGGCATTTTTAACTAAATTATCATTAAAAGCGCCCAAAAACTGCACAGCAAATAAGGCTCGAAAGTCACGATTAAGCATTGCTTGTCGCTCTAGTTTAATAAATCTATCGATTATTTAAACACATGATGCAACTGTTCATAAAGTTGATTGAGTTGAAGGGGTTTGGCTAGAATCGCATCAGCGCCCTGATCTAAATACTTGACCTTATCACCTTGCAGTACGTTAGCTGTTAAGGCGATGATAGGCGTTCTGGATAAGGATTTTTCTGCTTCCCAGTCACGGATTTCCTGCATGGCCTCAAGCCCATCCATGACCGGCATATTAATATCCATTAAGATAAGATCAAAGGTTTGATAGCGAAACATTTCAAGCGCTTCTAAGCCGTTTTCAGCCAAGATAGCATCTATCGATATTTTCTTTAAGATGGTTTCCATAAGTAACTGGTTGACCGGATTATCTTCTACGACTAGTACCGATCTTCCAATCCACTGAGACGTATCAAAAACGAAATCTGATACAGGTTCTTGCGCCTTCTCAACTTTATCTAAGATTAAATCGAACTCAAATACACTACCTTTTTGCAAAACAGACTCCACTCGAAGACAGCTATCAAAAAACGCTAAGAGCCGAGAACAAATAACTAAACCCAAACCTGTACCACCATACAATCGTGTCGTGGATTCATCGCCCTGTAAAAATGGTTCTCCAATACGCGCGATATGCTTGGCATTCATACCGATACCCGTATCACTTACACGAAACTTTAACCGAACTTTATCGTCTTTTTCTGCAACTGTTTTAACAAGCAATCGAACCTGGCCCTGATGAGTAAACTTGATAGCATTGCTAATTAAGTTAGTCAAAATTTGCTTGATACGTAATGGGTCTGATAAATAGGTCACAGCGGCATCAAAGTCATAACATACCTCAAACCGAATAGACTTAGCTTTAGCACGAAGCTGGAACATTTCAATAATCGGTTCAAGTGCCTGTTGCAAATTAAATGGGTGACGCTCTAAGACCAATTTACCCGCATCAATTTTTGAAAAGTCTAGAATATCATTGATAATGCCCAGCAACATATCGGAGCTTTGTCGGGTCATTTCGACAAAATGTTGCTGTTGGGGGTTAAGAGGCGTAGCAGCGAGTTGCTCAATAAATCCCGTAATGCCATGGAGTGGCGTACGTATTTCATGAGACATATTGGCTAAAAATGCATCGCGTGATGCTTGAGCTTGCCGAAGCTCAAATAACATCGTCTGCAAGGCTTGCTCCTGACTCACCAACTGTTGATTCGATCGGCAAGATTTTATGGCATTACTAAGTTTGTCACAGACCGGTGATAATGCTGGCAACATAGCCGAATCTATCGGTTGAACCGTTGTAATCGTGACGATACCGACGCCTGCAAGGTTAATGCCGTAAATATGCTTGTGATCACCAGTTTGGCTGCTCGATATAACCCCACTCAGTCCGTTACTCTCTAGAGACTTCTGCTGGCTCCACCATTGCTGACAGAGGAATAGGTGCTCATCGGATAAAGATTGCCTCGGCAGGCAATAACTAGGCTGTTGTACTTCATCAATTGCATCTAGGTTGTTAATAAAAAAAGCTATTTGAATGCCATTTAGTTTTCTTAACATGACCTTCGCAACAGACGTTATTAGTTGCTGCTCATCCAGCGTATTACCTATCGCCATCGCCATCTCATACAAAATAGCGAGGCGATTGTTTTGCAGGTCTTGGCTTGGCAACGAACTAGTCATCGAAGCAAGCCACAACAGTAGTTTTATTGTAAAACTCAAGGTAACCATTGCCAGAATTGGCAATTTCTCCTAAAACCAACGCCCCGACAAGCGGATCTGGGCTTGTCAGTTCACTTTTAATCGCCGCTAATTCGTCAGAAAACTGCTCTTTAAGGTACAAAGCCCTAGAAATACAATCAAATAAGATGGGGTGTTGCAAGCTAGCTTGCTGACTCGAACTGGCACAAGCCGATGTAACCGCTGCGGCATTAATTAATTGTGCCGGCTCCGCTGTCAACAAGTCCACAAAGTCACCTTGTGACAGCTCACCAACACAAATCAATCCCCCCTCTGGGGTTACTGCAATCGGGTCACGAACAATTTTTTCATCATTGAGTCGGTGAATACCAAATGGATAGGCTTGGGCAACGGAAAAAAAGTTTTCCGCAGTAATACCAATATTATGGTGAGGGGCCACTAATCGCTGATAAACTTCAAAGGCATTTTGATTATCTATTTCGTAGATAATATTTTTTTTTACTTGGGTTACTTGCAGGCCACTATGCATGGTATGCCATCCATGACCAACACCAACATTAAAGCTTTTATCAAGTACACCGATAAGAGCAGCATCTTTAAAAACACCATCATTACAAAACAAACAGGGCCGTTGCTCAAAGCTCAAAGAACCAGCTCCACCGCCCACAAACTTAACATCCGAGCCTAAGACTTCAAATAACCCGTCAACCCAGCTTGAAATACACGTTGCCAAACCATCCACCAAACTAATACAGGACTTAGGAGGGGGCTGATCGCAAAAGGCGCGGTCAATATCGGCCACAAAATCCTGCTCAAGGTTGCTAAGTCCTTCAAACCGCTTAATATCAATCGGTGTCTTTAACGCTATCAAAACAAACCCCTGCTCTATTGCATTTGAGTCATAGACGATTTGAGGAAAAATGCCGCCCATGATAGGTTTTTGCAGTCTCGATAATGATTGACTGAGTTCTTTAACGTCATAGCGGTTCGCTTCTGCGGTTAAGGCTAATATGCCTTGCACGTCCTCATGACGCATTACGTCTTCACAGACCGCTACAAAATCAACACATTTGCCTGAAGAACTATAGTGATAGATCATGCTACACCTTTATAAAAACCTTATACTATATTTTAAGATTGAACAAGCTGGTCAAACTGGTTTTTTAGGACCCTTTTTGAATGCTAATAACGACTCATATAGCTGGTTAATTAATACCATTAAACTATAATACTCACTATTATGTATCAAGAACTTTATATAAACTGTTAACAAACATTAATGCCAACACTTTTAATTACCCGCGCTGGCTATACAAAGCTGCAGCATGAATTTAATGAGCTTTGGAGCAATGAACGTCCCAAAGTCACAAAAATTGTTGCCTGGGCGGCGAGCTTAGGTGATCGTTCGGAAAACGCCGATTATCAGTATAACAAGAAGAGATTACGCGAAATTGACCGGCGCTTACGCTACTTAAGAAGCCAATTAGAACAACTTAGAATTGTCGATTATCATCCTTCTCAAGAAGGAAAAATTTATTTTGGCGCCCGAGTCTACTTAAAGAACTTTAACGGGCAAAGCTTAGCATTTCGAATTGTGGGACCTGATGAGATTTTTCATAACTCCGATTACATTTCGATAGACGCGCCCATGGCGCGCGCATGCTTACAAAAATCCGTAGGCGAGAGCGTACAGGTTATTGTAAGCGGAGAACTGCCCTTAGACTGGGAAATAACCGCCATAACTTATTATCCTAGCAATAACAGCTAAAAATGTGGCGAATCAAATAAATAAACCTAAGCAGCCGAAGAATTTATACCAGAATGACGTAATAATGCATCAATGGTCGGTAAACGCCCTCGGAATGCTTTAAATAGTGACATTGGATCTATTGAACCGCCCGCCGCTAATATCGTGTTTTTAAACTTTAAACCAGTTTCTGTATTTAAAATCCCGGATTCTTCAAATAGGCTAAATGCATCTGCCGATAACACTTCTGCCCACTTATAACTAAAATAACCTGCCGCGTAGCCACCCGCAAAAATATGACTAAAGCTTTGAGGAAAGCGATGATAACTCGGTGGATGAATAACGGCGACTTCATCCCGAATACGCTGGATTAATTCAATGACGTTATTTGGCTTAGATGGGTCATAATCTAGGTGCAAAATAAAATCAAACAACGAAAATTCTAGCTGTCTGAGTAGCATCATCGCCGATTGAAAATGCCGCGACTTTTTCAATGCGGTTAGCAACTCATCTGGAAGCGGTTGATTCGTGTCAATATGCCTTGATATCAGATCTAAACTTTCGCGCTCCCAGCAGAAGTTTTCCATAAACTGAGAAGGTAGCTCAACGGCATCCCAAGGAACGCCGCTAATACCGGAAATATTGATATGTTCCATTTCAGTTAACATATGATGAAGACCGTGACCGAACTCATGAAATAACGTGGTCACTTCATTATGAGTTAAGCAGGCCTGCTGGCCGGCTACCGGCGGCGTAAAATTGCAAACTAAGTAAGCGATAGGCGCAATGGTATCACCAGACGATTGACGCCAGCGACTATGCACCACGTCCATCCAAGCGCCACCGCGTTTATTTTCACGTGCATACAAATCTAAATAAAAGCCGGCAATAACTTGGCCAGCTGAATTTTTGATGACATAAAAACGAACATCAGAATGCCACACATCTACATCCTGCTGTTGTTCTATATGAACATTAAACAAACGCGTGACCAAGCTAAACATACCTAACAGAGTGTGCTCTACAGGAAAATAAGGTTTTAGGATTTCTTGCGATAGCGCAAAACGCTGTTCTTTGAACTTTTCGCTAACATAGCCAATATCCCACGGATTCAATTCGCCCATACCTAGGTATTGCGTTGCGAATGTTTGTAGCTCTGCTAACTCCTGGCGAGCTTGTGGCTTGGCACGCTGGGCAAGATCTCGTAAAAACTGCAACACTTGCTCTGTTGAATTAACCATTTTGGTTGCGATTGAGTAGTCTGCATAACTGCTAAACCCTAATATCTTGGCCTTTTCATAGCGTAACTCGCCAATTTCTTGAATCAGGTCCGTATTATCAAAAGCTGGATAGTCACTTTGATCGGACGCACGTGTAGCGTATGCCTTGTAAACTTTTTCACGTAAGGAAGCGTCATCAGCATAGGTCATAACAGCATGATAACTGGGAAAATCAAGGGTAATTCGCCAGCCTGTTGCCTCTTTTAGCTGGGCATACTGTGCTAGCAGGTTTTTAGCGGATTCGGGCAAACCAACAAGTTGACTTTCATCAGTGATATGCAAGGACCAGGCCTGGGTCGCCTTTAAAACATGGCTACTAAATTGACTTGATAACTGTGATAAGCGTTGTAATATCGATTTAAAACGATTTTGATCCTGCTCGTTCAAGTCTACACCCGCTAATCTGAAATCACGTAGTGAGTTATCGATAACTTTTTTTTGCGCAAGCGTAAGATGATGATATTCATCGCTTGCTGCCAAAGCTTCAAACCGAGTAAACAAGGCTTTATTTTGGCCTAGTTCTGAATAATATTGCGTAATCTTCGCCAAGACAGTCTCATAGGCTTGGTGCCATTCATCTGAATAACACACGGCATCCAAATGCCCTACTGGGCCCCAAGTAGCTTCAAAATCATGATCAATCTGCTCTAAAGGTGCAACAAAGTTTTCCCAGGTAGGGGCTTCACTGGCATTGCTCAACTCGGCCAGCGTTTTTCTGCTACTAATTAATAACTGATCGATATCGGATTCAATCTTATCAAAGGACATCTCGCTAAAATTGGGCTGCTTTAAAACTAAATGCGGCATCCGACCATCCTCTTGAAAATAAAATTATAGTTTATGTTAAATTATTAGATTAAATTATGCTAAATAAACTTGAGAGTGGTTTGCTGCAAGATTAAATCTACACAGAAGACCACAATGTCACGTACTCACAATTCGCAATAATAAGGAACTCGCATGGCTTCGAATAGCTCTTCTCAACTGGCTCAATTTATTGACGAGGTGCCCAACTTCCCGAAACCCGGTATTTTATTTCGCGACATTTCTCCCTTATTGCGCAATCACTTTAATGCCACAATTGATGCGCTTAGTGCTCTTTACACGGATGAAGATTGGAAAAATATTGATACCTTGGCGGGTATTGAATCACGCGGTTTTATCTTTGCCGCAGCACTCGCTTACAAGCATCAAAAGGGCTTTGTAAAAGTTCGCAAACCCGGTAAATTACCGAATGTACATGCATCCATTGAATACGGACTAGAGTATGGCAAAGATTCGCTCCACATGCAAAAGGGAGATGGCTCTAGGATATTAATATTAGATGATCTTATTGCAACGGGTGGTTCATTACAAGCAACCTGCAAGCTATGCGAAGAGGTGGGCTATAACATTGCAGGGCTTGCCTGCGTGATTGATCTGACTCATTTAAATAATTTTAATTACAATGGACATGGTGTTCGCTCCATCATCCAATACAGCGATTGATCCCTGTTTTATCGCGGGCATGGCTTGATTAATTAACTCTGCGCTGCTAAAAAAACAGCATTTTAATCCCTAACAACAACAACATAATAGCAAACGCCTGTTTCAAAAACTTAATCGGCATATTGTGGGTCAGCTTGGCACCAAAAAATGCCATCACTGTACTGGCTGAAACGATGGCCAATAATGCCGGCCAATAAATAAAGCCCAGCGTATAGTCTGGTAAGTCGGGCACCCACCAGCCAGAGATCATATAAGCTATCGTACCCATCAAGGCAATTGGCCAAGCTAATGCTGACGAGGTTGCAATTGCTTGGCGCATCGTCATATTGTGAAACACAAAATAAGGCGTGAGCATGGAACCACCACCCACTCCAAGCAGTGAGGATAAGCAACCTATGCCTCCCCCCCAACCATTCAAACCTAACTTGCCAGGTAGATTGCGTTGTGGCGGCGGTTGCTTGCCCATTAACAACTGCAAGGCCACTAAAATCTCTAGCAGCCCAAACATAATTGCCAAAACGGCCGTCGCAAAAAATTGGCCAATCCAGCCGCCCAAAAAGCCACCAACGCTAACGCCTAGCAACATAACGCTTATTAAGCGCCAATTCACAGCGTCATGGCGGTGATGACTCCAAACAGAGCCTATTGAGGTTACCAAGATAGTCGCAAGCGAGGTGGCTATCGCAATATGCACAATATAAGGTGTATCAAGATAAATTAAAAATACCGAACTTAAAATCGGCACCAACACCAGTCCGCCACCGATACCTAGCAGGCCTGCTAATAAACCTGCTAACGCCCCTGCCGCCAAGTAGATTGCTAATTCTATTATCAAGGTTTAGTCCTTTAAACAAAAAGACCATGGGATTGCCATGGTCCTTACAAAGCCTTTCAAACGTTAATAGCTACCGTTTTTTTGCGTTGGCTTCTGCCGCCTCACCGCGTTCAATTTTGCGGGTAATATACCACTGCTGCGAAACCGATAGGATGTTATTCATCAACCAGTACAGTACCAGGCCTGCTGGGAACCACATAAAGAAGATGGTAAAGATAAATGGTAAAAACTTCATCACCTTTTGCTGCATCTCATCCATCATTGCGGTTGGATTAAGCTTTTGTTGAACCCACATGGTCAAGCCCATCAAGACCGGCAAGACAAAATAAGGGTCTTTTACCGACAAGTCATTAATCCACAAAATCCATTCCGCCTGACGCATTTCCACCGAGTAGATGAGCACCCAATAAAGCGCAATAAATACCGGCATTTGCACCAGTATCGGTAAACAGCCGCCTAAGGGGTTAATCTTCTCTTCTTTGTACAGCTTCATCATTTTTTGCTGGAAGATTACCTTGTCATCGCCATAGTTTTCTTTCAACTGCTTAAGCTTGGGCTGGAACTTACGTAACCGCGCCATTGAATAGTAGCTCTTAGCCGATAACCAATAGAAAGCCAACTTAATCAAAATCGTCAATACGATAATCGACCAACCCCAGTTTCCAACGATATTGTTGATATGGTTCAGCAACCAAAACAAAGGTTCAGCTAAAATCGTAAACATACCATAGTCAATGGTGCGCTCCAGGCCTGGTGCGATTTGACGCAAGACATTTTGTTCTGTAGGACCAATGTAAATTTGTGATTGAATGGTCGCTGTTGCGCCAGGCGCAATTTGCACCTCGGGCTCAACGACACCAATTCGGTAGCGTCCTGGTTCAACTTGGTTAGCATAAAACACATTGGTTACATTTTGATCGGGCACCACGGCGGTCACAAAATAATGCTGAATCATCGCGGCCCAGCCACCTTGAATAAGCTTGTTTTCTAGTGGCTGGGTGTTTAAATCGCTAAATGAAATTTTGTTGTATTTTTTATCATCACTAAAATGATCATAAAACACCGGACCGGTATAAGTATACATCAATGCCTGTGAATAGGGATCAAACGCGGTACGAACAAATTGCGAATATAAGCTACCCGACCAAGACTGCTCTGTTAAGTTGGTGACTTCGAACTCCAAACCAATTAAATATGAACCCCGGGTAAACACATAATACTTGGTTACCTCAACACCCCCTTCACGCCAGGTAAATGGCACCCGTAAGGTATCTTCAGTCATAATATATTCAGTTTTTGGTGTTTCAAAAATGGCTCGATGCGTCGGTGCTGGCAACCCGGTTTCAGCATTCGCCACTAAACCATTTTGCGCAAAGTACATTAATGGCCCTTGATCGCTCATCAAGTGGAACGGCGTATTTGGATCGCGAGGCATACCATGCGGAATAATCCGCGCATCGCGAATATCTGCACCCAAGGTATCAACTTCTAGTTGCAGTACATCCGTCTCTATGCGAATCCGTTGTTGTTGAGGGATGATATTGGAACCAGCAGCACGTGGAACATCAGCCTGCTGCTCAGCGGTACGATTAATATTTGGCGCAGGTACATCAAAGTCCCGAGCAGTCTGTTGTTCGATGGCGGTGGCGGTCGTCGTTGAGGGCTGTGCATTGAACTTCATCCATTCAAACCAAATCCACATAGCGGTGAAAGCTAACGCAATCCACCAAAACGCTTTCATATTCATGCTTGTTCCTTAACGCTTAGCTTATTTAACTCACTGAGTTTAATTTTTTTAATAAGATGCTCAAAACTGGCGTGCAATTGCGCTGAAGTCACACACTCGGTTCCTTTGCGCCCTAAAACCACAATATCATAACCGCATAAGTCTATTTTATGTTGACGAAATGCCTCACGAGCAATACGTTTTATACGATTACGCCACACAGCCCGGGATAATTGTTTTTTTGATACAGCGAGGCCTAACCGAGGTAAAGGTTGTTGATTGGCTTTAACGATCAGCGTCCAATGGCGATTAGCAAACTTTTCAGCTTGTTGGAAAGCAGCTTGGTAATCTTTAGGGGTGAGCAAACGAACAGTTTTGGGAAGTGTTTGGCGGGCTAGCGCATCGAAGCGCGCTGCCGCCACAGCGACTGGTTGACTATCGCTAAGGACGGTCATTGTGCTGTTTACACAGTCAAACGCGCGCGGCCTTTGGCACGACGTGCTGCAAGCACTTTACGGCCATTTTTAGTTGCCATGCGAGCACGGAAACCGTGGTTGCGCTTGCGCTTGATAACGCTAGGTTGAAAAGTACGTTTCATGTCTAAATCCTATTGCAATAATTTGATCAAAAAATTTGAACAGTGAATTCTAGTTAAGCCGCTCAGGAAATGCAAGCAAAATCAACTAAACAATTGAAATTTCGCTTTAAATAGGCATGCTAAAATGCGTTATCTTTATTTCCTAAACAAAATTAGTTTCCCTATGGCTCAAATTGATTGCCTTAAGCTACAGCATTTTCGCAACCTCTCACAGATTGAGTGGACTCTTGGTAGTGGACAAAATATTATTGTCGGTGATAATGCAGCAGGTAAAACTGCCATAATTGAAGCTTTATGGTTTTTAGCGAGCGGTCGCTCATTTCGAGCCAATCAGCCCAAACAACTCATTCAACAGGACCACAACCAATTTACATTATATTGTGAGGTTGCCCATCAACATAGAACTCACAGACTCGGCTTATGTCGAGATGCCATTCAAACCATTATCCATTTAGATGGTCAAAAAAATGCCACCCAATCTGACCTCAGTCAATGCTTACCTTTACAGCTATTAACTCCAGAGAGTCACCAGCTGTTAACCGAGGGCCCAAAAGCTCGGCGCCGGTTTTTAGACTGGGGTTGTTTTTTTCACTATGCTGAGTTTATAGGTCACTGGCGCCAATTTCAGCGCGCTCTAAAACAACGTAATATGGCACTCAAGCAACAACGCCCTTTAGATGAGATCGCATTATGGGATAAAAACCTTATTGGGGCTGGCTTAGCGGTTAATGCCATCCGTAGCGACTACCTTCAAAAACTCGAACCTATCCTGCTTGATTTTGCCGAATACCTGATGCCGCGCTTTAACGAACAACATAACCTTACCCTTAGTTTTTATCCTGGCTGGAGTAGTCATTATCAAAATTTCGGGGACAGCTTGCAGCAGTACCTTTCAAAAGATCGCCAATTGGGATTTACTCAATATGGGCCTCATCGCATGGATATTCGCATTAAAGTCGACCAACAGGATGCTCTAATGCGCCTATCTCGTGGTCAGCAAAAGTTGTTAGTTTGTTCTTTACTACTTGCTCAGGCGCAATATTTAGCCGAACAATCCGGAGAATCCGTTATCATGCTAATTGATGACTTGCCTGCCGAACTGGATGAGACACATCGCTTTAAACTGCTGAACTTACTGCAAGAAATGCATATTCAACACCTTGTGACTACAACGTCCCTCGAACTCATCCCCGCTACTCATAAGGATTCTCGGCATGTTTTCTATTTACACAACAGCCAACTTCGACCATCCACCTAGTCATCACAATTTATTCTAAATTTGTGGTAGAATCAAAAGATTATTTAGCCTGTTAAAAAGTACTGAAACCTATGTCTACAACGCCTATAGAACCTAAGCAATACGATTCTTCCTCGATTAAAGTTTTAAAAGGTCTTGACGCTGTTCGTAAGCGTCCAGGCATGTATATTGGAGACACCGATGATGGCTCAGGTCTACATCATATGGTGTTTGAGGTCGTTGATAACGCGATTGACGAAGCGCTTGCTGGCCATTGTGACACGATTAAAGTTACCATCCACACGGATGGATCCGTCTCAGTTACCGATAACGGTCGAGGCATTCCTGTCGATATACATGAAGGAGAAGGTGTTTCAGCCGCCGAGGTCATTATGACTGTACTCCATGCCGGTGGTAAGTTCGATGATAACTCCTATAAAGTGTCTGGTGGCTTGCACGGAGTTGGTGTTTCTGTTGTAAACGCCCTTTCTGAAGAACTGAACCTAACCATCCATCGCCACGGTAAAATATGGAAACAAACCTACCACTTAGGTGTGCCACAAGCCCCTCTAGCGGCTATGGGTGATTCCGACAAAACCGGTACTGAAATTCGCTTTAAACCCAGTAGTGAAATTTTTACCATCACCGAATACAATTTTGATTACCTACTAAAGAGACTACGTGAGTTGTCTTTTCTAAACTCAGGCGTTCATATTGAGCTGATTGATAAACGAGACGATCGAAAACAAGTCTTCCAATATGAAGGCGGTATTTTGGCGTTTGTCGATTTTATTAATCACAATAAAACCCCAATCAATGCAAAAGCCTTCCATTTCTCAACGGTAAAGGATGACATTACCGTTGAAGTTGCCATGCAATGGTCTGAGTCTTATCAAGAGTCGATTGTTTGCTTTACCAATAATATTCCTCAGCACGATGGCGGAACTCATTTATCTGGCTTCCGCGCCGCACTGACTCGAACGCTAAACAGTTATATTGAGAAAGAAGGCTTAAATAAAAAGTTTAAAATCAACGTGTCTGGCGACGATGCGCGTGAAGGACTTGCTGCGGTTATTTCGGTGAAAGTACCAGATCCAAAATTCTCTTCACAGACCAAAGACAAGTTAGTGTCTTCTGAAGTAAAGTCAGCAGTTGAAACCGCGATGAATGAAAAACTGGCTGAATACTTGTTAGAAAACCCCAACGAAGCCAAAGCGGTTTTTGCCAAGATTGTTGATGCGGCACGTGCGCGTGAAGCGGCACGAAAAGCGCGCGAAATGACTCGCCGCAAAGGGGCTTTGGATATCGCAGGCCTGCCAGGTAAATTGGCGGATTGCCAAGAAAAAGATCCCGCGTTGAGTGAACTTTATCTAGTGGAGGGTGATTCCGCAGGAGGTTCAGCTAAGCAAGGACGTGATCGTCGTCGCCAAGCTATTTTGCCACTAAAAGGTAAAATCCTTAACGTCGAACGCGCTCGTTTTGACAAGATGATCTCATCAGCGGAAGTAGGCACGCTCATAACCGCACTAGGTTGCGGTATTGGGCCTGACGAATATAATCTCGAAAAACTACGCTATCATCGCATCATTATTATGACCGATGCTGACGTAGACGGTTCGCATATTCGTACGCTTCTATTAACCTTTTTCTATCGTCAACTACCCGATTTAATTGAAAATGGCTATGTGTATATTGCTCAGCCACCACTCTACAAAGTAAAAAAAGGCAAACAAGAAACCTATTTAAAAGACGATGCCGAGCTAGAAGGCTACCTTCTTAATAGTGCCTTAGATACAGCGGCACTTTGGGTCAACGAGCAAGGTCCCAGCATTAAAGAAGTCGCATTAGAACAGCTCGCTAAACAATATCTACAAGTTAAACGGATTATTGGTCGTTTATCGCGTCGATATAGTCAAACCTTATTGCAATTATTAACTGACACACCGGCATTGGACCTAGCGCTGCTCAACGACTATGATGCATTAGATGAATGGGTTAAAACACTCGGACCGCGTTTACAAGCAATCGGTGAGCTTCAAAAAGTGACGTATAACCTTCATATTGAACCGGCTCTCGATGGTGAGGCAAAGTTCCAAATTCGCCTAGCGCAACGTGAACATGGCACTTTAACAAGCCAAGTCTTCGGTGAAGAGTTCTTTATGTCTCCAGAATATACAGCCATGGCTAAACTTAGTGAAACACTTCAGGGTTTACTAACTGAGTCAGCTTACGTCCAACGGGGTGAAAAACAACAACCCGTGGAATCATTTACCGATGCTCTAGACTGGTTGCTCAATGAAGCTAAACGTGGTCAAAGTGTTCAACGCTATAAAGGTCTGGGGGAGATGAACCCCGAACAGCTTTGGGAAACGACCATGAATCCCGAAACTCGCCGCTTGCTGCAAGTCAAAGTACGAGACGCTATAGAAGCCGATCAGGTCTTTACAACGCTAATGGGCGACCACGTTGAACCGCGACGCGACTTTATCGAAAGTAACGCGCTTAAAGCGGAAAATATTGATGTTTAATTTTTTTGATTAACAGACCATCTTGGTCGCAATGACTCTGTTCATTGTTTAGAAGGAGGCTTTTTATGTCTGCAATTCACCCTATCGTAACGGTTACTGGTTCCTCTGGAGCCGGGACCTCATTTGTGAAACGCGCTGTTGAGCAAATTTTTGCACGTGAAAACCTGAATGCCGCGATTATCGAAGGCGACAGTTTTCATAAATATGACCGTATGAGCATGCGTGCTAAAGTTGCTGATAGTAAAGAAAATGGTGGCCGTCCATTAACCCATTTCTCTGAGCATGCCAACGAATTTGAAAAGCTGGAAGAATTGTTTGCCCAATACCGCGAAACGGGCACTGGTAAGCGCCGTTACTATATTCATAGCGACGAAGAAGCGGCCGAACACAATGCTCGTTTAGGTACTAATTTAAAACCGGGTGAATTCACACCTTGGGAAGATATTCCAGAAGGCACTGATGTGCTGTTCTATGAAGGTTTACATGGCATGGTTAAACGTAAAGACCATGGTCCAGCAGAAGGCATGCATGATGTTTCACAGTATGTCGATTTAGGGATCGGTGTTTGTCCTGTCGTAAACATCGAATGGATGCAAAAAATCTACCGTGATACCTCCGAGCGTCCTTATTCAGTTGGTCAGGTTCGTGATGTGATTTTAGAACGTATGGAAGATTATATAGAATATATCGTGCCACAATTCCATCGTACACATATTAACTTCCACCGCGTGCCGTTAGTCGACACCTCAGATCCGTTTTCAACTCTAAAAGATGAAGCGGCGCTAGTCCCTGAGCCTAAAAACTCATTAATGGTAACGCACGTTCGACATCAAGATATTGATTTACAAGCTATCGCGGACAAAATCCCAGGCGCTTGGTTACAAACAACTGAAACCTTGGTTTATAACTCCGAACATATGGTGCTAGCAATGGATTTACTCATGTCACCCATCATCCATAACTTGGTTGAACGTAAACGTGCAGCTTTGGCAAAATAGCATAAACCGAGCTTGGTTAAAAGGCCATTACTAAAACCCGCTTTATGAGCGGGTTTTTTTATCCCACATCAGCCATGCGATGTTTTGCTGATTATATTGTTACAATGATTAATTATTTAAGAAAAGTTAGAACTCGAGACCTTCGTGTGGATTGTAAATAAGGCATGTTGTCACAATTGGTTACAATTAATAGTGCTCACACTGCTCTTGAGTATCTGTTCGCCCGTGTTGGCACTAGATGCACGCGATTCAAGACTTTTATTGGTTGGTGGTGAGTTTTTCCCTCGCATTGTTCAAGCGATTGCACCGAATGAGAAAGCAACCTATCAATTGATTGTGCTTTATTCTACCCAAAACAATAAACAACTAGCCAAACCCATTGCTAAAAACCTAAGTGCCCAATTAAATTTACCTTACACCCTCGTGTCAGGCCTTGAACCTTATCAACTTATATTTGATGCAAGTCAACTACATTTAATTTTTATTACCGATCCAGCGCTAATAAACTCGGCGCTAATTGAAATAATTAACCAACCTAGCACCTTAAGCTTTTCACCTTTTATTGGTAGCGTACCCTTAGGTTTAGATGTTGGTTTAGTGGTTAAAGCCACTATTAGACCTCAACTCAATCGCAATCAAATAACCAATAAAAACTGGGCATTTAGGCCCTTTTTTAATACGATTGCCGACCAATACCCACCACAGGAACAGCCATGAAAACCTGGCTAAAAAATACCAAATCACTGACACAGGCAAAACTGGGACTAGGGTTTGGCGCCATCATCCTATTAATTGTCACTGCGTCCTTCATTTACTTCTTTCATATGTTGCAGCCACGCCTTGAACAAGAAGCACAAGATCAAGCAACGTTATTAGTTAACACGCTTTCGCAACCGCTAGCACATTATAGGGTATTAGCTGATGAACATCAGACTAAATTGGCAACGAGCCTATTACTGCTTTATAACGATGACAATCAACAACCATTTATTAATGCTATTTCGCTAAGATTTAATCCCGCGGTAATTAAACGTCCACCGCTGCTTGAAGGCCAAATATGTGATGACTGTTTTCGCGTTTCACTAGCTATTTTTGACTCCAAAAGCGCTGAACTTTTGGCTGATGGGGAGTTTTGGGTTAACCCCTATAATCATCAACGACTCATTAATGACTTGAAGGAAAAACTGTTCATAACCTTAGCTTTAATGCTAGTGCTACTCAGTGGTTTTTGGATCCTTTTAAAACGCTTATTGCAGCAACTTATAAATACCCAGCAACATAATCAAGCCATCCTAAACAGCCTAGAAGATAGCTTATTAATGGTCAACGCGGCTGGTCAAATTGTGAAGCAGAGCTCGATTATTAATGCATCAGATAATACAAGAAATAACTTTCTATGTGACTTTATTGAAACCCTTCACAATGAGTCTATCGAACATATTCTTGCAGGTAAGCTTAATCATCCGATTGAGGTGCGTTTCAAACAGGGTGCTCAACGCGATGAAATCGGCTTAATGACTATCAGCAAAATGCAACAAGTTAGCTTAGATAAACACGATCAATTCATAGTATTAATAAAAAATATTCAGGCATTGCGTTCAGCTCAAGCGGAGTTAAAACACCAAACGGAGCTGGCTCATTTAAGTCGTTTACGTACCCTTGGTGAAATGGCTTCGGGTATCGCCCATGAAGTTAAACAACCCCTAGCAGTCATTCGATTGGCTGCGGAAAGCTTAAATCATTTTCATCAGCGTGACAGCTCATATGACAATCATCAATTTGTAGAGGAGCTAGACCAAACGATTATTGAACAAGTTGATCGAGCTGATCGCATCATTCGTAATATTCGATCATTTGCTCGTTTAGAGCAAGCACCAGCACAATGGGTAAAAGTGCCAGATGTTATTGGTTCTGCGGTCAGGTTTGTTAAACAAGCGTATCGATTAGACAATATTAAGCTCATTGAAAATCTCGATTACGCCGCACCGTTACTTTTTATCGAGTACCACAAATTAGAACAAATCATAGTTAACTTAATTGCAAACGCAAAAGATACTATTGAAGAAAAAATCACCACCATCCCAGTGACTGATTACCAGCCCTGGATCAAAATCCACTCGTATATGGAATCAAATCAAATGGTTTTGACCGTGGCTGATAATGGTATGGGCATGACAAAGGAACAGCAGTCGCAATGCCTAACGCCTTTTTATACGACCA
Organism: Thiomicrospira cyclica ALM1; assembly: GCF_000214825.1. Classification (NCBI taxonomy): domain Bacteria; kingdom Pseudomonadati; phylum Pseudomonadota; class Gammaproteobacteria; order Thiotrichales; family Piscirickettsiaceae; genus Thiomicrospira; species Thiomicrospira cyclica. The sequence goes on from NC_015581.1 coordinate 1,894,562, forward strand.
AATCCGAAGCCGAAGGTGTTGGCATTGGGTTGGCGATTGTCAAAAATATTGTTGATTTATATGACGCTGAGCTGGCGATAATTTCAGAGCTTGGCAAAGGGTCTTGTTTTATTTTGCGCTTTAATTGTCCAACCAATCGGATAACTGACGACGCTCACGCTTCGTAGGACGACCCGCTCCCTTCTCTCTATAGCCAGCTAAAGCTTGGTCTTGTGGATTTTTATTTTGAATCAAGGTTTCTGACTCTAAGTGATAGAGGGCTTGTGCTTGCTCAGCATTGCCCCGTTTATCACTCAAAGCAATAACTGTTATAAGAACTTTGCGATGCGCCTGAGTAATCGCCAATCTATCACCCAGATTCACCGTTTTACTTGACTTAGGCTTAGTGTCATTTAAAGTCACTTTACCGCCTTTTAGCGCTTCAGATGCCAGCCCACGGGTTTTAAAAAAACGCGCAGACCAAAGCCACTTATCTAGTCTAATCTTATCGACCTTGTCGAGTTCAGTCATAGTTTTAACCGGCAACACCTAACCAATCACGCGGGGTTAAATAACCAAACAACTTCGCTTCGGCACTGCCTGGCTCGGGCTGATAATTGTATTTCCAAGTTACCAACGGTGGCATCGACATTAAGATTGATTCGGTGCGTCCACCGGTTTGTAAACCGAATAAGGTGCCACGATCAAACACCAAGTTAAATTCCGCATAACGGCCACGGCGATAAAGCTGGAAGTCGCGCTCCCGCTCACCATAAGCTGTATCCTTACGACGTGCTAAAATCGGTCGATAGGCTTTAATATAATGATCCCCAATTGAGCGCATGAACGCAAAACTTTGTTCAAATCCTGACGCATTTAAGTCATCAAAAAACAAACCGCCAACGCCGCGGGTTTCTTGGCGGTGCTTTAAATAAAAATACTCATCACACCATTTTTTATAGTCGGCATACACCTGGTCACCAAACGGATCACAAGCTGCCTTAGCTTGCTGATGCCAATGCACCACATCGTCATCAAACGGATAAAACGGCGTTAAATCAAAACCACCACCAAACCACCAAACTGGTGCCTCACCCTCTTTTTCAGCAAGAAACATCCGCACATTGGCATGGGAGGTTGGGGCATAAGGATTGCGCGGATGAATCACTAAGGACACCCCAAGCGCTTGAAAAGAACGCCCGGCTAACTCAGGTCTATGCGCGGTAGCCGATACAGGCAGGGTTTTGCCACGCACGTGCGAAAAGTTTACGCCACCTTTCTCAATCACCTCACCCTGTTCCAGTACCCGCGAACGACCACCACCAGTTAAACCCATGTGACCTTCTTCTCCATCTCGCTCCCAACTATCGGTTATAAATTCAACCGGTGCGGTTTCTTCCGCACCCAATTGTTGGCAAATATCATCTTGCAAATTTAATAAATAGGCTTTTACGGCAGCAACATCAATTTGGCGGTGATCGGACATAAGGCTTCCTTAACTATCATAAGATTTAATATTGGGTTTACTTTTACTCGTCATTATAACCAGTGATGGAGTTGTTTAAAATTAAACAAAAACGTTTAAACTTACTGCATACTTTTATTAAACGAGACCTGGCATGAAAATTCGATTCCAAACTTCGACACTTACACCACTGCTCATTGGCTTATTGTTAATGGGTTGTACTACAACCTCAACGTCACCAGGCCTGGTTGATATCAATCGTTCCCAGTTCTTTTTAATTTCACAAGCCGAATTAGTCAAAGCCGGCAGAGAAGCCTATCAAACAGTAAAAAATGAAGCACGTGAGGCCGGTACGCTAAATCAAGACCCCGTGATGCTAGCGCGATTAACCCGTATTCTTGATGAAATGATTCCCTACACGGCTCACTTTCGTCCTGATGCGGTTAACTGGAATTGGGAAGTTAACCTCATTCAAGATGACACTATCAACGCTTGGGTGATGCCAGGCGGCAAAATTATGTTTTATAGCGGCTTGATTGAGCAACTATCGCTTAATGATGATGAAATCGCAGCGATTATGGGCCATGAAATGGCGCATGAATTACGTGAACATGCTCGTGAACGTATTTCACAAGCGCAAGTTGGCTCAGTGGGCTTAAGTGTAGTGGGTCAACTCACCGGTGTTCAAGGTGGGGTACTGGATTTAGCCGACGCCGTCATGAATGTTGGGATTTTGTTACCCTTTAGTCGGGTTCATGAAGTAGAAGCGGATCGCATTGGGATCGAATTGGCCGCCCGCAGTGGTTACGATCCTGCGGCGGCTATTGGGATTTGGGAAAGGATGGCAAAATTGTCACAAGGTGGTGCGCCACCAGAGTTTTTAAGTACCCATCCTTCGTATGATTCACGTATATCGGACTTAACCCGCTATTCGGCTCGTTTACAACCGATTTATCAGCAAGCGTTGGCTGAACGTAAGGCAAATTAAATATCAAGGCCTATCTTCCAGAGAGTAGTCAAACCAACTATCGAGCTGTTGCCAGGCCTGCTCCAATCCTTGCTTATTAAGCGACGAAAAAAGTTGGACACTGGCTAAGGGGTACTTATCTTGTAAATGTTTATTAAGTTGTAACCAGGCCTGGTTAGCCTGATTGCGACTTAACTTGTCTGCTTTGGTTAGCAAAATATGAATAGGCAGTTTTAACTCAGCACACCAATCGAGCATCAACACATCTAATGGTTGTAGTGGATGGCGCACATCCATCATCAAAATCAATCCCTTCAACGCCTGACGTTGCTCAATATAATCACTAAGGCCCGCCTCCCAAACACGCTTCACTTTGACATTAACCTTCGCAAAACCATAACCCGGTAAGTCAATCAGAGAACGTTGTTCGTCTAACTGAAAATAGTTAATCATTTGGGTGCGACCGGGCGTTTTGCTGGTGCGCGCCAAACTTTTTTGACTGCAAATAACATTTAAAGCGCTTGATTTTCCAGCATTAGAGCGACCGGCAAAAGCTACTTCATAACCCTGATCTTCAGGACAATGTGATAAGTTCGGAGCACTTTTTAAGTATTGTGCTTTTTGATAGAGCGGGTGTTGATTCATTTGTTAATTTTTTACCTTTTATATTGTTGCGTAGAAGTATATACTCAATCTCCGAAATAAAAACCAACTAATAAGCTAGGGTTTTGATATGTCAAATGTAAATGCCACTGCTCAACCGAAGTCCAACCAGAAACTGGTCAAAAAGCCCGGCTTGTGGGTTGAATTTTTAGGTTCAATGAACCTTGCCATTACACTTTTGGTTATGCTTGCTATTGCATCCGTCATAGGTACAGTGTTACAACAAGATCAAGTCGTTCAAGACTATATTTTGAAATTTGGTCCTTTTTGGTATGAAGTCTATTTGAGCCTTAACCTATATGAAGTTTATCTAGCTGGATGGTTCATGTTGGTTTTATTATTTTTATTAGTATCTACAAGCGTTTGTGTTACACGAAACACACCGGTTTTTGTTAAAGAAATGAAGCAATATAGTGAAAAATTATCACTCACCGCTTTGAAACATCAACCTAACAACACAACTTATACAGCGGCATATTCTATTGCAGAACAACAATCTTTTGCCGAAGCCATGCTTAAAGCAGAGGGTTATAAAACCCGTATTAATCAACGTAGTGACGGCAGTGTAACCGTCGCGGGTTTAAAAGGTCACTGGAATAGAGTTGGCTATTTTTTCTCACACGTATCAATCATTATTATTGTCATTGGCGCACTCATGGACAGTAACGCCTATTTGCGGTTCAATGAAATATTTGGTGACCTTGAAGCTGAAACGCGAAGTGTGCCCTTAGATGAAGTAAAAACTAATGCCTGGCTCACACCGGTTAACTTTTCTTATCGTGGTAATGTGAATATTCGTGAAGGGCGGAGTGCTGATGTGTTATTTCTACCCCACCGTCAAGGCTATCTTGTTCAACAGTTGCCCTTCAGAATTGAAGTAGAAGCCTTTAGGGTTGATTATTACGATAATGGCATGCCAAAATCCTATGAAAGTGACATCGTTCTCTATTCACAGGATCACGAAGAACCAATTCGTGAAACGATTGCCGTTAATTATCCACTTTATTATAAAAACTTTGCAATTTATCAAGCCTCATATGGTGATGGCGGTTCACTGGTAAACTTCAACATTCATGCCTTAAATGCGCCGATTCCATCTAAAACAGTACTAGAGTCAGCTATAAACCGTCAGGAATACATTAACACTCCCGAGGGACGCTTCCGAATCGAGTTTGATGACTTCCAGCTTTATAACATCGTACCTCGTGATGAAGAAGAAGCTGCTATTACAGGCCGGAAGATGAAAAATAATGGTCCTACTGTTCTTTACCGAGTTCGAAATGAACAGGGTATTGCGATGGAATACGAGCACTATATGATTCCGAACGAACAAGAAGGTCGCTGGTTCTACATGACAGGTGTTAGAAGCGACGTGCGTGATGATTTTAGATACCTATTCGTTCCTGCAGATGACAAACGTTCAATGGAACGTTTCTTTAACATGCTTGCGCTCATTAATAACCCAAACAATGCCGCTGTTATTTGGCGGGAAGCCTTCCCAAAACCTTTGGAAATGGATGAACGTGATTACAGCATGCATATTCAACTTATGCAGCAGTTAACCCAGCTTTATCGTCGAGGAGGATTTGACGGTATTAGCCGATTTATAGAAGAAAATGTACCATTCGATGATCAAGAAGCGGTAGCCTCTTTTTACTTTGGTCAACTGGCTAATGCGTTACAAAGCCTCTACATTCACCTATTAGAACAAGAAGGTGTGACAATGAACGCTAATCAAGATATTAGCGATGCCCATCAAGTTTGGTTTGAAGATGCACTCACAGCCGTTGGAGCATTACATCGCTTTGGTCCACCAGTATTTTTACAATTAACTGACTTTACTTTAATTCAGTCAAGTGGTTTGCAAATCACTAAATCACCGGGAAAAAATGTGGTTTATATTGGCAGCTTCTTGCTTATAATTGGAATATTCTTTATGTTTTATGTTCGCCAAAGACGATTTTGGGTACATATTAGACCTCACGAGGGTCATACTGAAGTAACACTAGCGTCCAAAGATAATCGAAAACTACCCGAAACAGACGCTGAATTTGAAGCAATGGTTAACAAGTTCAAAGCATAGGACGGACACCAAATGGAAACTACAATTAATCAAACACCCACTAATAGAATGCCGAAAAAAGAGAGTTTTTGGAATCTATTTTTACCACGTGACTACCTCTGGGCCGCATTTATAGCTGCAGCATGCATCGTATCATGGCTTGTTTACAGCGATTTTATGGATGTCTATGAGGAAGCCATACTATTCGGAACAGCGCTTGCCACGATTTGGATGGGGTGGTATTGGCGTAGCTTCCAAACACATTTCTACACCGTAACTGCTATTACCTTGATGGCTTTGTGGATGTACCAACTCAATGGAAACGAATATGCCGCACAAGAGACTAATTTCTTTTTAAAATATTTAATCTCTAGCCAAGCTGCAATTATGTGGATGAGCTTTTTAGTGCTTGTATCTACAGTTACTTATTTTGTGGCTTTCTTCAGGAATTCTGACTTCATTTATCGTTTGTCAACTTTTCTAGCCTGGACTGCTGCTACTATGGGCTTTGTAGGCCTGATGGTTCGCTGGTATGAATCTTACCTAATCAATATCGACTATGGTCATATCCCTGTCAGCTCATTATATGAAGTATTTATTCTATTCATCGTCATGACAATCCTAATGTATTTGTACTATGAGCAAAAATTCAAAACTCGTGCTATGGGCGGTTTTGTTATGGTGGTGATGAGCGTATCAGTGCTATTTGTTCTTTGGTATGTTTTTGATCGTCAAGCGCATGAGATTCAACCGTTGATTCCAGCATTACAGAGCTGGTGGATGAAAATTCACGTACCCACTAATTTTGTTGGCTACGGTGGTTTCTCAATTGCTGCCATGGTAGGTGTTGCTGTGCTATTACGTTTATCATTAGAAAAGCGTTCGCCGCAACACCGTTTGTTAGCTAGCTTACCTGGTCTACAAACCATGGAAAACATTATGTACCGCGCTATTGCTATTGGCTTTGCCTTCTTTACAGTAGCTACGGTATTAGGTGCCATGTGGGCTGCTGAAGCTTGGGGTGGTTACTGGTCATGGGATCCAAAAGAAACTTGGGCACTTATTGTCTGGTTAAACTATGCCGCTTGGTTGCATTTACGCATGACTAAGGGTTGGACCGGTGCGGTCATGTCATGGTGGGCTATTGTTGGCTTGTTTATTACTACGTTTGCGTTCCTTGGTGTGAACATCTTCCTATCAGGATTGCATTCTTACGGTGAACTCTAATGAAGCAAACTAAGTTAACTCGCAGACAAGCTGTGCGGTTAACAGGAGCAGGCCTGCTTAGCGGGCTTGCTTTTTCAAAACCCGCATTAGCTCGCCTTAGCCCGGGCATTGATTATCGAGAGGTTAGGGAAATTCAATCCATAACTCCTCATTCAAAACAAGTCACTGAGGTCTTTTTTTATGGTTGTCCCCATTGTTACAACCTACAAGAGAGTCTTTATAACTGGTTAGAAACAAAACCTAATCATGTAAACTTTGAACGCATGCCTGCCGTATTAAATAATCAGAGCTGGATATTTATGGCTCGTGTTTATTATGCAGCCGATGATTTGGATATTTCAGAACAATCTAATCGCACCTTTTTTGATGCACTGCATCGCGATCGCTTACCACTGACATCCTTAGGTACTATTGCAGAATTTCATAGCCAGTTTGGAGTTACAAGTGAACAATTTATCCAGAGCTTTAATTCATTCAAAGTGGATCAAGCTGTTCGACGTGCTCAGCGTCGTACCCAAGCTTATGGCATAGATGGCGTTCCTAGTCTCATTATCAATGGACGTTATTTGACTGACCTTACATTAAGTGGTGGTCATCAACCGCTATGGCAGAATGTTAATACTTTGCTCAACCTTGAGGCTTAAAGTCCCTTCTAATTAAGGTTTAAACATGAATGCCGCCCAATTATTTGTCAAATGTTTAGAAAATGAACAAGTTGAATTCATCTTTGGCATACCTGGCGAGGAAAATTTAGACCTTGTTGATGCTCTATTAGATTCAGAAATTCGCTTTATTACCACCCGCCACGAACAAGGTGCCGCTTTTATGGCTGATGTTTATGGTCGCTTAACCGGTAAAGCCGGTGTATGTTTATCTACACTCGGTCCTGGCGCAACAAATCTTGTTACGGGCGTAGCCGATGCCAATATGGATAACGCGCCTTTGGTTGCTATTGCTGGGCAAGCTGCAACCACCCGCATGCACAAAGAATCTCATCAAGTTGTAGATTTAGTCAGCATGTTCAAACCCATCACTAAGTACGCTACTCAAATATTGGAACCAGATACGGTTCCCGAGGTAGTGCGTAAAGCTTTTAAAATCGCTCAGACTGAAAAACCCGGCGCCAGTTTTATTGATTTTCCAGAAAATATTGCGGAAATGGCTACCTTGTCACAGCCACTGCCTGTTAAGCATTCTCGCCCAACCACAGCTAGTGAAAAACTAATAAAAGAAGCCGTTCTTGCTATTCAATCGGCAGAATCACCTTTAATACTGGTTGGTAATGGTGCTATTCGTGCTAATGCATCAGCGCAAGTCTATGCACTTGCTAAACAACGAAACATACCGACTGTTAACACGTTTATGGCCAAAGGTGTTGTGCCTTTTTTTAAAAATGCTACTGCTATGGGTACCGCAGGTTTACAGAAGGGTGATTATGAGAATGGTGGCTTTTCAAAAGCAGACCTGGTTATTTGTATTGGTTTTGATATGGTGGAATACCATCCTCATTTATGGAACCCTCGACATCAACACCGCATTATTCATATTGACCCATTACCTGCCGAGGTTGATGCTTCTTATTTGCCTGAAATTGAATTGATTGGCGATATTGCTAGTAATTTGTTGCAACTGAGTGCTATGCTTAATACACGTGCTAATTTTCCACTAGATCACCCCTTACGTGACGCTACTATGGCTGAAATGAATCGCTGTAAGGTCAGTCAAGATTTTCCATTATTGCCGCAAAAAATCATTTGGGATTTGCGCACAGCAATGAAGTCAAACGATATTGCAATTTGCGATGTGGGTGCTCACAAGATGTGGATTGCTCGAATGTTTCGAGCTGAAAAACCTAATACCTGTATCATTTCAAATGGCTTTGCAGGGATGGGAATTGCTGTTCCAGGAGCAATTGCTGCCAAACTAGCAATGCCTAATCGTGCGGTGGTTGCAGTTACAGGCGATGCTGGATTTATGATGAATTCACAAGAAATTGAGACGGCATTACGTTGTGAAACACCGATTGTCATCCTTATTTGGAATGACAGTCAATATGGCTTAATCGAATGGAAACAGACCCGAAAGTACGGTCGTGCTGCTTATATTGATTTTAAAAACCCAGATTTTGTTCAATACGCCCAATCCTTCGGAGCTAAGGGTTACCGAATTAATCAGGCCGATGAATTGCTTCCTACACTTGAACAAGCGTTAAAAGACAATACTGTCAGTGTTATCGATTGCCCAGTAGACTATTCGCAAAATGATCGATTAACCCAATTACTAGGGTCTGTTATCACCGAAATGCATGACTAATCGTAGTATTGGGTTAATTCCAAGTAGGGTCGGCGGGAAGTATTGGGAATAGCCTTAGGATAACCTATATAGAGTGCCGCTATTAGCTGTATTTTGCTAGGATCAATCTGTAACAAATTGGCCGTCTCTGGGGCATTAATTATAGGACCCGTACTCCACTGAACACCTAAATTTAATTCCCATGCCGCCAATTGAAAATTTTGGATGGCACAAGCACAAGCAGCAAAATCTTCAGCTTGAACCACGAGGTCTGAATCAATTGCTTGACCAACAAATATTAATTTTGGAATAGACATAAATTTTTTAATCGCATGATCATAAACAGATTGATAATTGTTGATATCAGTCTTGTTAGCACGTTTTGAAGCGCGAAGTTCGGCATAAATAGATGCTAGCCTTATGTGCATTTGAGTCCCAATAACATAAAAACGCCAAGGTTCGGTTAAACCATGGTTAGGTGCCCAAATTGCAGCTTCTAAACATTGATTGATAGCCGTATTAGGAACCACCTCTGGCTTAAACTGAAAAATGCTTCTACGACTTTTTATTATAGATGTTAGCATAAATACTCTAATTTATAAATTGATAACAAGCTGTTAGTTAATGTGGATAACCTGAAGACAATTATAACGAATCAAAAAGGATTCACAATCTATACACAGGCTGTCTTAAGGTTTAAACAGACTTTATTCATACACCTAACCACAAACTAAGTTGTTATAATTTAAAGGATTTTTAAAGTTATACATGATTCATGATGACACAAGAAAAACAAAAACAATAAAATTAAATAAAATATATAAACCTTTAGGGATAACTTCATGACCCTCAATGAACTCAAATACATTCTAGCTGTCGCTAAAGAACGTCATTTTCGCAAAGCAGCTGAACTATGCTATGTGAGTCAACCTACCCTAAGCATCGCGATAAAAAAAATAGAAGAAGAACTTGGAATCACTATTTTTGAAAGACAAAAAAGTGATATCTTAATAACACCTATAGGTGAAAAAATCATTGCATTAGCTGAAGAAATCAATCAAAAAACTAACCTTATAAAGGATTTAGCTAGGCAAACACAAAATAAAGATATTACTGAAATTAAACTCGGAGCTATTTTTACTATAGGTCCATATATCATTCCAAAACTTATTTCAGAATTTCAAAAAACACATCCAAGTATTCAATTCATTATCCAAGAAAACTACACTGAGGAATTAATCAAAAAACTTCACCTTGGTGAACTCGACTTTGTAATTTTATCATTGCCATTTGATGAACCAAATATTGAAACAAGACTTATTTACAAAGAACCATTTGTGATCACGCTATCAAACAAAAACCCATTAGCAAAAAAAGCGAGTCTAACTATTACAGACCTTGCGGAAGAAAAATTACTACTACTTGGTGAAAAACATTGTTTTAGAAACCAAGTATTAGCAAGTCTGCCACAACAACAAATTGAACACCGTTTACAAAAAACTTTAGAAAGTAGCTCTATCGAAACAATTCGATTTATGGTGGCTTCAAATGCTGGCATTAGTATTTTACCTTGTAGCTCAGTTAATAATTATGATGATAAATTACTAACCATTCGTGAATTTAGTCAATATCAACCAGAACGTGATGTTGTTTTAGCTTGGCGAAAAAGCTATGGACACCAAGCTGCTATTGATTGCATGCTTCATACTTTAAAAAATATTAATTTAAACTGTACCTATAAATAATGGTAATTATGAAATTTATAACGTCTCTATGTGTTATTTTTAGCTTGATGCTACCTACAACAATTAGCTTTGCTAATGAAGGTACTGTTCTCGATTTACTATCTAATATCGAACAAACTAACCAAGATTCTTTAAATAATCCCATACCTCATTTAACGACATCCACCGATCCTTATGAAAATTTTAATCGACGGATGTTCAACTTTAATCTTAGTTTTCACCAATACGTTGGAGAACCCGTTGGACGTGGCTATGAACGCATAACACCACAACCCATAAGAACCGGAGTAAGAAATTTTTTTACCAATCTTCGCATGCCATTAAACATGCTTAATAATGCCTTACAAGGTAATGCTGAAGGTACTATGAGCGATATCATGCGATTTTCAATCAATACGGTATTTGGTTTCGGTGGATTATTAGATATTGCTACCCCAGCAGGCCTACCTTATCAGCGTGAGGATTTTGGCCAAACACTTTATGTCTGGGGAATAGGTAAAGAAGCAAATTTTTTAGTTTTGCCTTTTTTAGGCCCTAGCTCAACCCGTGATCTTGCAGGACTCGGTGTAGACTATACTGTTGACCCTGGTTATCGCTATTTTTTAGACGCCTCAACAGAAGAACATCTTACATTAACCCTAGTCAATCAATTTGATCGGTACGTTGATATCATTGATTTTATTGACCCTTTGTTAACTATGGATGATCCGTACATTTTCTTTCGTGAAGCCAGTATCCAATTACGTCGCAATCAACTTTATAATGGCAGTCCACCTTTAGACGCCTTGGATGACTTTGATTTTGACTAATCAGCTTAAACAAAATTCTGACACAATCGTAGCGCTGGCCACACCACCTGGTCGAGGTGGTGTTGGTATTGTGCGTGTATCTGGCCCTGCTAGTGAACAGATTGCACAACAAATGCTCGGTTGCCTACCTGAAATAAAAAAAGCGCACTACGGTGCCTTCTACGCCCAGAATGGCGATATTCTTGATCAAGGAATTGCATTACGTTTTAAAGCACCCCATTCCTTTACTGGTGAAGATGTTTTAGAACTGCAAGGCCATGGCGGTCCCATTATTATGCAATGGCTCATTGAAAAAATTATCGCATTAGGCGCTCGTCCTGCCAGGCCTGGTGAATTTTCACAGCAAGCGTTTTTAAATGACAAATTAGACTTAACCCAAGCCGAAGCCATTGCTGACATAATTTCTGCGACATCGGCACAAGCTGCCAAAAGTGCATTACGTTCTCTTCAAGGTGATTTTTCCAAAGCCATTGAACACATGGTTGAACAACTGATTCGTTTGCGTTTGTATGTAGAAGCGGCGATTGACTTTCCAGAAGAAGAAATTGATTTTTTATCGGATAGTCATATCCAACAGCAATTAGATTTGGTTAAACAACAATTAACTTTAGTGTTAGAACAAGCGCAACAAGGCGCTTTACTGCGTGAAGGTATGTCTGTTGTTATTTTAGGTCAACCTAATGCGGGTAAATCTAGTTTATTAAATGCTTTGTCTGGTGAAGAGACGGCTATTGTTACTGATATCGCAGGCACAACACGTGATATTGTCAAAGCTGAAATTCATCTTGATGGTATGCCACTACATATCCTTGATACAGCAGGACTTCGGGATACTCATGATGCCGTTGAACAAATCGGTATTGCTCGTGCTTGGCAGGCTATTGAACAAGCTAATCATGTGTTAGTTATGGTACAAGCTGGCGATGATATTGATCCAAAGGATCAAGCCATTATTGCTCAATTACCGAAAAATTTATCCGTAACCTTGATCAAAAATAAAATTGATTTAATCAAGGCTCAACCTTCGATAACAAAAACCGCTATGGGTTATGAAATTGCGCTATCGGCGAAACATAAGCAAGGTTTGTCTTTGTTAATCGAACATCTAAAAAGTATCATGGGTTACAAGCAAACCAATGAAAGTGTCTTTTTGGCACGTAAACGCCATCTTGTGGCCTTAGACAAAGCTCAGCAACACCTATCTTTAGCACAAACTCAACTAGACTTGGGAGCCGGCGAACTGCTGGCGGAAGACCTGCGGATTGCACAGGATGCGCTTAGTGAAATCACCGGTCGTTTTACCTCTGATGATTTATTAGGTCGAATTTTTAGTTCCTTTTGCATTGGAAAATGATTTATAGTTATTGGTGTGAGATGGTTAAACGCACTAAAAAACATATCGATTGGATGTAAACCGGTTTTCATCCCCGCTGTCGGATTATTGCTTCTGCTCTTAATCTTAACCCTGTTAGTGCCAAATGGCATGGGTCAGTTTTTCACAGCCAGTCTAAGTGCGGTCACTTACAACTTTGGCTGGATGATAATTCTCGCTGTTGCGTTTTTTCTGATTGGGTTAATCATCATTGCTTTTTCTCCATGGGGTCAAATCCCTTTAGGAGCAGATCAAACAGCGGCAAAATATCCTTTTTGGGTTTGGCTTGCTATGATCTTTTCTGCTGGTTATGGCATCGCCCTACTTTTTTTTGGTGTCGCCGAACCGGTCATGCATTATCTAAATCCACCTTATGCCGACACGCATTCATCACAGCTTGCGCAGCAATCCATGCAAATTGCCTATTTTCATTGGGGTTTTCATATTTGGGCTATTTATGGGTTGGTCGGGATTAGCTTGGCTTATTTCAGTTATCGTCACAAACTACCTTTAGCATTACGCTCTTGTTTTTATCCGTTAATAGGTCAGCGGATTAATGGCCCTATAGGTCATAGTATTGATGTTATTGCAATTTTAGCGACTACGCTTGGACTTGCTACCACCTTAGGCTTATCTGTAAGTCAAATAAACGCGGGTTTAAACACTATTTGGCCAAATATTCCTCTTGCAACAGGGGTTCAAATTAGCATTATTTTGGTTCTGACCTTGATGGCGATGATTTCAGTAGCAGTCGGCTTAGATAAAGGGATTAAACGCTTATCTATTATCAATATGACCCTTGCTATTGTGTTGTTAACTGTTGTGGCAATTGCGGGACCAACCTTAATTATTTTAGAAAGATTCATCGAAAACACCGGACTCTATTTGAGCGGTTTAGTTGCCCGAACGTTTAATTTACAAGCCTATACCAGTTCGGATTGGTTGGGTAACTGGACGCTGTTTATTTTTGCCTGGACCATTGCTTGGGCGCCCTTTGTTGGTCTGTTTATCGCTAAAATTAGTCAAGGGCGTACGCTGCGTGAATTTATCTTTGGTGTGTTATTAGTGCCAGTGAGTTTTACTTTTTTGTGGTTTTCAGTATTTGGCGATACGGCTTTATTTCTGATTGAGCAGGAAGGTGTTGAACAGTTAGCACAACAAGTCCAACAAGACCATAGTTTAGCCTTGTTTGCGCTGTTTAATGAACTGCAACTTGGATTATGGATTTCTGTTCTAGCGATGTTGTTAATTATGACATTTTTTATAACTTCAGCGGATTCCGGAGCCTTGGTTTTGGCCAGTTTATCAAGTGGCGGTGCATTAGAAACAGCACTTTGGCAACGACTGTTTTGGGCAGGCTTATTGGGCGCTATTGCATCAGGCTTATTATTGGCGGGCGGTTTAGGTGCTTTACAAACAGCATCTATCTTAAGTGCTGTGCCATTTACTTTAGTGATGTTGGTGATGCTTGTTGCCTTATTTAAGGCATTACAAGCCGAACAACAACGTCGGAGTATGTTGCATGAATCATCACCCTCATCGGACTATTTAAACTGGCAGACGCGCTTAACAGCTTTAAAAAAACCGACTACAAAACACCAACTCGATAAATTTTTTGAGCAACACCTAGTGCCTATTCTGCGTCAGGTATGTGAAACTATGGATCAGCAAGGTTGGGATGTGAGTTTGCAGCAATCAGATTCCCAAGATTCGGTTGAATTAAGAGTTGAATTTACTGATAGCATCCAATCACCGTTTATTTACGGTGTGACCAAGCGTTCTGTAGATGAACTTAGCGAAATGGTTTATCTTGCCGAAGTCTATTTAAACTCTGGTCCACAAGCAATTGATTTATATGCTTGGGATAAAACTGCTATTGCGGATGATGTCATTAAACATTTTGAAGCCTATCTTGCTTTTCAACAACAAACAAATTTAAACTTACCTTGGCATAGTTAACCGAATATATTCAACAATTTAAGTTTAAAGGCCTACTTTTGTTACCTACTGTATTTGCTTACCCTACTGAAGCCGTTTATGGATTAGGTTGTAATCCACTAGACGAGCAAGCCGTGCTAGAAATATTGCGTTTAAAACAGCGTCCAGTTGAAAAGGGATTAATTTTAGTTGCAGCAGATATGACTGCTTTAAAGAAATTCGCTGATGTTTTTAATCCGCAATGGTCAGACAAGTTGCAGCAGGCCTGGTCAGACACACAACGGGCGGTTACTTGGGTGGTACCTAAAACACTATCCTGTCCTAACTGGATTAGCGGTCAACATCAAAGTGTTGCGGTGCGTGTTTCTCATCACCCTTTAGTAAAAACCCTGGCACAAGCGATGCCGGATGGTGTGTTAGTTTCAACATCGGCTAATCCGGCGGCGTTTGTGCCTGCACGAAGTGAAACAGAAGTTATCGCTTATTTTGGTGCTGATTTACCTTGTATATCTGGTGAATTAGGTGGCTTAACTCAGCCATCAGAAATTTGGGATGCGCAGACATTAGCACGGCTGCGTTAATTTGCTTTAAGCAAACGGATCAGTATTTTTTGCGCGGGTCGGTTGATAATGTTTGTTGATGATCGCCACACCCAGTAAGGCGATTAAGCCAAGTACTAGTAGCATCAGCGCCGGCAAAGCCGCTTGATCATAAAGCCCTTCACTACTAAGCTCATAGACTCTAATTGCAAGAGTGTCCCAGCCATAGGGTCGCAACAGGTAGGTTGCGGGTAATTCTTTCATCACATCAACAGCAACCATAAAGGCGGCGATCACCAGGCCTGGTTTTAGAATCGGTAAGTAAATTCGACTGATCAGTTGCTGTTGATTGGCTCCCAAACTGCGCGCCGCCTCAATCATAGATGGCGTAATAGTATCAAAATGACTTTCAATCGGCCCGTAAGCTACCGCTAAAAAGCGTACCGTATAGGCAAGCAGTAAGGCTAAAACGCCACTGCTTAGCCAAATACCATAACCAGGGGCTATTTTCTCACCCAGTTCGATAATCAATAACATAATACCGACGGCTAATACCGAGCCGGGTAACGCATAACCCAAATTGGCAAATCGTAATCCTATTCTACTGGCCAAAGACAGTCGTGTATGGCGGCGTACTGCGTTTAATAGAATGGCGAGCGACACTGTAAAGAATGCTGCAATTCCGGCTAGGGTAAAGGTATTTCCCATCCAGCTGAAATAGCGTGCATCCCATTCAACCGCATAGGCTTGCCATCCCCAAATTATTAATTGAATCAGCGGTAACACAAAGGCTAAAAATACCACTAAGCTGATGATTAGTGTGACCGACCAACCAGCCATTCCAGTGAGTTTATAGGGTCGATAACTAATGCGGTGGCGTGAATCATAGCGTGCTCGTCCACGACTAAAGCGTTCAATAAAAATTAATAAAATAGCGATGACCAATAATAGTGTTGATAACTGTGCTGCAACCTGTAGGGATCGGAAGTTTTCCCAAACACTGAACACAGCACTGGTGAGGGTATGGTAGTTATAAAGAGTTACAGTACCAAAGTCGGCTAGGGTTTCCATTAAGGCTAACATAGCACCGGCGGCAATAGCAGGCCTTGCCATGGGTAAACTAACTTTCCAGAAAACCTGCCAAGCATTCATTCCCATTAGTCGTGCGCTTTCTATTAAGGCACTGTTTTGTGCATAAAATGCGGTGCGTGCCAACATATAAACATAGGGATAAAGTACCAGTGTCATCACAATGACCAAGGTTAATCCATAGGCGCGAATATCTAAACCAGCCCAGCCAAATTGTTCGCGCAACCAGCTTTGAACAGGTCCAGGAAAATCAAATACCCCAAGATAAATAAATCCGATCACATAGGCCGGTAGCGCAAAGGGTAAAAACAGCAGCCATTCGAGTATTTTTCGGCCTGGGAATTCGCAGAGTGCTACGACCCAAGCCAATGCCACACCGAGCAGTGTCACGCCGATTGCAACACCGAATAATAGCAAAAGAGTATTGCTGACGATGTTGCTCAGACGGGTTTGATAGAGATGAAGCCAAATATCTGAACTGGGTTCAAACCAACTAGCCAAAATACGCAACAAGGGCAAGCTGATAACCAGTATCAGTGCCCAAAATGCGATTTGCCAAGCTGAAGGTCGAGGAAAAGTCATTCCCGCCCAAACAATGTCGTTGTGGATTGCTTAATCATAACCGATACGGTCTGCCAGTTTTGTGGCGGCTTGTTGTTGTTGTCCTAACACAGCAAGATTAAGTTGGTCTTGAATAAAACCGCCCCAAGCGGCCACTTGTGGGTCGATTTCGGTATTGGGTTTTGCCGGATATTCGCGGTTTAATGCACCAAAAATTTGTTGTGCTTGCTCGCTAACTAACCATTCGATGAGTTGTCTTGCGCCGCCTGGATTTTTGGCATGTTTAGTTATTCCAGTACCTGATACATTAATATGGGTACCCGTTGTTTGTTGATTCGCCCAGGCTAAGGCTAAAGGGGTGTCCAAGTTTTCGGCTTCTAGGCGGCCAAAATAATAGGTATTAACAAGACCAACATCACATTGGCCAGCAAGGATGGCATCCATCACATTAGCATCGCGCGCATGGGGGCGGGCTGCTAAATTGTTGACCCAGCCTTGAACAATCTCTTGGGTAGCTTGTTCACCATGATGTGCGATTAGGCTCGCTAGCAACGATTTTGTATAGACAGAACTTGATGAGCGTAAGCATAACCGTCCTTGCCATTTTGGATCAGCTAAATTGGCATAGTCGGTTAACTCTGCTGGGTCTACACGATCTTTATGGTAAACAAAGGTTCTGGCACGAATGGATAGGCCAGTCCATAAATCATTTGGATCTCTTAGGTGCTCCGGAATCGTAGTATTAACCAGAGCGCTATTAAGCGGCTGGAATAAATCTTGATCGGCGGCATACCAAAGATTCCCGGCATCAACGGTCATAAGAAGGTCAGCGGGTGTTTGACGTCCTTCGGCTTTAAGTCGTTCAACCATCGCGTTAGCATTACCGGTTTGGAATTGAACGGGAATACCTGTTTCTTCAGTAAAACGTTCAAATAAAGGACGAATGAGATGCTCAGCACGGGCACTATAGACGACAACAGGTTCAACAGCCTCAGCACTGGTAGTTTCATCGCGACTACAGCCAGCTAAAGTTATTAAACTCATTGATATAACAACAGTTTTTACTACTAGCCAAGGTTTTCTCATTGTCAGTCCTTTCAAAGTGAGCTTAGATGTAAATTAAAAAAACGCCGATGACGGCGTTTTTTTGGATGGGATTTTTAGGCTGTTTACGCGGCTGTTTCAATCCAATTGTTGGCGTAAACATCTTCAAGCCCGGCATAACGATCACACATAAGTTCGGCTTCGCGCTGAGTATGTGTTACCAAGATGGCGGCTGTTTTTTGTTGTTTTAGAAGCTGTCTAATTTCAACGGCAAGGTGTTCGCTCAAGGCTTTGTCTAGGCTTGAAAATGGCTCGTCAAATAAAATCAAACTAGGTTTGGGTGCTAAGGCACGCGCCAGAGCAACACGTTGTTGCTGACCGCCTGATAATTCATGAGGATAGCGATTACCCATACCTTCTAGACGAATCAGGGTTAAGAGTTCATTGACTCGGTTTTGGCGCTCAGTTTTGTTCAGTTTGGTTAGGCCAAACGCAATATTGCCAGCCACGGTTAGGTGGGGGAATAATGAATTATCTTGAAACACCATTCCGACACCGCGTTTTTCTGGTGGCATAAAACATTTGCAATTACATAAACAAGCGTTATTAAGACAAATTTCACCCTTAGCCAATTCGACGAAGCCAGCAATAGCACGCAATAAAGTACTTTTACCGCAACCGCTTGGGCCAAGAATGCCAACAATCTCACCCGCTTCAATGTCCAGATTAAATTGATCTAGAATGGGCGTTTGATTGTATACAACTTGAATATCACTTATTTTTAGCATAATTTCGCCATTAATAAAAAATGTATGTTGCTAATTTAAGCTAAATGATAGTAACTTGCAACAGTTAAAAGCATTTATTTATTTTATGATCCAATCATTTTTCGTTAATAAAAACTATATCCTAATTTGCTGCTAATTTGGATAAAGTAATGCCAGCTCTTTCGCGGCTTTATGACCACTTTTTGGATGGTCTTGATACCAAGAATCCACCGCGGCATAGAGGGTTTCACTGGCTTGCTCAAGTGCTTGTTCATCTTGTAAATTCACACGATATCTTTGCCCCTCAATATCTTGTAATGCACGATAGAGAGCCGGTGCTTGATATGGCATGCTTGCTAGAGAGTAGCCTTGTAACTGCCACCATTTTTTTAGCCATTCACTCTGCTGGGCGATATTGAGCGATTTTAGTGTGGTTAAATCCGCTGAGAATTTGTAAACTAGCTCGGACGCCGATGCTTTAACCGGATTGTGTTGATGTCGTTGTCGATACCAAAGCAAAAGTGTTGCTAGCCATAAAGTCGCAAAAATGGCTGACAGGATTGGCCAATAGTAATTTGTAGTTGCAGTCGTGCTAGTTGTGTTGGCTTGCCATTCTGGTAAGGGTTGTTCCTCGGATGAGGATGGCAGTACAGTAACACTGCGAGCATTGAGTCGTGCTATTTCTAAGCTATCTGTTTCGGTATTCCACCAAGGTAGGGTTATTCCGCCGAAGTTTATATCACCGGCTTCCTGAAAGACTACGGTAAAGTTCTGTTGCTTGCTACTACTCATTCCGTGTTGACCGGAGTGCTGATTCTGGCCTATTGGATCGGCATAAACGCGAAAACCGGGCCGTTCTTTAAACACGGGATCGGGTAATTGGCTGGCTTGAAGGCCTACCGCCTCTAAAGAGATTCTACGACTTAGCGTGTCACCCACATGAAAGGCACCGGTGATTTGCCAATCTTGTTTTAGTTGAATTTGACGTGCCGGTAACCAAGTCGCGTCGCTTGGAAAGCTATCAGGTATTGGTTTGACATCAAGGGTTAAAGGGTTGGATTGTGATTGAAATACTTCAACCTGACGTTGGCGTAATAGTGCGCCCTCAAAGTTTTTTGGGGTAATAGTGAGTTCACCGCTTTTTTGTGGGTATAGTGCATAGACCCACTCAATCACTCGATAAAGTCGATCATCAACAAGGGTTTCAAATTGGTTTTGATTAACTAGGCGTTCACTTAAGAAGTTATTAAATGCCGGCATATCAACGGAACCACGACGCAGCGAACCTAAATAATATAGCCGTAAGGTGTAGAGCACCTCTTGTTGTACATAGGGTGTTTTTGTCGATACTTCGGCGGTCATAAAGGTAACTCGATAGTCGATAGCAGGTGCACGAGTTTCTAAAACTTCGATGCTTAGAGGCTCGCTGGCAACGTTTTCAACTCGAAATGCCGGTATATCAATAACACCGGTTCGCCTTGGCATCAGCGCAACTTCCCACATTGTGGTGCCGGTTGGTTGGCCATTAATAACCCGCAATTGACTGGAGGCTTGGCGACTTAGGATTTCAAAATCATCCATTAATACCGAGAAATCGGGTCCTCGCGTGGTGGTCTGAAAGTTGGCTAGAACTTTTAAATTAACAACTTCCCCTTGATTTACCATTGCGGCTTCTAATTCGGTAGTTAGCGTTCGGTCTGACCAGTTAGCCTTGGCGATCATAGGGATTAACAGGCAGCTCAGCAGTAATATGAGTCCTTGTTTTACCATGTTTTACCCCCTTGATCCAGAGATCGTGATCGCGATGTTTGCGATTCTTGTTGAATTTGATATTGAAATTTGCGTTGTAAAAAGCGTCCTGGGTTATCTTGAATTTGATTCAACCAGGCCTGGTTAGATTGATCACGTTCACGAAGTTCACGCAACTGAGGATCAAATGTTTGATTGCCAGGAATGGCGCCTTCTTCGTCAATGACTTCATCGGCAGCTTCTTCGCCTGTGTCATCAGTTGCTTGTTCTTCGTCGCGAATTAAACCAGGATCAAGCTCCTCGGCAGCTTCAGGTCGACCGGTGCCATCGCCACGGGTGTCTGTTTCATCATTCTGCCCGTTTGCAGATTCATTGTTTGAATCGCCTTCTTGGTTAGCGTTTTCATCGGCTTGTGATTCATCTTGGTTATTTTGATTGTCATCTGAGCTGGCTTGACCCCCGCCGCCATCATCTTCACCTTCGTTATCATTTTGGCTGGGAATAGGAATATTAGCTTGGTCCTGCGCTTCAGGTTGTTGGTCAAGCAGTTGTTGTACAAGGTTGCGATTTTCTTGTGCTTGGCTAAAGTCAGGTTTTAGTTTAAGTGCTCGATCATAGGCTGTGATGGCTTCTTCCAGTTGACCGGCTAAAGCTAGGCTATTGCCCAAGTTATATTGACCCTGAGCACTGGGATCTTGTGCAAAGAGTTCCGCGGCACGTTGGTAACCCCCAATGCGATATAAGCTAGCGGCATGCCAATTAGGGTCGTTAAACTCACGTTCGGCAGCAAGGTAGTCTTGTTCTAACCAGGCCTGGTAACCGCGCTGATCGCCGGTCATAAATAGGGGTGCCAAGCGTTGTAACCAGTTTGGTGAAGGCTGCTCGTTGGTTGGGTTTTCAGCCCAAACGGGCTGCAAGCTATTCACACTGAGCAAGCTGATCATAAGTGCCACGCTGGTAAAATTCATCAACCAGCCACGTCGAATGGCAAACATGGCCAATAACAATAACAGGATAATAAAGTAAACGCCAAAATCCACCGGGTGTTGTACCTGTTGAGTTGATTGGGCGGCTGTTGATCGGCCAGATGGTAGGCTTTGTGGCAATAGACTGCTTAAGTCTTGATCATCAAGACGTAATCGCACATAACGCCCACCGGTTTGTTGAGCGACCTGTGCAAGACGGGTTTCGGGTACTGGTGCAATGATCAGTTGATCCTGATTATCTTTTAATAAACCAAGACGAGGATGATGAATTACCCCGCCCTGCTGGGTACCAACACTCATAATGCTTAACTGAATATTCTGGCGAGTGATGAGTTGCACAATCGGGTTTATTTCATCGCTTTCAATGTCATCAGTTAGCCAAATAATATGGCGATGGCTAAGTTGTATTTGGTTAAGCATCTCGCTGGCCAGTTCAAATGCGGCGACAGCATCAGCCCCTGGTCGTGGCATTATGCTGGGTGTTAGATGCGGTAACAGGTTTAATAAGGTCGTCGCATCTTGTGATAGTGGCGTAATAATATGTGGGGTGCCAGCATAAGCCAACAGCCCAAGTTGTAGTTCTGGGTTCTGGCGTATGAAGTCGGTTAGTTTAAATTGCGCTCGAGTAATACGATTTGGATTCAAATCATCGGCATACATGGATGCTGATAAATCCAAAACAATAATGCTACCCGAAGCATTGGGTTGTGCCGGGGCAGTTTGTGTTTGCCAACTTGGTCCAGCTAGTGCGATTACCCCGGTCAGCCATATAATTAATAAGCCAATTAAGCTGATAGGCAAGGTTTTTTTGATTTGTTGTTGCGTACCCAATAGCCAAGGTTGGAATTTTGGCTCAATAATGGTTTGCCAGTCGGAGGTTTGGCGAATACGTCGATAAAAGAGTAACCATAGAATAAAACTAGGTATTAGCGCTAATAGCCACCAGGGGCGGATAAATATCAATTCACTAAACATGACCAACCTCTGGTCTAACCAGACGATAACCGGCATATAACCAACTTACTAGCAGCGCCAGGGCCAGTGGCCAGATAAACAATTCATGGCGAGCGCGATAATGATTCAGTTCAAAGGTGTTGGCTTCTATTTGGTTAATGGTGCGATATATGTCCCGTAGGGTTTGTGCATCCCCCGCTGCAAAGCTGCGACCACCGGTGAGACCTGAAATGATTTCTAAAGCTTCAAGGTCAATATCAAAGGCGCTACTAATGGGTCGACCTCGAGAGGTATCGATATTACCAAATGCAATGGTGTGAATAATTAATCCCTTTTCAGCGGCTTTTTCAGCCGCTTCAATGGGATCCAAATAACCGTCATTATTGGCGCCGTCGGTTAAGAGTACTAACACAGCGCGATCATTTTCTTGTTCGGCTAGGTGTTTAATCGCTAAGCCAATCGAATCGCCAATTGAGGTGGTGTTACCAGCCATGCCGACTTCAGATTCCATCATTAATTGTTTAATGGCTTGCAGGTCATAGGTGAGTGGGCTCACTAGGTGTGCTTCTGTCGAGAACACAATTAACCCCATTCGATCACCTTGGCGTTGCTCGATAAATTCGTCCATCACTCGTTTTAATGCTACTAAACGGTCAACCCGTTGACCTTGCCAAGTCATATCTTCTCGCAGCATGGTTGGCGATATATCGACTGATAGCATCATATCGCGACCACTGGCCTCAAATGGTGCGGGAGTGATATACCAGACCGGGCGCATCGCTGCTAATAATACTAGGATCCAAATAACAATAAAAAGAAGGTGAATGGGAAGTAGATGTGTTGCCGAACGTTGATTTGTATCGACGAGTTGTTGATTGGGTGAGACAAAGTGACGCAGTCGCTGTGCCATTGAAGGAGCAACTAGGGGTTGTTGTTCTTGTGCCGCTGTCTTAAGAAAACGACGAATAATCCACGGCATAGGTGCTAATAATATCAGCGCTGGCCATAAAAAATGAAATGCTTCAAAAATGTTTACCAACTCACTCATAGATGGTGCTCCTTAATCCATTGCTGAGTGTATTGGATTAGACGTTGGCGTTGCATCGGTGTTAATGGTGTTTTTAAGCCATAGTAAGCCATTAATTGATTAATATTTTCAGGTTGCGGAATAAATTGTGCTTTCTCGTTTAAAAAAGTTAACCAGGCCTGGTCAGTTAATGGGGCTACTTGATGGCGTCCATAAGTGGTGATGGCGACCTGCTTTAAGGTTGCATTCAGTTGCTGTAATAACTGTGTGTCGTCCGGCTGATCAGCGAGAGATTTTATGTCCCTAATGGCTGTTCTTTTATAGCTATGTTGTTGATATCTGTGCCAAAAATAGGCAGAAAGCCCAATTATTAAACCTAGCGCAATAATGATTAATGCCCAAACGCTGGCTGCTAACGGCCACCAACCTATTGGATCAGGAAGCAGGATATCGTGAAGTTGTTCAACCAAGGGATTGATTACTTCTTGTGGTTGATTTAGATTCATTTTCGCAACCACCCTGCCTTTAGTAATTGATTTAAACTGGCTTCATGGGTCGATAAAGCGGTTAAGCCGGCGTTGATGCCACGAAACTTATTTTTTAGGCTTTGCCAGTTTTGTTCATAGTAGCGGTGATAGGCGTCACGCGATTGTTTTGTGCGTGCATCAAGTTGAACTTCGCCATTACCATCAAACAAATTGAGCAGGCCTGCTACAGGTAACTGCTGCTCTAAAGGATCGGTCAGATGAAGTCCGCCAACGGCACAATGGCGGGCAAGCTCACTTAGATGACGCCATGCTTTATCATTTAAGCTAAAAAGGTCGCCTATTAGAATAATCCGGCTGGCAGGATGTGCGAGGTTATTAACACGTTCTAATGCCATATCCCAGGCTTCTGGACGAGTTTGTCCTGGACGGGTTATGTTATGTTGCTGTCGTGTGCCCTCTTGTAATAAACCATTAAAGGGTTTGGTCTGACGTTTGGGTTGAAACCAGATTTGTCGATCACCGCCTACAATACAGCCCCCAACACGATCACCCTGGTTAAGTGCGGCCCAGCCCAATTGCGCACAGGCGTTAAGTGCTAGCACAGTCTTGAACTGCCCCTTGCTGGCAAATAGAAGCCCAGGACTTTGCTCGACGATAAAGATAACCGGACGTTCGTGTTCTTCGCTGTAGAGTTTAGTGTGGGTTTTTTGAGTTCTGGCGCTAATTTTCCAATCAATATGGCGCAGATCATCACCCATTTGGTAGGGTCTAACTTCGTTAAACTCCATTCCTCGCCCCTTACGGGGTGTCGCGTGTTGCCCGCCGTTGATAGCAATGACCGTTTGATGATGCCCTAATTTTAAGTGTTTCACGTGAAACCGCCATTTAATCAGGTCGGCAACTTCACTAGACAAACTGGGATCATAATTCGCAAGCATTTTAGACAACCGTGACCCACTCTAAGATCTCATCAATACATTGTTCAACACTAATGCCATCAGCTTCGGCATCATAACTGAGTAGTAAACGATGGCGGAACACATCATGGATAACAGCTTGTACATTTTGTGGACTCACAAAGTCTTGTCCATGTAACCAGGCCTGGGCTCGAGCACAAGCCGACAGCGCGATGGTGGCTCGTGGGCTGACACCATAACTAATTTTTTTGGCCAGTTCCGCTGAATACTTATGTGGCTGGCGAGTTGCCATGACAAGTTCGACAATATAGTCCTTTACGGATTCAGCCATGTGTAACCCCAGAATAACCTGGCGCGCTTCAAATATGGCCGTTTCACCTAACTCAATTACGTCGGTTGAATTTCCGCCATGACGGGCTTCATCTTCAACCAGGTCAAGAATCTGTCGTTCGCTTTCGCGTTGCGGATAGTCAATTTTAACCTGCATCAAGAATCGATCTAATTGTGCCTCCGGTAATGGGTAGGTGCCTTCTTGCTCAATTGGGTTTTGGGTGGCCATAACCATAAATAATTGCTTCATTGCAAAGCTTTGTTGTCCAACACTGACCTGTCCCTCACCCATGGCTTCTAGCAATGCGGACTGTACCTTTGCCGGTGCTCGATTGATTTCATCGGCCAAAATAATGTTATGGAATATCGGACCAGGTTGGAATTCAAATTGATGAGTTTCAGCTCGATAAATATCGGTACCGGTAATGTCTGCCGGCAATAGATCCGGTGTAAATTGAATCCGGTGAAACTCCCCTTCTATCATGTCAGCTAGGGTTTTCACGGCTTTGGTTTTTGCTAAACCGGGTGGACCTTCAACCAAAAGATGACCCTTAGCAAGAAGGGTGATGAGTAACCGCTCAATAAGCTGTGGCTGGCCAATGATTTTAGCGTTTAGTTGTTGCTGAAGCTGTTGGAATTGTTCTAAAAGATTCGTTGACATAAGGTTTCTCTTATTTTTAACATCCATTATGACGGGCATATTTTTAATTGCAATTAGCAAATATGAAACTATCTTACAGTCTGATCTAATTAGGATTTCTTGCCATAATAATCGCTCTTAGTGGTGCCGGATAACCCTCTATTGTTTTATTTGGATCGCTTGGATCAAGGAAGTCTGCTAAGGACTGCCATTGCATCCAATCCGTACTTCGTTGTTCTTCTGTTGAGGTCTGATTGATATCAACACAGCTGACATCTACAAATCCACAGCGTTTTATCCAATGAATGAGTTCATTAACACTGGGTAAGAACCAGACATTGCGCATTTGTGCATAGCGGTCTTCAGGCACTAGAACTCGGCCAAAGCCCTCCGGTATGACAAGGGTTTCTAGAATTAATTGACCATTCTTTTTGATTTGTCTTTTCAGTTCGTAAATATGATCTATGGGAGATCGCCGATGGTACAAGACGCCCATGGAGAAAACCCGATCAAAATCGCCACCAAATTTTGATACAGGCAGTTTTTCCAGTGGCAGTGGTAAGAAATGAATGGGGGCAATATTGGAATTTGGGTAAAGCTGTTTTATAGCACTGAACTGCGCCATAAAAAGCAAGCTTGGGTCTATACCGATTACTAGCTTGGATTGTTCCCCTAGCATTCGCCAAAGGTGATAACCACTTCCACAACCGACATCTAGGCATTTTAAACCCTCAAGACTGCCTAAATGTGGCTTTAGACGATCCCACTTGAGATCTGATCGCCATTCTGTGTCTATATTTATCGGACCTATGTGGTAAGGTCCTTTGCGCCATGGCATTAAGCCGCGGAAGGCATGTTCGACTTCAGGCCAATCTAACTCTTGCTCTTGAGCATAATTAAGTTGTATTTTTGTAGTGTTAAGTTTTGCCTGATCGGCTTTTGGTAGTTTTTCAATGATGGCTAATGCGGTTAGCCAGCGATTTAAATTTCCATTCGCATCGGGTTCTAACGCTTGGTCGATTAGTAATGGTAATTCTTCTAGCCAGGGTTCTAGGCGGGTATTCTTGAGTAATGGCCACAAACTATTAAGGTGTTGTTTCACGTGGAACATCCCGTTAGTTATTTAATTGCAATAAAAGAGGCGAATTGAAAGTATTGTAGCCAAGTATCGCATTCCCGAAACCCTATTTTTCTTAGTCTTTCTAAATGGATTTCTCGACTATCGCTGATCAGCACATTTTCTAATGAAGCGCGTTTTTGACTAATTTCTAGTTCTGAGTATCCGTTATCACGCTTAAATTGGAGGTGCATTTCATCAATGATGGTTTGGATCCCTGGTTGTGTGTTTACCAGTTTTTCGGACATTATTAATAGCCCACCAGGGTTAAGTCCATCATAGATTCGAGATAGCATGCTATGGCGTTGGTTTGGACTTATAAACTGCAAGGTAAAATTTAACACCACCACGCTGGCATTATTAATAGGGGTAGCTAGCATATCCCCTTCTATAAATTTAACCTGGTGATTTGAGTGATAGTTTGACAGATAATCTTGCGCTTTAGCGAGCATGGCCGGTGAATTGTCCACAGCAATGATTTGACAAGGTTTGTCTTCTACGGCTCGTCGCATGGCGAGAGTTGCCGCCCCTAATGAGCACCCAAGATCATAGAGCTGACTATTTGCCTGTGCAAAGTGCTTGGTCAACTCAGTGATTCCTTTTAGAGTTTCCTGATAACTTGGTACGGAGCGCTCAATCATATCGGGAAAGACGGATGCTACTTGTTCATCAAACCGAAATGCCTTCTGCTCGGTTTGGGGTTGTGAGAATAGCGTGTCTTTCTGATAGTGAGTCATTGGGATTACTTGTTTAAAAATTAGATCTGCTTATTATAGTTAGCGATGTCATTTGGGTCTAGCACTATGCAGGCCTGCTTAGCTAGTCTTTCTGGGATTGAAAATAGTCCATTGTCATTTCAATAAAATGACGGACACTTGTGTTTAGATGTTGTTTGTTGGGATATACCAAAGTTGCGGATTGTTTTGGCGTTTCATAATTCTTTAGCAGTCGCACGAGATGGCCTTGTGCTATTTCCTCTAAACAGCTAAAACTGGGTAATCTAGCAATACCGATATTTGCCATGACCAGTGTTTTTTGCATCGGCATATTATTACACTCGACCCGGTGTTTTGGTTCCACGTGAAACTTTTTACCGGCTTCATTAATATAATCCCAGGTTAATGGCACTTGATTGTAAGTGTATTTGATTGACGGGCAGTCTTTTAAATCGTGGGGGTGCTGAGGCGTACCATGTCTGGCTAGAAACTCTGGAGTCGCTACGGTGTAAAAACCATAATCAAGCAATTTGCGACTAATCATATTTGAATCTTTAAGTTGCCCCATCCTAATCGCCAAGTCATAGCCTTCACCAACCAAGTCAACTAAACGACTAGAGAAGTCGATCTGTAACTGGATATCGGGGTAACTAAGAGCAAACTGTGTAATGAGCGGTTGAAGATGGGATTGACCAAAACTATTGGGTAAACTGATTTTTAATCGACCACTAGGTTTTAAATTATGCTGGGTAAGGCTTAATTCGGCATCTCGTGCCTCGTTAACAATTTGACGCGCTTTTTCATAATAGGTTTTGCCTGCCTCAGTTAAGCGCAAACTGCGCGTAGTACGTTGAATGAGCCTAACGCCTAACCGCGCTTCAAGGCGAGAAATGCTTTTGCTAATATGTGAGACTGCGTGACCAAGTTCATTGGCGGCACCACTAAAGCTACCTGATTCAATAACCTGTACAAAAATGCTTAAGCCTTCCAAACTGTCGTGTCGTTGAGCCATTATTATTCTCGTATGGAAAATGTATTTTGCTATTTTAGCTATTTACCGCAAAAAAAGAAAGATATAAACTAATACAAAAGTTATACAGGAGGGTATAATCATGTTACAAATAAGATACTCGAGCGATAGGGGTTATGTTGAACAAGATTGGTTGAAGTCTTATCACACCTTTTCGTTTGGCAGCTATTTTGATCGCAAGCACATGAATTTTAGAAGCTTGCGCGTCATGAACGAGGACTGGGTTGCGCCTAATTCTGGATTTCCAACCCATCCTCACGACAACATGGAAATTATCACTTATGTGATCGAGGGTCGTTTAGCGCACCGGGACAGCATGGGTAACCAAGAACAAATTACTCACGGCGAAATTCAATGTATGAGTGCCGGAACGGGTATAACTCATAGTGAATTTAATCCAGATGATAAAGACACTACCCATCTGTATCAAATCTGGTTAGTCCCGGCGGAAAAAAACATAAAACCGAGTTACCAGCAGATTCGTTATGACCAAGCGCTATCCGGTCAGCTAACTTTATTGGCTAGTCAACAGCCGAGAGATGGCGCGGTATTTATTAACCAGGATGTTGACCTTTACCGAGCTGAGCTAACAAAAGGCGATGCGTTAAATTTTGATATTCGACCCGGTCGTGGCGTTTGGCTACAAACTGTTCGAGGCGCACTCGTCGTAAACGGTAAAGCTATCCAAACGGGGGATGCCCTAATTGTTGAGGATGAATCGCAGCTTGTGATTACCGCGCAAGATGCCAGTGAATTTTTGTTATTTGATTTAGTTTAAAACTTTTACTTTAAAACATACTATTTAGGAGCAAGCGATGAAATTTGTAGGCATTAGCGGCAGTCTTCGTGCCGCTTCAACGAACACTGCGTTATTACGCGCGACCCAAGAGCTCTTGCCAGAAGGTGTTAATATGGATTTGGTGACCCTAAACGCCCTGCCCATGCTTAACCCGGATGACCTGGCTAATGGTTTTCCGGATCTGGTAAATCAGTTAGCGGCGCAAGCAAAAGCCGCAGATGCCTTGATTTTAGCCACGCCCGAGTATAACTATTCAATTAGTGCGGCATTAAAAAACTATATTGACTGGTTGTCGATTTATCCTGATGCGCCCTTTAAGCAAAAGCCGATTGCGATTATGAGCTCTAGCCCAGGTATCTTTGGTGGCGCACGTGCCCAATATCATTTACGTCAAATGTTTATTTATGCGGATGCGAAAGTATTGAATGGACCAGAAATCATGGTCGGGCTAAGTGGTGAGAAAATCACCGAACAGGGCGAATTAGTGGATTCGGCTTCACGTGATCTGATCAAACAGCAAATGGAAGCCTTAGCGAAGCTTGCCAGCTAAACATATTTGCGCTGAAACTCGGTGACCTTTTGCATATAGCGCCGAGTTTCAGCAAAAGGTAAATGGCGCACCAAATGTTGGTAAACCTGCTGCGGTTGCATACGATTAATTTGCTCAAAGGCGCGACTGCGGTCATTGTCAAACGTGCGTAATACATTTCCCGATCCGGTGTTATAGCCGGCTATCACACAATATTCTCGACTCTGCGGATTATTAACTCTGACCAAATAACGGGTATCCAAAATCGATAAATACCCTACACCCATCTGAATATTATTATCAGGAACAAATAGGTAGTTACGGGTTGGTGTGCCGGGGCGTTTGTAAATTAATTCGTGGGCATCACGCCCCGCTGTGGTCGGAACAATTTGCATTAAACCATAGGCTGGAATATGGCTCATAGCGTAGGGGTTAAAGCTGCTTTCTGCTTCCATAATCGCATAGATCAAATCGGGGCGGATACTATAGGTGCGACTGTAACGACGCACAGAATCGGCAAACTTGGTTTGTTGTTGACGATCGAGTTGATCTGAAAGAGCAAACTCAACAAAGTAGCGACGCGGTTGTCCACGGCTGTTTAGCGTTTGACGTTGGTTAGTCACTAAATGTTGCGCATATTGCGTCGCCCGCCATTCAAATTGAACGAACTGGCCCTGATGATCACGAACCAACCGATACAAGAACGGCTGACCACCGCCTTGAATCGGTTGGTCGGTGAGTAAATCCACCTGGTCGGGTCTATCCGGGGTCAATAGAGTGGTTACAATCGCTCGTTGCAACAGCGCTCGATCCTCACTCAGACTTTCTACCCGAACCAAGCGGGTTTCAAAATTGACAATGGCCCGTGTTTCAAAATCATTACTGTACTTAACAAATTCTTGCGGGCTAGCGGTTTTCTCATCCCCCCACTTACGGGCTAAAAAACTGGCCAGTTCTTGCAATTGATTGCGTACCAGCCGATCAATTTCAGGCACTCCCGAAACCGGTATTTGACTTGCGATAGCCTGATCAATGCGTCCTTCGGATAAATTGCGCCCCACTTGAATGGATTGGCGTACTTCATTTGGGCTACAGCCAGTGACCACCAGACCTGCTGCCGATAACCAACCTAAGCGTGAAAAGTGTTTAATAAATTGACGACGTTTCATGAGAAACATTATGCCAAATATTAGCGCCCAGGGACCAGAAAGACTTGACAGCTTTAGTATAATAAGGTGATGAAAAGACTTTTTTTGGTATGGTCATTAATTTTTAGTTTTATCAGTGTGCCAAACCTGGCGCTGATACACGATGTCGCACACCCTTTTCATGCCCATTTGCATGATGAAAATCATCACTCTGAATGGGGTCATCAGAGCCATCACGGCCATCATTTTCACCACTCATCGAGTCAGCAGCTCGAGCAGCATACGGATCACCACCGTCATGAGATGTCTGGGTTTCACTATGCGTTAGAAACCTGGTTATGCGAGCTCTATGATCTCGCTTCGGCGCACTTTATAGCCAAATGTAATAACCCGGCACCTCAAGTGATTCACTTAGCCTCGGCGATTGATTTACCAACCTGGGTGCAGGTCTATTCACCCGGTTTCTATCCTAATTTTTGGGGCCGCGCCCCGCCCGTCTCCTTAATTTAATTGCATTTTTAAATTTTGCTCTAGCACACCTTAGCACTCATTTGAGTGTTAAGGGTTAGTGCTTGTGGCTGTGCATTACATTAAGGAACATTATGAACACGTATTTAAAACGTCTAACCCTTGCGGTTACCACGCTAATGACAGCCAGCCCTGGACTGGTCATGGCTAATAACGACCACCAACATACTGAAAAAAACAGCTTGCCGACTATTCAAGTCAATCGCGATGCCCCTATCAATACTTTTGAGCGGGATGTCGATTTGGCTAGCGCGGAGCTTTATCAAGCCAAAACGCTCAATGATTTATTTCGTCTTGATCCCGCTATTCGTGTGGTGAGTGGCGCAACCCGTAATGGCCAAAAAATTGTGCTACGCGGTGTCGAGGATTTAAACCTCAATATTCAAATTGATGGTGCACGACAGGGTGCGAATCTATTTCATCATCAAGGTCGATTACAAATTGATCCGGCCCTGTATAAGCAAGTGCGGGTGTTTAGTGGTTCCGCCCCTGCTGATGCTGGCCCAGGTGCCTTAGGTGGCAGTGTGCAATTTGAAACCGTTGATGCGCAGGACTGGTTGCGCCCAGGTGAGCGCATCGGTGCACGAGTTGGCGGGCAGTACGAATCGGCACGTGACCTAGGCGGCCTAACCACCTCGGTCTATGGTCAATTGGATGACTACACGGGTTTGTTAGCCTATATGCGTCGTACCCAAAACAGCGATTTGCGTGCCGGTGGTGGTGAAACCGTGCCTTCGACGGCGGGTTCCCATAACAACTACTTGTTAAAACTCAGTATGCTGGATCGTAATGACCATAGTCTGCGCATCAGCGCGCAAGCCAGCGAGGATTTGGGTGGTCAGTTTCGAGCCAATTTTCCGGATGCTTCTAATCAGCTGAGTGGTGGCTCGCGCGCCAGTGACAACCAACGCATCTATGAGCAGCGCCAGGCGATTAACTATGGCTACAATCCGAATGATGACCGTATAGACCTACAAGTCACCCTGTACCACAGTGAAAACGGTCTCAATATTATTCGTGCGGAAAATGAACTAGCTTTAACCGAATCCTATGGCATGAATCTGTTTAACACCAGTCGTTTTAGTTTGGGTGCCAGCCAGCATGCGCTGACCTATGGCAGCGACTATTTTCGCGATGAAAACCGCTACCGTAATCGCACAACCGGTGATGCGCGCAGTGAGTTTGCGCTTAATCATGGCGTGTATTTGCAAGATCGGATGAGTTATGGCCCGGTACGCTTAAGTGGTGGTTTGCGTTATGACAGCTACTACAGCCGTTTAGACAATCAATATCGCAATGCTGGCGATGGTTGGTCACCTAATTTGAGTGGTGAGTGGGATGTGCTAACCGGTCAGCAACAGGTCACCCTCTTTGCCGGTTACGGTGAGTCATTACGCGGTTCACGATTAAACCAAGCCTATTGGTTGTCGAAATACCCGCGCCCAGGACAAACCTTTCAGGGCCTTCCGGTCTCATTTGAGTTAGGCAAAAACGGCAAAATTAAGCCGGAACGCGCTATGTTGCAGGAAGCTGGGGTGCGCTGGCATAGCGATGACCTATTCACGAGCAATGACCATGCGGGCTTGGAATTAACGTTTTATCGCACTGAAATTAAAGATTACTGGCGAACAAGTGGTGAGGGTCCAAATAGACCCACAACATTTTTTAGAAACGCTCAGGACCCAAGACTCGGTCCGGGTGAGTTGCCATTCAAGCATCATATCTATAGCGAAGGCTATGAGTTGCGTGGCCATTGGGGTTTAAACCGCGTGTTGATGGAAGCGGCTTATAGTCACAACAAATTACGTGGCTATGATGGTTTGCCAGCCGATACCACCGGTGCGTCAGCACGAGTCGGTAGCTCCGTCGGTGACAAGCTGGTATTAAATGGCCTGTGGCAAGCGCAGGACAATCTCGCCTTAGGCTATACCTTTACAGGGGTAGAAAAACTGCGCGATGTTCGACCAGGTCGGCCAGAAAAACCCGGCTACATCACCCATGATCTGCAGGTGCAATGGCAACCCGCTGCGGTGGCCAAACAAGCTTTGCGACTGACCGCGGCATTAGAAAACATTTTCGATACCCGTTATGCCGATCATGCCACTGTGCGAGATGTTGTCAGTGGTGAAGAGGTAACCACACTCGATGCCGGCCGCAATCTGCGTTTGAGTGCTGAATGGCAGTTTTAACCGCGTTTTAATATAACCATAAAAGGAGTGAACAAATGAAACGTCGTAAACTCTACCTTGCTTTAGCAGGCGTGCTCGTTGCCCAACAATCGGTCTTGGTCTGGGCTGATGCCGACAGCCATTTGGCGACGGTCGTCGTAACCGGTTCACCGGTGCATGGTCATACCGCATTTGAACTACCCACCCAAATTAGTGTGCTCAGTGATGATGAGTTACGTTTAATGGATCGAGTCAATTTGGGCGCGAGCCTAGAGCGTTTACCTGGGGTTAATAATCAGGGTACGGGGGCGGCTACAGGTAAACCGGTAGTTCGCGGTTTATCCGGCGAGCGGGTCAAAGTACTCGTGAATGGCGCGGTGCAGGATTTTCAAAATTATGGTGTGCAACATACCCCACCAGTTGAGAGCTTCTTTGCCGAACGTATTGAAGTGATTCGCGGCCCGCAAGGCGTATTGTTTGGCGGTAGTGCCTTAGGTGGTGCGGTAAACCTAGTCGCACCTCGATTTGTGTTTGCCCCTGCGGGTGAAACGCAACAATCGGCACAGTTCGATGCCGGTCTGAGTTCTAACCCACGCGGTGCGCTGTTAGGCGCGCAAGGGGCATTTAGTATCGAAAACTGGTCATTGCAGCTGGGCGTTGTGGGTCGTAAAGCGGGTGATATTGTGACACCGCGCGGCAAAACAGCCGTTAACGATCCGGATGGCGATCCTAGCGATCGACCACTGATTGTAGGTAGCACGCCTTTTACCAATCATGAAAACACCGCTTTTACGCTGGGTTTAGCCAATCGTCAGTCTTGGGGGCAACTCGAAACCCGTTATCGTTATTGGCAGTCGAAGCAAAATATTTTAGCTGTGCATGAAGACCATGACGATCATGGCGATGAGGAATATGAAGCCGAGCCAGCCGGTCATATTAAAACCCAGCATCAATGGCAGTTGGGTGCCGAGATTGATCTAGCCCATAACTGGTTGTTGAAACCCAGCTATACCTATACCGACAATCGTTTGCAAGAAAGCCATGACACCCGTTTTGAAGATTTTGGTAATCATCATGGTCACAGTCATCATGGGCATGATCACGATGATTTGGATTTACGTAATCAGCGCCATGATATCAATTTGGTGGTTCAGCATCCTAAAATCGGTCCTTGGGAAGGTGAATTCGGTATTGAGCTGATGCGGAAAAATCAACGCCTGGTGAGTGGCGAATTATCGCCGAGTGGTCGTGAAGAAGGTCACAGTTTTTATCTGTTTGAAGAAGCGGATATGGGGCGTTGGTTATGGCAACTGGGGGCGCGTCACGATGTGCAGCGGTTAACGGCGAATTTGAGCCATGATAATGAACATTTCATTGACGATCTTGAGGTGTTTGATGGCAGTAATAATCAACAAACTTTTGCCAATACCAGTCTTGCGGCCGGCGTGACCTATCGTATTGCGCCAGCTTGGGCGGTAGCGGCTAATCTATCGCAAGGCTATCGTGCGCCCAGTTTGTATGAGCTGTATGCTGGTGGTAGTCACAGTGGGGTTAATGCCGTTCAAATTGGTGATCCCAATTTAAAAGCGGAACGCGCACTCAATATTGATTTGAGTTTGCGTTATCAAACCCAACCCAGTCAGTGGCAAGTGACGGTTTATCAAAAGCACATCGATAATTATATCTATTTAGCGAATACCGGTCGCTTCCGCGATAAA
Source organism: Thiomicrospira cyclica ALM1 (assembly GCF_000214825.1). NCBI lineage: Bacteria > Pseudomonadati > Pseudomonadota > Gammaproteobacteria > Thiotrichales > Piscirickettsiaceae > Thiomicrospira > Thiomicrospira cyclica. The sequence continues at coordinate 1,929,925 of NC_015581.1, forward strand.
GAAGAGCACTATAAGATTTGTACGAACCCGTCAGACCACGGCTGTATTCGTGAAATGCAAGCAAAACAAACCAACGGGGTGATTCAAGGTTTGGAAATGGAATGGCAGCAGGCCTGGTCAGCCAATTGGCATACTTATGCCAATCTTGAGCTAATTTCGGGGCGTGATCGCGACAATAGCCGTGATTTAGCCTTAATTCCTGCTAATAATGCCTTGGTTGAGTTGCAATATCACTTTACGCAGTTGAGTTGGCAAGAATCGGCACAAGTGCGTTTCGGGGTTAAAGCCGTAGCGGCGAGAAAATCACCTGGTGATTTTGAGCCTTTTGGTCAGTTTGATGATGAGTCAATTGGGGTAGCTTCCACCGATGCGTATAGTGTTTGGCACCTTGCTTATCAAACCGATTGGCGCGTGAAAGGCCAAACCTGGCAGGTTACGGCTCGCGTTGATAACCTGTTTGATACCGCCTACCGCGACTACCTCAATACCTACAAAGGTTTTGCGCAAGACCTAGGTCGCAATGTCGCAGTATCGGCGCGGTTAAGCTTTTAAGTTAGCGTTGTTTTAGGTTAACCAGCGCGCTCAGAAACGGGCGCGCTGATTCGCTAAACGCTGGGTTAATCCCCAGCTATCTTTATCGATCAAAGTCTCAATATAATTTTCGACCCCATCATCCAGCTGGTGAAAGAAATTCAGACCAGTGCGTTGTTCAATCTCTCGAACCGTCACCACCAGTGTGCGTAGATCCTCATCCCCCTTCACATTTTGCGGCACAATAAACGCCAACACCTTGGGCGGTTGATCGGCTGTTTCACCCGGTTGAATAAAGATTTTATAAAAGCTGTCCGGAATCGCAATGCGCTTGGCCGAACTGGGTAAAAAATTTGGTTTGTCACTAAAAATAGGTCCGGTGACTACCCAGAATGGTCCGTGAGCTTGCGAAAATTGATTGGCGGCTAAGGCTTCAATCCGTTGCCAGGTGCGACGATTTAAGTCTGGGCGTTGTGGTGAAATGTTGGTCATTAAAAAGGTTTGCTGTTGTGCTTGCGCGCCATAACGAGTAGCAATGACATGATTCGGGGCTAAATGGCCGCGATCATAACCTGATCCTGTGTAGTCGTCATGGGTAATACAAGCAACAAAGGTTAAACAACGCAGGCTACGCCAATCACTTTCAAAGCGACTAGGTCTGGGTAAATTAGCGGCATTATCTGGGCGCGGCAGTACCTGATAACTGACCCATAAAGGATTGCCCAACCAGTCAGAATAACCAACCATAAAAGCATCGTTGCGGATAATGCGTTTGGTCCATTGGGTTTGCCAATCCTGATGCACGGGTACGCCAGCAAACACCATCGCCGGGCGGGCAATATAATGCTCATAGCTATACCAGCCAGCTATGACGAGCATAAGCAGACCTGCTTTCAGCCAAGATCGTTTATTGCGCCGCGCTTTAAAAGGGTTGCTGGCAGCGCGGCTCGGTGCGCGTCGTTTCGCTGGGGCACGTTTTGTGGGCGCTTTACTGGAACCTGTTTTTGGGCTCGTTCTTGGACTCATTTGGTCATTTCTTCATCAGGATCGGTGGAGTTTTGTGATTTATAAGCCAAAACATGAATGTAACGGCCCATGTCTCGGTAGGTGGGTTGCCGACAAAATCGCGCTTCTAGGGCCATCAGCTCGGCTTGATCGCTGTTGGCTAAGACCTCATGGGTTAAGTAATCATGGAACACGCGGATACCAGTTTGAACCTGACACTCAAAACCTGCTTGTGTCAGCCATTCTTTAACGGTTTCTGGATAATGCGGATGCGGCGGTGTCAGTTTTTTACCCTTGCCAATGTAGCCGTCATCCAAAATATGTTGCCAACGCCAACTGCCTTTTAACACATTGGTGTACACAATCGCATTGCGATTATAAAACAACACCGATAAATAACCGTTGGGCTTCACTTTTGCCATCACTTGTTTAAAAGTGGCTTCAGGTTCTGCGAGCCATTCTAAAACCGCATGGAATAGTACCAAATCAAATTGGGGTAACTGAGGTGCTAGTTTTTGTACCGAGCTAACTAAAAATTCCGCGGACAGGTTCTGCTCAGCAAAGTCTTCAGAGGCACGCTGAACCATTTTTTTGGATAAATCACTTAAGGTGACATGGTGTCCTGCTTTAGCAAACCAAGCCGATATTTGACCTAAACCACAACCGGCATCCCAAATCTGCAAAGGGGGTTGTTGTTGCAGGCCTGCTAAATCCTCTTGTAAGCACTGTAAGCGCCATGAACCTTTTACTGTGCCATAGACTTTTTGCTCAAATTTGGTAATAAGCGGGTCGAAATTGCGGTCTTTTAGGGGCTTGCTCATGTTGGAATAGGTCAACTATTTAAGGTTATAAGGATTTGAGATAGAGGCGATTAAAATTATTTAATAAAAATTTTATACACGGTTATTTGTTATATATTTCAATAATTTGCGAGTTTTTTAAAAAACTTATCCACAGGGTTTGCGATAGACTTATCCACAGGTTAAGGCTGTTTT